>CAZQOA010000045.1:0-36036 GCA_964594715.1 uncultured Rhizobiaceae bacterium | reverse complement strand
TGGATGCGCAACATCCAGCCCTGGTGCGTCTCGCGCCAGCTCTGGTGGGGCCATCAGGTGCCGGCCTGGTACGCGCCCGACGGCACCATCTTCGTCGAGGAGACGGAAGAGGCCGCGCGGGCCGCCGCGCACGGCCATTTCGGCCATGAGGTCCTGCTGCGGCGCGATCCGGACGTGCTCGACACCTGGTTCTCGTCGGCGCTCTGGCCCTTCTCGACCTTGGGCTGGCCGGACGAGACGCCCGACCTCGCGCGCTACTATCCCGGCGATGTGCTGGTCACCGGGCTCGATATCATCTTCTTCTGGGTCGCCCGGATGATGATGATGGGGCTGCACTTCATGGGCGAGGTGCCGTTCCGCACGGTCTACATCCACGCCCTCATCCGCGACGCGCGCGGCCAGAAGATGTCGAAGTCGAAGGGCAACGTGATCGACCCGCTCGACCTGATCGACCGCTTCGGCAGCGATGCCCTGCGCTTCACCCTGGCGGCGCTGGCCGCCCCCGGCCGCGACATCAAGCTGGCCGAGAGCCGGGTCGAGGGCTATCGCAACTTCGCGACCAAGCTGTGGAACGCCGCCCGCTATGCCGAGATGAACGGCTGTGCCTCGGTCGAGGGCTTCGCGCCGGACGCGGTGCGCCACACCGTCAACCGCTGGATCGTGGGCGAGGTGGCGCGGGTCACCGGCCGGCTGGAGCAGGAGTTCGCGGCCTACCGCTTCAACGATGTCGCCAACCTGCTCTACCAGTTCGTCTGGGGCACCTTCTGCGACTGGTACCTGGAATTCACCAAGCCGATCCTGGCCGGCGGCGATGAGGCGGCCAAGGCGGAGACGCGGGCGACCACCGCCTGGGTGCTCGACCAGATCCTGCTGCTCCTCCACCCGGTGATGCCGTACATCACCGAGGAGCTGCGCGAACAGCTCTCCGACGGCAAGGGCGCCCCGGTCATCACCTCGGCCTGGCCGCAGTTCGACGAGCGCCACCAGGATGCGGCGGCGGCGGCCGAGATGGGTTGGGTGGTGCGCCTGGTGTCCGAGGTCCGGGCGATCCGGGCCGAGATGAACGTGCCGGCCGGGGCCGAGGTGCCGCTCCTGGTCAAGGACGCAGGCGCGGAGACGCAGCGCCGCATTGCTGCCCACGGCGACGTGATCCGGCGCCTCGCCCGCCTGTCCTCGATCGAGCTGCTGGCCGGCGAGCCGCCGGCAGGGGCGGCCCAGATCGTCATCGACGAGGCGACGGTGGTGCTGCCGCTGGCCGGCGCCATCGACCTGGCCAAGGAGCGGGCCCGATTGTCCAAGGAAGTGACCAAGCTCGCCGACGAGATCGCGCGCATCGAGAAGAAGCTGGGCAATGCCGACTTCATGGCCAAGGCGCCGGAGGAGATCGTCGACGAGCAGCGCGAGCGCGCGGCCGACGCCGGCCAGGCGAAGACCAAGCTGGAGGCAGCCCTGGCGCGGATCGCGGCAGCGTGAGCGCGACCGCGTCACGGCGCCGATCAGGCGCCCCGGCGGGCCTCGCGCTCGTCGCGCCAGTGCTGGAACAGGCGCCGCCGGTGGGCGTCGGTCACGCGGCGCTTGATGGTGGAATAGATCATACGCAGGCTGCTCATGGCTCGGCTCCGGCTCTCGTTCGCGGGCGGACGAGTCGACGGAGGTCAGGCTAGAAGCCAACCGTGACAAAGCGGTGTCGTCCGCGTGGCGGCTTGGTGAGATGATCGCGGGGCCGCGGGCGGGCGAAACCGCTTGCCCCGCGGGGGCCGCCGCGGCGACCATCGCCGGCGGGCGGGATTTCCGCCGAGCTTAGCAATGGAAGAGGTCCAGGGGATGGCGCGCATCGCGGTCGCAGGGTTCCAGCACGAGACGAATACGTTCGCCCCGGCCAAGGCCACCTACCAGGCCTTTGCCGAAGGCGGCGCCTGGCCGCCGCTGCTGCGCGGCAACGAGCTGGTGGCGCGGGTGCAGGGGATGAACCTGCCCATGGCGGGGGCGATCGAGGTGCTGCAGAAGCGTGGCCACGCCATCGTGCCGATCGCCTGGGCGGCGGCGGTGCCCTCGTCCTACGTCACCCAGGATGCCTATGAGCGCATCGCCGCCATGATCGTCGGCGACCTCGCGGCCCAGGCGCCCTACGACGCGGTCTATCTCGACCTGCACGGCGCCATGGCGGTCGAGCAGTTCGAGGACGGCGAGGGCGAGCTGTTGCGCCGGGTGCGGGCCATCGTCGGGCCGGACATCCCGGTCTTCACCAGCCTCGACCTGCATTCCAACACGACGCCCGAGATGGTCGAGTTCTCCGACCTGATGGTGGCCTATCGCACCTACCCGCATGTCGACATGGCGGAAACCGGCGGTCGGGCGGCGGCATTGCTGGATCGCGCGCTGAAGGACAAGCGGCCGGTCTACAAGGCCTATCGCCAGCTCCCCTTCCTCATTCCGCTGACCTGGCAATGCACCTTCATCGAGCCGGGCAAGTCGCTCTACGACCTCTGCGCCTCGCTGGAAGGGGACGATGTCCTGTCGGTGTCCTTCACGCCGGGCTTCCCTGCGGCCGACATCCATCATTGCGGGCCGGCGGTGCTGGCCTATGGCTGGACGCAGGCGGCGGCCGATGCGGCGGCGCTGCGCATGGCAGACGCGGTGGCCGAGGCGGAGATGGCCTTCGCCGGCAAGCTCTACGACCCGGATTCGGTGGTGCAGGAGGCAGCCCGCCTGGCCGAGCGCGCATCCAAGCCGGTCGTCATCGCCGACACCCAGGACAATCCCGGCGCCGGCGGCAACTCCGACACGACCGGCCTCCTGGCGGCCTTGATCCGCAACGACGCCCAGAATGCGGCCTTGGGCCTGCTGTGGGACCCGGCATCGGCCGGGAAGGCGCATGCGGCGGGCGAGGGGGCGGTGATCCGGCTGCGGCTGGGCGCGGTATCCGGCGTCGCCGGCATCGAGCCGGTGGAGGGCGACTTCCGGGTCGAGAAGCTGGGCAGCGGCAAGTTCACCTGCACCGGCCCCTTCTATGGCGGCGCCCACATGAACCTGGGGCCGATGGCCTGCCTGTCGATCGGCGGCGTGCGCATCGCGGTCGCCTCCAAGAAGGCCCAGGCGGCCGACCAGGAGATGTTCCGCCATGTCGGGATCGAGCCGACCAAGACCGCGATCCTCTGCCTCAAGAGCTCGGTGCATTTCCGCGCCGACTTCCAGCCGATCGCGGAGACCATCCTGGTGGTGGAGGCGCCGGGGCCGATGATCGTCGACCCGGCCAACCTGCCCTTCACCCGCCTGCGGGCGGGCGTCCGCCTGAACCCCGGCGGGCCGGAGTTCGAGGCGGCCTGAGGCCTATCGCATGAAGCGCTGAGCGGAAGCGGGGCGCGGCATCACGGTCGCCGCGCCTCGTGGATGGGCGGCCGCCGATGGCGCCTGGGTCAGGAACGGCCGAGGGTACACCAGACGGGGGTGTGGTCGGATGCGCGCTCGCGGCCGCGCGGCTCCTTGTCGATGCCGGCTTCCCGCAGCCGGTCGGCCGCCTGGGGCGACAGCAGCAGATGGTCGATGCGCAGGCCTTCGTCGCGATACCAGCGGCCCTGGACATAGTCCCAGTAGCTGTACTGGTGCGGCTCGGGATGGAGCGCGCGGAAGGCGTCGGTCAGGCCCAGATACAGCAGCGTGCGGAACTGGCCGCGGCTTTCCGGCCGGCACAGCGCATCGTCGCGCCAGCGGAAGGGGTCGTACACGTCGTCGTCGGTGGGGCAGACATTGTAGTCGCCGCCGAGGACGAAGGTCTCCTCGGCCGCCAGCAGCCCTCGGGCGTGGGGCACCAGCCGCTCCATCCAGGCGAGCTTGTAGTCGAACTTGTCGCCGGGCGCGGGATTGCCGTTCGGCAGGTAGATCGATGCCACCCGCACACCCTCGACGGTGCCCTCAATGTAGCGCGCCTGGAGGTCGTCGTCATTGCCGGGCAGGCCGCGGACCACGTCCTCGATCGGGCTGCGGGCCAGGATGGCGACGCCGTTGTAGCTCTTCTGGCCGTGGACGGCGATGTTGTAGCCGAGATCCTCGATCTCCATCGCCGGAAAGGCCGCGTCGACGCATTTCAGTTCCTGGAGGAGGAGGACGTCCGGCCGGGCCGCAGCCAGCCAGTCGACCAGGATCGGCAGGCGCGCCTTCACCGAGTTCACGTTCCAGGTGGCGATCTTCATGTCTCCCGCAGACCGGTCGACCGGCTGCGGTGCCCGCCCCAGCAGCGGCATCAGACGGCGAACGAGCTGCCGCAGCCGCAGGAGGAGGCCGCGTTGGGGTTGGTGATGCGGAAGGCCGCGCCCACCATCTCCTCGACATAGTCGACCGCCGCCCCCGTCAGCAGATCGAGGGAGGTGTCGTCGACCACCACCGTCACGCCGTGGGCCGCGAACTCGCGGTCGTCCTCGGTGCGCTGGTCGTCGAAGCTGAAGCCGTACTGGAATCCGGAGCAGCCGCCGCCGGACACGGCGATGCGCAGGAACATCCCCTTGTACTCGTCCTGCTCCTGCAACTCGCGGATGCGGCGCGCTGCGCTCTCGGTGACCGTCATCTGGCGGTCGTCCATGATCTGGCTACCTTCGGGCATGGGATCCTCGCTTGGAAGCCAATATGTAATCCGTCTTGGGGGGGTATGAAAGGGCTGGCCATGCCGGCCCCGGGGCGGGCGTTGCCGCGGGGCCGGCCTTTGGATAGATTCGGCCCGGCAAATCATGCCCTTCGCCGCCCCCGCCTTCGCTCCATACGCCTGCCGTCCGGAGGAATCCCGCGGCCGCGGCACGGCCGAGCCGGAAAGCGCCACCCGCACGGCCTTCCAGCGCGACCGCGACCGGATCATCCATTCCACCGCCTTCCGGCGGCTGGAATACAAGACCCAGGTCTTCGTCAACCACGAGGGCGACCATTACCGCACGCGCCTCACCCATTCGCTGGAGGTGGCGCAGATCGCCCGCTCGCTGGCGCGCGCATTGGCCCTGAACGAGGACCTGGCCGAGGCGGTGGCGCTGGGGCACGACCTCGGCCACACCCCTTTCGGCCATGCCGGGGAGGAGGCGCTGAACGCGGCGATGGCGCCCTTCGGCGGCTTCAGCCACAACGACCAGACCTTCCGCGTGCTCACCATGCTGGAGCGCCGCTATGCGGCGTTCGACGGGCTGAACCTGACCTGGGAGACGCTGGAAGGCACGGTCAAGCACAACGGCCCGATCGCCGCTGCCCATGCCCCGCCGACCATCGCGGCCTATGACTGCCTGCGTCCGCTCGACCTCGACGGCTGGCCCAGCGCCGAGGCGCAGGTGGCGGCCATGGCCGACGACATCGCCTACAACAACCACGATATCGACGACGGGCTGCGGGCCGGCCTGTTCCAGCTCGCCGACCTGACCGACGTGCCGCTGGCCGGTCCGATCTTCGCCGAGGTGGCGCGGGCCCATCCCGGGCTGGAGCAGGCGCGCGTCATCCACGAGGGCGTGCGCCGGATGATCGACCGCATGGCCAACGACCTCCTGGCCGAGACACGGGCCCGCCTGGCCGACCTCGATCCGCGGTCGGTCGACGACATCCGCCGGGCCGGGGCCGCGGTCGTCGGCTTCAGTGACGAGATGCGGACCCACGACCGGGGGCTGAAGGCGTTCCTTTACGAGCGCATGTACCGCCATTTCCGGGTCAATCGCATGTCGAGCAAGGCGCGGCGCGTGGTCCGCGACCTCTTCACGCTGCTGCTGAAAGAGCCCAATTGCCTGCCGACCGACTGGCAGCTCCTGGCGGATGGGCCGGCGACCGCGGGGACGGCGCGGATCGTCGCCGACTATGTCGCCGGAATGACCGATCGCTTCGCATTGGACGAACATACCAGGCTGTTCGACGTCCATGCGCGCACCTGACGCGGGACAATCGGGCGGATTCGGGGCATACGAAGCCCATGAACGTCTTTCATCATTTTCGGGGCCACCTCCTCGCGGCCGTGGAGGGCCTTCAGGCCGCGGGCGACCTGCCGCGTGACCTCGACCTGTCGCGGGTGGTGGTGGAGCCGCCGCGCGACCCCTCTCATGGCGACCTGTCGAGCAACGTCGCCATGGTCCTGGCGAAGCCCGCCCGCAGCAACCCGCGCGCCGTGGCCGAGCTGGTCGCGGCCGCGCTCCGCCCGGTGCCGGGCGTCGTCGCCGTGGAGATCGCCAACCCCGGCTTCCTCAACCTGCGCCTGGAAGCAGGGTTCTGGCGCGAGCGCATCCGCGACGTGCTGCGCGCCGGCACCGCCTATGGCGATTCGACGCTGGGGCAGGGCCAGCGGGTGAATGTCGAGTATGTCTCGGCCAACCCGACCGGGCCCATGCATATCGGGCACGCGCGTGGTGCCGTGGTCGGCGACGCGCTGGCGGCCCTGCTGGAGAAGGCGGGCTACACCGTCGCCCGCGAATACTACATCAACGATGCCGGCGCCCAGGTCGACGTGCTCGCGGCCTCCACCCACCTGCGCTACCGCGAGGCGCTGGGCGAGGAGATCGGGCCGATCCCGGAGGGCTTCTACCCCGGCGACTACCTGCGCGCGGTCGGCGAAAGCCTGGCGGCCCGCGACGGCGACCGCTGGCTGACCGCCGACGGCGAGGCGTGGCTGCCGGCGTTCCGCCACTTCGCCATCGACGCGATGATGGCGATGATCCGCGACGACCTCCAGGCGCTGGGCGTCCGCCACGATGTCTTCACCTCGGAGCGCAGCCTGGTCGAGTCGGGGGCGATCGAGCGCGCGCTGGAGGTGCTGGAGGGGCGGGGGTTGCTCTATACCGGCGTCCTGGAGGCGCCCAAGGGCAAGCTGCCCGACGATTGGGAGCCGCGCCCCCAGACCCTGTTCCGCGCCACCGAGTCGGGCGACGATGTCGACCGCCCCTTGCGCAAGTCGGACGGGAGCTGGACCTATTTCGCGGCCGACATCGCCTATCACCTCGACAAGTTCCGCCGCGGCTTCGCCACCCAGATCGACGTCTGGGGCGCGGACCATGGCGGCTATGTGAAGCGGATGCAGTCGGCGGTGGCGGCGGTCAGCGGCGGCAAGGCGGCGCTCGATGTGAAGATCTGCCAGCTCGTCAACCTGCTGGACGCCGGCGAGCCGGTGAAGATGTCGAAGCGCTCGGGCACTTTCGTTACCCTGCGCGAGGTGGTGGATGCGGTCGGCCGGGACGTCGTGCGCTTCATCATGCTGACGCGCAAGAATACGGAAACACTCGACTTCGACCTGGCGAAGGTGCGCGAGCAGTCGAAGGACAACCCCGTCTTCTATGTTCAATACGCCCATGCTCGGATACACTCCGTGCTGCGGCATGCGCACGAGTCCATGCCCGCGACCGACCTGTCGCCGGCCGCGTTGGCCGAGGTCGGTCTGGATGGCGTTTCCGATCCGGCGGAATTGGCCTTGATACGCCTGATGGCGCAATGGCCAAGGATCGTGGAGAGCGCGGCGGAGGCCCACGAGCCCCATAGAATCGCGTTTTTTCTCTATGATCTCGCCAGTGCGTACCATATGTTGTGGAACAAGGGTAAAGACGACGCAAGTCTTCGATTCCTGGTGCGGGAAGACGAAAACCTGACGTTGTCCCGTCTGGCGTTGATCCAGGCTGCCGCCTTGGTCATCGCCGCGGGCCTCCGGGTATTTGGCGTCGAGCCTGTTGAGGAGATGCGTGCATGACCATCGAACTCAATCACGACGCGGCCGAGCGCGCGCTTGGCCGGGACTATGGGAGCGACGAGCGGCGCACCCGCCCCTGGCTGATCGGCGTGGTGGCGCTGGCGGTCATCGGCACCTTCTGCGCCATCGTCTGGTATGCCTACACGCAGGGCCTGAGCCAGGGGACGCGCGGCGGCTCCCTGCCGGTGCTGCGCGCCGACCCGAGCCCGGTGCGCGAGCGGCCGAGCGAGCCCGGCGGCATGAAGGTCCCCCATCAGGACAAGCTGGTCTATGACCAGGTCGGGCGCGGCCCCGCGCTGGCGCCGACGGTGGAGCGCATGCTGCCGCCGCCGGAAACCCCGATCGCCCGGCCCGTCGCGCCGCCGCCGTCGGTCGCCGTGACCCCGGTGACCCCCGTCAGCCCGGCGCCGCCGCCGGTCGCCGTCGCGCCATCGGTGGTCGCGCCGGCGCCAGCCCCGCCGGCGCCGGTCGCCCGTGCTGCGCCCCAGCCCCAGCCGCCGGCGACGCCCCAGATCCCCGCGCAGCGCCCATCGCCGTCCCAGGCCGCCGCCTCTCCGCTGGCGCCGACGAACCTGCGCGCACCGGCACCGGCGCCGGCCGCGCCGGCACCGTCCGCATCGGCTACCGGCAGCTACCGCATCCAGCTGGCCGCCGTCCGCGCCCAGGACGCGGCACAGCAGGAATGGGACAAGATGAAGAGCGCCCACGCCGGCGTGCTGGGCCGCCTGTCGTCCCAGATCGTGCGGGTCGATCTCGGCGAATCGCGCGGCGTCTTCTATCGCATCCAGGCGGGACCGTTCGGCGATGCCGAGGCGGCGCGCCGGGCCTGCACCGCCCTCAAGGACCGGAATGTCGGCTGTCTCGTCGTCCGTCCCTAAGCGACTTCCGGCCCGCCAGGGCCAGCCCGCCCAAGCTCCCCGCGCAGTCGTCTTCGGTTGCGCGGGGACTTCGCTTTCGGACGCCGAAATCGCATTCTTCCGCGTGGCGGACCCGCTCGGTTTCATCCTGTTCCGCCGCAATATCGACCACCCCGCCCAGGTCACGGAACTGACGGCGCAGCTGCGTGCCGTCATCGGCCGCGCCGACGCACCGGTGCTGATCGACCAGGAGGGCGGTCGGGTCGCGCGCCTGCGCCCGCCGCACTGGCCGGAATTTCCGGCCGCGCGGCGCTTCGGCGAGGTGTGGGAGCGCGATCCGGAACGGGCGGTCGAGGCCGTCCGCGCCAACAGCCAGTTGTTGGCGGCGACGCTGCTGCCGCTCGGCATCACCGTCGACTGCCTGCCGGTGCTCGACCTGCCGGTGCCGGGCAGCCACGACGTGATCGGCGACCGCGCCTATTCGAGCAATGCGATGGCCGTCGCCCAGCTCGGCCTGGCGGCCGCCGAGGCGCTGTTGGAAAGCGGCGTGCTGCCGGTCGTCAAGCACCTGCCGGGCCATGGCCGGGCAGCGGTCGACAGCCATCTGGAGCTGCCCACCGTCGACGCCTCGGAGGCGGAGCTGATGGAGCGGGATTTCGCGCCCTTCCGCGCCCTTCGCTACATGCCGCTCGGCATGACCGCGCATGTCCGCTACACCGCGCTCGACGCGACCCGGCCCGCGACCCTGTCGCCGGTGGTGCTGGGCGAGTTCGTGCGCGACCGGATCGGCTTTGCCGGCCTCTTGTTCAGCGACGACCTGTCGATGCAGGCGCTGCCCGGCGACATCGAGGCGCGCGCCGTGGCCGCGCTGGAGGCGGGTTGCGACGTGGCCCTGCATTGCAACGGCGACCTGGGGGAAATGCAGCGGGTGGCGGATGCCGTGCCGCGCATGGGCCGCCATGCCGCCCGTCGCTGGGCGATCGCCGAGCAACTGCGCCGGCGCTACCAACAACCCGCAGCGGTCGACCGGCTGACCGCGTGGCGGGACCTGATGCTCGTCGGCGGTTGAGGTAGCAAGGGCTTGGACGATCTCATCTTCACCATCTCGGTCTGGACGCTGCCCGTCCTGATCGCCATTACCTTCCACGAGGCGGCCCACGGGTTCGTCGCCCGGATGCGCGGCGACGACACCGCCTGGCGGCTCGGCCGCGTCACCTTCAACCCGCTGAAGCATATCGACCCGTTCGGCACCATCCTGCTGCCGGCGATGCTGCTGATCGGGTCCGGTGGACAGTTCCTGTTCGGCTTCGCCAAGCCGGTGCCGGTGGATTTCTCGCGCCTCGACCGGCCGCGCAGCGACATGGTGTGGGTGGCGCTGGCCGGTCCCGGCATCAATATCGTGCTGGCCCTGGCGGCGGCCATCCTCGGCCATCTGGTGCCGGTGCTGCCGACCTTCATGGCCGAATGGGCGCTCTTCAACCTCGTCAACGCGATCCAGATCAACGTCGTCCTGGCGGTCTTCAACATGTTGCCGCTGCCGCCGCTGGATGGCGGGCGGGTGCTGGTCGGGCTGCTGCCCAACCGGCTTGCCTATGCCCTGGCACAGACCGAACGCTACGGCCTGTTCGTCCTGATCGGCCTGATCTTCCTGCTGCCCATGCTCGGCCGGCAGATCGGCGTCGACCTCGACATGATGCGCTGGCTGATCGGTGGCCCGACCGCGTACATCGTGGATACGATCCTGGGCCTGACCGGGTTCAACCCGCTGGCCACGCTCTCGGGCATCCGCTGATCCCCGGCAAGGCGATCGATGGCCGGGGCGGGCAAGTTCGGGGAACCCAGGTTCGAAGAGGACCGGCCGGCCAGCGCCGCCGACGGCGCGCTGGTCGTCGACCTGGAGGGATTCGAGGGGCCGATCGATGTGCTCCTGTCGCTCGCGCGCGACCAGAAGGTCGACCTGACGCGCATCTCGATCCTGGCCCTGGCCGACCAGTACCTGGCCTTCATCAGCGCCGCCCGCGAGCTGCGGCTGGAGCTGGCGGCGGAATACCTGGTGATGGCGGCGTGGCTGGCCTACCTGAAGTCGCGCCTGCTGCTGCCGGAGCCGGAGGCGGACGACGAGCCGTCGGGGCAGGACCTGGCCGAGGCGCTGGCCTTCCAGCTCCTGCGGCTGGAGGCGATGCAGAAGGCGGGGGCGACCCTCATGGCCCGCGCCCAGCTCGGTCGCGACGTCTTCGCCCGCGGCGCGCCCGAGGGCGTGCGCAACGTCACCCGCGGCGTCTACGAACTCTCGCTCTTCGAGCTGCTGAAATCCTACGCCGACCATCGTCGCGACCGCGAGGGCGCGGTCCTGCACATCGATTCGATCGAGCTCTACTCGATGGACGAGGCGTTGCAGCGCCTGTCCACCCTGGTCGGGCGGACGCCGGGCTGGTCGACCCTGGTCAGCTTCCTGCCGCCCGACCTGCGGCCGGGCATCATTTCCCGTTCCGCCGTGGCCGCGATGTTCGCGGCCAGCCTGGAGTTGGCGCGCGAGGGCCGGATCATGCTACGCCAGGACCAGATGTTCGGACCGATATTCATTCGCGACAAGGGTGGGCGCGACAAAGGTGGACGCGCCGACCCCGGGCAGGACGAACTGGGAGAGGAGACGTGAGCGCGATGGACCCGGAACTGCGGCTGGCGGAAGCGCTGCTGTTCGCGGCGACCGAGCCGCTCGACGCCCAGACGATCGCCAGCCGCTACCCCGACGGGGTCGATGTCGAGGCGCTGATGGAGCGGCTCACGGCCGCCTATGCCGCGCGCGGCGTCAATGTCGTGCGGGTGGCGGGGCGCTGGGCGCTCCGCACCGCCCCCGACCTCGCGGGCGCGCTGCGGCTGGAGCGGACGGTGGCGCGCAAGCCGACGCGGGCCTCGATCGAGACCCTGGCGATCATCGCCTACAACCAGCCGGTGACGCGGGCGGAGGTGGAAGAGATCCGCGGCGTGGCGCTCAGCCGCGGCACGCTGGAGACGCTGATGGAAGCCGGCTGGGTGCGCCCGAAGGGGCGCCGCCAGACGCCGGGCCGGCCGGCCACCTGGGTCACCACCGACCAGTTCCTCGCGCATTTCGGCCTCGACCAGCTGTCGGACCTGCCCGGCATCGACGAATTGAAGGCGGCGGGCCTGCTCGACCCGCGGCCGATCCTCAACCCGATCCCGTCCGAAGCCGATCTCGCCCCGCCGACCGCGGACGAGGATGCCGGAAACGACGGTTTCGACCGGGAGCCGCCCGATCCGGACGAGTTGGTCGAGGCAGACGACACCGCCGGCGACAGGACCTGACATGGCATTGGCCTATGATATCGCAGCCGCATCCGACACCACGGCGCTGGCGCTCGAAGGCATCGGCCATGCGTATGACGGGGTCGAGGCGGTGCGCGACGTGACGCTGTCGGTGGCGGCCGGCGAGGTCGTCTGCCTGCTCGGGCCGTCGGGCTGCGGCAAGACCACGATCCTGCGCGTCGCCGCCGGCCTGGAGCGGCTGCAACGCGGCCAGGTTGCGATCGGTGGCCGCACGGTCGCGGGCGACGGGGTCGACCGCCCGCCCGAGGATCGCGGCGTCGGGCTGGTCTTCCAGGACTACGCGCTCTTCCCGCATCTGTCGGTGCGCGAGAATGTCGCTTTCGGCCTCCGCGCGATGCCGGCCGCCGAGCGTCGGCAGCGGGCGATGGCCGTCTTGCTGCGGGTCGGGCTGGCGGGCCTGGCCCAGGCCTATCCGCACACCCTTTCCGGCGGCCAGCAGCAGCGCGTGGCACTGGCCCGGGCGCTGGCGCCGCAGCCGCGGGTGATGCTGCTGGACGAGCCCTTCTCGGGCCTCGATGCGCGGCTGCGCGACCAGGTCCGCGACGAGACGCTGCATGTGCTGAAGGAGGCCGGCACCGCCACCCTGCTCGTCACCCACGACCCGGAGGAGGCCATGTTCATGGCCGACCGGATCGCGGTCATGCGGGCCGGCCGGCTGGAGCAGCTGGGTGCGCCGGCCGACCTCTATTGCGCGCCACGCAACGGTTTCGTGGCGGCCTTCTTCGGTGACGTGAACCGCCTCGACGGGGTGGTCGAGGCCGGGCGGGTGGTGACGCCGTTCGGGCTGGTCGACGCCAGCCGCCATCTCGACGGCACGGCGGTCGATATCCTGATCCGCCCGGAGGCGATCCGCCTGTCGCCCTTGCCCGGCGGCGGGGCCATTCCCGAGTCGGGGGCGCTGCCGTTGGGTGCGGCCCGGGTGCTGGCGGCCCGGATGCTGGGGCGCAGCTCGCTGGTCCACCTGTCCGTGGTCGGCGACGGCCGGCCGCACCTGCACCTGCATTCCAGGGTGCCGGGGCGCTATCTGCCGGCCGAGAACGAGGTCCTGGCGGTCACGCTCGACCACGCGCAGACCTTCGTCTTCGCGCGAGAAGTGGTGGTCTGAGGCAGCTTCCGGTCGAGTGCCGCGGCCGTCGATCGTTGCGGCAGCAGGGCCTTTCTGCCAGTATCCGGCTCCGTTCCAACAGCCCTTCAACAATCGACGCGCCCCCGTCCATGTCGAGCGCCCTCGAAATCATTCTGGTCGTCCTGGTCGTGGCGCTGTTCTTCGGTGCGGGGCGGCTTTCGGGCGTGACGCGCGACATCGGCCGCACCGTCGGCCGCTTCACCCGACCGGCCCGGGCGCCGGCCGAAGGCGCCGCGGATCCGCGGCCGCATCGGCTGGCTGCACTGCCCCGCCCGCCGGCAGCGGGCTAGGGCCGCCATGCGGCACGGGCGCGGCCAGGGGCGCTGATGTTCGATATCGGATGGTCCGAGCTTGCGGTGATCGCGGTGGTGGCGCTGGTCGTCATCGGCCCCAAGGATCTGCCGCGCGTGCTGCGCACCGTCGGCCTGTGGGTGGCCAAGGCGCGTTCGGTCGCGCGCGACTTCCAGAGCAGCGTCGACGAGATGGCGCGCGAGGCCGACCTGCAGGACGTGAAGAAGCAGATCGACGACCTGCGCAACACCAACGTGGCGGACCTGATCGAGAAGCATGTCGACCCCAAGGGCGAGCTGCGCGAGGCGCTCGAGCCGCCCAAGGAACTGAGCCACGACCCCTTCAGCATCCAGTCCCCGGGCGACTATCGGCCGCCGACCGACGTGATCGACGCGGATACCGTGGCGGCTGAGACGATGGCGGGCGAGACGATCGCAGGTGGCTCCGCCACTGACGAGCTGGTGACACCACCCGCGCCCGCGGCGCCGGCCACGCCGAAGCCGCCGCCCGGCGTCGCCTAGGGCATCCGATGCGCAAGGACGAGGATATCGACGACAAGAAGATGCCGCTGCTCGATCACCTGGTCGAGCTGCGCAACCGGCTGATGTGGTCGGTGGGGGCGATCCTGGTCGCCTTCGTGATCTGCTATCACTTCTCGTCCGACATCTACAATTTCCTGACCCGCCCGCTGGCCGAAGCGCTGGGCGACCGGGAAGGGCGCCGGATGATCTTCACCGATCTGACGGAAGCCTTCTTCACCTACATCAAGGTGGCGTTCTGGGCGGCGGCACTGCTGTCCTTCCCGATCATCGCCAGCCAGATCTGGATCTTCGTCGCGCCCGGCCTCTACAAGCACGAGCGTCGTGCCTTCCTGCCGTTCCTGGCGGCCACGCCGGTGCTTTTCGCGCTCGGCGCGGCGCTGGTTTATTATTTCATCTTCCCTCTGGCGTGGCGCTTCTTCCTCAGCTTCGAGCAGCCGGGGACGGGGGGCGACCTGCCGATCCAACTCGAAGCCAAGGTCAACGAGTACCTTTCGCTCGTGATGACCATGATCTTCGCGTTCGGACTGGCGTTCCAGCTGCCGGTGCTGCTGACGCTGCTGGCGCGGGTGGGGCTCGTCACCGCCGCCATGCTGGCCGCCGGCCGGCGCTATGCCATCGTTGGCATCTTCATCTTCGCCGCCATCGTCACCCCGCCCGACGTCATCAGCCAGGTCGGCCTCGCCATTCCGATGATCCTGCTCTACGAGATTTCCATCTTCGCCGCCAAGCTCGCGGAGCGGCAGCGCCGGAAGAAGAAGGAGGAGGAGGAGGACGAGGCGGAGGCAGCGGCCGACGAATCGACGGTTTCCGGCGGCCCGGCCTGATCCCTTCGCCCATCCCCACCAGTTAGAACGCCAGCGAACGGCCATGCACGACATCAAGTTTATCCGGGACGATCCCGATCTCTTCGATCAGGGCCTGCAGCGCCGCGGCCAGCCGCCACGCGCCGCCGAGATTCTGGCCCTCGATACCGAGCGCCGGGCGACGCAGACCGAACTCCAGGAGTTGCAGCAGCGCCGCAACGAGGCATCGAAGGCGATCGGGTCGGCGAAGGGCCGCGGCGAGGATGCAGGCCCGGCGATCGCCGAGGTCGCCCGCCTGAAGGAGGAGTTTCCCCGGCTCGAGGCACTGGAGGCGGCGATCGCGGCCCGGCTCGACACGATCCTGGCGGAGATCCCGAACCTGCCGGCGACGGACGTACCCGACGGCGCGTCGGAGGCCGACAATGCCGAGCTTCGCCGCCATGGCGAACGCCCCTCTTTCAACCATCCGGCGCGCGAGCATTTCGAGATCGGCGAGGCGCTGGGCCTGATGGATTTCCAGGCTGCCGCCCGCCTGTCCGGGTCACGCTTCGTCGTGCTGCGCGGCCAGTTGGCGCGGCTGGAGCGGGCGTTGGCCGGCTTCATGCTCGACATCCACACCGGCGAGTTCGGCTATACCGAGGTGCAGCCGCCGCTGCTGGTGCGCGACGAGGCCGTGTTCGGCACCGGGCAGCTGCCGAAATTCGCCGAGGACCTGTTCCGCACCACCGACGGCAAGTGGCTGATCCCGACCGCCGAGGTGCCGCTGACCAACCTGGCGGCCGACCAGATCCACGAGGCCGACCTGCTGCCGCTGCGCTTCACCGCCTACACCCCCAGCTTCCGCTCGGAGGCGGGGTCGGCCGGCAAGGACACGCGCGGCATGCTGCGCCAGCACCAGTTCGGCAAGGTCGAGCTGGTGTCGATCACCGCCGACGACCGGTCCGAGGCCGAGCATGAGCGTATGACCAAGGCGGCGGAAACCGTGCTCCAGCGCCTCGGCCTGCATTACCGCGTGATGGCGCTCTGCACCGCCGATATGGGCTTCAGCGCGCGCAAGACCTATGACCTGGAGGTCTGGCTGCCGGGGCAGGGTACTTTCCGCGAGATTTCGAGCTGCTCCAATTGCGGCGACTTCCAGGCCCGACGGATGAAGGCCCGCTACCGGGCCGCCGGAGAGAAGGGGACGCGCTTCGTGCATACGCTGAATGGATCGGGCCTGGCGACCGGGCGAACCCTGATCGCCATCCTGGAAAACTACCAGCGCGCCGACGGGCTGGTCACCGTGCCGCCGGCGCTGCGGCCATACATGGGTGGGTTGGACGTCATCGGCGCGCCTGCCGGGACGGCGGCATGACCGCCATCGATCTCGCCAACGCCCGCATCCTCGTCACCAACGACGACGGCATCCACGCGCCCGGCATCAAGGTCCTGGAAAAGGTGGCGCGCGCGCTGTCCAAGGACGTGTGGACCGTGGCCCCCGAGGAGGAGCACTCCGGCGCCGGCCACTCGCTGACGCTGCGCTATCCCCTGCGCCTGCGGCAATTGTCGCGCCGCCGCTTCGCTGTCGACGGCACCCCGACCGATGCCGTGCTGCTGGCGGTCCAGGTGCTGCTGAAGGCCAAACGCCCGACCCTGATCCTGTCCGGGGTCAATCGCGGCGGCAACCTGGGCGAGGACGTGACCTATTCGGGAACCGTCGCGGCGGCGATGGAGGGAACCCAGCTCGGCATCCCGTCGATCGCGCTCAGCCAATGCACCCGCCCCGGGCAGCCGGTCTATTGGGCGACAACCGAGCACCATGCGCCCGATATCATCCGCCGCATCTGCGCCGTCGGCTGGCCCAAGAACGTGCTGATGAACCTGAACTTCCCGCCCTGCCCGCCGGCCAGCGTCACCGGCATCCGCGCCACCAGCCAGGGCCGCCACAAGATCGGCGGCGCCTTGCAGGAGGGGCGCGACCCGCGCGGCCAGACCTACTATTGGATCGCGACCACGCGCGACCAGGATGACGGGGTCGCGGGCACCGACCTCCATGCCGTGCGCAGCCACCAGATTTCGGTGACGCCGCTCTTCCTCGACCTCACCCATCGGCCGACATTGCAGCCGTTGACGGAGATCTTCCCGTGATCGCCGGGCCGCGCCAGCTCCGCCTCATCATGGAGCTGCGGCGGCTCGGCATCAGCGACACCCGCGTCCTGGGGGCAATGGAGCGCATCCCGCGCGAGAAGTTCGTGCCCGAGACCTTCCGCGACCAGGCCTATGAGGATACCGCCCTGCCGATCGGGCACGGCCAGACGATCAGCCAGCCCAGCGTGGTGGCGCGGATGACCGAGGCGCTGGGGGTGGGGGATCGCCATCGGGTGCTGGAGATCGGCACCGGATCGGGCTACCAGGCGGCGGTGCTGGCCAAGCTGTGCCGCCGCCTCTACACGATCGAACGCCATCGCGACCTGTCCCAGGGCGCCGAGGCACGCTTCCGCGAGCTGCGCCTGCACAATGTCACGGCGCGCTGGGGCGACGGCACCAAGGGCTGGCCGGAATCGGCCCCCTTCGACCGCATCATCGTGACTGCGGCGGGGCTGGAAATCCCCGACACGCTGCCCGAGCAGCTGGCGCCCGGCGTCATCATGGTCATCCCGGTGGGTGAGCGTACCGACGGCCAGCGGCTGGTGCGGATCGTGCGCGATGCCGACGGGCTGGTGTGCGACGATATGGGGACGGTGCGCTTCGTGCCGCTGGTCGCCGGACTGCCGCGGGCGGCGGCGGAGCGGCCGGCGTGAGGTGGGCCGCCGATCTGGCGCGAATCGCAGGCCATGACCCCATTTGAGGATTTGGCCCTGACTCGGGTCGGCCGCTAGAATCGCTGTCATGCGAGGATGGCGAGGCTGCCGCCCGCACGCGATCACGATCCTGCTGGCGACGACGTTTGCGGTTGGCGCCTGCCAGCGGGAATACGAGCCGATCGAGGTGTGGGACCCCAACCGGCCTGCGGCGCCATCGTCGCAGGTTCCGGGCCGCGTGGCCGTGCCAGTCGACCGGGGGCCAGTCGACCGGGGGCCGGCCGGCCGGGGGGCGGCTGAACGAGGGGTGGGCGAACGGGCGCCAGCGGAAGGACCGATCCGGCCGCCCTCCTTGCCGTCGCGTCGCGGCGATGCGCCGCATAAGCCGGCGGCGGTACCGTCTGCATCCACCCAACCCGTACCGGTCGCGACTGCCAGGCCGACCGGGCCCGGCGGCACGGTCGTCGTGCAGCGGGGCGAGACCCTGTTTGCCATCTCGCGCCGGACCGGGGTGCCGGTACGGGCGTTGATCGATGCCAATGGGCTGAAGCCACCCTACGGCTTGCGGACGGGCCAGCGCGTCCAGGTGCCGGCCTCCCGCTATCATGAGGTGCAGCCGGGCGACACCCTCTACAGCGTGTCGCGCCGCTATGGCGTGGCGATGAGTTCGCTGGTGCGCGACAACAATCTGGAGCCGCCGTACAGCGTTCGTCTCGGCGAGCGGCTGAAGATTCCGTCCAGCACCGCGCCGGCGGTGGAGACCATGGTCGCGAGCGCGCCGCCACCCGTTTCGGGCCTGCCGCTGCCCAGCGTGCCGCCGACGAGCGCCCCGCCTGCCAGCCCCCCATCTGCCAGCCCCCCATCTGCCAGCCCCCCATCTGCCAGCCCATCGCCGGGCCAGGTGCTGGTTCCGCCGGCGTCGACGGTGCCCGTGCCCCAGACCGGCTTCCTCACCCTGCCGCCCGGCTATGCGCCGGACCCGGTGCTGCCGCCTAGCCCACCCGGCCGCGACCCGGCCCCGTCCCCGGACCGGGGGGCGCCGCCCCCGCCGCCAGCCGTGGCGGCGCTGCCACCGCCCCCCGTGGTGCCGCCCGCCGCGTCGAGCCCGCCGCCGCGCGAGGGGCGCGGCTTCATCTGGCCGGTGCGCGGGCAGGTGGTGACGCGCTTCGGGCCGACCGGGCGCGGCCTGCATAATGACGGCATCAACATCGCTGCACCCAAGGGGTCAACCGTGGTGGCCGCCGAGAGCGGGGTCGTCGCCTATGCCGGCAACGAGCTGCGTGGCTTCGGCAACCTGCTGCTGGTCAAGCACGCCGACGGCTGGATCACCGCCTATGCCCACAATGACGCGCTGCTGGTGAAGCGCGGCGAGCGCATCCGGCGCGGGCAGGCGATCGCGCGGGTCGGCCAGACCGGCAATGTCAGTGAGCCCCAGCTCCATTTCGAGCTGCGCCGCGGCACCCGCGCCGTCGACCCCGCCGAATACCTGGACAGCCAGTCGAGCAAGGCCGGCGAGCCGGCAAGGGCAACGACGATGGTCGCCGCGCTCGGAGGTTGACGGGAAGCTCAACGCCGCGCGGCTGTCGCTCTCACTTGCCAGGCCGCCCGCTCCAGGCGGTGCACTAGGCAGTCGTCTTCATCGAACATCCGACGCCCCACTGCCTCGAACCCCAGCCGCCGATAGAAGCGGTGTGCGTCGGCATTGCTGTTCAACGGGTCGATGACGATGGCCATGACCTTCGGATCGGCGAAGGCGGCGTTGATCGCCTGGTGCATCATCTGCGTGCCATAGCCCCGGTTCAGCGCGTCCTTCGGCCCGATCCAGATGTCCATGGCGCACAGGTTCGGCTCGATCTCGCCCCAGTAGTGCGTCGACTCCAGGTGGGGATCGATCACCTGCATCACCCCGATCGGACGGCCATCCACCTCGGCGATCAGATGGAAGCTGACGTTCGTCGAGGTTGCGATCTCGTGCGGCCAGTCGATGCCCTCGAAAGCGGTTTCGGCGTCGGGATCGTCGCTGGCGCAGGCGATGACGTGCGGCTCCCTATCCCAGGCCTCGAGCAGGGGTGCGTCGGCCGGCGTCGCGGGCCGCAGGCGCACGGCTCCCGGGGCGACATCGACCGAGCTGAAGGTTTCGGGTCGCATGGTTCCAGGATAAGCAGCCCTTCGCCGATAGCTACCCCAGCCCGCGGGACGCTATGCCCCCAGGCTGGGGCAGGGGGCCTGCTTACTGCGCGTCCAGCGGCTTCGCCTGTCGGCCCGCCAGGTCCTGGATGAACTGCCAGGCGACGCGGCCGGAGCGGGAGCCGCGGGTCACGGACCATTCGTTGGCGTCGCGCCGCAACTGGTCGGCCGGCATCTCCAGCCCGTAATGGCGGGCATAGCCTTCGACCATCGCCATGTAGGTGTCCTGGTCGCAATGGTGGAAGCCGAGCCACAGGCCGAAGCGGTCGGAGAGGGAGACCTTCTCCTCCACCGCCTCGCCGGGGTTGATCGCCGTCGAGCGCTCGTTCTCGATCATGTCGCGCGACAGGAGGTGCCGCCGGTTCGAGGTGGCGTAGAAGACGATGTTGGCCGGCCGGCCCTCGACGCCGCCATCCAGCACCGCCTTCAGCGACTTGTAGCTGGCATCCTGGCCGTCGAAGGACAGGTCGTCGCAGAAGATGATGAAACGGCGCTGGGCGCCGCGCAGCGCGGCCAGCAGGGCCGGCAGGGACGGAATGTCCTCGCGGTGGATCTCGACCAGGGCGACGGCGCCCGGATATTCGGCCGAGACGGTCGCCTGCACCGCCTTCACCAGCGAGCTCTTGCCCATGCCACGGGCGCCCCACAGCAGCGCATTGTTGGCCGGCAGCCCGGTCGCGAAGCGGCGCGTGTTGTCGGTCAGGATATCGGCCTGGCGGTCGATCCCCTGGAGCAGGGTCATCGCCACCCGGTTGACGTGCGGCACTGCCTCCAGCCGGCTGCGGTCGGCATGCCAGACATAGGCGTCGTAGCCGAGCAGATCGACTGCCGGCGGCGAGGGGGGCGCCAGGCGCTCGAGGGCGTCGGCGATGCGGCGCAGGAGCGCGTCGGTTGAATTGTCCGTCATGATCTCCCAGGGGGATACGCTGGCCGAAGGGCAGGCGCGGCTGATACGATCCCACGGCCAGCCGCGTCAACCGGCGGCCCGTTCGTCGGTTGCGCTTCGGGGGGAAGTCGCTTACCTAATGCGCGGCCTCGGCTCGATACTCGGCCCTGGAACGGATGCCCCGGACGCAAAGGAGTTCCCCAGTATGCTGATTTCGCCAGCCTTCGCCCAGACGGCCGGCGGCGGCCAGGACATGCTGATGTCCCTGGCGCCCCTCGTCCTGATCTTCGTGGTATTCTACTTCCTGCTCATCCGTCCGCAGCAGAAGCGGGTGAAGGACCACAAGACCATGTTGAGCGCGCTTCGCCGCGGCGACAAGGTGGTAACGGGTGGCGGCATCATCGGCACCGTGGCGCGCGTCCCCAATGATGACGAGGTGGTGGTCGATATCGCCGACGGCGTGCGCGTGCGCGTGCTGCGCGGCACCATCACTTCCATCCTGACGAAGGGTGTGGGCGACGATACCGAGACCGCGGACAAGCCGGCCAAGGCCGGCAAGTAAGACGCCGACGAGCATCACCAGCGACAGGCCGGCCGTACCATGCTGATCATCCCTCGCTGGAAGGCGATCATCATCCTTCTCGCGACACTGGCGGGCCTGCTCTATGCAGCACCGAACCTGCTGCCGCGACAGGTGGCCGACAGCCTTCCAACCTGGCTGCCGCATCAGCAGGTGAGCCTCGGCCTCGACCTGCAGGGCGGCTCGCATCTGCTGCTCGAGGTCGACACCGACGTGGTGACGCGGGAACGCATCGCCAATCTCCAGGACACGGTGCGTACGACCTTTCGCCAGCCGCAGATCGGCTATGCCGACCTGACGGCGCGCAACGACGCGGTTTCCTTCACGCTTCGCGACACGGCCCGCGTCGAAGAAGCGCGCCGCCTGCTGCGCGAGGCCGACCGGGACCTGGAGATCGAGGCGACGCCGGACGGGCGCTTCACGCTGCGCTATCCCGAGCGGGTGCTGAACGAGCTGCGCCGCGCGGCCGTCGAGCAGTCGATCGAGATCGTGCGCCGCCGCGTCGACGAGACCGGGACCAGGGAACCGTCGATCCAGCGCCAGGGCACCAACCGCATCCTCCTGCAACTGCCGGGCGTCGACGATCCGGAGCGGGTGAAGCAGCTGCTCGGCCGCACCGCCAAGATGAGCTTCCGCCTCGTCGACATGAATGCCTCGATCGAGGATGCCCGGCGCGGCCGGTTGCCGCCCGGCACCGAGCTGCTGCCGTCGGAGGAGCGCGAGGGCGGCCAGCAGCGCTCCTATGTCGTGCAGCGCCGCGCCATGGTGTCCGGCGACATGCTGACCAACGCGACCAGCTCCACCAACCCGCAGACGGGCGAGTGGGTGGTCAATTTCCGTTTCGATTCCAACGGTGCCCGGCGCTTCGGCGACGTCACCAAGGCCAATGTCGGCCGCCTCTTCGCAATCGTGCTGGACGGCAAGGTGATCAGCGCCCCGGTCATCCGCGAGGCCATCCTGGGCGGGTCCGGGCAGATCTCGGGCAACTTCACCGCGCAATCGTCCAACGACCTGGCGCTGCTGCTGCGCGCGGGTGCCTTGCCGGCACCGCTCAACGTGCTGGAGGAGCGCACCGTCGGCCCCGACCTCGGCAGCGATTCGATCCGCGCCGGCACCATCGCCTGCATCGTCGGCTATCTGCTGATCTGCGTCCTGATGCTGCTCGCCTACGGGTTCTTCGGGTTGCTCGCCAATGTCGCGCTGCTGCTCAACCTCATCATCACGCTGGCGGTCATGTCGCTCTTGCAGGCGACGCTGACCCTGCCTGGCATCGCCGGCCTGGTCCTCGGCCTGGCCATGGCGGTCGACGCCAACGTGCTGATCTACGAGCGCATCCGCGAGGAGACCGAGCTCGGCCGGACGCCGTTCTCGGCGGTCGATGCGGGCTTCTCCAAGGCCTTCGGCACGATCCTGGATTCCAACCTGACGACCCTGATCGCGGCAGTGCTGCTCTATGCCTTCGGCTCGGGCGCGGTGCGCGGCTTCGCGGTCACCCTCTCCATCGGCATCCTCGCCTCCATGTTCACGGCCATCAGCCTGACCCGCCTCCTGGTGGTGACCTGGCTCAAATGGTCGCGGCCGGCGGTGCTTCCCCTTTGAACGGCAGATAGCGATGTTCAAGCCGATCCGGCTCGTCAAGAAGGTCCCGAACCTCGACTTCTTCCGCTTCCACAAGCTGTGCTTCGCGCTGTCGATGGTCCTCTGCCTCGGCTCCATCGCCTCGATCGCGACGCTGGGGCTGAACTTCGGCGTCGATTTCGCGGGCGGCATCCTGGTCGAGGTGCGCTCGACGACAGGCCCCGCGGATCTGGCCCAGATGCGCAGCAAGATCAACGACCTCAACCTGGGCGATGTCGCCTTGCAGGAGTTCGGGGCCAGCAACGACGTGCTGATCCGGATCGAGCGCCAGGGTGCCGGCGAGCGCGAGGAGATGGCGGCCGTGGCCGCGGTGCGCGAGACGCTGGGCAGCGGCTACGAGTATCGCCGGGTGGAGGTGGTGGGGCCCAAGGTGGGGGCGGAGCTGGTGACCGGCGGCATCCTCGCCGTGACCTTTGCGCTGCTCGGCATCATGGCTTACATGGCGCTGCGCTTCGGCTGGCGCGCCGGCCTGTCGGGGGTGGTGGCGATCCTGCATGACTGTTTGACGACGGTCGGCTTCTTCTCCATCACCCAGCTCCAGTTCGACCTCAACGTGCTGGCGGCCGTGGTCACCATCGCCGGCTTCTCGATCAACGATACCGTCGTCATCGACGACCGCATCCGCGAGAACCTGCGCAAATACAAGACAATGCCGTTCCGCGACCTGATCAACCGCAGCGTCAACGAGACGATGGCGCGGACCGTGGTGACCAACGGGTTGGTCTTCCTGGCGGTGGTCTCGCTGCTGATACTGGGCGGCCCGGTGCTGTTCGGCTTCGCCGTGGCCATGACCTGGGGCGTGGTGCTTGGCACCTATTCCACGATCTATGTCGCAGCTCCGCTCGAATGGTACCTGGCCGGGCGCGACACCGGCAGCGCGCACCGCCATGAGGACGAGCCCGCGCCGGCCAAGCCCTGACCTGCCGAGTCCTGACCAGACGGGCGATGGGGCGCACGCGATGGCGGTTCAACCGGTAGCGCCGGTCGATCGGCAGTTCATCCAGAGCTACGGGCCCGGCCGCTTCCGCATCAGCGGGGTCGAGCACCAGGGCTCGGTCATCGTCACGCCCGGACGCACGGTGTCCTGGTCGGCCAGGACGGGCATCCTCGACGACGGCACCTTGGCCGAGATCGTGGCCGCCGCCACGGGGGCCGAAATCCTGCTCCTCGGGTCCGGGCGCCGGACCCTGCAATTGCCGCCGGCGCAGCGGCAGGTGCTGCGCGCGGCCGGGCTCGCGGTCGACGTGATGGATAGCGGGGCGGCCTGCCGCACCTACAACGTGCTGGTCCTGGACGGGCGCCTGGTGGCGGCCGCGCTGGTCGCCCTCGATGATGGCTGAGAAAACACGGACATGAAAAAGGGGCGGCTTGCGCCGCCCCTCGGGGTTGTCCGGAAGTGCCAGCCCTCAGCCGAGGTTCTTGGCCGCGAAGTCCCAGTTCACCAGGTGATCGAGGAAGGTCTGGACGAAGTCCGGCCGGCGATTCTGGTAGTCGAGATAATAGGCGTGCTCCCACACGTCGACGGTCAGCAGCGCCTTCTGGCCGCTGGTCATCGGCGTCCCGGCATTGCCGGTCTTGACGATCTTCAGGTCGTTGTGGTCGAGCACGAGCCATGCCCAGCCGCTGCCGAACTGGCCGACCGCGGCCGCCTTGAACTCGTCCTTGAACTTGGCCAGGCCGCCGAAGGCGGCGTCGATCTTCTTGGCCAGCTCGCCCGACGGAGCGCCGCCGCCGGCGGGCTTCATCGAGTTCCAGAAGAAGGTGTGGTTCCACACCTGGGCTGCATTGTTGAACACGCCGGCCTTCGAGGCATCCGACGCCGTCGCCTGGATGATCTCCTCCAGCGACTTGTCGGCGAGCGGGGTGTCCTTGATCAGGTTGTTCAGGTTGGTGACATAGGCTTGATGGTGCTTCGCATGATGGAAGCTGAAGGTATTGGCCGACATATGCGGCTCGAGGGCGTTCGGCGCATACGGAAGCGGCGGCAGTTCGAAAGCCATGCGTCACCTCTTTGGCAGGGTTGATCTTCGCCAGAGTTGGAAGATTTGCGAATGCCCCATTCTGATAGGCCGGGGCGGGTGGCTTGTGAAGCGCGAACCGGCACCGGCCGGCCCGAAGTTCGCCGTCGTCGCTCAGGCACAGCGTGCGCGCAGCATGAGCAGCAGCGATTCGACGGCACCCAGCTGTGGTCGCCGCTCCATTTCCTGCCAGCCACGGCGAACGGCCCGGTGCAGGAGGCGGCGTTGGCTCTGCATCAGATAGCGCACCGGCCAGACGCGCCGATGATTGCCGACAAGGCGGCCGGCGGCGGTCTCGAACCGTTCGTCGGCCAGCCGCGCCAGGGTGCGGCAGGCCTGCCCGATGCGGGGGTGGCGCAGGGCGGCGGTGGCGTCCCCCGCCGGGATACCGGCCTCCGCCAGCGTCTCGCGGGTGAGGAGGAGGCGGCCCTGGGCCGCGTCGCGCGACAGGTCGAGCAGCATCTCGGTGATGCCCAGCGCCTCGCCGAGCGGCAGGACCACGCGGTCCAGCGCCGGCGCGTCGAGGTCGAGGCAATGCAGCGCGATGAAGGCGAGCCCGCCCTGGCGCCGGCGGACATAGAGGCGGAGGTCGGCGGTGGAGGGCGCGCGCATGCGGCCGTCGACGGCCATCCGGCGCGCATCGACCATCGCCTCCAGCTCTTCGGCCGGGGGATTGGTCGCCATCAATGCCGCGGTCAGCCGGCCGAGTCCGCCGGTCGCCTCGCCACCCCGCGCCACCAGCCCCAGATCGTCGCGGATGGTGGCCAGGATCGACAGGCGGTCGTCGGCCGAGAGGTCCGAATCGGCGACGTCGTCGAGCAGCCGATGCAGTCGGTCGAGCGCCAGCAGGCCGGTGCGCTGCGGGCCGGTCATGTAGCGGGCCGGCCACGGGCTGGGGCCGCGCCCGACCGGCCGGCCGGCGAACGCCACGGCTCCACGGCGCCGTTGTTCGGCGGCAGGCGTGAGAAGGGGGGTTTCATGACGCATCTGGAATGCGGGCCGCGCAACTGCGATGGAACTCTAGTAACTTAGTCCTTCCCGAGGCCGCCGACAAACCGCGATCCGTAGATGCCGACATCCCCCGCCGGCGCGCCCCTTTCCCCCGCGGGAACGGCCGCGCGCCGCCATGATCCCGAGCGATTCCTGGCCGCGCTCACCGCCCCCGCCGACCGGCGCGAGGCGATCTTCGCCGTGCTGGCGCTGGAGCACGAGATCGCCCGCACGCGCGAGGTGGTGTCGGAGGCGATGCTGGGCGAAATCCGCCTGCAATGGTGGGATGACGCGATCGCCGCGATCGAGGAGGGCCGGGCGCCACCGCATTCGGAGATCGGGCCGGCGCTGCGCGACACGATCATCACCGGCGGGGTGTCGGCCGCCACCTTGCACGGCATGATCGCCGCCCGCCGCCGCGATCTCGACGACGAGCCGCCATCGTCGCTGGACGAGCTGGCGGAATATGCCCGCTCGACCGGCGGCGCCGTGGCCCGCGCCACGGCGGAGGCGCTGGATTGCGACGAAGCGTCGCGGCAGGCGGCGGTCGAGGTCGGCACCGCCTGGGCATTGGTCGGCATCCTCCGCGCCCTGCCGTTCCGCGCGCAGCACCACCAGGTTTTCCTGCCGGCCGATCTGATGGGGGAGGCGTCGCTGTCGCCGCACGACGTTGCGGCCGGGCACGCGCGTGGGCGGCTGGAGCCGATCATTCGGGCGGTGGCAGGGCTGGCGGAGGATCGCATCGCCGCCGCCCGCCGGGCCCGGCCCGGCCGGCGCGCGCTGCCCGTCCTGCTGCCGGCCCGCCTCGCCCGGGCGCATCTTCGCCGGCTCGCCCGCGCCGGCCATGACCCATTCGCCGGCAGCCTGCAACTGGCCGACGGCTGGCGCGCGCTCCGCATCGCCTGGGGGGCATGGACGGGCCGCTGGTGGTAGGGGGCGGAGAGATTTCATGGTTCGACAAGCTCACCATGAGGAGAAGCCGGTGCACTGCCCTTGCTCTGGCCCTCATGGTGAGCCTGACGAACCATGAGCTTATCCAAGCTTCCGGCGCCTAATCCTCCGGCGACAGCTGCACCAGCACCTTGTCGATGCGGCGGCCGTCCATGTCGATCACCTCGAAGCGGGCGCCCAGGGCCTCGACGCTTTCGCCGACGACGGGCAGGTGGCCGAGGCGGTGGAGGATGAAGCCGCCGACGGTGTGGAAGCCGCCCGAGCCGGCCAGGCCGCGCAGCCCGACCCCGTCCTCGAAGGCATCCATCGGCAGCAGCCCGTCGACCAGCCAGGTCCCGTCCGACCGGCGCACCAGGGGCCGCGTCGATTCCTCGCCCACCTCCACCAGGTGGCCGGCGATCGCCTCCAGTATGTCCGTCGGCGTGGCGATGCCCTGGGTCATGCCATATTCGTCGACGATGATCGCCATGTGGACGCTCTCGCCGCGGAACCGGTCGAGCAGCGACAGGACCGGTGTCGATTCCGGCACGATCAGGGCCGGGACCATGCTCTCCTGCAGGTCGATCTGCTCGCCCAGTAGCGCCCGTGGCAGCAGGGTCTTGGTATGGACGACGCCGACCGCGTGGTCGACGGCGCCCTGGCACACCGGCAGGCGCGAAAAGCGGCTGGTGGCGAGGATCTGCCGGGTCGCCTCCGGCGGGGCGTCGAGGTCGAGCCACACCAGCTCCTGGCGCGGGGTCATGATGGCGACCGCCGGCCGGTCGGCGAGGCGCAGGACGCCCTCGATCATGGCCTTTTCCTGGGGCACGAAGATGCCGGCCCGGGTACCCTCGGCGATCAGCGACTTCACCTCTTCCTCGGTGATCGTCGTTTCCTTGGTCTGGTCGATGTGGAGCAGCCGCAGGGCCGCCTCGGTCGACAGGCGCAGCAGCCACACGGCGGGTGCCGTGACGCGCGACATGGCGAACATCGGCCGCGCGACCAGGGTCGCGATCCGCTCCGGCCGGCTCATCGCGATGCGCTTGGGCACCAGCTCGCCCACCACCAGCGAAAGATAGGTGATGCTCACCACGACCAGCGGGATGGCGATGGTATCGCCCCGGCCGGCCAGCAGCGGAAAGGTGTCGAGCCAGTGGCCGAGGCGGTTGGCCAGGGTGGCGCCGCTGACCGCGCCGGCCAGGATGCCGATCAGCGTGATGCCGATCTGCACCGTGGAGAGGAAGCGGCCGGGATCGTCGATCAGCTTCAGCGCGGCGCGGGCACCGCGGTCACCGGCGGTCGCCATGTGCTCCAGCCGCGCCCGCCGGGACGACACCACGGCAAGCTCCGACATGGCGAGCAGCCCGTTCAGGACCGTCAGCAGGACGACGAAGGCGATTTCAACGTAGACCATGTCGGTTCTTCGACCCGGGCGTCAGTTTCAGGCGGCGGCGTCCACCGCGCGTCCGAGCCAGCCATCGAGATCCAGGAGGGCGCGTCGCGCCATGGCTTGCTTGCGCTCGTTCTTGCGCACCGAGGCGTCGAGCGGCGGCAGCAGGCCGAAATTGATGTTCATCGGCTGGAAGGTCTCGGCGTCGGCGCCGCCGGTGATGTGCGCCAGGAGCGCGCCGAAGGCGGTCGTCGGCGGCGGCAGGCGGATCGCCTCGCCCCGCCGCTCCGAGGCCGCGAAGCGGCCGGCCAGCAGCCCGATGGCGGCACTTTCGACATAGCCCTCGACGCCGGTCACCTGGCCGGCGAAGCGCAGGCGCGGCAATGTCTTCAGGCGAAGCGTGCCGTCGAGCAGCTTCGGGCTGTTCAGGAAGGTGTTGCGGTGCAGGCCGCCCAGGCGCGCGAACTCCGCATTCTCCAGCCCGGGGATCATGCGGAAGATGCGGGCCTGCTCGCCGTGCCGCAGCTTGGTCTGGAAGCCGACGATGTTGTAGAGGGTGCCCAGCGCATTGTCCTGGCGTAGCTGGACCACGGCATGGGGGCGATGGCCGGTCCGCGGGTCGCGCAGCCCGACCGGCTTCATCGGCCCGTAGCGCAAGGTGTCGACGCCGCGCGACGCCATCACCTCGATCGGCAGGCAGCCCTCGAAGTAGGGGGTGTTCTGCTCCCACTCCTTGAACTCGGTCTTCTCGGCCGCCAGCAGGGCCTCGATGAAGGCCTGGTACTGCGCGGCGTCGAGGGGGCAGTTGAGATAGTCGCGACCGTCGCCGCCGGGGCCCGGCTTGTCGTAGCGCGACTGGTACCAGGCGACCCCGAGATCGACCGAGTCCTTGTGGACGATCGGCGCGATGGCATCGAAGAAGGCCAGCGCATCATGGCCCGTCAGGTCGCGCACGG
Organism: uncultured Rhizobiaceae bacterium; assembly: GCA_964594715.1. Taxonomy (GTDB): domain Bacteria; phylum Pseudomonadota; class Alphaproteobacteria; order ATCC43930; family Allostellaceae; genus Allostella. The sequence continues at coordinate 7,030 of CAZQOA010000045.1, read as the reverse complement.
CATGGGCCAGCGCGGGCGAGGTCAGCGGGCCGGTCGCCAGGATCACCGACGTCCAGTCGTCCGGCGGCAGGCCCGCCAGCTCCTCGCGCCGGATGGTCACCAGTGGCTCGGCCTCAAGCGCCTGCTGGACCGCCATGGAGAAGCCGTCGCGGTCGACCGCCAGCGCGCCGCCGGCCGGGACCTTGTGGGCGTCGGCAGCGCCCATGATCAGGCTGCCGCTGCGGCGCATCTCCTCATGGAGGAGGCCGACCGCGTTGTTCAGCGGGTCGTCCGAGCGGAAGGAGTTGGAGCAGACGAGCTCCGCCAGCCCATCGGTCTGATGGGCGTCGGTGGTGCGTACCGGACGCATCTCGTGAAGGATGACGGGCACGCCGGCCCGAGCGATCTGCCAAGCGGCCTCGCTACCCGCGAGGCCCCCGCCGACGACATGCACAGGGAGGGCATGCACCGAGGTGAGGCCGCCAGTATCAGTTGAACCCATCCCCTTCAGATAGCGGCGGCGGCGACGCATCGCAAGGCGGGGTGGCCAATCCATGGCGGGGTGCGTTACCAAGACCAGGTCCTCCAGGAGGGAACGCATGAACGAACTCGACGCGGCGAAGGTCACCTTCTCGACCGACTACGCCGACGCGCGCCGCCGCTTTCTCGCCGCCGCCGCCACCATCGCGGCGCCGGTACGCACCTACGAGAACCCCAATCGCGGCCCTGCCGGCGAGGTCCTGACGACCGACTGCGCCTGGGTGGGCGCACCCGATGCCGACAAGGTCATCGTCCTCTTGTCCGCCACCCATGGGGTCGAGGGCTTCTGCGGCTCGGGCTGCCAGATCGACTGGATGGCGGGGGACCGGGCGCTGCCGGCCGACACCGCCGCACTGGTCGTCCACGCGCTCAACCCGCACGGCTTCGCCTGGGTCCGCCGGGTGACGGAGGAGGGGGTCGACCTCAATCGCAACTTCGTCGACTTCGCGAAGCCCCTGCCGGAGAACCCGGGCTATGACGAGCTGGCCGACGCGATCCTGCCGCCGGCGCTGACCGGGCCGGCGCGGGATGCCGCCGATGCGAAGATCGCGGCCTTTCGCCACGAGAAGGGCCAGCCCGCCCTGTCGGTGGCGATCAGCGGCGGGCAGTACAAGCACCCCAAGGGCCTGTTCTTCGGCGGCAACGGGCCGACCTGGTCGAACCGCACCCTGGGCCGGATCGTCGACGACTACCGCCTGGCGGACCGCCGCCATGTCGGCTGCATCGACTATCACACCGGCCTCGGCCCCCACAGCTATGGCGAGCTGATCTGCGTCCATCTGCCGGAGACGGGGGCGGCGGCGCGGGCCAAGTCGTGGTGGGGCGATTCGGTGACCGAGCCGCTGGCCGGCACCTCCACGGCCGGCGCCCGCCATGGCTTCTGCGCGCGCCTCCTGGAGGAGCGCCTCGGCGACGACCGGTTCACCTTCGTCGCGCTGGAATACGGCACCTATCCGTCCGACACCACGGTGCGGCCGGCCTTGCGCGCCGACCATTGGTTGCACGCCCATACCAATGCCGACTGGGATGCGCCGCAGACCAAGGCGATCAAGGCGCAGATCCGCAAGGCGTTCTACCCGGACACCGACGACTGGCGGGAGGCGGTGCTGTTCCGCAGCCGCCAGACCATCCGCATGACGCTGGACGGGCTGGCCCGAATCTGAAGGCTGGCCCGCATCTGAAGGCTGGCCCATATCTAACGGAAGGGGGAGGAAACCATGACCCTGCGCATCGTCATCGTCGGCGCCACCGGCTGGGTCGGTCGCGCCCTGGTGCCCGCGGTCGCCGCCGCGGTGGACCTGGAGCTGGTGGCGGCGGTCGCGCGCCGGTCGGCCGGCCGCGATGCCGGCGAGGTGGTCGGCATCCCCGCACTGGGCGTCCCCATCGTCACGACGCTGGCGGAGGCGCTGGCGGTGCCGTCCGACGTCGTCATCGACTACACCAAGCCCGCCAGTGTGAAAGCGCATGCGCTGGCGGCCCTGGCGGCCGGCCGCCACGTCGTCGTCGGCACTTCCGGCCTGGGCGCGTCCGACTATGTCGAGATCGACGCCGCCGCGCGGGCCGCCGGCCGCGGCGTGCTGGCGGCGGGCAACTTCTCGATCACCGCCACCCTGCTGAAGCGCTTTGCGCTGGAGGCCGCCAGGTACGTCGCCGACGTGGAGGTGATCGACTATGCCTCGGCGGCCAAGCCCGACGTGCCGTCGGGCACCGCCCGCGAGCTGGCCGAGGCCCTGGCGGCGGTGCCGCGCCAGCCGACCGCCACGCCGGTCGCGGAACTGTCCGGCCCGCCGGAGACCCGTGGCGCCCAGGTCGGCGACCAGGTCGGTGGCGGGCGGCCGGTGCCGGTCCACTCGGTCCGGATGCCGTCCTTCATCCTGTCCTGCGAGGCCCTGTTCGGCCTGCCCGACGAACGCCTCGTCATCCGCCACGACGCCGGCTCCAGCGCTGCCCCCTATGTCGGCGGAACCCTGCTGGCCGCCCGCCGCGTCGGCGAGGCAGTGGGGCTGCGGCGGGGGCTGGACAGCCTGATGGGGTGAACTCGGCTTGCTGATGCCGCCACCCGCGTGGACGGGTCGGGGAGACAGTGGTGGCTGATCGCAACGCCGAGAAACTCGATCGCGAACTGGATCGTATTTCCGCCAGGCTGCCTGGCTGGCTGGGCCGCTTCCTGCGCTGGCTGCGGGGGCCGTCGTCGCGCTGGGTCCGGATCCTGGCGGGGGTATTGCTGATCGTCGGCGGTCTCGTCGGCTTCCTGCCGGTGCTGGGGTTCTGGATGGCGCCGCTCGGCGCCCTGCTGCTTGCACAGGATGTCCCGTTCCTGCGACGGCCGATCCTGAAGACGCTGGCCTGGCTCCGGCGAAAAGGGCGTGAATGGAGCCGTCGGCTGCGGCCATGACCGGTGCCGTCGCGCCCGCCGTCTGCGCCTGACGGAGCGCCCGGCCGCCGCGAGCGTTGGACCGGGACCGCCGGGAGCGTGCGAGGTAGCCGGGCATGGACGACGAGATCCCAGATCCAGCAGACATCGCGCCCTATCGGCAGGCGGTGGGCGAGGTCCTGGCCGCGCTTGCGACCGATGGCCGATCCGGCCTCGGCCGGGCCCAGGCGGAGGACCGCCTCCGCCGCCACGGCAGGAACGAGCTGACGGCAGAGGCGCCGGTTCCGGAATGGCGCAAGTTCCTGGCGCAGTTCACCGACGTGCTGGTGGTCCTGCTCCTCGTCGCCGCGGCGGTTTCGGCGGGGCTGTGGCTCTACGAGCGGGACCAGGCATTGCCCTACGAGGCGATCGCGATCTTTGCCATCGTGCTCCTCAATGCGCTGCTGGGCTATTTCCAGCAGGCGCGCGCCGAGCAGGCGGTGGCAGCCCTGCGCCAGATGTCGGCCGCGCACGCCACCGTGGTCCGCGACGGCACGCGACAGAGCATTCCGGCGGCGGAGCTGGTGCCGGGCGACGTCATCCTCGTCGAGGAAGGCGACACCATTCCGGCCGACGCGCGCGTCATCCGGTCGGCCGCGTTGCAAGCGGCGGAAGCCGCACTCACGGGCGAGAGCCTGCCGGTGTCGAAGGATACCGCCGCTATCGCCGGGGAAGCCGGTATCGGCGACCGGCACAACATGGTCTTCAGCGGCACCGCGGTGACCTACGGGCATGGCCGTGCGGTGGTGACGGCAACCGGGATGCAGACCCAGATGGGCCACATCGCCGGGATGCTGAAGGGCGCGGTGGAGGACACCACGCCGCTGCAGAAGGAGCTCGACCGCGTCGGCCGGCTGCTCGGGGTGGTGGTGGTCGCCATCGCCATCGTGATGATCGGGACGATCATCCTGGTCGAGGAGGTGCGCGGTTTCCGGGCCATCTTCGACGTGCTCATCCTGGGCGTGGCGCTGGCGGTGGCGGCGGTGCCCGAAGGGCTTCCCGCCATCGTCACGGCCGTCCTCTCGCTGGGTGTCCAGCGCATGGCGGGGCGGCACGCGATCGTCCGCCACCTCGCGGCCGTCGAAACGCTGGGCTCGGCCAATGTCATCGCATCCGACAAGACCGGCACCCTCACCCGCAACGAGATGACGGTGCGGGTCATCGCCCTGGCGAGCGGCCGCGTGACCTTCGCCGGTACGGGCTACATGCCGGAAGGCGAGGTGACGTGCGACGGCGGCGGCGCGATCGAAGGGGCGTTGCGGTCGGAGTTGACCCGTGCCCTCACCGCTGCCGATCGCGCCAACAATGCGGTGCTGCAGGAGCATGACGGGCGCTGGTTCGTCCAGGGCGACCCGACCGAAGGCGCGCTGATCGTGGCGGCGCGCAAGGCCGGGCTGGAGGATGCGGCGCTGGATGCCCGCTTCGACCGCCTGGCGGAGGTGCCCTTCTCGTCCGAGCGCAAGCTGATGAGCACGATCCACCGCGACGCCGAGCGGCAGGAGCGCCTGCTGGCCCTGACCAAGGGCGCGCCCGATATCCTGCTCACGCGCTGCTCGCACGAGCTGGTCGGGGATGTCGCGCGGCCGCTGACGGCCGGGCGCCGCGCCGACATCCTCCAGACCAACGACGCGTTCGCTGGCGAGGCGCTGCGCACGCTCGGGGTCGCTTTCCGTTCGCTGCCGAAGGACACCTCCGAGGACGAATTCGACGACGGCGTGGAGCATGAGCTGGTGTTCCTCGGCCTGATCGGGATGATCGATCCGCCGCGCGACGAAGCGAGGGTCGCGATCGCGTGCGCGAAGAAGGCGGGCATCCGCTCGATCATGATCACGGGCGACCATCCGCGGACGGCCGCGGTCATCGCCACCGAGCTCGGCATCGCGGATGATGGCCGCGCCGTCAGCGGTGCCGAGCTCGAGCGGATGTCCGACGAGGCGCTCGACCGGACGGTCCGGGATGTCTCGGTCTATGCGCGCGTCAATCCCGAGCACAAGCTGCGGATCGTCAAGGCGTTGCAGCGCGGGGGAATGACGGTCGCGATGACCGGCGACGGCGTCAACGACGCCCCCGCGCTGAAGACCGCCGACATCGGCATCGCCATGGGCATCACCGGCACCGACGTCTCCAAGGAGGCCGCCGACATGGTGCTGGCCGACGACAATTTCGCGTCGATCGTGGCGGCGGTCGAGGAGGGGCGGGCGATCTTCGCCAATATCCGCAAGTTCCTGCGCTATCTGCTGTCGTCCAACATCGGCGAAGTGATGACCATGTTCTTCGGCGTCCTGCTGGCGGATGCGATCGGCTTGACGGCGGCTGGCGGGGGCGGTGTCGTGCTGCCGCTGCTGGCGACGCAGATCCTGTGGATCAACCTGGTCACGGACGGCGCGCCGGCGCTGGCCCTCGGCGTCGATCCCGCGGATGCGGGAACTATGGACCAGCCGCCGCGACCGCGTGGCGAAGGCGTCATCACCGGCCGCATGTGGGGCGGCATCCTCTTCATCGGCGTGGTGATGGCGGTGGGGACGTTGCTGGTGCTCGACGCGTCATTGCCGGGCGGGCTGATCGAAGGCGCCGGGTCGCTGGCCTATGGGCAGACCATGGCCTTCACCACCCTGATGATGTTCCAGCTGTTCAACGTGTTCAATGCCCGCTCCGACGAGCGCAGCGCCTTCCACGGCCTGTTCGTGAACGGCTGGCTATGGGCGGCGCTCGGCCTGTCCCTGGCCCTCCATGTCGCCGTCATCTACGCGCCGTTCCTGCAGCAGCCCTTCTCCACCGTGGCCCTGGGCGTCGGCGACTGGATCACCTGCGCGGCCGTCGCCAGTTCCGTGCTGTGGCTGCGCGAACTGGGCAAGGTCGCGACCCGGGCGGGGCGGAAATCGCATGCATCATTGTCGTGAACCTCATGCGGACCTATATTAGCTAGGTCTGGCTAAGGAGGTGGCAGATGTCGGTCGTCAATATGCTCGAAGCCAAGTCGAACCTGTCACGCCTGGTCGAGGCCGTGGAAAGCGGGACCGAGCGGGAGATCATCATCGCGCGCAACGGCAAGCCGGCAGCACGCCTGGTGCCGATCGAAGCGGCAGAGGACACAAGCAAGCGCATCGGCCTCCTCAAGGGAAAGATCACTGCCCCGGAGGATTTCGACGCCGACAACGAGGCGATCGCCCGTCTGTTCCGCGGAGATTAGGGCGCTTTGCGCATCCTGCTCGATACGCATGTCGCCATCTGGGCGCTGGCCGACGATGACCGGCTTGGGCCCGCGGCGCGTCGATTGCTGCTCGATGCCGGCAACTCGCTCTGGGTCAGCGCGGCTTCGATCTGGGAGATTTCGATCAAGTTTGCGCTACGGAGGCCCGGCAGCCCGCCATTCTCTGGCGCCGATGGGTTGCGCCACTTCCGTCACGCAGGGTTCCGGTTGCTCGAAATCACGCCCGAACATGCGGCTGCCGTGGACGGATTACCATATCTCCATGCCGATCCCTTCGACCGCTTGCTGGTCGCCCAGGCCCTGACGGAACCGATGCGGCTGCTGACAGCGGATGCCACGGTCGCCGCCTACAGCGATAGCATCATCAAGGTCTGACTACCGCTCCACCGGCGACCCGAGCGCTCCTGCCTCAGGCTGATTTCCGGGCGCGGTTGCGCTCGCGGGACAGGTAGGGGGCGAGATAGCGGCCGGTATAGCTGGCCGCCACCTTGGCGATCTCCTCCGGGGTGCCTTCGGCGACGATCTCGCCGCCGCCATTGCCGCCCTCCGGCCCCATGTCGATGATCCAATCGGCGGTCTTGATGACCTCCAGGTTGTGCTCGATCACCAGCACCGTGTTGCCCTGGTCGACCAGCCGGTGCAGCACCTCCAGGAGCTTGCGGATATCCTCGAAATGCAGGCCGGTGGTCGGCTCGTCGAGGATGTAGATGGTCTGGCCGGTGGCGCGCCTGGACAGTTCCTTGGCCAGCTTCACGCGCTGCGCCTCGCCGCCCGACAAGGTCGTCGCAGCCTGGCCGATCTTGATGTAGCCGAGCCCGACCTCGCGCAGCGTCTCCATCTTGTCGCGGATCGCAGGCACCGCCTTGAAGAAGGCGCAGCCATCCTCC
>CAZQOA010000044.1:14392-37466 GCA_964594715.1 uncultured Rhizobiaceae bacterium | reverse complement strand
GGAGTGATGGCCAACAAGCCCCAAGCCACCGCGCCCGTCCTCGACTCTACCCGGCCGTCGTAGACATCGACGGCGCGCGCAAGAAAAAGGGGGGCGATGAACGCCCCCCTCTGAAGTACCCGATTGCGGGTTCGATCAGACGACGAATTCCGGCATCTGGAATGAGTCCTTACCGATCACGACGTCCAGTTGGGCCTCGTTGTGGATATTGGTCATGACCGCGATGAGCTGCGCGCCCGCGACGCTGGTCATGTTGCTGTCGAAGTAGATTTCCGCAACGTTGCTGGTCGAGTTGTAGAAGACATAGAAGCCGGGCTTGTCGGTATCCGCCCCGCCCTGGGACAGATAGTCCCCGAACGCGGTGAGCGACGCGTAGGCCTGATCGGTCGCGACGATGACATTGTCGTGCGCAGTGACGGCGCCGCCATTGTTGGAGGCGCTGACATCGAGATAGGTGATGCCGGCGTCGGACAGGTCGGTGAAGACGATGCGGTCGTCCGCCGAGAAGTCGGTGATCGTATCGGCACCGACCCCGAAATCATCCTCGTCGAATCCAAAGCTGTCGGCCCCGATACCGCCGGTCAGCACGTCGTCGCCATTGCCGCCGAAGACGAAGTCATTGCCGGCACCGCCGTCGAGGGTGTCGTTCCCCTGGCTGTCGAAGATCGTATCGTCGCCGTCATTGCCGAAGGCGCGATCGTCGCCATTGCCGCCGAAGACGAGATCCTCGCCGCCGCCGCCATAGAGCAGGTCGTTGCCTTGCCCGCCGCCGATGAAGTCGGGGGAGTCGTCGTCGCCGCCCCGCACGATGTCGTCGCCATTGCCGCCGAAGACGAAGTCGGTGCCCGACCCGCCGTCCATGCTGTCGTTGCCACCGCCGCCGAAGAGGAAATCCTCGCCCTGGCCACCGAACATGGTGTCGTTGCCGCCGAACCCGACCAGGAGGTCGGCGTCGTTGCCGCCGTCGATATAGTCGCCGACGGTATCCTCGCTGCCGAAGATGAAGTCGGTGCCGGCGTCGCCGTAGAGGGTGTCGCTGGATGTCGACAGGCTGTCGTCGCCATTGCCGCCAAACATGGCGTTGCCACCGAAGATGAGGTCGTTGGCGGCGCCGCCGAAGACCATGTCCGAGCCATCGCCGCCGGCGATGACGTCCTGGTCGAGGCCGCCATACATCAGGTCGTTGCCGCCGCCGCCGAACATCAGGTCGTCGCCGCGCTCGCCGAACTGGGTGTCGAAGCCGCTGCCGCCGACCATCGTGTCGTTGCTGTCGCCGCCCTCGAACCAGTTGTTGCCGTCGATGGTCTCGCCGCCGACGATGCCGGTGTCATAGCCGACGATGTAGTCGTGGCCCTCGCCACCCTGCAGCCGGTCGCCGCCGCTGCCGCCTTCGATATAGTCGTGGCCGATGCCACCCTTGATCGAATCCGCGCCGTTGCCGCCGTAGAGGGCGTCGCTGGCGGCGCCGCCATCGATCGAATCGTCGCCGTCCTCGCCATAAACGGTGTCGAGGCCCTCGAGGCCGAACAGCGTGTCGGCGCCGGCGCCGCCATAGATCAGGTCGTTGCCGTCGTCGCCATAGGCGCGGTCGTTGCCGTTGCCGCCGAACAGGAGGTCGGCATCCTTGCCGCCATAGATGGTGTCCTGGCCGTTGTCGCCGGTGATGCTGTCCTGGCCCTGGCCGCCCAGGATGCTGTCGTTGTTGTTGCCGCCGGAAATGGTGTCGTTCCCGTCGCGGCCGTCGATCTTGTCGTTCGCATCGGTGCCGTTGAGCGTGTTGGCTTTGCCGTCGCCATTGATGTTGGCCATTGATCTCTATCCTCGTGCTGGGCGGGGTGACCCGCCGCGGAAGTCGTTAGCCGAGAAGAAACAGGGGAGCCATTCCTGGCCCCCCTTGGGTGGTTTTCCGATCGCTCATTCGTCTCCGACGGCGCCGGTCGTTCAGACCACGAACAACTCGAAGGAGTCCTTGTTGATCACCGCATCGAGTTCTGCGGGATCGTCCACTTCCATGACCGCGATGAGCTGTGCGCCCGCGACGCTGGTCATGTTGCTGTCGAAATAGATCTCCGCGACGTTGGTGCTGGAGTTGTAGAACACATAGAAGCCGGGCTTGTCGGTGTCCGCGCCACCCTGGGACAGGTAGGAGGAGAAGTCGGCGAGGGACGCGTAGGCCTGGTCGGTCGCGACGATAACGTTGTCGTTCGCGGTGACGGCGCCGGCATTGTTGGAGGCGCTGACGTCGATATGGTGGATGCCGAGGAATTCCACGTCGGTGAAGGCGATGCGGTCCGCCAGCGTGAAGTCGCCGATGGTGTCGACGCCGTCGTTGAAGTCGTCGCCGTCGAACACGAAGGTGTCGGCCCCATCGACCCCCTTTCCTCCGCCACCGATCAGCGAGTCCGCGCCCTCGCCGCCGGAGAGGAGGTCGTTGCCGTCGCCGCCGAAGACGAAGTCGTTGCCGTCGCCACCGTAAAGATCGTCGTCGCCGTTATTCCCGCGGAGGACATCGTGACCTGCATCGCCGCTGGCGGTGTCATCGTCGCCGCCGCCGTCCAAGGTATCGTTGCCGCCGCCGCCGATGAGTAGGTCGTTGCCCCAACCGCCAGCGAGGTAATCGTTGCCGTTGCCGCCCTCGATCAGGTCGTCGTCGTCGCCGCCGTCCATGGCGTCGTCGCCGTTGCCGCCGGCCATCACATCGTAGCCGTTGCCACCCTCCATGGTGTCGTGGCCGTCGAAGCCGTTGAGGGTGTCCTCGCCGTCGCCGCCGGTGATGTAGTCGCCGACCGAATCCTCGCTGCCGAAGATGATGTCGTTGCCGTTGTCGCCATGCAGGCTGTCGCTGCCGCCGAACAGCGAATCGTCGCCGTGGACGTTGCCGCCGAAGATCAGGTCGTTGGCGGCGCCGCCATAGGCGAGGTCGGCGCCGTCGCCGCCGAAGATCTGGTCCTGGTCGATCCCGCCATATTGCAGGTCGTTGCCGCCGCCGCCGAACAGCAGGTCGTCGCCGCGCTCGCCGAACTGGGTGTCGAAGCCGCCGCCGCCGAACATGGTGTCGTTGCTGTCGCCGCCCTCGAACCAGTTGTTGCCGTCGATGGTCTCGCCGCCCGTGATGCCCATGTCGTAGCCGACGATGTAGTCATGGCCCTCGCCACCCTGCAGCCGGTCGCCGCCGCTGCCGCCCTCGATATAGTCGTGGCCGATGCCACCCTTGATCGAATCCGCGCCATTGCCGCCATAGAGGGCGTCGCTGGCGGCGCCGCCATCGATCGAATCATCGCCGTCGTCGCCATAAACGGTATCGAGGCCCTCCAGGCCGAACAGCGTGTCGGCGCCGGCGCCGCCATAGATCAGGTCATCGCCATCGTCGCCATAGGCGCGGTCATTGCCGTTGCCGCCGAACAGGAGGTCGGCGTCCTTGCCACCGTAGATGGTGTCCTGGCCGTTCTCACCGAGCAGGCTGTCCTGGCCCTGGCCACCCAGGATGCTGTCGTTATTGTCGCCGGCGGTGACCGTGTCATTGCCGTTCTTTGCGTCGATCTTGTCGTTCGACGAGGTGCCGGGAATATTGTCGGCGCCGCCCGTACCGCTGATATTGGCCATCGTATGCCCCCCGATGAAGCCCAGTGAACCCTGGCCGGACGTTATTCCAAAGCGGGTTTCCCCGCAATGGCGAAGAAACGGCAAGTCTTAACGTTTCTCGGGACTTGACCTGAACGTGCGAAGGCAAAGCCTTCACGCGCGCCGGTGGTGGCCGATGGGCAGGTTCGCGAGCAGGATCGCTCCCCAGATGCCGGCGAAGGTGATCGCCCGGGGCCATCCGAAACTCTCGCCATACGCGAACACGCCAAGGATGAAGGAGATCGACGGCGCGAGGTACTGGAGGAACCCGATGGTGGTGAGGGGCAGCCGGCGGGCGCCGATCGTGAAGAGGAGGAGGGGGGTGGTGGTGACGATGCCGCCCGCGACCAGCAGCAGGTCCAGGGTCCAGCCAGCCTGGCCCAGCGCCCCCGACTGCCGGTCGGCGAGCCAGGCGAGGTAGCCGGCCGCCAGCGGCAGCAGGTAGAGCGTCTCGATCAGAAGCCCGGTCACGGCGTCGACCGCGATGCGCTTGCGGATCAGGGCGTAGACGGCAAAGCTGGCGCCGAGCAGCAGGGCCGCCGACGGGCCCTGCGATACCCGCATGGTCTCGTAGAGCACGGCAGCACCGGCGATCGCGACGGCCAGCGTGCGCCGACGATCCAGCCGCTCGCCCAGGAAGACCAGGCCCAGCGCGATCGAGGCCAGCGGGCCCAGGAAATATCCCAGCGCGGCCTCGACGATGCGGCCGCTGGTGACGGCCCAGACGAAGAGGAACCAGTTGCCGGCGATGATGAGGGTGGTGACGGCCAGGACCGCCATGGTACGGCGGTCGGCCAGGGCCGCGCCCACCGCCGGCCAGCCGCGGCCGAGCGTGACCACCGCGGCCAGGAAGGGCACGGACCACACCACCCGGTGGGCGACCAGCTCCAGGGCCGGAACCTGGTCGACCAGCTTGAAGTAGATCGGGACCAGCCCCCAGATCAGGAAGGCCGCCAGTGCGGCGGCAAGCCCATGGGCCCGATCAGGCGCTACCCGGTCGGGCATGGGAGGGGTCCCGTCCGCGCGACGCCCCACCGCCATATCCGGCGGCGGGGCGCGACAGCGTCAGCTGCGGACGTCGATCCCGCGACTGGTCAGCAATTCGCCGAGTTCGCCGGATTCGTACATCTCGCGCACGATGTCGCAGCCGCCGACGAACTCACCCTTCACATAGAGCTGGGGGACGGTGGGCCAGCTCGAGAACTCCTTGATGCCCTGGCGCAGCGAGGGGTCCTGGAGGATGTCGATGCCTTTGAACTTCACCCCGAGATGGGTGAGGATCTGCACCACGGCGGCCGAGAAGCCGCACTGCGGGAAGATCGGCGTGCCCTTCATATAGAGGACGACGGCGTTGTCGGTGACATCCTGGCGGATGCGCTCGAAGACGGGGCTGTCGGTGGCGGTGCTCATGGCAGGTTCTCCCAGCGGCGTGCGGGTCCGGGTGTCGGGCCCGGCCCCGTGCGAATGAGGGTTCAGGGGACGCCGGTCTGGAGGGCCAGCGCATGCAACTCGTTGCCCATCCGCCCGCGCAGGGCCGCATACACCATCTGGTGCTGCTGCACGCGGGACTTGCCGGCGAATGCCGCCGACAGGACATGGGCGGCATAATGATCGCCGTCGCCGCGCAGGTCTTCAATCGTGACTTGCGCGTCGGGAAGGCTTTCCTTGATCAGGCGCTCGATCGTCGCGGCATCCATCGCCATGGTCCAGGGCTCCCGGCTTTCGTTTGGGGGTTGAGGATCAGGCGTCGCCGGCCATCCAGGCCGGAAACCACCGCTCGTGGGCCGTACGGAGCTTTGCCACCGATATGGCGCCCGCCCCGTCGACTGTCAATTCATGGCCTTCGGTGACACCCAGGCGCATCGCCGGCACGCCGGCCGCGGTCGCGCCCGCCAGCACCGCGGCCGCATCCCGGGTGGTCACGACATAGCGGGCCTGGTCCTCGCCGAACAGCCATGCGTCGAGGCGCACGGCGTCGGCCGGCGGGGCGATATGGGCGCCGATGCCGGATGCCATGGCCATTTCCGCCAGCGCCACGCCGAGGCCGCCATCGGCGCAGTCGTGGCAGGCGGTGGCGAGCCCGTCGATGATGAGATCGCGGACGAAGTCGCCGTTGCGCCGTTCCGCCGACAGGTCGACCGGCGGCGGGGCGCCGTCCTCGCGGCCGAACACCTCGCGCAGATAGATCGACTGCCCAAGCCAGCCGGCGGTGGCGCCGATCAGGACGACGTCCTGGCCGGGGGCCGGAAATGCCACCCGCGCGATGCGCTGGACATCGTCGACCAGGCCGACGCCGCCGATCGCCGGGGTCGGCAGGATGGCCCGGCCCTCGGTCTCGTTGTAGAGCGAGACGTTGCCGGACACGACCGGGTAGTCGAGCACGCGGCAGGCCTCGGCCATGCCTTCGATGCAGCCGACGAACTGGCCCATGATCTCCGGCTTCTCGGGGTTGCCGAAATTCATGTTGTCGGTGATGGCCAGCGGCCGGGCGCCGACCGCGGTCAGGTTGCGCCAGGTCTCGGCCACCGCCTGGCGGCCGCCCTCGACCGGGTCGGCCAGGCAGTAGCGCGGCGTGCAGTCGGTGGTGATGGCCAGGCCCTTGCTCTTGCCATGGATGCGCACGACCGCGGCATCGCCGCCCGGTCGCACCACCGTGTCGGCCATCACCGTCGAATCATACTGCTCCCAGATCCAGCGCCGGCTGGCGAGGTCGGGGCTTCCGACCAGGCGCTCCAGGGTCGCCAGCGGGTCGGGGTTGGGCGGCACGTCGGCGATGGCGATGACCGGGCGCTTCGGCGTCGGGGTCCAGGGGCGGTCATATTGCGGCGCCTGGTCGACCAGCGGGCCGACCGGCAGCTCGGCCGCCGTCTCGCCGTTCATCTGGAGGATCAGCCGCCCGGTCTCGGTGACGGTGCCGATGACGGCGAAGTTCAGCTCCCACTTCTCGAAGATGCGCCGGGCCACGTCCTCGCTGCCGGGGCGCAGGATCATCAGCATCCGCTCCTGGCTTTCCGACAGCATGATCTCATAGGGCGTCATGCCCGCCTCGCGCACCGGCACCTGGTCGAGATGCATGGTGATGCCGAGGCCGCCCTTGCCCGCCATCTCGACCGACGACGAGGTGAGGCCGGCCGCGCCCATGTCCTGGATGGCGACGATGGCGTCCTCGTTCATCAGCTCGAGGCAGGCCTCGATCAGCAGCTTCTCGGTGAAGGGGTCGCCGACCTGCACGGTCGGGCGCTTGGCCTCGGAATCCTCGGTGAACTCGGCCGATGCCATGGTGGCGCCGTGGATGCCGTCGCGGCCGGTCTTGGCCCCGACATAGACGACGTTGTTCCCGGGGCCGGCGGCGGCCGAATAGAAGATGCGGTCGGCGCGGGCCAGGCCCACGGTCATGGCGTTGACCAGGATGTTGCCGTCATAGGCCGCGTGGAAATTCACCTCGCCGCCCACGGTCGGCACGCCGACGCAGTTGCCGTAGCCGCCGATGCCGGCGACCACGCCCGACACCAGGTAGCGCGTCTTGGGGTGATCCGGCCGCCCGAAGCGGAGCGCGTTCATGTTGGCGATCGGCCGGGCGCCCATGGTGAACACGTCGCGCAGGATGCCGCCGACCCCGGTCGCCGCACCCTGGTAGGGCTCGATGAAGGAGGGGTGGTTGTGGCTTTCCATCTTGAAGATGGCCGCTTCGCCGTCACCGATGTCGATGACGCCGGCATTCTCGCCCGGGCCGCAGATCACCCAGGGCGCCGTGGTCGGCAGGGTGCGCAGCCACTTCTTCGAGGATTTGTACGAGCAATGCTCGCTCCACATCACCGAGAAGATGCCGAGCTCCGTCAGGGTCGGCTCGCGCTCGAGGATGCGCAGCACGCGCGCATACTCGTCGCTCGTCAGCCCGTGCTGGGCCACCACTTCAGGCGAAATCGTCACGTTCGGCAGGGTCACGCCGTCGTTCTCTCTAGCTAGGAGCCGAATTCAGGGAATCAGGCCAGGATCTGGGTCAGGTCAGGATCGCGGGTCAGGTCAGGGCCTCGGTCAGGCCCTCGAACAGGGCCCGGCCGTCGGTGCCGCCATGGATCGGGTCGGACGCCCGCTCCGGATGGGGCATCAGGCCCAGCACCGTCTTGGTCTCGTTGAAGATGCCGGCGATGTTGCGGAGCGCCCCGTTGGGGTTGGCCTCGCCGGCGACCGTGCCCTCGGGCGTGCAGTAGCGGAAGGCGATCTGCCCGCGCTCCTCCAGCCGGTCGAGCGTCGCCTCGTCGGCAAAGTAGTTGCCGTCGCCATGGGCCACCGGCAGGCGGGCCACCGCGCCCGCTTGGTAGCGGCTGGTGAACAGGCTCTGGCTGGTCTCGACCCGGACATGGACGTCGCGGCCGACGAACTTCAGCGAGGCGTTGCGCATCAGGACACCCGGCAGCAGGCCGGCCTCGCACAGCACCTGGAAGCCGTTGCAGATGCCCAGCACCGGCACGCCGCGGTTGGCGCGGGCAACCACCTCGCGCATCACCGGCGAACGGGCGGCCATGGCGCCCGGCCGCAGGTAGTCGCCATACGAGAAGCCGCCCGGCAGGACGATCAGGTCGACCTCGGGGAAGGTGCCCTCGCCGTGCCACACCATGTGCGGCGCCCGGCCGGTGACCTCACGCAAGGCCACCTGCGCATCGCGGTCGCAGTTGGATGCGGGGAAGACGATGACGGCCGATTTCATGGCCCAGCTACTCCCATCAGCCAGCTACTCTCATCAGACCGGCAGTACCCCCGGCACGAGCGTCAGGGGACGATCTCGATCGCATAATTCTCGATCACCGTGTTGGCGAGCAGGCGGCGGCACATGTCCTCCACCACCGCCCGGCCGCGGTCGGGATCGGTTTCCGCCAGTGCAAGCTCGATGAACTTGCCCTGGCGGACCTCGCCGACGCCCTCGAAACCCAGATGCGACAGGGCGCCCTGGATGGCGCTGCCCTGGGGGTCGAGCACGCCCGACTTCAACGTGATGTGAACGCGTGCTTTCATTGCGTTGGGTCTCATTGAACCGTCTTGGTCCCTCTGTGTCCGCCCAGCGACTTGTGGTCGCCGAGGATCTTCTGTTCGCCCTGGTTCTTCTCGCTCTGCCCGTCCTCCGGCAGGATGCCGAGGCGGCGCGCCACCTCCTGGTAGGCGGCCTCGACGTTGCCGAGGTCCTGGCGGAAGCGGTCCTTGTCCATCTTCTCGTTGGTCTTGCCGTCCCACAGGCGGCAATTGTCCGGGCTGATCTCGTCGGCCAGCACGATCTGCATGTCGTCGCCATTGTAGAGGCGGCCGAACTCGACCTTGAAGTCGACGAGGCGGATGCCGATGCCGAGGAAGAGCCCGGTCAGGAAGTCGTTCACCCGCAGCGCCAGGGCCATCATGTCGTCGAGGTCCTGGGTGGCGGCCCAGCCGAACGCCGTGATGTGCTCCTCGGACACCATCGGGTCCCCGAGCTCGTCGTTCTTGTAATAATATTCCACGATCGAGCGGGGCAGGGCGGTGCCCTCCTTGATCCCGAGTCGCTTCGACAGCGAGCCGGCGGCGACGTTGCGGACCACGATCTCGACCGGGATGATCTCCACCTCGCGCACCAGCTGCTCGCGCATGTTGACGCGGCGGATGAAGTGGGTGGGCACGCCGATCTCACCCAGGCGCAGCATCAGGTACTCGCTGATGCGGTTGTTGAGCACGCCTTTGCCGGTGATCGTGCCCTTTTTCTGGTTGTTGAAGGCGGTCGCGTCGTCCTTGAAGTACTGGATGATCGTGCCGGGCTCGGGGCCTTCGAACAGGACCTTGGCCTTGCCTTCATAGATTTGTCTGCGGCGGGACATGGGCGGCCACCAGGAAGGAGAGGGTCGACGCGCCGGGCGCCGGCCTTCTTGGAAGAAAGGCAGCCCGGCGCATGCGAAGCCGGACATATAGCAACCACGAGCCCCCGGCTCAACCGGCGCCGCCGCCGCACCCTCGCCAAGTCGGGGCCGTGACGTTATATGAAGGCGACGTTTTCCGGCAGACAGGATGGGTAATGAGCGGTTTCGACGAGCGCGGGAAAGGTTTCGAGAAGAAGTTCGAGCGCGACCAGGAATTCGTGTTCAAGGTCAATGCACGGCGCAATCGCCTGCTGGGCGCCTGGGCGGCGGAGAAGCTGGGCCTCGCCGGCGACGAGGCCGAGGCCTATGCAAAGTCGGTCGTGGTCGCCGATTTCGAGAAGCCGGGCGACGATGACGTGCTCCAGAAGGTGCTGGCAGACCTGCACGCCAAGGGGGCGGAGGTGAGCGAGCACCAGGTGCGCCGGCAGATGGACATGCTGCTGGCCGTGGCGCGCGAGCAGATCGCCAAAACTTCGTAGGCGCGGGTGGAAGGGGCGGGCACCGCCGCCCGACCCTTCCACTCCACCGAGCTCACTCCCGGCTCGGCGTTTCATCCACGGTGGGGTCGTCACTGGCGGTTGCCGCTTGCCGCCGGCGGGTATTTGCGCAAAAAATTCATCCTGGATGATGTGTCGAGGGGGCACGGGGATGAAGGCGAAGCAACAACGAGTGGCGCGCCGGGCTGCGGCCGGCGTGCTTGCGGCCACCCTGTCGGCCTGGGGCGCCGTCCTGTCCATCGGGGCCGCGGCGGCGGCCCCGCCCGCCGACACCATCGTCGTGGCGATGACCGAGGATATCCGCGGCGTCGACCCGCAGCGCGAGCGGGATGCGCTGGCGAGCGATCCCTATCGCCAGGTCGTCGAGGGCCTGGTCGGCTTCCGCGACGACCTGGAGGTGGCGCCGGTGCTGGCCGAGCGCTACGAGATCCGCGACGACGGCCGCACCTATGTGTTCACGCTACGCGACGGGGCGACCTTCCATAATGGCGCGCCGGTGACCTCGGCCGAGGTGAAGTGGTCCTGGAACTACCTGATGGCCGAGGGCTCGCTGTGGCGCTGCCGCAACCTCTATACGGGCCAGGTCGGCCTCAAGGTGGAGGCGGTGGAGACGCCGGACCCGAAGACCGTCATTTTCCGCCTCAACCAGGCGAACGGCTCGTTCCTCGCCACGCTGGCCCGGGTCGACTGCGCCATGACGCCGGTCCTGCACCCGTCCTCGCTGAATGCCGACGGCAGCTGGAAGGCGCCGGTCGGCACCGGGCCGTTCGTGCCGGGCGAGCGCAAGGTCGGCCAGTCGATCGAGATCCTCCGATTCCCCGGCTACAAGCCGCAATCCACCCCGGCATCGGGCATGACCGGCCGCCGCCTGGCCCTGGTGGAGAAGGTGCGCTTCCTGGTGGTGCCGGACCCCGCGACGCGCAAGGCGGCCCTGGTCTCGGGCGACATCGACCTGGCGGCGCTGGCCGGCGATGCCGCTGCCGACATGCGCGGGGAGAAGAATGTCGAGGTGTTCAGCGCCGAGACCACCTCCTGGTACACGCTGCTGCTGAACGAGCGCGACCCGGTGCTGAAGGACAAGCGGGTCCGCCAGGGCATCGCGGCCGCGATCGACCGCGACGCCATCGCCGGGGCCATCAGCTATGACCAGGCCAAGGGCACCGCATCCACCCTGCCGACCTTCAGCCGCTACTACTCGCCCCTGCACGCGACCGGTGCCAAGGCCGACCGGGATAAGGCGCGGGCCCTGTTGAAGGCCGGCGGCTATGCCGGCCAGCCGATCACCATGACGACGAACAAGCGCTTCCCCATGATGTACGACCAGGCGGTGCTGACGCAGGGCATGCTGGAGGAGGTCGGCGTCAAGGTGAACCTCGAGGTCGTCGAGTGGGGCCACCAGCTCGCCAACTACAACAAGGGCGCCTACCAGATGCAGTCGTTCGGCTATTCGCCGCGCTACGAGCCGCTGGGGCACTGGGAGCGCATCATCGGGCCCGAGCCACGCAAGGTGTGGAAGAACCCGGACGTCCTGGCGATCCTGAAGAAAGGCGAGGCCAGCAGCGACCCCGTGCAGATCCAGGCCGCCGCCGACGAGATGTTCCGGCGCTTCGTCGACGAGGTGCCGGCGATCGCCATGTTCCACGTCGTCGTGGAGTACGTCGCCAACCGGCGGTTGCAAGGGATGAAGGCGTCGCCGCTGGGCGGCGCCTATCTCTGGAACATCTCGATCAAGCAGTAATGGCAAGCAGTAATGGCAAGCAGTAATGGCAAGCAGTAAGGGGGGCGAGGATATGGAAGCGCTGGCGCGGCGGCTCGACGAACTTTGCGATGCCCAACCCTTCACCACCAGCTGGTATGTGCGCGACCTGACGACCGGGGCCGTGGCCGACCGGGCCGGCGCGGTCGCCACGCCGTCCGCCAGCACCCGCAAGACCTCGATCATGATGGCCGCCTTCAAGGCCGTGCATGAGGGCCGGCTCGACCTCGACGAGCCGGTCCGGATCGAGGCGGAATACCAGGCGGGCGTGGCGTCCGGCACCTTCCAGCACCTGACGCCCGGGGTGACCATCCCGCTGCGCGACGCCATCGTCCACATGATCATCACCAGCGACAATGTCTCCACCCGGATCGTCGTCGACCGGGTCGACCTCGACGAGCTCAACGAATATTGCCGCGCGATCGGGCTGCCCGGGACGGTCCACCGCTTCAAGATCCCGCCGCTGGGGCTGCCCTGGGACCATCCGGCGGATGCGGTGACGACGACCACCCCGGCCGACCAGGGCCGCCTGCTGGAGATGATCCTGGCCGGCGCTGGGGACGAGAAGGCGGCCGCCCATCTGGGATCCACCAGCCGATGGTGCCGCTATGCCCTCGAGATCCTGTCGTGGCAGGTCCACCGCTCGATGATCCCGGCCCTGCTGCCGTTCGGCATCCGGATCGCCAACAAGACCGGCCGCGGCGTGCGCGGGCGCTCCGACGCCGGCCTGGTCTATCGCGGCGACCGGCCGCTCTTCGTGCTGACCGCCTTCGTCGACCACATCCATGACGAGCTGCCCGACGGGATGCCCGGCTGGTCCGCCGCGGTCGGCCTGGTCGCCCGCCTGTCGCGCGCCTGCTGGGAGGGCATCGGCCGTTAGCGGTCAGCCCCGTCGCGATCAGTCGGGGTCGTCGGCCAGCACCTCACCCACGAACAGCATCCGTTCGAGCCGGTCCAGGGCCGGCACCGCACGCTGGCGGTTGGCGACCGTGATCTCCGAGATCAGGGCGTTCGCGAGCGCCAGCGCACCGACGTTGGAGTTGGCAAAGCTCTTGTTCGACGAGCGCGCGCACAACAGCACATCTGCATGGCGGGCCAGCGGCGACAGCGGGCCATCGGTGATGGTGATGACCCGGGCACCCTCCGACGCGGCATAGGCGGCGGCCGAGACCGTCAGGCGGGTGTAGCGGGGGAAGCCGATCGCCACCAGCACGTCCTCGGCCTTCAGGCCGACCAGGCGGTCGAGGGATTCGCCGCGCGCCGGATCGACCAGGCGGACGGTGCCCAGCGTCTGGTTCAGGTGGTGGTAGAGCGTGTAGGCGAGGACGAAGGAGCTGCGCAGGCCGATGACGAAGGTCCGCCGTGCGGTCGAGATGAGCTGCACCGCCTCGGCGAACGCGGCCGGCATCAGGTCGTGCTCGGTGGCGGCGACGTCGGCCAGGTCGTCCAGGAAGGACTGGCCGGCCGGCGTTCGGCGGGTCGGGTCCTCCGCGAACTGGGCGAGGCGCTGGGACGGCGCCACGTAGCGGCGCATGTGGTCCTGCAACTCCCGCCGCAGGGCGGGGTAGCTGTCATAGCCGATCGCCGCGGCGAACCGGACCACCGTCGATTCGCTGAGGCCGAGGCGTTCCGCCACCTTCGCCGCGGGCAGCAGTGCCACCTCTTCGGGATGGGTCAGGACCAACTCGGCCACCCTGCGGCCGCCCTCGCCGAGGCGCGCGGCGGATTGGCGGATGCGTTCGATGAGCTGGCCGGCGATGGGCGTCTCTGCTGCCATGGACCGCTTCTCCCGGCTGGTCGATCAAAGGGCCCGCCCGACGGCAATCGGACGTTGACAGGAGGCTCCTATGCAGGAAATCTTGCGTCAATAGTCTTTGCGAGACTGAAAACCTCCGTCGGCTGGGTGCTCCCGGCCTGTTCCATCCCTAGCGGCGAGGCTGACCCCCACGATGGCGACCGCCCCCTACCGTCTGGCAATCGATGTCGGCGGCACCTTCACCGACGTGGTCGTGGTCGACGACCGCGATGCGACCCTGCGGTTCGGCAAGGTGCTGAGCACGCCGGCGGACCCGTCCGAAGGATCCCTGTTCGGCGCCATCGACACGCTGTCCCGTCATGGCTTCGCGCCGGCCGACGTGGCCGAGATCATCCATGCGACGACGGTCGCGACCAACGCGGTGCTGGAACGCAAGGGATCGGTCACCGGCCTCATCACCACCAAGGGCTTCCGCGATACGCTCGAGATGCGGCGGGAGTCGCGCTACGACATCTATGACCTGGGGCTGCGCCTGCCGGCGCCGCTGGTGCCCCGCGCATTGCGGCTGGAGGTCGACGAGCGCGTCGACCATCGGGGGCAGATCGTCATTCCGCTCGACGAAGCGGGGGTCGCGCCGGCGGTCGAGCGGCTGCTGGCGGCGGGCGTGCGCGCCATCGCCATCTCGCTGCTCCACAGCTACGCCAACCCGGCGCATGAGCGTCGCCTGGTCGAGCTGGTGCGCGAACTGGCGCCCGAGGTGGAGATCAGCGTCTCGCACGACGTGGCAGGCGAGATCCGCGAGTTCGAGCGCACCTCGACGGTGGTCGTCGACGCCTATGTGAAGCCATTGGTGCGCCGCTACATCGAGCGCCTGGCCGAGGGGCTGGGCAAGGCCGGCTTGCCGGCGCGACCGGCGCTGATGCTGTCGCATGGCGGGGTCGGCCAGGCGACCGAGGTCGCCAATCGCTTCCCCGTCCGCATGATCGAATCCGGCCCGGCGGCCGGCGCCATCGCGGCGGCCTATTTCGCCCGCCAGGCCCTGCCCGACGCCGATGCCATCGCCTTCGACATGGGCGGCACGACGGCCAAGATGTCGCTGGTACTGGGCGGCGCGCCGACGGTCACCCACCAGTACGAGGTGGCGCACGTCCACCGCTTCAAGCATGGCAGCGGCATCCCGCTGCAGATCTCGGCCATCGAGCTCCTGGAGATCGGCGCTGGCGGCGGCAGCATCGCCCACCTGAATGATCTGGGGCTGCTGAATGTCGGCCCGCACTCGGCCGGTGCCATGCCCGGCCCCGCCTGCTATGGCCGCGGCGGCGACCGGCCGACGGTGACCGATGCCGATCTCGTGCTGGGCTATCTCGACGCCGGGCATTTCCTGGGCGGCGAGATGAAGCTCGACGTCCAGGCCAGCCGGGCCGCCATCGAGCGCCAGCTTGCCCAGCCGCTCGCCATGCCGGTCGAAAGCGTCGCCTGGGGCATCCACGACGTCGTCAACGAAAGCATGGCGGCGGCGATCCGCGCGCACGCCGCCGAGAAGGGCGTCGACCTGCGCCGCTTCGGGTTGATCGCATTCGGCGGTGCGGGCCCGCTCCATGCCGAGGCGATCGCCCGCAAGCTCGGGGTGCGCCGGGTGGTCTGCCCGTTCGGGGCCGGGGTGGCGTCGGCGATCGGCTGCCTCGTCGCCTCGCCGGCGGTCGACCTCGTCTCGGCCTATTCGGCGCTCCTGCCGTCGGCCGACTGGGCGTTGATCGACGAGCGCTTCACCGCCATGGGACGCGATGCCGGTACCATGATCGCGGCCCTGGTCGGCGCCGGCGCCCAGACCCTGCTGCATGCCGCCTTCGAGATGCGGTGCGAGGGGCAGGGCTACTCGGTGATCGTCGAGGCGCCCTTGGGATCGACCCTCGATGCCGGCCTGCAACCGGAGCTGGAACGGCGCTTCGTCGCCGCCTACGCCCAGGTCTATGGCCACCGTCCGCCGGCCGGCGTGGCGCTCGAGCTCGTCAACCTGCGCGCCCGGGTCGAGCATCCCCGTCCGCTCCGCGACCTCACCCTGTGGCGCCCGGCGAGCGAGGCCGGGGCGGCGGTCAAGGGCGAGCGGCAGATGTATTTCCAGGCGACCGGCGGCTATGTGACCGCCAAGGTCTATGATCGCTATGCGCTTCCGGCCGGCGAATGGTTCGACGGCCCGGCCGTGGTGGAGGAGCGGGAGACGACGACGGTGGTCGGTCCCGGCGCACGCTTCCGGCATGACGCCCACGGCCATCTGATCATCGAGCTTCCAGTGGCGGAGGGCCAGTCTTGACCGAGAACCCTGCCGTGCATGGGAATCCCGCCCGAGGGCTGCCCGTCCTCGACCCGATCACGGTCGAGATCCTGTGGACCCGCCTGGTGTCCGCGGTCGACGAGGCGGCGCTGGCACTCCATCGCACCTCATTCTCGACGGTCGTCCGGGAATCGCACGACTACACCTGCATGATCCTCGACCCGGCCGGTCGCGCGGTGGTGCAGGCGACCCGCAGCGTGCCGTCCTTCATCGGCACCCTGCCGATGTCGGTGTGCGCCTTCCTGGAGAAGTATCCCGCCGAAACGCTGCGGCCGGGCGACGTCATCATCAGCAACGATCCGTGGATCGGGACGGGGCATCTGCCGGACCTGACCCTGGCGGCCCCCATCTTTCACCGTGGCCGGATGGTCGGCTTCGCAGGTGCCATCGCGCACATGTCGGACATCGGCGGACGCCGCCGCGCGCCGGACAACAACGATATCTACGAGGAAGGGCTGCAGATCCCGATCCTCAAGCTCTACGAGGGCGGGCGGGCGAACGAGACGCTTTACGAGATCATCCGCAAGAACGTCCGCGTCCCGGCCGAGGTGACGGGCGACATCCATGCCATGGTCGGCTCCACCGAGAAGATGGCGGGCGGCCTCTCCCGGCTGCTCGGCGAGTATGGCCTGGACGACATGGCGCCGCTGGCGGCCGAGGTGATCGGGCGTACCGAGGTGGCGATGCGCCGCGCGATTTCGGCCGTACCGGACGGCGTCTACCGCACCGTCACCCATATCGACAGCTTCAATTCCGGCGCCCCCTTGCGGATCGAATGCACCCTGCGGGTGGAGGGTGAGCTGCTGTCGATCGATTTCGCCGGCAGCTCGCCGCAGAACCCGTCGCCGCTCAACTCGGTCCTCGGCTACACCCGCGCCTACTCGACCTATGCGCTGAAATGCGTGCTGCTGCCGGACGTGCCCAACAACGAGGGCAACGTCCTGCCGATTCGCATCGACGCGCCGGAGGGGTCGTTCCTCAACCCGCACTATCCGGCCGCGGTCGAGGCGCGGGCGACCGTCGGGCACTATACGACCAGTGCGGTGCTGAACACCCTGGCCCTGGCACTGCCGGAACGGGTGCCGGCGGAAAGCGGCATCCCGCTGCACGGCTTCACCATGCGGGGCCGCCGTGACGGCCGGCCTTTCTCGACCATCTTCTTCTTCAGCGGCGGGCAGGGCGCGCGCCCGGACCAGGACGGGCTGCCGACGCTCAGCTTCCCGACCAACGTCTCCAACACGCCGGTCGAGGTGCTGGAGCGCCTGCTGCCGATCCGCATCCACGAGAAGACACTGCTGCCGCAGTCGGGTGGCCGCGGCAAGTATCGCGGCGGCCCCGGGCAGCGCATCGACATGGAGATGCTCAACCCCGAGGGCGCCAACGTCGTGCTGCTGTCGCAGCGCATCCAGTTCCCGCCGGTCGGCCGGCAGGGTGGCGAGGATGGGCGGCTCGAACGGATCCTCTTCAACGGCGAGCCGGTGGAGGGCGAGCGCCCGTTCGCCATGCGCCAGGGCGACCGCTTCGTCCTGGAACTGCCGGGCGGCGGCGGCTACGGCCCGGTCGCGGAGCGCGACCCGGCGCTGGCTGCCCGAGATGCGGAAGAGGGGCGCGATGCGGGGGAGAGGATTGACTGACATGGCCGGCCGGCGCGCGGTTGCGTGGGGGGACGTGGCCGCGCTGGCCGCGATCCTGGCCCTCGTCGCCGCGGCCGGCCTGCGTAGCGTCAGCTATGGACTATGGACCTATGGCGAGCCGGGGGCGGGCCTCTTCCCGCTCATCGCCTGCGCCGTTGCCGGCATCTGCGGCGCGCTGGCCCTGGCCGGGGCCCTGGCCGGGCGCGAGGTCGCGGTGGTCGATGATGGCGATGCGGCCCAGCAGGACGGGCCGGTGCTGTGGGGCAAGCTCGTCCTCTATGGCGCGGTGGTGCTGGCCTGGCCCTGGCTCCTGGTGCCGCTCGGTTTCGTGCTCTCGACCGTGATCGCGCTGTTCGTCGTGCTGCGCCTGGCCGAGGGCATGGGGTGGCGCATGCTCGCCGTCGTGCTGGCCGTCGCCGTGGCGGCAAGCTGGCTGCTCTTCGACCGGCTGCTGGGCGTGCCGCTGCCGCCCGGCATCCTCGGGATCGGCTGAGGCGTTCGCGATGGAAGTCTTCGGCGGCCTGGCGCAGGGGTTCGCGATCGCAGTCGGGCCGATGAACCTGCTGCACTGCATGCTGGGCGTGGTCATCGGCACCGCGATCGGCGTGCTGCCGGGCCTGGGGCCGACGGCGACCATCGCGCTCCTGCTGCCGATCACCTATCATCTCGACCCGGTGGCATCGATCATCATGCTGTCCGGCATCTATTACGGCGCCATGTATGGCAGCTCGATCACCGCCATCCTGGTGAAGATCCCGGGCGAGGCGGCCTCGATCGTCACCTGCCTCGACGGCTACGAGATGGCACGCCGCGGCCGCGCCGGTCCGGCACTCGGCATCGCTGCCTTCGGCTCCTTCATCGCCGGCATCCTGGCGACGCTCGGCATCGCGCTCTTCGGGCCGCTGCTGTCGGGGGTGGCGCTGCGCTTCGGGCCGGCGGAGTACACCGCGCTGGTGGCGCTCGGCCTCATACTCGTCACCCATGTTTCCGGCGGCTCGATTATCCGCTCGCTGGTGATGGTCGGGCTCGGTCTCTGGGCCAGCACCATCGGCCTCGACCCGATCACCGGGTCCGATCGCTTCACCCTGGGCACGCTGTTCCTGCAGGACGGGTTGGACATCGCGATCATGGCGATGGGGCTGTTCGGCGTGGCCGAGGTGCTGGCCCTGGCCGAACGCCGCATCCGGCCGAGCGAGTTGCTGGCCCAGCCACGCCGCACCCGCGACCTGCTGCCGACGGCGGCCGACTGGCGCGCCAGCGCCGGCCCCATCGGGCGCGGCTCGATCCTGGGATTCGTGCTGGGCCTGCTGCCGGGTGGCGGCGCGCTGATCGCGTCCTTCGCGTCCTACGTCCTGGAGAAGCGCGTCTCCCGCCATCCGGAGCGCTTCGGGACGGGCGCCATCGAAGGGGTGGCCGGGCCGGAAACGGCCAACAACGCCGCGGCCCAGGCCTCGTTCGTGCCGCTGCTCAGCCTCGGCATCCCGTCCAACGTGGTCATGGGCGTGCTGATGGGCGCCCTGATGATCCATGGCATCACGCCGGGGCCGATGCTGATGCAGACGCAGCCGGCGCTGTTCTGGGGCGTCATCGTCAGCATGTTCATCGGCAACCTGATGCTGATCGTCCTGAACGTGCCGCTGCTGCCGGTTTTCGTCGCCCTCCTGCGCATCCCGCAGCGGATCCTGTCGCCGCTGATCCTGGTGTTCTGCGTCGTCGGCGCCTACAGCCTCAACAACAGCCCGGCCGACGTGGCCGTCATGGCCGTGTTCGGCGTCGTCGGCTTCGGCATGCGCAAGGCCCGGCTCGACCCGGCGCCGTTCCTCCTGGCCTTCGTCCTGGGCGGCCTGTTCGAGCGGTCGTTCCGCCAGGCGCTCCTGATCGGCGGCGGCAGCCCGCTGATCTTCGTCCAGAAACCGATCTCGCTGACCCTGCTGATCGTGGCGGCGGGCCTGCTGCTGCTGCCCCTCCTGCGCTTCGTCTTCGCGCGCCGTGGTTCCACCCAGCCCGAGGCCCTGCGATGACCGCTCGCCTGTCCGCCATCGCCCGCAATCTCGGCGGCTCCGGCGTCGTGGAGAACCGCCGCCGCGCCGACGCACTGGCCGCCGGTGGCGTCCGCATCCTCGACCTCGGGGTGGGCGAGCCGGATTTCGATGCACCGCCGATGATCGTCGAGGCGGCGATCCGGGCGCTCCGCGACGGTTGCGGGCAATATATCGACCCGCGCGGGCTACCGGCGCTGCGCGAGCGGATCGCCGGCTTCGCCCGCACGCGCCACGGCCTGCCGGTGACCGAGGATGGCGTGGTGGTCACCAGCGGCTCGTTCTGCGCCCTGTCGATCGCGGCCCGCGCCATCCTCGATCCCGGCGACGAGGTCCTGCTCCTGGAGCCTTTCTGGGGCCCGTACCGCAATATCGTGCAGATGGTCGGGGCGGTGGCGGTTCCGGTGCCCGGCATGGCCGATGGCGGCCGCTTCACCTTCTCCGCCGAGGCCCTGGCCGAAAAGGTGACGCCGCGCACCCGCGCCATCATCATCAACTCCCCGAACAACCCGACCGGCCGGGTGTTCACCGCCGCGGAACTGCGCCCGATCGCCGATCTGGCGCTGGCCCACGACCTGTGGGTCGTCGCCGACGAGGTCTATGGCGAGCTGGTGTTCGACGGCGGGGTCCACCGCTCGATCGCCGCACTCGGCCCGGAGGTGGCAGGGCGGACGATCGTCGTCAGCAGCCTGTCGAAGACCTTCGCCATGACCGGCTGGCGCCTCGGCTACTGCCTGGCCCCGGCGGGGGTGGCGGAGGTGCTGGCACGGATCAACCACTACACGGTGCGCTGCGCCACCAGCTTCGTCCAGCATGCGGCGGTGACCGCGTTCGACGATGGCTGGCAGGCGGTGGAGGAGATGCGGCAATCCTATCTCCGCCGCCGCGACCTGGTGACCGGCCGCCTGGCCGGCCTGCCCGGGGTCGTCTTCGTGCCGCCGGAAGGCACCTTCTACGCCTTTCCCCGGCTGCCGGAGGAATGGGGCGACGGCGCCGGCTTCGCCGCCCGCCTGCTGGAGGAGGCCGGCGTGCTGGCGACCGGGGGTGGCGCCTACGGCGCGTCGGCCCGGCAGCATCTGCGCCTGTCCTTCGCCACGGCGCCGGCGGTCATCGACGAGGCCTTCGACCGCATCGCGGCCTTGGTGCAGCGCGGTGCCGGGGACAGCAAGATCGGAATTCGGAACGGGAAGGGGTAGGGCACATGATCTTCGATCGACGGAATTTCGGGCGACTGGCCGCCGCGTGCGTGCTGTCGGCCGGCATGGCGACCACGATAACGTCGGGGGCGACCGCACAGGACGCGTTCCCGAGCAAGCCGATCCAGCTCATCATTCCATTCTCGCCGGGGGGCGCCACCGACATCACCAGCCGGGCGATCGCCAAGGCGGCGGAGAAGACGCTGGGCCAGCCGATCGTCATCGTGAACAAGCCGGCCGGTGCCGGCGCGGTCGCCATGCAGGAGGTGGCACGCGCCGCCCCCGACGGCTACACGCTGATCAACTTCACCGCGATCCAGGCGGCGATCGCCCCGCACATGCGCCAGGTGCCCTACGACCCGGTGAAGGATTTCGCCCCGGTCATGCTGTATGGCGCCTTCAATACCTTCATCGCGGTGCGGGCGGATTCGCCCTACAAGTCGCTGGGCGACCTGCTCGACTATGCCAAGAAGAACCCGAACGTGCTGACGTCCGGCATCTCGGTGATCGGCGCCAGCTCCCATCTCGGCATGGCGCGCCTGGCACGCGAAAGCGGGGCCCAGGTCACCTTCGTCCCGTTCGGTGGCGGCGCCCCTGCCATCACGGCCCTGCTTGGCCGGCATGTCAGCTCGGCCGTGACCTCGGGCGAGGTCCTGCCGCATGTGAAATCGGGCGACGTGCGCCTGCTCGCAACTCTGATGGGGACCCGGGTCCCCGAGCTGCCGGACGTGCCGACCGTGCGTGAACTCGGCTTCGACTGGGATCTCAACTCCTGGCTCGGCATCGCCGGGCCGGCCGCCATGCCGCCGGCCATCGTGGCCCGGCTGGAGCAGGCGTTCCTGGCGGCGACCGAGGACGAGGCCTTCCGCCGGACGATGACCGAGCTGGCGGTGGCACCCCTCAAGCTCGACGCGGCGGCTTCCCGCAAGACGATCGCCGCCGACTTCAAGACCTTCGAGACGATCCTCCGCGACCTGAAGATGGGTCGCTACGTGCAGAACTGATCGAAGCCGGCGTGGCGCCCGACGGCCGCCTGCGGCCGCCCGGGCTCCATGCCGGCCGCGGCCGGCATCAGGCCAGCACCTTCCACATGTCGCCGAGCTGGCGGTCGAACTCGGGTGGCCGCCGGCCCAGCGCATTGCCCGGGCTGAAGGTCATCTCGCCCAGGTAGATGCCGCCCTCGGGTGGGACGTAGAGGTCGACCCGCACGGCGTTGCACCGGGCGCCGATGCGCAAAGCCGCCTCCCGCACCTCGGCATAGTTCCCCAGCTTCTCGAAGTCGCCGACGCGCTGCAATTTCAGGTTCTGGTACGGCAGGACATTCATGTCCTCGTCCAGCCAGGTGGAGAGGGTCGCCCCGTCGACCTTCATGTTCACCATGATGAAGGCGATGGCGCCGTTGATCACGTAGAAGTCCCAGGCGAGGAGGTTGCGGCCCGCCGACAGGCTGCGCTCCAGGAATATCTCCTTCGCGAAGGTGCTGTACCACCACTCGCCGTCGGCGATGCCGTAGGGCAGGGTGAGCCAGTGTGCGGCAGTCGTCTCGAGCCGGCGGACGGTATCGGGGGCCAGGGGGTATCGCACCCTGCGGACATAGCCGCAGCCATGGTTGGCCTTGAGGAAGTACCAGCCGGGCGCGATGCGGTCGTTGCCCGGCAGTTTGGCCTCGGCCGACCGCCACACCACCTCCGGCACCCGCACCTTGCCCTTCAGCTCGTCCGGGATGAACGACGCCGTCCGCAGCTTGTTGCCGGATTCGGGCACCTTGGTCACCGCCAGGAACTTCCGCCAGAAGACCTTTTCGGTGAAGGTCCTGGGCTCCAGCAGGTTGGGATAGTGGCCATGTGCCTCGTTGAAGAAGTGCACGGCCCTGGCCAGCACCCGCAGCAGGGACGCGGCCGAGTAGAAATCGATGCCGCGCTTGTGGCCGGCCGGCACGGCGGCATGGAACGGCGACCCGCGGTCGCTCTGCAGGGCGAAGATCTGGCGGGCTGCTTCCATGTAGGACGCGGACGAAACAGGCATTTCCTTCCCGATGCTCCGACCAGGGGGGTGGCCACCGCCCGAGCCATGGCATGGGAGGCTGTCGATTCCATTGTAGCCACCGCCGGCATCCGCGCCCGAGGAAACCGCAGGCCGCCATCGGCGTTACCGTTCCTCCGTGCTTGTGGGGGCACGTCGCGAGGAGGTTCCGATGCCGATCATTCTTTGGCTGCTGGGGTTGCCCGCCGGCATCGTCATCCTGTTGATGCTGTTCGGCGTGATCGGGTTCTGATCCCGATCGCAGCGGTGAGCGGTGGCGCCAGCTGGACGCCTGGTCAGCGCATTGCCGGGGCTGAAGGTGATCTCGCTCAGATAGACCGC
>CAZQOA010000044.1:0-14292 GCA_964594715.1 uncultured Rhizobiaceae bacterium | reverse complement strand
TCCATGACGCAGTATCCATCCTTCTCCATCGCACGGAGGATGACGTCCGCGTCCACGCCGAGGCGCCCGACCGTCTCGTGGGGAATGATGTCCATCGGCTGCTCGTAGTTCCAGGCCGACGGTCCCCCGGGCAGGTTCGCACCCTCCCGATCTCCGGTGAGCGCGATCGTCGATCGCGTGCCTTTCTTGCCGAACCGATGAACTTGCATGCTGGTCCTCCTGCCGGCCACGGTAGGCGCTGCCGTTGGCGAAGGCGACCGCGGAGCAGGTCCCGCGCCGGAAATTGTCGTTCAGCGCCTGAATATCTAGTCGCCGCCGAGGCGGCCGGGATCGCTACCCGTCGGGATGGTCTCCGGACCGAATTCCAGTACCTCGCCCTCCCGCAGCGTGCGTTCCAGTTGGGCGAGGACCTTGACGGCCCGGGGCTGGTTCCTGACCGCGATCTCCGCCACCAGCGCGTTCACCACGCCTAGTGCCGCGACGTTGGAGTTGGCAAAGCCGCTGCCGGCGCAACTTGCCTTCAGCACCACGTCCGCCCGCACCGCCAATGGCGACAATGGCCCGTCGGTGATGGCGACCAAGCGTGCCTTCCTGGCCGCGGCAATGTCCATCGTCTCGATGATCAGCCGGGTGTAGCGGGGAAAGGAGATCGCGATCAGCACATCGCGCGGTCCGATGTCCATGAGCTGGTCCGGCAGTTCGCCGCGCGCGGTATCCAGCAGCTTCGCCGTCCCCAGCGTCTGATGCAGAAGGTAGGAAAGCGTGTGCGCGATGCCGAAGGAACTCCGCAGGCCGAATATGTAGATGGTGCGTGCGGCGGAGATCAGCGACACGGCAGCCTCGAAATCCTTCGCCACGACGCCCCGTTCCGTGGTGGCGAGATTCTCGGCATCCAGCTTGAAGGACCGATGCAGTGGGCGCTGCGGATGGGATCCGGTGGCGAAGTCGTTGAGCCGCTGGGCCGGGTCCAGGTTGCGCCGGATGAGATCCTGAAGCTCCCGCCGCAGCGCGGGATAGCCGTCATAGCCGAGCGCGGTCGCGAAGCGGACCACCGTCGATTCGCTGATCCCGAGAAGCTCTGCGACACGGGCCGCGGGCGAAAGGGCGACTTCCTGGGGGCTTGCGACCACCAGTTCCGCGACTTTGCGAGCCCCGCCTTTCAGACGCCCGGTCATGCGCTGGATGCGCTCGATGACCTCTGCCATCTCCTCCCCACTCCCTTCCTGGATGCTGCTCCCCGGGACGATGTCGTTCGTATCACGGAAGAATGAAATTTTTCTTGCAGTCTTGGAGGCCGTTTGCAAGAAAGTATGCGTTTGATCCGTGGCGGTGCCACAGGCGTGCAAGCAAGGATGGTCGCCGCATGACAATCGGATTCAGGGTCCTGGCGCGTGCCCGCGCCGTAAGTGCGGATGTCGTCCACGACTTCAAGCATCTGCCGGTCGCCAATGTCAGTGATGTCATGTCGCGGATGACGGCCGGCGGCGCACGGCTGCGGCCATTCCATGCGGGCGGCAATCTGGCCGGTCCGGCGCTCACGGTGAAGACGCGCCCCGGCGACAATCTGATGGTGCACAAGGCCCTGCAGATGGCCGAGGCCGGCGACGTCATCGTCGTCGATGCGGGCGGCGACCTGACCAATGCCATCATCGGCGAGCTGATGCTGGCCCATGCGGAACAGATCGGGCTGGCGGGGATCGTCATCGATGGGGCGATCCGCGACTCCGCGGCCATTCGCGCCAGCCGCCTTCCGGTCTACGCCGCCGGCGTGACGCATCGCGGCCCCTACAAGGATGGGCCGGGCGAGGTCAACGTGCCGATCTCGATCGACGGCATGGTCATCCAGCCGGGCGACCTTGTCATCGGCGACGAGGACGGGCTGCTGTGCGTGCCCTACGCGGATGTGGCCGCCATCTATCGCGCCGCCAAGGCCAAGCAAGAGGCCGAGGAGGGGATGATGGCAGAGACCCGGAAGGGCAATGTCAAGAAGCCCTGGGTCGATCAGCGGCTGAAGGAGCTGGGCTGGGACGGCCTCTAGACCGCTCTCGCCATTGTCTTGAATCATCCAATTCGCAGGAAGATCATGAGTAGTTCCACAGACGCGCAGCGCGCGGCATCGCCGGTCGGCCTTCCGGGCTACCTGGCGACGCGGATGAAGTCCGTCGCCCCGTCGGCCAGCGGTGCCGCGGCGCAGCGTGCCCGCGCCCTGGCCGCGGCCGGCAGGGACATCATCAACCTGACGGCGGGCGAGCCGGACTTCGACACGCCTGCCCATATCCAGCAGGCCGCCAACGACGCGATCGCGCGCGGCGAGACGCGGTACACCAATGTCGACGGAACCGACGCCCTGAAGCGGGCGATCATCGGCAAGTTCAAGCGCGAGAACGGGCTGGATTACAGCCTGGCCGAGGTGATGGTGGGCACCGGCGCAAAGCAGCTCATCTTCAACGCCTTCCTCGCGACCCTCGACGAGGGGGACGAGGTGGTCATCCCGGCGCCGTGCTGGGTTTCCTATCCCGAGATGGTCAAGCTGATGGGCGGCAGCCCGGTGGTGGTGCCGTGCAGCGAGAACGCCGGCTTCAAGCTCGATGCCGAGCAGCTGGCCGCGGCCATCACGCCCAGGACCAAGTGGCTGACGCTGAACACGCCCAACAACCCGTCCGGGTCGGTCTACACGGAAGCCGAGCTGCAGGCGCTCGGCCGCGTCCTGAAGGACCATCCGGGCATCCTGGTCATGACCGACGACATCTATGAACACGTCCTGTTCGAGGGTGGCCCGTTCAGCACCATGGCGGCGGCCGTGCCCGAGCTCCGCGACCGGGTCCTGACCATCAACGGCGTGTCCAAGGCCTATTCGATGACCGGCTGGCGCATCGGCTATGCCGGCGGGCCGGCGGACCTGATCCGCGCCATGAAGACGCTGCAGTCGCAGAGCACGTCGTGCGCCTCGGCCGTCAGCCAGGCCGCGGCGGTGGAGGCGCTGAACGGTCCCCAGGAACTCGTGGCGGAGCGCACCGCCGAGTTCCGCAGCCGCCGCGATCTGATCGCAGGCGAACTGGCCGCCATTCCCGGCCTCAGCTGCCTGTCGCCGAAGGGCGCCTTCTACGTCTACCCATCCTGTGCCGGGCTGATCGGAAAGCGCACGCCGGAAGGCGCCGTCATCCGCACCGACGAGGATTTCGCCGCCTATCTGCTGGAGGCGCAGGGCGTGGCGGTGGTTGCCGGGACGCCCTATGGCCTCAGCCCCTATTTCCGGATCTCCTTCGCCGTTTCGGCGGACACGCTGCGGAAGGCGGCAGCCCGCATCCGGATTGCCTGCGAGAGCCTGCAATAGCCGCCGTGGGCAAAACGATCTCGAATTCGACAAGGGAGGTATCGATGAAGGCTTTGAACGTGATCCTGGGCGCCGCCGCGGCTTGCGCCCTGTCGCTGGGTGTCGCACAGGCGGACCAGCTCCAGGACATCAAGGCGCGCGGCAAGCTGATCTGCGGCACGCTCGGCACCTCGGAGCCGTTCAGCTACCAGGACCCGAAGACGCGCGAGATCATCGGCTATGACGTCGCGATGTGCGACCACATCGCCAAGAGCCTCGGCGTGCCCCTGGAGCTGAAGGCGATCTCGGTCGACGCCCGCATCCCGGAGCTGACCCAGGGCCGTGTCGACATCCTGGCCGCCAACCTCGGCTGGACCAAGGCGCGGGCCGAGCAGATCGACTACAGCTACAGCTATTTCGTCAGCCAGCAGAAGATCCTGGTCCGGCGCGATT
Source organism: uncultured Rhizobiaceae bacterium (assembly GCA_964594715.1). Lineage (GTDB taxonomy): Bacteria > Pseudomonadota > Alphaproteobacteria > ATCC43930 > Allostellaceae > Allostella. Next base: position 10,526 of record CAZQOA010000044.1, on the reverse strand, counting down.
CCAAGATCGAGACGCTGGACCAACTGAAGGGCCAGAAGATCAGCGCCGTGAAGGGATCCAGCTCGGAACAGGGCGTGCGGCGCGAGATCCCCAACGCCCAGACCCTCACCTACCAGGACGGCTCAGCCTCGTTCCTCGCCCTGCAGCAGGGCAAGGTCAATGGCTTCTGTGCGTCCGAGCTGGTCCTCGTGAAGCTGAAGGCGCAGACGGAAGCGTCGGCCAACCCGGTCGACATCATCAGGAAGTCGCTGTTCGTCGAGCCCTGGGGGCTGGGCATCCGCAAGGGTGAGCCCGCCTTCCTCAAGCACGTCAACGGTGTGCTGACGCAGATGGAACAGTCCGGCGAGGCCGCGCGCGTGTTCGAGCAGTGGTTCGGCCCGACTTCGGCCTACAGGCTGGAGCGCGACTTCAAGATCGAAGAGATCAAGGGCTGATCGAGGCCGGACGAGACGGACGCCTTTATCCGCGATGACACCTCAGTTCGACCTCGCGACCGTCTTGTCCGGCGAGTATCTGGACCGCTTCGTCACCGGCTTCATCACCACGATGGAGCTGGCGATGGCGGCCTGGATACTGGCCTTCGTGCTGGCCGTCGTCCTCACCCTCGTCCGGATGGCGCCGTTCAAGCCGGCCGACTGGGTGGTGGCGACGTTCGTCGAATATCACCGCAACGTGCCGCTGCTGATCCAGATCCTGCTGTGGTATTTCGGCATGCCCGAGCTGCTGCCGGATGGGATCCGCATGTGGATCAACCAGCAGAACAGCGAGTTCGTCTTCGCCCTGATCGCGATCGGCCTGTGCTTCTCGGCCTACATGTCGGAGGACCTGCGCAGCGGCATCCGCTCCATACCATCGGCGCAGTACGAGGCGGCGCGCGCGCTCGGCTTCGGCTACGTCCGCAGCATGTACTACGTCATCCTGCCGCAGGCGCTGCGCGTGTCCACGCCGCCGCTGATCAACCAGACGCTCTTCCTGTTCAAGAATACCAGCCTCGCCATGGCGATCGGGGTGGCCGAGCTGACCTACCAGGCGAAGGAAGTCGAGAGCTATACGTTCAAGACCTTCGAGGCATTCTTCGTCGCCACGGCGATCTACCTCACGATCTCGCTCGGGATCATGTGGCTGGGTGACTATTCCGCCCGGCGCTCGCAGATCGACGCGCGCTGACCATGTGGGCCATCGTCGAAGAGAACTGGCTGCTGTTCCTGATCGGGCAGTATCCCCATGGACCGCTCGGCGGGCTGTCCGTCACGGTCATCCTGGCCGTCCTCGGGCTCATCCTCGCCCTTCCCTGTGCGCTGGCGATCGCGCTGGCCCGGCTCAGCCCCTTCCGCTGGCTCAGCCGGCCGGCCACCGCGATCGTCTATGTCGTCCGCGGCATTCCCCTGCTGATGCTGCTGTTCTGGGCCTATTTCTTCGTGCCGATCCTGACCGGCCAGGCCGTCAGCGGTTTCACGACGTTGCTCTGCGCCCTGGTCATCTATGAGAGCGCCTACCTCTCCGAGATCATCCGTGCGGGGATCGAGGGCATCCCGGCCGGGCAGACCGAGGCCGCGAAGTCGCTCGGCCTCGGCTATTTCCCGACGATGTTCAAGATCGTGCTGCCGCAGGCGCTGTTCAACATGCTGCCCAGCATGGTCAACCAGTTGGTCTCGCTGATCAAAAGCACCTCGGTCGGCTACATCATCAGCGTCAACGAGATCACCTTCGCGGCCTATCAGGTGAACAACCGGCTGCTGACCAAGCCGTTCGAAGTGTACGGGCTGCTGGCCCTGACCTTCTTCGTGCTGTGCTTTGCCCTTACCCGCGTGGCCAAGCTGCTGGAGCGCCGCATCGGCACGCGCCGCGCCGGCCCGGCGGCAGAGGCGATGTGACCGATGATCCGGTTCGAGGCGGTCAACAAATGGTTCCGCGACCTGCATGTCCTGCGCGACGTCGACGGTGAGGTCGCGCGTGGGCAGGTGATCGTGGTCTGCGGTCGGTCGGGGTCGGGCAAGTCGACCCTCATTCGCACGGTCAACCGGCTGGAACCCATCCAGAAGGGCCGCGTCCTGGTGGACGGAACCGATGTGGCGACGACTGCCGACATCAACCGTCTGCGCAGCGGCATCGGCTTCGTCTTCCAGCAGTTCAACCTGTTCCCGCATCTGTCGGTGCTGCAGAACGTGACCCTGGCACCGCGCCGGTTGCGTGGCATGCCGGCGGAGGAGGCGGATTCGCTGGCGCTCGATCTGTTGACGAAGGTCGGCCTGGCCGAGAAGGCATCCGCCTTCCCGAACCAGCTGTCGGGCGGCCAACGGCAGCGCGTCGCCATCGCCCGCGCGCTGGCCATGCGGCCGCCGCTGATGCTGTTCGACGAGCCGACCAGCGCGCTGGACCCCGAGATGGTGGGCGAGGTGCTTGCGGTGATGCGGACCCTGGCCGGCGAAGGCATGACGATGATGTGCGTCACCCATGAGATGGCCTTCGCCCACGAAGTGGCCGACCAGGTCTGGTTCATGGATGCGGGCGCCGTCATCGAGCGGGCGGCGCCCGACCAATTCTTCGGCGCGCCCGAGCATCCGCGGCTGCAGAGCTTCCTGAAGGAAATCCTCCGCGTCGGGTGAGGAGTGGGTGCGGAGGCCTGCTCTGCGGCCGTGTTCGCTGGCGGCCTGAAGGGCCCAGCTCAGACCTGTTCCGAGGGCCGAATGGATAGGGAAAAGTCCTAACCAGAACCCCAACCGGATGTTCCAAAGGCGTTCCGGCAGCCGGCCCCGGATCGGGCTAGAGCACACCCGCTTTGATCCGGCTTATATCCAGCGGCCTGAAGTAGTTGGCGCATTCGGCTGGTGAGAAGTGTTGGATGGAGCGGGCGTTCCACCCCCGGGCTCCGGGCGAAACCAACCGTGCGCCTGGCACCCGCCGGCCAGGCGGCCATCATGCAGGTAGCCGACCTCGAGCGGGGCATTGCCGATATTCCTCAGGCAAGGATTGCCTGTCGCTGCTCCGGCTTGAGCGCCCTGCAGACCAAGCAGCCCAATCAGGATCGCGGCCAGCCGCCGGCATCTCATGCCGGCGGCTCCTCGCGCTCCATAGGAACTCGGATCCGGCGATAAGGGTTTCGGCCGCAGAGGAAGCACTAGATGCGTGTCTGCCGAGGGCAAAGTGCAATTCTGGAGTAGCTCAGCGTCCGGCCGGGGATGGGGATGGCGGGCATCGTGCTCCGCCCATAAATACCATCCGCTGGTCGGATCATATTATTGGCGCCATCCGACTACCGGAGTACATTTGATCATCCAGACGGGTTGGTGATGGCGGTTCTGGCAAAGCTCAACGGGATGGTGGTTCGGGTGAACGGTGATGATTACACCCCGCCGCACTTCCATGTCGTGAGCCCCGACGTGAACTGCATCATCCGCATCGGGGGCCTGGGCGTGCATCGCGGCGCCCTGCCGGCGAAGGCCACGAAGATCATCTTGTCCTGGGCGGAAGAGAACCGGGACGCGCTGTGGAACACTCTCAACCCTGACAAGCCCTATTGATGGAGCGCGCGCCATGACCGAGGAGATCGTCCGCATCGAGGCCGTCGAGGCTGAAGCTCCCGCAACCCTCAACATCCGGTGGCGGGACGGCACGTCCGGCCGAGTGGACCTGTCGGGCTGGATTGCCAAGGGCACCGTTCAGCTCAAGCGGCTGCTTGATCCAGTTTTCTTCGCCACGGCACAGGTCGCCGACTGGGGAACGCTGGTCGCATGGGGCGAGGAGGAGGACGACCTGAATATCGACGACGTCCACCTTGCCCTGCTTCAGGAGGAACAGCGCCCGTTCGGTGCCGACGACCTCGTCGGCTGGCAGAAGCGGGCCCGCATGTCCAATATCGAGGCCGCCGGATTCCTCCACGTTGCAGCCAGCACCTACAGCCGCTGGAAGGCAGGCGATGGCGAAATCCCTACGATGGTTGCGATGGTGTGCCGCGCCTCTCTGCGCGACCCGGTGATGATCACCGCCCACTTCCGTCCGAGAAAGCCGACTGGTCGGCCAAGGAAGGTGGCCTGAAAGTCTGCGCCCGCAACTGAGCGATCGGGGTGGGCGAAAAACAAGTAATTAACCGAATACTAAGCGCTAATCCGGACAAGGGGGCGAGATAAGAACTTGAGATGACAATAGAAACGACTTGGCATTCCGCTCGCTGTGGGCAGTGCAACGCACACCGGTGCGACATTTTGTGCCAACAGGTTGGTGGTGAGCACAACGATGACGGCTTCAGTTGGAGCGTGGAGTGGAAGATCCTTCAGTGTCGGGGTTGTGGTTACATGTTTGCGGAAAGCACGGAATGGAACTCTGAGACCTATATTACACGCACAGACGATCAAGGTAATGAAGAGGAATGTCCATATTACAATGTTCGGCATTGGCCGCCGCTACCGCGCCGCAAGAGTCCCACTATAGTTGCTGATTTAATTTTTGTTAGCGAAACCTATCGGCTCGCCATAATTCTTGATGAAGTATATCAAGCATTCAATGCGAGTATGAGGACTTTGTGCGCCGCAGGAATTCGCGCTGCCTTCGACGTTGCCGCTGGAGTACTAGGAATTGGCAATGACTTACCCTTTGCCAGAAAATTGGATGCGCTGGAGGCCGCTCATTATGTCGATGCTGAGGGGAAGATTCTTTTATCCACTCTCGTTGACGGAGGAAGCGCCTCTATACACCGAGGTTGGCAACCGACCGAGAAAGACCTCGAAATCCTGCTGGCCCTGCTGGAGCATTTCATCGGGCAGGCATTTATCGAGCCTGATCGGAAAAAGAAGATGCAATACCAAGCAAGGGATGTGCAAAGCCGCATTCCGCCACGAGCTCGGAAACCAGAGAATTCCTGAATATTAGTCGAAATGGGCTTGGTGCTGAGTGGATTGGTCAACATGCGGATGTGAAGGATAGACGAGGCCTACCGCGCGGACAGTTCAGGCCGGCGGCGGCCGGCGGCGTCAGCCTTCGCCGAAGAACGGGTCGGGCAGGGCCGGATTGCGCAGCTTCGCCGCCGCCCCGGCGCCCGCCACCGGCAGGCCCTTCGGATCGAGGAGGCCGATCTGCACCAGGACGTTCGCCTGGTCCCACATGATGTGCTCGTAGGAGACCTTGTCGCCCTCCAGGCCGACGATGACGACGAAGACGACCTCGACCCGCCGCCCGGTCGGCTCGACACCGGGCAGCATCCAGTCGATGCGGGTCGTATGGGTGAAGGAGATGATGAGCTCGTCGACCAGCCGCTCGGTACTGTAGGTGCGGGAGATGAACTCGAACTTCACGTCGGGCGGGAAGAACTGCCCGATCAGGCGGTTGGCGTAGAAGGTCCGCACCCCCGCTGCCCCCTGTCCACCGACCATGGTCGGGACGTTCACGATGTGCGGATTTTCCGACATCGTCGCCAGCGTCCGGTCGAGATCGCCGGCGAGCTCGGCCTCCATATGGGCGCCGAAGATGGCGTCGAGCTTCTTGGCGAGCTTCTTGGCGAGATCTGGGTCGGTCATGACCGGCGCTCCCTGGGCTGAACGGAAGACGAATGCACTTCCCGCGATCGCAGTCGCAAGGGTGACCAGATCGCGTCGCGAAATGTCTGCCATGGAATTCGCTTCCCCCATCGGCCGCTGCGGAGCTGCAACCTAGCGTATATCCACTGACGCCTGAACGCAGCAGTGGAAAGCGATGGCCATTGTCCCGTGCCGGGAAACCTCGGACCGCCAGTTCGCGCCGATCTCAGACGCGGACAACCCAGGTCGCTTTGCTGCACGTTTGCTGCACGCAGGCAGGTGCAGCGCCGTGCTGGATGGCGGATTAGCTGCTGTTCCGCGGTGCAGCCGTTGACGGGCGCGCGGCGTCGGAACGGCCGGGCGCCTGGCCAAAACGCCGACTAACCCATTGCAATGTCTGGGAAAAAGATTGGCGTCCCCGGCGAGATTCGAACTCACGACCCCAGGATTAGGAATCCTGTGCTCTATCCTGCTGAGCTACGGGGACAGGCCGGGGCCCTTATAGCAGGGGCCGGCCTCCGTTCGAAAGACGGGTGGTTCGAAAGATGGGGCGCGCGCGAAAGGTGGCACGCGCGTGCGGTCGCCGGTTAGTCTCGGCCGCCATGAGCGAACCGAGCGAACCGTCCAAGCTGCCGCCGGAGGATGCGATGCCGTTCTTCGGCGCCGCGTTCGACCTTCCCCCCGCCGCCGGCCCGACCCGAAGCTATGTCATCGCCTCGACCGAGCGGTCCGGGTCGATGCTGCTCTGCGACCTCCTGCATGCCACCGGCCGGATGGGGGTGCCGACGGAGTATTTCAACAAGGCCCACATGATGCAGCAGACGGCCCGGCGCCTCGGGCTCGCCCGGCCGCTCGACATGGGCCGCTATATCGACGCCGTGCGCGGGCTGCGGACCACCGGCAACGGCATGTTCGGCGCCAAGATCCATTTCTTCCAGGCGTGGGACCTGCTGGCGCAGCCGGCCGTCCGCCGCCTCCTGGCGGAAAGCCGCTTCATCTGGCTGCGCCGGCGCGACCTGATGGCCCAGGCGACCTCGCTGGTGATGGCCATGCATAGCGGGCACTGGTACCGCCTGCGCGAAGGCGACGCGTCCACGCCGGCGGACCCCTCACCGGAGGGAGGCCCGGCTGCCATGAGTCCGGGGCCGGTGAACATGTCCGATCTGTTCGCCGCCATGGGACGCATCCGCGCGGAGAACGAATTTTGGGCGGCCTTCTTCAAGACCAACGGCATCGTGCCGGTGAACGTCCTCTACGAGGATCTGGTCGCCGACCCGCCGGCGGTGGTGGGGCGGATCTGCGCCGAAATGGGGGTGTCCCTGGCCACCCCCGTGCGCATCGAGGAGTCCCGCTTCGTGCGGCAGTCGGACCCGCGCAGCGAGCGGTTCCGTGCGGCGGTCACCCGCACGCTGCGGGTGGTGCCGTCCCGGGCTTGACGAGGGGCACCTGAAAAGCGTCCGGGGACGCCGCTGGTGGCCCCTTCGGGCTTCGGATAGGATCGAGGGCAGACAGTTCAAGACGAATTCCGGGAGGACCAGCATGTCGGTGCAAGGCGAGCGGGCCGTGGCGGTGGCCGCGACCGTCGCGCGGGTACGTGCGATCGAGGCGACGCAAGGGGCAGCCGGCGAGGGGTTGCGGGCGATCGAGGCGGAGGTGAAGGCGCTGGCCGGCAACACCCGCCTGTTCCCGCCGGCGCAGTTCCCCGTGGCCGGCGGCAAGGGAACGATCTACCGCCTGTCCGAGGATGCCGACCATCGCTTCGCCCTCTATGCCTCGGCTGGGGTGCCGGGCAAGTCGCAACCGCCCCACGACCACACCACCTGGGCTGCCATCAGCGGCGTCTATGGCGAGGAGCGCAACGTCTTCTGGAAGCGCACCGATGACGGCGCCACCGCCGGCCGGGCCACCCTGGAGGAGACCGGCGGCTACACCGTGCGCCGCGGCAACGCCGTCTCCTTCGGCCCGGGCGATATCCATTCGATCCAGGTCGAGGGCAAGGTGCCCTCGCTCCACCTTCACATGTACGGGATGAGCCTGGAGCAGCTGCCGCAGCGCCAGGTGTTCGAGCTGGCGTCGGGCACGTACGCCGTCTTTCCGCCGCCTGCCATGGTGAAGGCGCCGCTGGTCGAGGCGGTCGAGCTGAAGGCCATGCTGCAGGACGGCGAGGAGCTGGCGCTGGTCGATGTGCGCGAGGAGGGGCCCTTCAGCGAGGGCCATCTCTTCTATGCCATCTCGGTGCCGCTCAGCCGCTTCGAGCCGCGCTTCGCCGGGGTCGTTCCGCGCCGCACCACCCGCATCGTGCTGGTCGACGAGGACGAGACGCTGGCGCATCGCGCGGCGGCCAAGCTGCAGCAGGCCGGCTATCGCGACGTGTCGGTGCTGGCGGGCGGGCAGCCGTCCTGGGCGGCGGCCGGGTACGAGATCTTCTCGGGCGTCAACGTGCCGAGCAAGGCGTTCGGCGAGGTCGTCGAGCATGAATGCGAGACGCCGCGCCTGGAAGCCGAGGAGATCAAGCGGCTGATGGATGCCGGCACCGACATGGTGATGCTCGACAGCCGGCCCTGGCCCGAATACGTCAATATGAGCATCCCGACCGGCGTCGATTGCCCCGGCGCGGAGCTCGTCTACCGCGTCAACGACATCGTACCCTCGCCCGACACGCTGATCGTGGTGAACTGCGCCGGCCGCACCCGCAGCATCATCGGCGCCCAATCGTTGATCAATGCCGGCGTGCCCAACCGGGTCGTCGCCCTGAAGAACGGCACCATGGGCTGGCACCTGGCCGGGTTGCAGGTCGACCGCGGCGCCAGCCGCAAGGCGCCGGAGCCGACCGCGGACGGCCTGGCCAAGGCCAGGGCGATGGCGGACAAGGTGGGTGCCCGGGTCGGCGTGCCGACCATCGACGAGGCCGGGCTTGCGGCATGGCGGGCCGATGCGGCCCGCACCACCTTCCTCCTCGATGTCCGCACGCCGGAGGAGTTCGAGGCCGGGCATCGGGCCGATTCCGGCCATGCCCCCGGCGGGCAGCTGGTGCAGGCGACCGACATGTATGTCGGCACCCGCGGCGCCCGCATCGTCCTGGTCGACAATGACGGCATCCGCGCCACCATGACCGCGTCCTGGCTGATCCAGATGGGCTGGGAGGCGGCGGTTCTGAAGGACGGGCTCGCCGGTGGGCGGCTGGTCGCCGGCCCCCCGGAGGCCGAGATCCTGGGCGGCATGCCGGCGGTGGAGCAGGTCGAGCCGGCGGCGCTGAAGGCGATGCTGGACCGCGGCGAGGCCGTCGTCGTCGACATCGACACCAGCCTGCGCTATCGCGCCGGCCATGTCCCGGGGGCCTGGTTCGCCGTGCGCTCGCAGTTCCCAACCGCGCTGCCCAAGGTGCCGGCGGCGGCGCTGACCGTCATCACCTCGTCCGACGGGCAGTTCGCCACCCTGGCCGCGCCGGAGGCCGCCCGCATCCTCGGCCGCCGCACGGCCGCCCTGGCTGGCGGCACCCGCGGCTGGAAAGCGGCCGGCCTGCCGCTCCAGACCGGGTTCGAGCACATGGCCGACGAGCCGAAGGACGTCTGGTACCGCCCCTATGACCGCGAGACCGGGATCGAGGCGGCGATGCAGCAGTACCTGACCTGGGAGGTCGACCTGGTCGGCCAGGTGGAGCGCGACGGCGACGCCCGCTTCCATGTCGTCCCACCCACCTGACGCCGCCAAAACCAACGCCAAGATCCGCTTACCCACCAGCACAAAAAAAGGGTCCGTCATGGACAAGGATCATCAGGGGAAGATGCGCAAGGATACGCTGCTGGCCCATCTCGGCAGCCATCCGAAGGACAATCACGGCGCGGTCAACCCGCCCGTCTATCACGCCTCCACCATCACCTTCCCGACAGTGGCGGCGCGTGAGGCGGCGCGGGCCAAGAAGTTCGAGGGCGTCACTTATGGCCGCTCCGGCACGCCGACCATCTTCGCGCTGGAGGAGGCGCTGGCCGGCATCGAGGGCGGCTACCGCGCGATGATCGTCTCGTCGGGGCTGGCGGCGATCGCGGTCGGCATCCTGGCCTTCGTGTCGGCCGGCGACCATGTGCTGGTGGCCGACACCGTCTACGGCCCGACCCGCAACCTCTGCGACAAGTTCCTGAAGCGCTTCGGGGTCGAGGTCAGCTACTACGACCCGATGGTGGGGGCCGGGATCGCTGGCCTCATCCGTCCCAACACCAAGGCCGTGTTCTGCGAAAGCCCGGGCTCGCTCACCTTCGAGGTCCAGGACATCCCGGCGATCACGGCCGCCGCCCATGCCAAGGGCGTCAAGGTGCTGATGGACAACACCTGGGGCACGCCCTACTTCTTCCCGTCCTTCAAGCATGGCATCGACGTCTCGATCCACGCCGCGACCAAGTACATCGTCGGCCATTCCGACGCCATGCTGGGGGCCATCGTCACCAACCAGGAAAGCTTCCTGCCGGTGCGGCAATGCATGGCCGACCTCGGCTACTGCGCGGGGCCGGACGATGTCTATTTCGGCCTGCGCGGCCTGCGCACCATGGGTGTCCGCCTGAAGCAGCACCAGGAGAACGCGACCGAGGTCGCAACCTGGCTCCAGGGCCGTCCCGAGGTGGCGCAGGTGCTCTACCCGGCGCTGCCGGGCGCGCCCGGGCACGAGCTGTGGAAGCGCGACTTCCTGGGTGCCTCGGGCCTCTTCTCGATCGTGCTGAAGCCCTACGCCAAGCCCGCTATCGACGCCATGCTCGACGGCATGCGCCTGTTCGCGATGGGGGCGAGCTGGGGCGGCTTCGAGAGCCTGATCCTGCCGTCCCATCCCGAGGACCTGCGCACCGCCACGAAATGGGCGGGGGTAGGCCCGGTGATGCGCCTGCATGTCGGCCTGGAAGATCCGGCCGACCTGATCGCCGACCTGGCCGACGGCTTCGACCGGCTGGCGGCGACCTCGCAGGCGGCCGCGGCGGAGTAGGCGGCATCGCCGGCCGGCGAGATTTCATGGTTCGACAAGCTCACCAT
>CAZQOA010000043.1:0-38365 GCA_964594715.1 uncultured Rhizobiaceae bacterium | reverse complement strand
GCCTAATCGACCAGCTTGGCGTCGAGCGTGATCTCGGTCTTGAACAGCTTCGATACCGGGCAGCCGGCCTTGGCCTTGCCGGCCAGGGTTTCGAAGGTGGCCTGGTCGGCGCCCGGGATCTTCGCCTTCAGCGTCAGGTGAACGGCGGTGATGGCGAAGCCGCCCTCGACCTGCTCCAGGGTGACCTTGGCCGTCGTCTCCATCTTCTCGGCGGTGAGCTTGGCCTCGCCCAGGATCAGCGACAGCGCCATGGTGAAGCAGCCGGCATGGGCAGCGCCGATCAGCTCCTCGGGGTTGGTGCCGGGCTTGCCCTCGAAGCGGCTGGCGAAGCCGTAGGGATGGGCCTTGAGCGCACCGCTCTCGGTCGAGATCGCGCCCCGGCCGTCCTTGATCCCGCCCTGCCAGACGGCCGAGCCCTGTCGACTGATCTTCATCGATGATCTCCGGTGGTGCGTTGGCAGGGCCTATTCGCCGCCCATCGGCCCGCGCCGTTGGCGATTGAAGCGCGCGGCGTCGCGCTCAGTCTGCCCACCACTATAGCCCCGATGGCCGCCGCCGCCACGGTGTCCGCGCTCCACCCGCCGGTCGGGGCCACGGTCCCAATGGCGCGGCTCATTGCGGCGGTGCTCGGCGCGGAAGCGCGGCTGCGGCCGGCGATCCGGCCCGCGATCCCAATGGCGCCGCTCCCGGTGGCCGCGGTCCCACTGACGGTCCCATTGGCGGTGCTGGCGCTCGACATAGGGCCGGTAGTGGGGCCGGGGGGCGCCGTAGTACCGCGGCGGCGCATAGTACCTGGGGGGCGCATGATATCGCGGCCCTGCATGGTAACGCGGACCGACATGGAAGCCGGGGGCCCGATAATAGTCGTAGTGGGACCAGCGCGCGCGCTGCGCGTACCAGGGCCGCCCGCGATAGTAGCTGTCCCAATAGTTGGTGAAGGCGAAGGTGACGATGGGCAGGGCCAGGCGCGGCCCGTATTCGGGGATGCGCACGCGCTGTCCCTGGTATTCCGTGCTGACATAGTTGCCGGCGATCCAGCCGCGCATCTCGCCATAGACGACGTCGCACCAGGTCCAGCCCTCCAGGCAGCCCTGGATGGTCACCACCGCACCGGCCGGCAGCGTGGTCACGCGCGGATAGGCGGTGCCGGGGCCGGCGCGAAGGTTGACGTTGGTGGTGATGTAGCCGGGCGACGGCGGTCCGCTGACGGCGGCGGGCACCGGTGGGGCCGGTGGCGGGGGCGGGGCCGGCGGTGCTGCCACCGCCACCGCGACGGGCGGGGCCTCATAGCGGCTGGCCCAGCGGTCGCGCTCGCGATACCAGGGCCGGGTGCGGTAGTGGCTGTCCCAATAGGACGCCACGGTGAAGGCCACGGTCGGCACCCCGATGCGCGGACCGATCTCGGCCACCGGCATCCGCCGCCCTTCCTGCTCGTGGACGAGCATGGTGCCGGGGACCCAGCCGCGGATGTCGCCGAACGCCACGTCGCACCAGGCCCAGCCGTCGAGGCAGCCATGGATGATGACCGGCGCCCCGTTCGGCAGCGCCGTCACCACCGGATAGTCGCCGCTGGGGCCGGACAGGAGATTGACGTTGGCGGTGATGTAGCCGGACGCCGTGCCCGGGGCGCCGGCGGCGGCCGGGCGGCCGTCGCGGCTGGCCCACCGGTCGCGGTCGCGATACCAGGGGCGCTCGCGGTAATGGCTGTCCCAGTAGCCGGTCAGCGAGAAGCCGACGGTCGGCAGCGTGATCTTGTCCGCCAGTTCCGGGACCGGCTGGCGCTGCCCGTCATGCTCATAGGCGATGTCGCCGCCCGGGACCCAGCCGCGAGCGTCCTCGAACGTCACGTCGCACCAGGTCCAGCCTTCCAGGCAGCCTTCGATCGCCAGTTGCCCGCCCTCCGGCAAGGCCCGGACGGGGGGAAACTCCTCGCTGGGGCCGGCCCACAGGTTGGTACTGCCGGTGACATAGCCTTGTGCCGGCGCCGCGGCGGCCATGCCCGCCGGCAGCAACAGCGCGGTGGCCAGGATGCCCGCCGTCGCCAATGTCCGTTTCATCGAAGCTCCGATCCTCAGCCTTTTCTCGCGCTCGTGACCGGACAACGGCTCATGCGAGCCGGCTATTTCCCTCCAGGCGGAAGGCAAGCGGCTTCGGCCGGGTGCGGGAGCGCCACCGACTGAACAACGATCCCGGCATTTTTCGGTTCCGAAGCGACGGGGAAGGGGTGGTGGCCCGCGTTTTTCCGGGCGCCGGCGAGGCCGGCGCTTGCTACAACTCCGGCCTCGTTCAGCAAGGTCGGGGTTTGACGTGATCGACATCGACAGGATCCGGGCGGACACCCCCTCGGTTGCCAGGCGCGCCTATCTACACAATGCCGGAGCGGGGCTGATGCCGGTGCCGGTGGTGGATACCGTCAAGGCGCATATCGACCTGGAGGCGGAGATCGGCGGATACGCCGCGGCGGCGGCGGAGGCCGACCGTATCGAGGGCGTCTACGGGTCGGTGGCGCGCCTGTTGAACGCCTCGGTGGCGGAGGTCGCGATCACCGAGAACGCCACGGTCGCCTGGCAGATGGCCTTCTACGCCCTGCGGTTTCAGCCGGGCGACCGGATCCTGACCGCCGAGGCGGAATATGCCGGCAACTATGTGGCCTACCTGCAGGTCGCCCGCCGCACCGGCGCGGTGATCGAGGTGGTCCCGAGCGACGCCACCGGCGAACTCGATATCGGTGCGCTGGAGCGCATGATCGACGGCCGGGTGAAGCTGATCGCCATCACCTGGATTCCGACCAATGGCGGGCTGGTCAACCCGGCCGCCGCCGTCGGCCGGATCGCGCGCGCCCACGGCATCCCCTATCTGCTGGACGCCTGCCAGGCGGTCGGCCAGATGCCGGTCGATGTCGAGGCGATCGGTTGCGACATGCTGTCGGCGACCGGCCGCAAGTTCCTGCGCGGGCCGCGCGGCACCGGCTTCCTCTATGTGCGCCGGCCGCTCATGGAGCAGCTGGAGCCGCCGATGATCGACCATTTCGCGGCCCCCTGGGTGACGCGCGACCGCTACGAGCTGCGCGACGACGCGCGGCGCTTCGAGAGCTGGGAGAACAACTACGCCGCCCGGCTCGGCCTCGGCGTCGCCGTCGACTACGCGCTCGACCTCGGCCTGGATGCGATCGAGGCGCGGTGCCACCTGCTGGCGAGCCGCCTGCGCGCCGGCCTGGCGGAAATTCCGGGGGCAAGAATCCGCGACCTCGGCCGCAATCCGTCGGCTATCGTCAGCTTCACCATCGAGGGACGGGACGCCGATCGCATCGTCGCCGGCGCCGGGCAGGCGGACATCACCATCGGCGTCTCCAAGCCCTCCAGTACCCGGCTCGACGCCGAGGCGCGCGGCCTGCCGCCGGTGGTCCGCGCCTCGCCGCACTATTACAACACCGAGGACGAGATCGACCGGTTGGTCGCGCACTGCGCCCGGGGGTGACCTGGGGCAGGTGCGGCGGTCCACCCCCCTCCCGTAATCCTGGCAGGCGCCCATCAGGCGGAAGCCGGCGTGCAGCCCGTCGCCGAACTCGGGCTTCCGTCGGCTAGCGATGGCCGGCCGCCGCCGGTCATATCCATGCAACTCCAATGGTTTCCGGATCGAACGGCGCAGTCCGGCCGATGTCGCAGCACCTTGTCCTACCGCTCTGGTAGGCATTCCGATGACCTGACGTTCTTGTGATTACAGCCGGTTCATCCAAATCGAGCGCGCCTCCTTCAATTCGCCGCCGGGCCGCTCCATGTAGCGTCGGCGCAATTCTGAACGCCATTTAACCCGGCAGGCCTTGACCATGCCGGGAGGTGCAGGGGCGCAACGGTAGGCGACGTGTGCGAGGCGACTGGGCCTTTGATGCAGTGCGCCTCGATCTCGCGGAGCCAAGCCATGCAGTACCCCTCTCTTCGCAGCCTCCTCGTGACTTCGGCGCTGGTCGCCGCGGTCGCCCTCGGCGGCGGCGCGTTCGTGTTCTCGGATCTGCACAAGGCCGACGCCCAGATCGGCAACGCGCCGCCCGGGCCGCCGCCGGCGACCCCGGCTTCGGTGGCGACGGTCGAGGCCCGCGAAGTCACCCTGTGGACCGAGTTCTCCGGCCGGCTGGAGGCGATCGAGCGTGTCGATATCCGGCCGCGCGTGTCCGGCGCCGTCCAGTCCGTGCATTTCCGCGAAGGGGCCCTGGTGCAGAAGGGCGACCTGCTGGTCACCATCGATCCCGCCCCCTACGCGACCGAGATCGATCGGCTGAAGGCGCAGATCCTGGCCGCCCAGGCACGCCTGTCCCTGACGCGGCGAGAGCAGGATCGCGGCCGGCAGATGTTCGAATCCGGCATGAGCGCGATCTCCCAGAGCAACCTCGACCAGCGCGTCAGCGCCTATCGCGAGGCGGAGGCCAACCTGCGCACCGCGGAAGCATCCTTGCAGTCGGCGCAGCTCAACCTCGGCTACACGCAGATCCGCGCACCGGTCGCCGGCCGCGTCGGCAAGCTGGAGATCACCGTGGGCAACCTGGTCGCCGCCGGGCCGGATGCCTCGGTGCTGACCAACCTGGTGTCGGTCGACCCGATCTACGCCGCCTTCAACGCCGATGAGGAGGTGGTGGCCCGCGCACTGCGAAGCCTTCCCGATGGTGGCGACACCATGGCCGCAATCCACAGCATCCCGGTCGAGATGGAGACGGGCGCGGACGATGGCGGCCATGTCACCGGACGCCTGCAACTGATCGACAACCAGGTCGACGCGCGGACCGGCACGGTGCGAATGCGGGCGGTCTTCGACAATCCCAACGGCCGCCTGATGCCGGGGCAGTTCGCCCGCCTGCGCATGGGGGAGGCCAGGAAGCAGCCGGCCGTCCTGGTGAACGAGCGCGCCGTCGGCACCGACCAGGGCAAGAAGTTCGTCATGGTGGTCGGCCCGGACGACAAGGCCGCCTATCGCGAGGTGAAGCTGGGCCCGTCGGTGGATGGCCTGCGGCTGGTCGCGGGCGGGCTCAAGCCGGGCGAGCGCGTCGTCGTCAATGGCCTGCACCGGATCCGCCCGGGCGCGGTCGTGCAGGTGCAACCGGTGTCGATGCGGTTCGATGGGGCATCCGCGCCCCAGGCCGCGCAGCGCTGAACGGATAGCGGCCTGGCCCGGGGGCGGAATATCATGAACATCTCCAACTTCTTCATCAACCGCCCGATCTTCGCAGGCGTGCTGTCGCTGCTCATCTTCCTGGGCGGCCTGATCTCGATGGTCGGCATGCCGATCTCGGAATATCCCGAGGTGGTGCCGCCATCGGTGATCGTGCGGGCGCAGTATCCGGGCGCCAATCCCAAGGTCATCGCCGAGACGGTGGCGACCCCGATCGAGGAGGCGATCAACGGCGTCGAAGGCATGCTCTACATGAGCAGCCAGGCGACCGCCGACGGCCAGATGACGCTGACGGTGACGTTCGCGTTGGGGACCGATGCGGACAAGAACACCCAGCTGGTGCAGAACCGCGTCTCCCAGGCGGAACCGCGACTGCCGCAGGAGGTGCGCGCGCTGGGCGTCACCACCATCAAGAGCTCGCCCGACCTGATGATGGTCGTGCATCTGGTGTCGCCCAACAACCGCTACGACACGACCTATCTGCGCAACTACGCGCTGCTCAACGTCAAGGACCGGCTGGCGCGCATCCAGGGCGTCGGCGATGTCCAGCTGTTCGGCGCCGGCGACTATTCCATGCGGGTCTGGCTAGATCCGCAGAAGGTCGCCGAATATGGGTTGTCGGCCGGCGACGTGGTGCGTGAGATCCGTGCCCAGAACGTCCAGGCGGCGGCCGGCGTGGTGGGTGCGTCGCCCGGCATCCCCGGCCTCGACGTCCAGCTTTCGATCAATGCCGAGGGCCGGCTGCGCACCGTCGAGGATTTCGGCGAGATCGTCGTCAAGACCGGTTCGCACGGCGAGATCACGCGCCTGCGCGACATCGCGCGGATGGAGCTGGGGGCGGCCGACTATGCCCTGCGTTCGCTGCTGGACGGCAAGCCCGCGGCGGCGGTGCCGATCTTCCAGGCACCGGGTTCGAATGCCATCAAGATCTCCGACGACGTCCGCCGGGTGATGACGTCGATCCGCGAGAACATGCCGGAGGGCGTCGACTACCAGATCGTCTATGACACCACCCAGTTCGTGCGCGCCTCGATCGACGCGGTCGTCTACACGCTGCTGGAAGCGGTCCTGCTCGTGGTGCTGGTCGTCGTCCTCTTCCTCCAGACTTGGCGGGCCTCGATCATCCCGCTGCTGGCGGTGCCGGTGTCGATCGTCGGCACCTTCGCGCTGATGCATGTCTTCGGCTTCTCCATCAACGCGCTCAGCCTGTTCGGGCTGGTACTGGCGATCGGCATCGTCGTCGACGACGCGATCGTCGTGGTCGAGAACGTGGAGCGCAACATCGAGGGCGGGCTGTCGCCGCGCGATGCCGCCTATCGCGCCATGCGCGAGGTGTCGGGACCGATCATCGCCATCGCGCTGGTGCTGTGCGCGGTCTTCGTGCCGCTGGCCTTCATCACCGGGCTGACCGGGCAGTTCTACCGGCAGTTCGCCCTGACCATCGCCATATCGACCGTCATCTCGGCGATCAATTCGCTGACCCTGTCGCCGGCCCTGGCGGCGGTGCTGCTGCGCGCGCACGACGCGCCCAAGGACCGGCTGACGCGGGTCCTGGACTTCTTCCTGGGCTGGCTCTTCCGCGGGTTCAATCGCGTCTTCGCCCGCGGCACCAGGGCCTATACCGGCGGCGTGCGCGGGGTCATCCGCGGCCGGGTGCTGATGATGGGCATCTACCTGGTGCTGGTCGCCGTCACCTTCGTGGCGTTCCGTGCGGTGCCGAGCGGATTCGTGCCCGGCCAGGACAAGCAGTACCTGGTCGGCTTCGCCCAGCTTCCCAACGCCGCCACCCTCGACCGGACCGAGGCCGTCATCCAGCGCATGAGCGAGGTGGCGCTGGCGCAGCCGGGGGTGGAGAGCGCAGTGGCGTTCCCCGGCCTGTCCATCAACGGCTTCACCAACAGCTCCAACGCCGGCGTCGTGTTCGTCACCCTGAAGCCCTTCGCCGAGCGCAAGTCGCCCGACCTGGGCGGCCTGGCGATCGCCGGCGCCCTGAACCAGAAGTTCGCCGGCATCGAGGAGGCATTCATCGCCATGTTCCCGCCGCCGCCGGTGCAGGGGCTGGGCACCATCGGCGGCTTCAAGATGCAGCTCGAGGATCGGGCCGGGCTCGGCTACGAGGCGCTGGACCGGGCGACCAAGGCATTCCTGGCGGCAGCGGCCAAGGCGCCGGAGCTGACCGGCATCTTCTCCAGTTTCCAGCTCAACGTGCCGCAGCTCTATGCCGACATCGACCGCACCAAGGCGCGCCAACTCGGCGTCGCAGTCGCCGACGTGTTCGAGACCATGCAGATCTATCTGGGCTCGCTCTACGTCAACGACTTCAACACGCTCGGCCGCACCTACTCGGTGCGGGTGCAGGCGGATGCCCCCTTCCGTGCCCGGCCCGAGGATATCGGCCAACTCAAGGTGCGCTCCGCCAGCGGCGAGATGGTGCCGCTGGCGGCCCTGATGAAGGTGGTGGAGAGTGCCGGGCCGGAGCGCGCGATGCGCTACAACGGGTTCCTCACCGCCGACATCAATGCCGGCCCCGCACCCGGGTTCTCGTCCGGCGAGGCACAGGCCGCGGCTGCCCGGGTCGCTGCCGAAACCCTGCCCAAGGGCATCGACTTCGAGTGGACGGAGCTGACCTACCAGGAGATCATCGCCGGCAATTCGGCGATCTGGGTCTTCCCGCTGGCCATCCTGCTCGTGTTCCTGGTGCTGGCCGCCCAGTATGAGAGCCTGACCCTGCCGATCGCCATCATCCTGATCGTGCCGCTCGGCCTGCTGGCGGCCATGTCGGGGGTGTGGCTGGCCGACGGCGACAACAACATCTTCACCCAGATCGGCCTCGTCGTGCTGGTCGGCCTGTCGGCGAAGAACGCCATCCTGATCGTGGAGTTCGCGCGCGAGCTGGAATTCGCGGGACGGACGCCGCGCGAGGCGGCGGTGGAGGCGAGCCGGCTGCGGCTGCGGCCGATCCTGATGACGTCGCTGGCCTTCGTCATGGGCGTCGTCCCGCTGGTGACGTCGACCGGGGCCGGTGCCGAGATGCGCCAGGCCATGGGCGTCGCGGTCTTCGCCGGCATGATCGGCGTCACCCTGTTCGGCATCTTCCTGACGCCGGTCTTCTATGTCCTGCTGCGCGCGCTGGCGGGCAACCGCCCGCTGAAGCGGCATGACGTCCCGGCAGCGACCGCCCCGACGGCGGCCGGTCATGGAGCGGTCGTGCCGGCATCGGCTTGATGCTTGCGTTATGCAAGTGACTGCGCTTGTATGATGGCAATGGCGGAGCAGGGGGTCATAGGGTCGTTGCCGGTGCCGGCGGCCGAGCTGCTGCGGCGCATCCTGCGGCTCGCCGCCCCCACCAGTTTCGTCGCCCTGCTGCAGTTGATGGCCCAGCTCTTCGAGACCTGGCTCGCCGCGCGCCAGGGCACGGCCGCACTCACCGGCTGGGCGCTGGTGCTGCCGTTCGCGCTACTGATGCAGCAGATGTCGCAAGGGGCCATGGGCGGCGGCGTGGTGGGTGCCATCGCGCGCACCCTTGGGGCGGGCAGGACGCAGGAGGCGTCGGCCCTCGTCCTCCATGCGATGCTGATCGCAGTGGCCGCCGGAACCGCGTTCGCCTTGGCCCTGGCCGGCTTTCCGCGCGCCATCCTCGGCCTCATCGCCGGCGCGGGCGCGGCGGAGGCGGCCGTCACCTACGCCATGTGGCTGTTCGGCGCCGGCGCCATTCCGGCATGGCTGACCAATACCCTGGCCTCGGTCCTGCGCGGTGGTGGCCGACATGCGCTGGCGGCGCGCGTCCTGTCGGTCGCGTGGGGCGCGTTCCCGGCGCTCGCCTGGGTGCTGGTCGAGCCCGCGGGCATGGGGCTGGCCGGCATCGGGGCCGCGTTCGCGCTGGTCTTCTGGATCGCGACCCTGGCGATGGGCGTGGTGGTGCTGCGCGGCGGTGCCGGCTTCATGCCGACCTTGCGGGTGCCGGTGCGGGCGGAACTTTTCCGGCGCATCCTGTCGGTCGGGCTGATCGCCTGCGCGCTGGCGACGATCGCCAACCTCGCCACCATCCTGGTGACGGCGCAGCTTGCCCATTACGGCCCGATCGCGATCGCCGCCTACGGCATCTCGGCCAGGCTGGAGTTCGGCATCATCCCGCTGGCCTTCGGCATCGGCTCGGCGCTGACGGCCCTGGTCGGGCGCGCGGTCGGCGCCGGCGATTGGCCGATGGCGCGCCGCATCGCCTGGACCGGCGGCCTCGCCACGCTGGCGGTCGCGGGCACGGCCGGCATGGCCGTCGGCATTGCGCCCGGCGCCTTCGCGGCCACCTTCAGCGGTGATCCGGCGGTGGTGGCGATCGCGACCCGGGCCTTGTCCTTCACCGGGCCGGCCTTTGCCGGATTCGGGGTCGGCATGGCGCTCTACTTCGCCGCCATGGGGGCGGGCCGGATGGGCGGTCCGATCATCGCGGCACTGTCGCGCATCACCATTGCGGTCGTCGGCGGGTGGTTGCTGGCGGACGTCGCGGGCATGGGCCTGGATGGCCATTTCCTGGCGGTCGCATCCGGCATCACCGCCTATGGTGTGATCACCGCCGTATCGGTCCGCCCGGGCGTCTGGTCGGCGCGCCGCTGAGGCGGTCGCAGCCCGGACGAACGCACGCCACCCAAGCGGCCCAATCATGATCCGAAGGGGACCTCGGCCAATGCGGATTCTGACCGTTATCGGCGGCGCGGTGGCGCTGTTGGCGCTCCTGGGAATTGCGGGGTACCTCGCGCTCGGACCGGAGCGTATCTGGCGCCTGGCGGGGCCGCCGGACCTGGGCGAGGTGGCATTCGAGACGCTGGAGCGCCGCTCCACCCCCAACGATGCCCTGGCCTGCCCGCCCGGCATCTGCGCGGCCGCCAGCGACCTGGCGCCACCCGTCTTCGCGATGGGAGCCCGTGAACTGCGCATGGCCTTCCGCGCCGCGATCGGCTCCGAGCCGCTGCTGGAACGGGTCGCGGAGGACGAGGCTGCCTTGTCCGAGCGCTATGTCCAGCGCAGCCGCTGGATGCGTTTCCCGGATACGGTGGTCGTGCGCTTCTATGATCTGGGGGAGGGGCGTTCGACCCTGGCGCTCTATGGGCGATCGCAGATCGGCCATGGCGACTGGGGTGTCAATCGAGCCCGTATCGAGCGCTGGCTCGAAAAGCTTGGCCGGGACGCGCAAGCGCACAGCACGAACCCCGGCTAGGCTCCTGCTGGCAGGTCAGTCCAAAGGCCACTGCAGCGAAGCAACCCCGTTGGGTCCCGGAAACCGGGACCCAACGAAACGGCGTCGCTCAGCGGCTCAAACGGCCTTGAGGTTCTCGGCCGAAGTCTTGCCGCGCTTGGGATCGCGCTGCTCTTCGAAGGAAATCTTCTGACCTTCGGACAGGTTGCTCATCCCTGCGCGCTCAACGGCAGAGATATGGACGAACACATCTGGGCCGCCGTTATCCGGCTGGATAAAACCAAAACCCTTGGTGCTGTTGAACCACTTGACGGTACCGACTGGCATTTCTTTACTCCGATTGCGAGCGCAACGACGCATCGCGTGGCACAACGTATGTCACGTTCGTGCTGTTTCGTCACCCCACCAATCGCGACTTGGCGCCGACCCCGGCCTGACTGGCATTTTACCAGTCCTGAAAGGGGCGGCCGACTGCGCGCAGCCGAAGTTCGGTGACGCCGCGTTACGACGACACGCTGTGCCTACCATAACCCATGAATTCGCCGATAGCTACCCGCCCCCGGCGACCTCGCGCATTCGTTGCGCGAGGCCGCAGGCTGTCGCTGCGCGACATCGCCACAGTCGCTGCGCGGCGGCCGGTGTCCGGCTATGGTGGGCGCATCGGGTCGATGGGGAAGGGTACGCGCGATGTTGAAGAAGCCGAAGATGGAGCTTCGGATCGAGTCCATGCACAACCGGGTGACGCCGGCGGAATGGGAGGCCCGCGTCGACCTTGCCGCGTGCTACCGCCTGCTGGCGCTGTACGAGATGTCGGACATGGCGGCGAATCACGTCTCCGCCCGGGTACCGGGCGAGGACGGGGCGTTCCTGATCAATGCCTACGGCATGATGTACGAGGAGGTGACCGCCTCGTCGCTGATCAAGGTCGGCTATGACGGTAACGTGCTGGCCAAGCCCGGCTATGGCGACTTCGATTATGGCGTGAACCGCGCCGGCTTCGTCATCCATAGCGCCATCCACAAGGCGCGCCACGACGTCGATTGCGTCATCCACACCCACACCTGGCCGGGCATGGCGGTGTCGTCGCTGGATTGCGGCCTGCTGCCTTTGACCCAGACGGCGATGCGCTTCACCCATGTCGGCTATCACGAATATCGCGGCGTGGTACTGGACCTCGCCATGCAGGACGAGTTGGTGCGTGATCTCGGCGCCAACAACGCGCTCATCCTGCGCAACCACGGGCTCCTGACCACCGGCAGCACCATCGCCGAGGCGTTCAACGCGATGCACCGCCTCGAGCTCTCCTGCAAGGCGCAGATCTCCGCCATGGCCGGCGGACAGAAGCTGCGCCCCGTGCCCGACGACGTGCTGCAAGCGACCTACATGAATTACCAGCCGCAGACCCGGCGTCCCTACGGGGTGATGGAATGGCCGGCGCTGCTGCGCCAGCTCGACCGCGTCAATCCCGGCTACGACAGCTGACGGATGCTACCCGGGCCGGCGCACGGCCCAGGCGATCCAGACCGTGATGGCGCCCAGCATCAGCGCCATCACGGCGTAGTAGGGCGACAGCGGGATGAGCCCGATCGACACGCCCGCGGCCAGCGGCCCGACGGCGGCCCCCATGTCGCGCCAGGTGGCGGTGCGGGACACCGCCATCAGGACCTCGCCCCGGGCCTGCTGGGCGGAGACGATGGGGGCGGTGGTGTCGACCATGGCACGGGTGATGACGACGATGATGACGCCCGCCACCGGGGCGCCCAGGGCCACGACGAGAAGGCCGGCCACCACCGCGGCCGAGGACGCCACCAGCAGGTGGATGGCGCCGTAGCGGTCGCACAGGAGCCCGCTCGCCGGCGCCACCACGACCACCACCAGGTAGCGCAGGGCCCAGGAGAGGCCGGCCGCGATCATGGCGGCGGCCGGCGTCGCCTCCTCGCCCAGTGCCGCCGCCATGGTCATGACGAAGCCGCCGTCGATCACCGCGCCGAAGACGAAGATGTAGATGTCGACCGGGGCCGGGCGGGTCCACACCCGTTCCTCGGACCGCTTGCCGGGCTCGGCGGCCGGCAGCATCAGGGCCAGCGCCAGGGCCGGCAGGGTCAGGATGCCGATGGCGACGAAGGCTTCGCGCGGCCCGATGACGACCGCCGCCCAGGCGCCCAGGGCGCAGGCGAAGGCAAGGCCGGTCTGGCGCAGGCCGCGGCTCGCCCCCATGCGGGTGCCCGACCGCCCGTCGCGGCCGCTGCCCCAGGCATAGGTGAGGGTGGTGAGGTTGAGGGCGGCGAAGGACAGGCCCCAGACGATGCGCGCGACCAGTTGCCACCACGGGCTCTCCACCAGCCCGTACATGAAGGTCGAGACGATGGAGGCGACCGCCGCCGCGATCGACAGGTTGCGCGGCCCGATGCGGATGCTGAGCCGGGCGATCTCGCCATAGAGCAGCACCCGGGCGAAGCGGTTGGCCGAGAGCAGCACCCCGACCCAGGTCAGCGACAGCCCGAATGCCGCCGCCTCGATCGGCAGGATGACATAGACGAGCGCATCC
This sequence comes from uncultured Rhizobiaceae bacterium, assembly GCA_964594715.1. Classification (GTDB taxonomy): domain Bacteria; phylum Pseudomonadota; class Alphaproteobacteria; order ATCC43930; family Allostellaceae; genus Allostella. Next base: position 25,466 of record CAZQOA010000043.1, on the reverse strand, counting down.
CCCATGCCGGCGAAGGCCAATACGCCGGCCGACAGCAGCGTCATCCGCCACGCGTCGGCGTCCCCCTTGTTCGCTTGCGCCACCTTGCCCCCCGTCGTCGGGCGGCGAGTTTAGTGTCGGGGCAGGGCTATGTCATAAAAACGTCATCGAAAATTTCCCGAGGCGCGGCGATGCGCCGATCGATCAGCGCAGGCACTCCGCGGCGGTGTCTTCGAGATCCAGGAGGCCGTGGTCGCGCAGCAGGCGCTCGACCGATTCCGATGGCATCGGGCCGGACGCGGACGTGTACTCCCAGGCTTCTCGCACGGGCACCGCGGGCGGGGGCGCCAACTCGGGAAGCAGCGGACGAACCACATAGTGGCTGCCTCGGTCGACCGTCCGCGGCGACTCCTCGGCGGCGATCAGCACCTCATGGACCTTCTCGCCCGGACGGATGCCCGTCACCACGGTCTCGACGGCCCGCCCGCCGACCATCGCGCGGGCAATGTCGACGATGCGGGCCGACGCGATCTTCGGCACCAGGATTTCGCCGCCCTTGCCGTCCCGGACCAGAATCGCGATCGCGTCCACCGCATCGGACAGCGAGAGCAGGAATCGCGTCATTTCCGGGCTGGTGATGGTGACCGGCCCGCCGGACCGGATCTGCTCCCGGAAGAGCGGGATGACCGACCCGCGCGAAGCCAGGACGTTGCCATACCGCACCAGCAGCACGCGCGTGTCGGGCAGGGACAGTTGGGCCGCGATCAGCAGGCGTTCCTGCAACGCCTTGGTCATGCCCATGACATTGACGGGGTGGACCGCCTTGTCGGTGGAAATGCCGACGATGGCCTCGACCGGATGTGCCGCCCTTGCCACCGCCGTCACCAGGTTCTGCGTTCCGATGACGTTGGTGAGCGTCGCCTCGTGGGGAAAATACTCGCAGGTCGGTACCTGCTTCAGGGCCGCGGCGGCGACCACGACGTCGATCCGGTCCAGCGCCAGCGCGATGCTGTCGTAGCTGCGGACGTCCCCGATGCGGAACTGCAGCGTGCGCTTGAAATTGGCGTAGATGACCTCGTCCGTCGGCTGGCGCAAATGGCTGTAGGCCACGCGCATCTGATGCTGCTTCGCCTCGTCGCGCGACAGGATGACGATGCGTTCGGGCACGCCGAGGTCTCCCGACAGGAGGCGGCGGGTCAGCGCCTGGCCGAGCGAGCCGGTGCCACCGATCAGCAGAACATGCTTGCCGGCGAATATCCTGGGGATCGGGCGGAGGGTTGCGCTCGAAGGAGCCATCATCGCGTCTCCGCATAGGTGCCGACCGAAATTGCGGCATCGAGATACAAGCGGTCGAGCAGCTCGTCATCGACCAGCGCGGCGCGCAGGCTGACCGACGCGCTGCGTCGCATCAGGCACCCTTCCATTGGCCGTCGCCGGCCCGGCTTGTCCTGCGGCAGCACTACGTCGGCATCCGTGCGCGACCGCTCGATCAAGGCCGAGCGCACCTCCATGGCCGTCGGCAGATCGTCGGGTACGACGAAGAGGAGGAATTCCGCCTTCGTCGCCGAGACGGCGGCGCGGACCGCGGTGGCAAGATCTGGCGCATCGTCCGTGGGGAAACCGACATGGACGACCTCTTGCGGAGCGGGGTGCCAGCTACGGATCCGGCAGATGGTCGATGCCACGTCCGCCGACCCATCGGTGGCCAGGACGACGCATCCGTAGGCGACCTCGTTGCAGCGTTCGGCGATCCGCCGGTCGATCTCGACGCGCGCGACCGGATAGCCCTTCAACTGTCGACGCGCCTCGGCGAGGAACCCGAGCTCGGAGCCGGAATAGGCCTCCATGGTCGATACCGGGACCTGTTCGAGGATATGGACGAACAGGTGGCCGGCCTCGGTGAGGTGGGCCTGGTTCCGGGAACCCTGTCCGGGGTGGACGCGATGGCGCACATCGGCCGTCGCGCAATGGACGAACGGGACCCGATGGGCCAGCCGGGACCAGAGATGATAGTCCTGCGTCGTCGGCTGGCGGGGGTCGAACCCGCCGAACTCTTCCAGGATCCCGTGCGGGATCAGCAGCGCGCAGCCGTTGATCATCCTCGCCAGAATGGCGTCCAGTGGCCGGGCAAGGATGTTGATTTCGGCAAGGGAGCATCGTTCCTGGAAGCTCCCGTCTTCGAGGATGACCTCGAAGTCGCCGACCACCATGCATCGCTCGCCGAAACGGTGCCATGCCTCCACCTGGCGTTCGACCTTGCGCGGCAAATAGAGGTCGTCATGGCTGAGCCAACTGAACAACCGGCCCTCCATCGCCTCGATGCCGCAGTTGAGCGCGGTGGCGACGCCGCCGTTCGGCTTCGCGATGTAGCGGATGCGCGTGCCGTACGATTCTGCGATGCGTGCCGTTGCCCCGTCGTCGGTCGAGCCGTCGTCGACCACCAGGATCTCGATGTGGGGATAGGTCTGGGCCAGCACGCTGTCGATCGCCTCGGCCAGAAAATTGGCCCCGTTGAAGACGGGGATGACGACCGAAACCAGCGGGCCGTCGATGGCGGATGTACGGCCCGTCATGCGCCGGCCCTGACGATCGCCGCGGGCACCCCTGCCGCCCGGAGGCAACGCGCGATCTGCTGCCGGTCCGGCCCATCACCCGACAGGATTGCCCGGCTGCAGCGCATGAATCGCAGGATCGGGCGAAGAATGGCCGTGTCGCGTGGCAGCAGGAACCCCACGCCCGGCCCCTTGCCGGATCCCGGCGAAAGCGTCAGGCGACCCCGGCTGCCGCCGACCGCGCGGACGGCGATCTCATCACCGGCCAGCATCGGCTCCATCGCCCCTCCATCCTCGTCCCGTTCGTCGATGATGGTCAGGACCGTCATGGTCGCGGGCGGCGGCGGCGCCAGGAACCATGGATACGACGCCTCGCCGTGTGTCGAACGGGTCCGCCGGCGAAGTTCCAGGAGGCAGCGGATAAGCTCCGATCGATCGTCTGCACACTCCAACATCAGCCGGTCGCGGATCGCGGGCTGATCGAGCGAGGGGTGCGGAACGCAGCCGGACGCCAGGCCGATCCGCAGGAAATGTCCCAGCGCCTCGGCCGCGGTGGTCTTCTCGTCCAGGTATCGACGCCGGTACCACGCGGTGTCGAAACCCTCGCACGGCCTGGCATCGGTGCCGGCCCGTTGCTGCATGAAGTGGATGAGCGGGCCGATGGTGGACGCGTCCGGATTCTGCCGCAGATAGTCACGGCTGGAGAACCAGGGGCTCGGGTCGCGCCCTTCGCGCCACCCGTGTTGGAGGTAGTGGTGAAGGGCACTGTCCTGGTGGCGGGTGTCGGGATAGCGGCGCGCGTACCAGGCCTGATCGACCAGGACAGTCAGGAGGTCGTCCGTCGCCGGCGCCGCGACGAGGGCTTGCTGGAGGAAGGCAGTGCGTCGTTCGAGCGGGATGGTCGCTACGCGGCCGGTCACCGCCCGTTGATCCAGGGACGGGTGCGGCACCGCGCCCGCCGCGAGGCCGACCGTGCGGAAATGGAAGAGGGCATTCTCGGTTGCCGGCCGCCCCGGCATATGGCGAGCCCGGTACCATGCGGCGGCGAAGTACGGCGATGGGTCGGCCCCGGCGAAGGCACCGCGCTGGGCGAAATGGACCAGCGGGCAGATACCTTCGGCGGCGATCGCCGGGTGGATCGATTGGTAGAAAGCTGTCCAGAACCAGGGATTCGGGTCGCGCCGTTCGCGCCATCCCTGGGTCAGGTAATGGCGGTCGGGCGGGACGCCGGCACGGGCGACGTCGGGATAGGTCGCATTGTACCATTCGGCGTCGACCAGGGCCCGGGCGGGGCCGAGATCGGTTGTCCGTTCGGCGATGATCGCGTCCAGCAGCTCGTGCCGCTGGTCGGGCGCTGCCCGGGCAAGGCGCGAGCGGGTATCGGGGTCGTCCAGGGCGGGGTGGGGTACGTTGCACTGGTCCACGCCCTGTTCCAGGAAATGCACCAGCGCCATCGGCGAAGGTCCCGCCAGGCCCAGATAGCGGCGGGAGTACCAGCGCGTGTCGAACCAGGGATGGGGCTGCCGGCCGGCTTCCGCGCCCGCGATCGCGAAGTCGACGAGTGGGGAAGTCGACAGCGTCGGCGAGCAGGCCAGGTAGTAGCGGGTCGAGAACCAGCGACTGGGGTTGCGAAATTGCCGCCATCCGGTTTCGAGAAAGTGCCGGAGCGGCTCCGGCTCCCGCGACTGGCGGCCGTACCAGTCGACGGCAAACAGCCGCCGCACGATCTCCCGCGTCGCGTCGTTCATGCGCGCGCGATGGCAGGTGACGCCGTCTGCCTGCGTGCGGCGGCGATCAGCATCCGATAGTTGCCCGCGATGACCGTGCCGTTGATGCGTGCGTTCCAACGCCGTTCGACCTGGTGCCGGTTGTAGCGGGCGGCACCATCCACGAGATCGTCGTCGCTGGCCGCCCGCCGGATCGCCGCGGCCAGCCCGGCCACGTCATGGGGCGAGACGAGGGCGCCGGTCTGGCCCGGCACGATCCATTCCCCGCCGCAGGACGTGGTCGACTGTATGGGAAAGGCCCCCAGTGCCATGGCCTCCAGAAGGGTGGTCGAGATGCCGTCGGATATGCCGACGCCGATCACCATGCGGGCGCCGGCCAGCCGCATGAGGGCGGCGCGATGGCTGCGCTCGTAGGGTTCGCAGACGATATCGAGATGGTCCCGCTCCGCAAGCAAGGCGGCCATTTCGACGACCTCGGGCGAGGCGACCAGAACCCGGATTGCGTAGTCGCGCAGCGTGGGCGCGGCCAGATGGAGAGCGGCCAGGGCATGGAGGCCGCGACCGGACCATCCATGATAGCCCTTGACGACGATCTCCTTCCGGGTCGAGGGCAAGCCCAGCTCGTCGATTGTCGGGAAGCCGTCGAGGTGCATTCCGCCAGATGCCGGGATGGGCGGAATGCTGATCCCGGCAAACCCCATGCGGGCGAAGATCGCCACATCCCGCTGACACTCCGCCACATAGGCATCGACCAGGCGGGCAATGGCGGCCAGCCGCGGCCGGTGGCTCGGAACCTTGCGGTAGAGGTACAGGTCGCTGCCCCAGTTCGACAGCATCCAGGGCGGGAAATCCGGGCCCAGATGTTGCTTCGTCGCCAGGCACAGGTAGCCGGCGAGCTGGATCTCCATGGAATGGACGATCTGCGGCCGCAGGCGCTCGATGGCCGCCATCAGGTGCCCCGGTCGGGACGGGCGGGCCTCCTGGGAAAGCCAGCTCGGTCGCCAGGCTGAATAGGCGAGCTCGCGATCGATCCGGTCGAGGGTGGCTGGCCCCACGCCGGCGGTGTCGAACAGGCCGATTTCCCGGTCGGACAGGGCTGCCAGATCGGACCCATTGCGGATCGGTCGTGCGTCGGCCAGCTCCTCCGTCAGCGGCGTGTCTTCGACCGGAAGCAGGACCAGCCGGAGGCCGCGCCCACGGGCCATGCGCAGCCAGCGCGCGGTATGGATGCTGTTCGCCATCGCGACCACCAGCACGACCGGAAGGTCGGCGACACCCTTGCCGGTCATGGCGGGGCGTCGACCGCAGCGGTGACGCCCGTCCGCAACGCGGACGCAAAGCGCCGGGGGTCGAAGGCGATGTCGTGGTGCCGCAACATGGCCGGCGACGCCCATTGCGGGTTCGGGAACTGGATGGCGATCAAGGTCGGTATGCCGAGGTCCCGGGCCTCGTCGAGGAACAGATGGTCGGCAGTGCGGCAGGCGATCGCCGCATAGAACGACGCCCCTTCCAGGGCCGCCCGTCCGTCGCCGTGCCCCCGTGGGCGAAGCTCCAGCCGCAGCTTCGTGTCGAAATGCAACGCCTGGCAGGCGAGGATCACGTCCTCCCTGGCCAGATTGCAGACGCGGATACGAAAGCCCGCCAGCCAGTCGCGGCACCAGTAGAGGGCGGACAGGGCGAGCAGGGCACGGCCGACATCGGACTCGGTGCCGTCGATAGCCAGCGCGGGATCGCCGGGCGCGCGTGACACGTTCAGGCCTCTCCGGCGGGATCGGCCGCCATCCGGTCGATCATCTCGGCCCAGGCAGGCGCCTGCCAGCCGGTCGCTGCCCGGAAGCGCGTGCCGTCCAGGCGGCGGTCGCAATGGAAGGTCTCGTCGCGAACGACGTCGGCGTTGCGGCGGAACCGGTCATTCACCTGGCGCAGGAAATCGAGCTTGCTGATCGGTTCGGCCGCAACATGCCAAAGGCCGTCCAGGGCAGGGTGGCGACGCAGGATGCGCGCCGTCAGCTCCGCCGTCTCGAGGGTGGTGATCCCGGTGAAGAGGGCATGCGCGAAGCCGCGAACCGGACCCTCCTTTTGCGCCATGAACCATTCGAGGAGGCTATGGCGGCCACGCAGTTCCGGCCCGACCAGCGACAGGCGCAGGACAAGCGAGCCGGGCTGGTCCGGCTCGCCCAGCAGCTTGCTCCGCCCGTACAGGTCGCCGGCATCGGCCGGGTCCTGCTCGCGATAGCCGCGGGGGCCGCGGCGGCTGTCCCGCGCGCCGGAGAAGACGCAGTCGGTGCCGTAGTGCACGAAACGGATGCCGCGTTCCCGGCAGAGGCGGGCCAGCCGATGCGGCAGCAGGCTGTTGACCATGATCGCCCGCTCGGCTTCGTCCATCCCCAGCGTCTGCTTCACCGCACCGACCGCGTTCAGCAGGGCCGCCGGCCGCAACATATCCAGCAGTCGGGCCACGCGATCGGTGTCCTCGACGTCGATGCCGCCGATCGGCCGCGCGCGCCCAAGCTGTTTCGGCCACGCGTCCGCCTCGCCGCGCAGTGTGGCGAAGGTGTCGAAGTCCTGCGCCAGGACCTGCGCCAGCTTGTGGCCCAGCATGCCGGTGCCGCCAAGGATCAGGATCCTCATCCCCGCCGCGGCCTCAGGCGAAACTGCCGACGCCGGGCGGCAGTCGGCCGGTGACGATGCGCAGCACCGCCTCGCTGACCGCTGGAAAGAGGTATTCGGGCGGCACCCGCCAGTTCGGCGGGGCCTCGGTCGCGATCGCGACCGCGCGCAGGATCATCCCGGCGTCGCAGCCGGCAAGCTGGTTCGATCCGCCTTCGATCGTCTCCGGCCGTTCGGTGGTGTCGCGGAGCGTGACGTTGGGCACCCGCAGGATCGCGCACTCCTCCTGCACCGTGCCGCTGTCGGTCAGGACACACCGCGCCCGGCGGCAGAGGGCGACGAAGTCGGCGAAGCCGAACGGGTCCAGGAAGCGCACGCCGGCCGGCACGGCGATGGCGGCGGCCGTCATCCGGTCGCGGGTGCGAGGATGCGTGCTGACGACCACCGGCAGGCCGTAGCGGTCGGCCAGCATCGCCAACGCCTCGACGAAGGCGGCAAGCCGGGGCGGGGCGTCGACATTCTCCGACCGGTGCAGCGTGACAAGGAAGAAGCTGCCCGGCTCGAGCCCCAGTTCCGCCCCGGCGGTGGAGGCCGCAATGCGACCGGCATGGGCCTGGAGCACCTCGTGGATCGGGTTGCCGACGACATGGATGCGGTCCGGCAGGAAGCCCTCGCGCAGCAGGTTGGCGCGGCTGCGTTCGGTATAGGGCATCAGGATGTCGCTGACCCCGTCGATGATCCGTCGGTTCACCTCTTCAGGCACGCGCGGGTCGAAGCAGCGATTGCCGGCCTCCAGGTGGAACACCGGAATTCCCAGGCGCTTGGCGACGATGGCGGAGAGGGCGGAGTTGGTGTCGCCCAGCACCAGCAGCCGGTCCGGCCGTTCTTCCACCAGGATATCGTGGCAACCGGTGAGGATGCGGGCGATCTGCCGTGCGAAGTCCGGCTCGACGATGCCCAGATGATGATCCGGCGTCCGCAGCCCCAGCTCGGCGAAGAAATCGCCGGAGAGGGCAGGCGCATCATTCTGCCCGGTATGCACCAGGACATGCCGCACATGTCGGTCGAGCTTGGGGACAAGGGGCGAGAGGCGGATGATTTCCGGCCGCGTGCCGAGAACGGTGATGATCTTCATCCGACCCCGGCCCTTCCCACCTCACTCGGCCCACGAAGCTAGTGGGCGCCTGCGGCGGGTGCAACGGATTTGACCGCGGCCGGGCTGGTCAGCGCCCGAGGTAGGAGCGCAGCACCGCCGGGTTGTCGATCAGCCCCGCGGCCGGGCCGGAGAAGGCGATCTCGCCGCCTTGCAGGATGTGCGCATGCTCGGCGACGGCCGACGCGACGCCGATATTCTGCTCCACCAGGAGGATGGTCAGGCCGCGCTGGTTGAGGGCCAGGATGGTGTCGACCATGTCGCCGACGATGGCCGGCGCCAGGCCGGCCGACGGCTCGTCCATCAGGAGGCAGCGCGGCCGGGCCATCAGCGCGCGGCCGATCGCCACCATCTGCTGCTCGCCGCCGCTGAGGCTGCCGGCATGGCGCTTCCGGTTGGGGACCAGCTTGGGGAACATCGCGTAGACCTGGTCGAGGTCGGAGCGGATGCCGCCCCAGTCCCGGCGGGTGGCGGCGCCCAGCTCCAGGTTGTCGTTGACCGACATGCTGGGCCATACCTCGCGGCCCTGCGGCACCTGGGCGATGCCGCTGCGCACGATGCCGTGGGGCGGCAGGCCCGCGCACTCCTTGCCCTCGAACATGATCGAGCCGCCGGCCGGCCGCACCACGCCGGTCAGCGTGTTGAGCAAGGTCGTCTTGCCGGATCCGTTGCCGCCGAGCAGGGCCACGATCGACCCGGTCGGCACCTGGAACGAGACGTCGCGCAGGACCTGGGTGATCCCGTAGGCGACCTTAAGATGACGTATGTCGAGCACGGAGCTCCTTCCCCAGATAGGCCTCGATGACGTCGGGGTCGTTGCGCACCATCTCCGGCGGGCCGTCGGCGATGCGCCGCCCGGAGCTGAGCACGGTGACCTGGTCGCAGACATCCATGACGAGGCGGATGACATGCTCGATGAGGATCAGGGTCACGCCCTTCTCGTCGCGGATGCGGCGCAGCAGCGTGTCGAACTCGGCCAGCCGGTTGAGGCTGAGGCCGACCGCGGGCTCGTCCAGCAGCACCACCTTGGGGTCGCCGATCAGGGTGCGGGCGATCTCGACGATGCGCTGCTGCCCGAAGGAGAGGGCGGAGCCCGGCCGCTCGGCGAAGTCGGCCATGCCGATGAATTCCAGCGCCAGCCGCGCCGCCTCCTCGGCCTGCGCTTCCTCTTCCCGATAGCCCCTTGTGTTGAAGCTGGCACCGATCAGCCCGGCCGCGGTGCGGCGGTGGAGGCCGGACATCAGGTTCTCCAGCACCGTCATGCCGCGGAAGAGCTGCGAGGTCTGGAAGGTCCGCCCGAGGCCGAGGCCGGCGATCTGGCTCGGCTTGCGGCCGACCACCGAGATGCCGTCCAGCAGGATGTCGCCCTGGTGCGGCGCATGGATGCCGCAGATGACGTTGAGCAGGGTCGTCTTGCCGGCACCGTTGGGGCCGATCAGGCCGCGGATCTCGCCCTGCTTGACGTCGAGGTTGATGCTGTCCAGCACCCGCACGCCGCCGAACCCGACGGAGACGTCGCGGATGGAAAGGATGGCGGCGCTCATGGCTGCACCTTGCCGGCGGCCGGGACCGTGCCGGTCGTGGCCGTCACCGCCGCCGTCTTGGCTGCAATGGGTGCCGGCCCGGCGCGGCGGCGGTGCAGCGGCTCTTCCCAGCCGCCGAGGCGCTTCTGCAGGAAGCCGACGATGCCGCCCGGCATGAACAGGATGAAGACGACCAGGATCGCGCCGAAGGCGATCTCCTGGATGCCCTTGACCTCGCGCAGTGCCTCCAGCAGCCCGACGATGGCACCTGCCCCCAGCACCGAGCCGGCGACGGAGCCGAGCCCGCCGACCACGATCATCGCCTTGTGCAGGACCATCTGGAAGAGGTCGTAGCCCTCGGGCGAGACGAAATTCAGCATGGCGGAATAAAGCCCGCCGGCGATGCCCGCATAGAAGCCGCTGACGCCGAAGGCCAGCGCCTTGTAGCGCAAGAGGTCGATGCCGAGCGATTCCGCGGCGACCTCGCTGTCACGCACCGCGACGAAGGCGCGGCCGAGCCGCGATCGCACCAGGTTCTGGGCCAGCAGGAACAGCACCAGGGCCAGGATCAGGCTGAGATAGTAGAGGCCGATCGGCTTGCTGACCGGCAGCGGTGCGAACGACACGGTCGGCGTCTTGAAGCCGCCGGCGCCGAAGGTGACCGCCTCCCAATGCAGGAATACCCACTGCGTGAACTGCGCGAAGGCGAGCGTGGACAGGGCCAGATAGAGGCCGCTGATGCGCAGGGCCGGGAACGAGATCGCGAGCCCGACCGCGGCCGCGATGATCGCCCCCGAGGGGAATGCCAGCCAGAAGGGCCAGCCGAAATGCACCTGGAGCAGCCCGGTGCCGTAGGCGCCGATGCCGAACATCGCGGCATTGGCGAAGGCGAGCTGGCCCGCATAGCCGACCAGGATGTTCAGCCCGATCGCCAGCAGGACATAGACCAGGATCAGGTTGGCCACGAACAGGTGGTAGGTGTTGAGGAAGGCGGGTGCGACGGTCGCCAGCACCAGCGCCGTCAGCAGCACGTTGCGTCGGCCGAAAAGTGCCATGGCTCAGACCCGCCGCAACTTGTTGTAGCCAAGCAATCCCGTCGGCTTGACCACCAGGACGATCATGATGACGACGAAGGCCGACACTTCGATGAAGCTCGAATGGATATAGCCACCCGCCAGCGCCTCGATGACGCCGATGGCGAGACCGCCCAGGATCGCGCCCGGCAGGCTCGTCAGCCCACCCAGGACGGCGGCGGCGAAGCCCTTGATGAAAAAGGGGAAGCCCATGTCGGGATAGAGCAGCGTCAGGGGCGCCATCAGTACCGCCGCGGCCGCGGCGATCGCGGCGCCGGTCCCGAATGACAGCGTGTAGATGCGCTCGATGCGGATGCCGACCAGCGTCGCCGCCTTGGGGTTGTCGGCGGTCGCCTGCATCATCTTGCCGGCGCGCGTCAGGCGAAAGAAGGCCGCGAAGACGAGCATGACCACGATCGCACCCGCCAGCACGGCCAGCTGTTGCGGGATGATCATCACCGACCCCATCATGATCGGCTCGGGCGAGGTGATCGGCGGGAAGGGCAGGTAGTCGCCCTTGCCACCCCAGATGACGCGGGCGAGGCCGCGCAGCACGAAGCCGATGCCGACGGTGGCCAGCACCAGGCTGATGATGTCGGCCTTCATCAGGGGCCGGAACGCGATGCGGTCGGTCAGCGCGCCCAGCACGAAGCCGCCGGCCACCGCCAGCAGCAGCGCCAGGGGGTAGTTCACCCCCATCTGCACATGCAGCATCCAGGCGACGAAGCCGGAGAACATGAACAGCTCGCCATGGGCGAAGTTGATGACCCCGGTCGCCTTGTTCACGACCACGATGCCGAGGGCGACAAGGGCGTACAGCGCCCCTGTCGTCACGCCGCTCAGCAGCAGGTAGCTGAGTAGGAGCAAGTGCCCTACTCGACCTTGGTCACACCCAGCACGCGCACCGGGCCGCCCGGTTCCTTCGCGAGCCAGGCCGGCGTCTTGTGGCAGCGATGGTCGGTCTCGGAGCAGGAGATCGGGCCGGGGTAGACGTCGACCTTGAAGTCCTTGAGGCCCTTGAGGGCGGCCACGACCTTCTCGCGCGTCGGCTCGGGGCCGGCGCGGCGCAGCGCCTCGGCCATCACCTGGGCGCTGCCGATGCCGAACAGGTTGTAGACGGACAGGCGGTCGCCGGGGAACTTCGCCTCGATCGCCTTGCGCCACTTGTCGACGGCGGGATCCTCGGCGGTGTAGGCGACCATCGAGATGGTGCGGAAGTTGGCTGTCGCGCCGGGCGAGCCCACCTGGTCCTCGAAGGCGGCGGGGTCGGCGATGCCGGTCTGGCCGATCGCCAGCGGCTTGAAGCCCAGCTTCTGCGAATCGCGCACGAAGACCGCGGCCGGCTTCGGATAGAGCACCATCAGCACGGCGTCGGCGTTGGCCAGCTTCAGGCGCAGCACCTGGGCGGTCGCGTCGTTGGCGTCCGGCGACAGCTCCTCGTCGGCGACCGGCTTGATGTTCTTGGCCTTGAAGGTCTCCATCAGCGGGGTGTAGCGGGCGCGGCCCCAGGAATCGCGCATCGAGATCACCGCAATCCGCTTGGCGCCCTGCTGAATCGCGAACTCCAGCATCGCCTGGCTCTCGATCGACGAGGTGGTGGCGGCGCTGAAGATGGTCGGCGAGACCGGGGTGGTGATCCCGTCATGCACGGATGCCATCACCACCAGGGGGACCTTGGCCTGCTCGATGGTGTCGCGGGCGGCGAAGGTGGCATTGCTGCAGCCGCCGCCGATCATGACGAAGACCTCGTCCTGGTGGATCAGCTTCTTCACCGCGCCGATGGCGGAGGCCGGGTCGCAGCGATCATCCTCGCGGACCAGCTGCAACTTGCGGCCATGGATGCCGCCCGCGGCGTTGATCTCGTCGAAGACCACCTCGATGCCGTTCATCGGCAGCTTGCCGTAGAGGTAGCCGGGGCCGGTCAGGGCGCCGAACGTACCGACCTTGATGGTGTCGGCGGTGACCCCAGGCTGTTGTGCCGAGGCTGCGCCAATCCCGGCGGCCGCCAGCAGCATGCACGCCGCGCCGACCCTAAAGCTCCGCTGCAGAATCATTGCCCACTCCCAGATTTGTTGCCCCACACGCAAGCACGAGCCCCATGCGATGGCGCTCGTGCAAGATCCGCTCCTAACGCCGGCGGTTCGTTGCCGCCTTGGCCGGAACGGCCATACCCACGGTGGCGAGGATCTCCGCCGTGTGTTCCCCCAACCGCGGCGCCGGGCCGCGCACCGCGCCCGGCGTCGCCGAAAGCTTCACCGGGACGCCCAGGGTCTTGAACGTACCAACGGCCGGGTGGTGCGTCTCCACCACCATGGCGCGTTCGACGACATGGGCGTCGGCCAGGACCTCGTCGCAGTGGAAGATCGGGCCGCCCGGGATGCCGGCCGCCTCCATCCGCTCCAGCCAATGCTGCGATGATTCCATCATCAGCGGCTGCTGCAGCAGCTCCACCAGTGCGTCGTTGTTGAGCACGCGATCGGCGTTGGTGCGGAAGCGCGGGTCCTGGCACAGCTCCGGTACCTCGAGCACGTCGCACAGCCGTTCCCAGAAATTCTGCTGCCCGGCCCCCACGGTGACCCAGCCGTCGGCGGTCTGGAACGCCTGGTAGGGCGAGCTGCCGCGATGGGCCTGACCCATGCGTGGCGGCCGTTCGCCGGTGGCGAAGACATGGGCCGCCTCGTAGACGCCGAGCGACAATGCGGATTCCAGCAGCGACGTCTCCACCACCTGGCCCAGGCCGGTGCGATGGCGCGCCTCGACGGCGCTGAGGATGCCGACGGCCAGATGCATGCCGGCAACGATATCGGAGATGGCGATCGGCAGTCGATGGGGCGGCCCGTCGGTCGGCCCGCAGATGCTCATCAGGCCCGACATGCCCTGGGTCACCAGGTCGAAGCCCCCGCGATTGCGGTACGGGCCGGTCTGGCCGAAGCCGGAGATCGCGCCATAGATGAGGCGGGGATTGCGCACCGACAGGATGTCCCAGCCGAGGCCGAGGCGGTCCAGGGTGCCGGGGCGGAAATTCTCGATCAGCACGTCGGCCCGGTCGACGAGGCGCAGCAGCGCCTCCTTGCCGTCCGCCGACTTGAGGTCGAGGGCGACCGAGCGCTTGTTGCGGTTCCAGATCATGAAGGGCGCGCTCTCGCCGTTCACATAAGGCGGCATCTGGCGGGCATCGTCGCCGCCCTCGGGCCGCTCGACCTTGATCACGTCCGCGCCGTGGTCGGCCAGGAGCATGCCGCAATAGGGCCCCGACAGGTGGCTGGTCAGATCCAGAACCGTCAAACCATCGAGCGCTCCGGGCACCATGATCTCCGTCGTTCGAGAAACATCTTGTATACAGTACACGGGATCGACATCCTTGCACCAGCCCGCCAGGAGAGGAAATTCGTGACGGACGCAGCCCAGGACATCATCGTCTCCGAGGAGGCCGGCGTGGTCCTGGTCACCCTCAATCGCCCGGCCAGGCGCAACGCCGTGTCGCTCGCCATGTGGCACGCGCTGGGCCGGCTGTTCGCCGGGTTCGGCAGCCGCGACGACGTGCGGGCCATCATCCTGACGGGTGCGGGCGGGCATTTCTGCGCCGGCGCCGACATCTCGGAGTTCGCCACCGTGCGCGCTGACGCCGCCATGGGGCGGGTCTACGAGGCAGCGGCGGATGCGGCCACGTGCGCCATCCGCGACTGCCCGCGGCCGACCATCGCCGCCATCTCCGGCTATGCCATGGGCGGCGGCTGCGGCGTGGCGCTGGCGTGCGACTTCCGCATCGCCGACCTGAGCGCGCGCATGGGCATCCCGGCCGCCCGGCTCGGCATCGTCTACGGCGCGCTGGATTGCAGCCTGCTGCTGCGCCAGGCCGGGCTGGCGAACGCCAAGCGCGTCCTCTATTCGGGGCGCGCCTTCGCGGTCGACGCCTGTGTCGAGATGGGGCTGGTCGACGTCGTGGCCACTACCGGAGCCCTCGAGGAGGCGCGCAGCTTCGCCGCCGAGCTGTCGGCCAACGCGCCCCTGTCGATCGCCGGCGCGAAGCTGGTGCTGGAGGCGCTGGCCTCGGGTACCGCCGAGGCGCGCGCGGCCGAGATCGAGGCCTTCATCGATCGCACCATGGACAGTGCGGACTATCGCGAAGGGTCGCGCGCCTTCGTCGAGAAGCGCCGCCCCGTTTTCACCGGACGCTAGGAGCAGGATCGCAGTGGGAACCTATTGGCTGGGCGTGGACGTCGGCGGGACATTCACCGATCTCGTGCTCTTCGAACGAGGGAGCGGTCAGCTCCAGGTGCTGAAGACGCCGTCCACCCCGCAGGACCAGTCGGAAGGGATCCTGGCCGGCGTGAAGCGGCTGTCGATCGACCCGGCCGGGCTCGAGCGCATCGTCCATGGCACCACGGTCGCGACCAACACGGCGCTGGAGGGCGACGGCGCCCGGCTGGCCGTGCTCACCACCTCCGGGCATCGCGACGTGCTGGTGGTCGGCCGCGGCAACCGGATGAACATGTACAACATCAAGGCACCGCCGAACCGCCCCCTGGTGCCGCGCTCGCGCTGCCATGAGGTGACGGAGCGGCTGCGGGTCGACGGGGCGGTGGTGATGCCGCTCGACGAGGCGGGCGTCGCCCGGATCGCGCGCGAGCTGGCCGACGAGGGGATCGAGGCGGTCGCCGTCTGCTACCTCCACTCCTACGCCAATCCGGCGCATGAACGCCGCTCGGCGGAGATCATCCAGGCCATCCTGCCCGACGCCGTGGTCACCACTTCGGCCGAGGTGCTGCCGGAATATCGCGAGTATGAGCGCTTCTCCACCACCGCGCTGAACGCCTATGTGGCGCCGCGAATGCGCCGCTACATTCGCGAGCTGCACCATCGGCTGGGCGCGGCCGGCATCTCGGCGCCGCTCTCGATCATGACCTCCAACGGCGGCACCCTGCCGGCCGCCCGGGTCGAGGCGATGCCGGTCCTCTCCATGCTGTCGGGACCGGCGGCCGGCGTCATCGCGGCCGGCCATGTCGGCACCGCGGCCGGCTTCCCCGACGTCATCACCTGCGACATGGGCGGCACCTCGACCGACGTCTGCCTGGTGCGCGGCGGCGAGTTCGGCATGACCACCGAGGGCCGGGTCGCAGCCTTCCCGGTGAAGATCCGCCAGATCGACATCAACACCATCGGCGCCGGCGGCGGCAGCATCGCGGCGGTGGCGAGTGGTGGCTTCCTGACCGTGGGCCCGCGGTCGGCCAAGGCGTTCCCGGGGCCGGCCTCCTTCGGCCGCGGCGGCACCGAGCCCACCGTCACCGACGCCAACCTGGCGCTGGGCCGGCTCGGCGTGGACCGGCTGCTGGGCGGCGAGATCCGGCTCGATCGCGACGCGGCACTGGCCGCCGTCGCCCGCCTGGGCGCCGAGGTCGGGCTGTCGCCGGAGAAGATGGCCGAGGGCATCCTGCGCATCGCGGTCGTCTCCATGGCCGGCGCCATCAAGGAAATCTCGGTGATGCGCGGCATCGACCCGCGCGACTTCGCCCTTCTGCCCTATGGCGGGGCGGGGCCGCTCCAGGCCGCCGCCATCGCCGAGGAGCTGGGCATGTCGACCGTGGTGGTGCCGCCGATGCCGGGCAATTTCTCGGCCTTCGGCCTGCTGGTGGCCGACGTCCGGCGCGATCTCGTCCGCACCCGCGTCGCCTTGCTGGACGAGGTTCCGGTCGCCGAGGTGCGGGACATGGTGGCCGACCTGATGGCGGATGGCGAGGCGGAGCTGGCGGCGGCAGGCTTCCCGCCGGAGCGCCGGCGCTTCGCGGCCAGCCTCGACATGCGCTATGCCGGGCAGTCCTTCGAGCTGTCGGTGCCGATCGCCGTCGACGTCGCCGACACGGCCACGATCGAGGCGGCGTTCGCCCGGGTCTATGTGGCGCGCTACGGCGCGACCACGACCGCAGCGGTGGAGATCGCCAGCTATCGCATCGCGGCCTGGGGCCTGTCGGACAATCCGGAGCTGCCGCCGATCGACCGGGCGGGGCGGTCCCTGGCCGCCGCCGCCGTCGGCCATCGTTCCGTCGTCTTCGACGGCGTCGAACGTTCCGTCCCGATCATCGACCGCGACCGGCTGCCGCCCGGCGAGGCGCTTGCCGGGCCGGCCATCATCGAGGAGGAGGGCTCCTCGACCGTCGTGCCGCCGGGCTGGTCGGTGGCGCTCGACCCGATCGGCTGCCTGGTGCTTCGCCGCGGCCGGGGAGAACCGTCATGACCATGGACCCGATCACCCTCGAAGTCCTGAGCCAGGCCCTGATCTCCATCGTCCGCGAGATGCGGGCGACCGTGTGCCGGACCGCCAGCTCGGTCGCGATCTACGACGCCAAGGACTTCTCCTGCGGCCTCTTCGCCCCGGACAGCCAGGTGGTGGCGCAGTCGGAGGATATCGGCTCCCATGTCGTGCCGCTGCCCTGGTCGGTGCGCTCGGCCATGGAGAAGCTGGGCGCCACGCTGGCGCCGGGCGACGTCATCCTGTCGAACGACCCCTATACCGGCGGGACTCACCTCAACGACGTGACGGTGATCTTCCCGGTCTTCCAGGACGGCAAGCTGGTGTTCTTCCCGGCGGTGCGCGCCCACTGGGCCGATGTCGGCGGCATGGTCCCGGGCAGCATGTCGGGCAAGGCGACCGAGATCTACCAGGAAGGTGTACGCATTCCGCCGATCAAGATCCTCGAGGGCGGGCGGATGAACGAGGCGGCACTCGACCTGCTGCTGTCGAACATGCGGGTGCCGGAGGAGCGGCTGGGCGACCTCCAGGCCAGCCTCGCGTCGTGCCGGGTGGCCGAGAAGCGCATCCACGAGCTCTGCGCCCGCTACGGCGTCGACCTGCTGCTGGAGGCGGTGCGCCTCGACCTCGACCGGGCCGAGATGCGCATGCGCGCCTGCATCCAGGCCCTGCCGGACGGGACCTACCGCTTCGAGGATTATCTCGAAACCTACATGGGTGGGCGCTTCGAGCCGCTGCTGCTGCCGCTGGCACTGACGGTGGCGGGCGACCGCATGATCGCGGACTTCACCGGCGCCTCGCCGCAGGTGCCGTTCCCGGTCAACTCGACCGCCGCGGTCTCCGCGGCCTCGGTCTTCATCGCGGTGAAGTCGATCTTCGATCCGGCCGCGCCCCTCAACCAGGGATCGTTCCGGCCGATCGAGGTGGTGACGCCGCCGGCCTCCATCGTCAACGTGCAGCGCCCGGCCCCGGCCGGCTCGCATGGCGAGATTCGCAAGCGGGTGATCGCGACGATGGTGGGGGCGCTGTCGCAGGTGGTGCCCGACCGGGTGGCGGGCGACCTTTGCCGCACCTCGTTCCACAACCTGATCGGCGGCTTCGACCAGCGCACGCGGCGGGAATGGGTCCATTACGAATGGTCGGCCGGCGGCAACGGCGCCTTCCGCGAAAGCGACGGGCCGAGCGCCATGGCCACCATCGACTGGGGCGATCTCGTCACCGTGCAATCCTCCGAGGTGATCGAGACGCGGATGCCGCTGGTGGTGGAGACCTCGCGCCTGGCGATCGATTCCGGCGGTGCGGGGCGCACCCGCGGCGGCCTGTCGATGCAGCGCTCGATGCGGGTGACGGCGCCGAACTCGGTCTATTCGCTGCTCTCCGACGGCGCCGTGGTGCCGGCCTTCGGCGTGCTGGGCGGCCTCTCCGGCGTCCCGGTCGGCTCCTGGGTGGAGCGCGACGGGATCCTCGAAGGCTTCGACACGCCGGGCAAGATCGCCGGCCATCCGGTCGCCGAGGGCGCCATCGTGGTGGTGCGGTCGGCGGGTGGCGGCGGCTACGGCGATCCGCTCGATCGCGACCCGCAGCGCGTCGCCGAGGATGCTTATGAAGGCTACATATCGAAGGATGCCGCGCGCGACCTCTATGGTGTCGCGCTGGATGCCAAGGGCACAGCCGACGCGGTGGCGACCGCGGCCTTGCGCAAGCGCCAGCGCGCCGGCCGCTTCGCGCTGGCTGCCGTCATCGTGGAGGACGCCTACGAGGCGGGCGCCGTCAGCCGCCGCCGCATCTGCCGCATCCACCCCGCGGACGCCGCCGTGGCCGGCTTGCAGGAGGATGACGTGGTCGAGGTCGATGCCCGGCTCGCCGCGCCCTTGCGCGCCTGGCTGCGCATCGATGCCGGGGTCACGGCAGGGACCGTGCCGATCGACGCGCTCGGCCTCGCCATCCTGAAGGTGGGGTCGGGTGCCAGGCTGGAGGTGCGCCGGGTCGCGACCATCGTCCCGCCCCAGGCGCGCCTGGCCGAAGCCGCGGAATGACGGGCCAGGGTGCAGTCCTCGTCACCGGCGCCGGCGGCCTGATCGGCGGCGCCGTCGCGCGGCGGCTGGCGGCCTCGGGCCGCGCGGTCGTGGCCATGGACCGGTCGGCACCGGCCGGCCTGGACCTCCCCTTCATCGCCCACGACCTGCCCGACCCGCATCGCTGGCACGAGGCGATCGTGCGCTTCGGCATCCGCCGGGTGGTCCATGCGGGCAGCATCTCCGGCCCGATGCTGCTGGGGGACGACCCCGCCCGCACCTGCGACATCAACCTGGGCGGCCTGGTCGGCCTGCTGGAGGCGGCCCGCATCCATGGCCTCGGCCGGATCGTCTGGTTCTCCTCGATCCTGGCCTATGGCCCGCGGCGCGACCTCGGGCCCGTGGACGAGGATGCGCCGCTGCGGCCCGGCACCGTCTACGGCGCGACCAAGGCGGGCGGCGAGGCCTTGGTCCATGCCTACCACGCCGAACATGGCGTCGATGCCGTGGCGCTGCGCGTCGCCTCCTGCTACGGGCCCGGCCGCACCACCTCCTGCCTGATCCGGGCGCTGGTGGAGGATGGGCTGGCCGGGCGCACGACGCGGATCGACCCGGCGGCCGGTCGCACCCGGCAGCACATCTTCGTGGGCGACGTGGCCGACGCCGTGCTGGCGGCCCTCGATGCCCCGTCCTTGCCGCAGCGCGCCTACAATATCGGTCCCGGCCGCGCGCAGGCGATCGACGAGATCGTCCGGCAGGTGCGCCTCGCCGTCCCGGAGGCGGCGATGGAGCTGCATCCAGGCGGGCTCGGCTGGAACACCTTCGCCCTGGGGCCGCTGGCGATCGCCGCGGCAGCACGGGACCTGGGGTTCGCGCCGGGCACCACACTGGCCGAAGGTGCGGCGGCGACGCGCGACTGGCTGCAAGGGCAGGGTCGGCCATGAGCCTCGCCCAGGACCTCGACTTCACCGGACGACGCATCCTCATCACGGGTGCCGCGAACGGCTTCGGCGCGGCCATGGCGGAACAGTTCCGGGCGGCCGGCGCCGAACTGGTGCTGGCTGACATCGAAGAAGGGCCATTGCGCGAGGTCGCGGCCCGCCATGGCGCCCTGAGCCACGTCTACGACCAGGCCGACCCGGCCGCGGTGGCGCGGCTGGCCGCCGCCGCCGGGCCGGTCGACATCCTCATCAACAATGCCGGCATCCTGGTCGCCAAGCCGTTGCTGGAAACCTCGCCGGACGAGGTGCGCCGGCTGGTCGACACCGACTTCATCGGCGTCGTGCATCTGATGCAGCTTGTCGGGCGCGGCATGGTCGAGCGCGGCCGCGGGGTGATCCTCTCCATCGGCTCGCAGACCGCCTTCTCCGGCGGCGAGAACCGCGCGGTCTATGCCGCTGCCAAGGCCGCCATCTCGCAGGTGACGCGCGGTGCGGCGGTGGAGTGGGGCCCGTTCGGCGTGCGCGTCCTCTGCCTGGCACCCGGCCGCTCGCTGACCCGCATGTCGCGTGCGACCGTGCAGGCCGCGACCTCCGGCGACCGCGGCCTCGCCCGCGTCCCGCTTGGGCGCTGGGGCACCGCCGAGGAAGTGGCCAAGATGGCGATGTTCCTGGTGTCCGACGCCGCCGCCTACATCACCGGCGAGACGGTGGTGGCCGATGGCGGCTATGTCCTTGGATAAGGCGGTGGTCGCGTCGCCGACCGGCCTGCGTATCGCCGACCACGGCCAGCTCCGCGGCGGCGGCTTCGCGCTGCCGTCGGTGATCGCGACCGAGATCGCGCGCGTGCTGTCGGAACGGATCGTGTTCCTGGAGCTGGCGCCCGGGACCCGCATCCTGGAGGAGGAGGTCAGCGCCGGCTTCGGCGTCAGCCGCTCGCCGATCCGCGAGGCCTTCCGGATGCTGGAGGCGGACGGGCTGGTGGTACGCGCCGCCCGGCGCGGAGTCAGCGTCACGCCCATGAACAAGCGCGACCTGAACGAGGTCTATGCCTGCCGGGTGGGGCTGGAGGGGCTGGCGGCGGCGGAGGCCGCGCGCAACATCGACGCCGCGGGGGTGGCGCAGGTCGAAGCGTGCCTGGCGGGGATGCGGGCCGCCTACGAGGCGCAGGACGTCTCGGTCTTCTTCGAGCACAATGTCGCCTTCACCCGTACCATCCATGCGGCATCGAAGAACCAGACCCTGATCCGCATCGTCAGCGGCATCGAGCGGCAGGCGCTGCGCTATCGCTACCTGGCCCACCTGCAATCGCGGGAGATGCTGGGCATGACGCTGGAAGGGCATAGCGGCGTCGGCGAGGCGGTGCTGGCGCGCAAGCCGGCCCTGGCGCGGCGGCTGGCGGAGCAGTTGATGCGCCGGGCCCATGGCGTGATCGCCCGCGCGCTGGCCCAGTCGGCCTATGGTGCCGGCGACGAGGGTAGCGGCGCCGAGCCGACGGAGCTCTGACAGCAAGGAGAGGGGAACGATGGCCTACGCGACCACCAATGACGGGGTTCGTCTCTATTACGAGGAGACCGGGTCCGGGGCGCCGGTGATCTTCGTGCATGAGTTCGCCGGCGACCTGCGCAGCTGGGAGCCGCAATTGCGGCACTTCGCCAAGCGCTACCATTGCGTCGCCTACAACGCCCGGGGCTTTGCGCCGTCGGACGTGCCCGAGCAGCCGACATCCTATTCCCAGGCGCGCGCGGCCGACGACATCGCGGCCGTCATGGATCATCTGGGCTGGCCGAAGGCGCATATCGTCGGCCTGTCGATGGGCGGCTTCGCGACCCTGCATTTCGGCCTGCGCCACCAGGACCGGGCCTTGTCGTTGTGCATCGGCGGCTGCGGCTACGGCGCCGAGGCGGGCCAGAAGGAGCGCTTCCGGGCCGAGGCCGACATCATCTCGGCCTTCATCCTGAAGGAAGGGATGCCGGCCTTCGCCGAGAAATACGCCTACGGCCCGTCGCGGGTGCAGTTCGAGAACAAGGACCCGCGCGGCTTCGCCGAGTTCAAGGCGATCCTGGCCGGGCATTCCGCGCTCGGGTCCGCCAACACCCAGATCGGCGTGCAGAAGGAGCGGCCGTCGCTCTACGACCTGGTCGAGGAGATGAAGGCGATCACGGTGCCGACCCTGCTGCTGACCGGCGACGAGGACTGGCCCTGCCTCCAGCCCGGCCTGCTGCTGAAGCAGACCATCCCCAACTCCGCGCTGGCGGTCATCCCCAATGCCGGGCACGCCATCAACCTGGAGGAGCCGGACGCCTACAACCGCCTGGTCGGCGACTTCCTGGCCCAAGTCGATGCCGGCCGCTGGCCCAACCGCGACCCGCGGGCGATCAGCGGCTCGATCACCGGCATGAAGGGGTAGGGGCCGGCCGCCGCCATCGCCTCTATGCGGCATCCGGCGATCGGGGCAGGATGGGAAGATGCGAGCGATTCGCAAAAGACCGTCCGTCCCCCGGAGCCCCGCCGATGCTGACCCTGACGAGCGAGCGCCTGACCCTGGTCCCCCTCGGCCAGGCGCATCTCGCCGCCTACACCGCGCTGATCGTCCAGCCGGCAGTGCATCGCTACCTCTCCCAGGCCAAGGCCATCGCCGCCGACCCGGCCGGGCAGGCGCAGCGCATCGTCGGCGTCAGCGAGACCCAGTGGCGCGAGCGCGGCTATGGGCCGTTCGCCGTGTTCGAGACCGCGTCGGACCGCTTCGTCGGCCGCGGCGGCCTCTTCTGGGTCGAGCGCCTGCAAGGCGTCGAGATCAACTACATGCTCGACCCCACGGCCTGGGGCCGCGGCTATGCCACCGAGCTGGCGCGGCGGTTCCTGGTCTTCGGGTTCGAGGATATCGGCCTGGAGCGCATGGTGGCCACGACCAACCCGGACAATGCCGCCTCCCGGCAGGTGCTGACCAAGGCCGGGATGCGGGCCGACGGCCAGAGAGATTTCGGGACCCACATGGTCGATCATTTCGTCCTGGACCGAAGCGATTGGCTCCTTTCATGTCGCCATCGGGAGCCTTCGACAGGCGCAGGGTGAAATGGGCATGGACACCATGTCCGCCGTCGACGAGCGGCTACACGGTCATGGCATCGATAGATTGCGGGATCATGCCGTCGATCCTATCGGAGGAAATCAGTTCCTTGGATGGTGGCCGCTACGATTTCATGTGCCGCAGCCAAAGTAGGAAGGCAGACGATGAGTGATGCCGAGGCGCTTGGGAAGTCGATCAAGGTCTGCATGTTCGACCAGTACGGGACCGTGGTCGACATGCAGTCCGGCCTGGTGGAGATTGCGACGCCGTTTCTGAAGAAGAAGGGGTGGGCGGGAAAGCCCGATGCGTTCGTCACCTGGTGGCGCCGGACCCATTTCGAGAATTCGATGATCGATGCGCTTCTGCATCGTGAGCACACGCCCTATCGGGAGATCGGACACCGCGCTGTCGGCTTCGTGATGGACAGAGCCGGCATCGAGCACACCGAGGAGGATGTTCGCTACCTCGTCTCGGAGATCGAAAAGCTGCGTTGCTTCCCGGAAGTGCCGGAAGCCCTGAAGCGGTTGCAGACGCGCTACCAGTTGATCGTCCTGTCGAACGGCGATCCCGACATGCTGGAGGCGGCAAGGAAGTATCACGGCATCCCGTTCGACAAGGTGATCTCCGTAGCCGAGGCGAACTCCTTCAAGCCGCATGTCGCGACGTATAAGAAGGCGGCCGAGATCGCCGGCGTCCGGATGGATGAA
The DNA here is from genome assembly GCA_964594715.1 of uncultured Rhizobiaceae bacterium. Classification (GTDB taxonomy): domain Bacteria; phylum Pseudomonadota; class Alphaproteobacteria; order ATCC43930; family Allostellaceae; genus Allostella. Next base: position 1,872 of record CAZQOA010000043.1, on the reverse strand, counting down.
GTGCTGTTCGTTGCCAATCACGCGTTCGATTGCATCGGTGCCAAGTCGGCGGGGATGCGGACAGCCTTCGTCGACCGGCGCAAGCGTCCGTTCGGCAGGACGCCGCACCAGCCCGACATACTTGTTCGGTCCATGACGGAATTGGCGGATGTCCTCGTCTGACCCCGGGTCTGACGCCGAGCGGCTGAAAGGCATCCGCGTCCTCGATCTGACGCGCGTCGTGTCGGGGCCGTTTGCGACGATGCAGCTTGGTGATCTTGGCGCGGAGGTAGCCAAGATCGAGCAACCCGGTGCCGGCGATGAGAGCCGCGCCTTCGGTCCCCCATTCATTGGCGGTGAAAGCGCCTACTTCCTGTCCGTGAAGGCAATTGGCGCATGACGTCCTCGATCGCCGTCACCCCGGAGGAGGCGCAACCGCTCTTCGATCGCGCACTGTCTTCATCGAAGCAGGAGTTCGGGTCCTTCTTTCTTGCCCGACTTCTCGGCTTCGAGATCAGCTATGGGGACGAACGTTGCACGGTCGCGTTCGAGGCGTGCAGGCCCCTTTTCAATCCGCAGGGCTCGCTCCACGGTGGCGTCCTGGCGATCGCGATGGACATTTCGATGGGGCACCTTCTGCATCACGTGGCAGCGCCCGGTGCCACGCTCGAGATGAAGGTGCAGTTCCTGAAGCCGGTCCTGTCCGGCCTTGTCCGCTGCGAAGCATCGTTCCTGCGGCAGGGCCGCTCGCTGTCATTCCTCCAGTCGGCAGCTACGGACGCCGGCGGCGATCTCGTCGCGCATGCGACCGCGACGTGGAAGTTACTCAAGAAGAGTTGAGGGCGAGAATCAGATACCAATGAAGGCCCGGCACCCTATTGGTGCGTTCGCGGAGGCTTCTCCTCCTCTCCACCATCCCCGTCCTGAACGGAAACGCAGATGTTCTTCGAGGACCTGACGCCGGTCGCCGCCGGCGCCATCGCCAGCCTGATGTCCGGCCTGGCGACGGGGTTGGGATCGCTGGTCATCCTGTTCATGTCGCCGCCGTCGGAGGAGCGCCAGCGCGTGCTGCTGGGCTTCGCGGCAGGCGTGATGCTGGCCGCCTCGTTCTTCTCGCTGATCATGCCGGGGGTCGAGGTGCTGAAGGCGTCGGGGTCCGGCCCGGCCGGCGCCGCCGGAATCATGGCGGTGGCGGTGCTGCTCGGCGCCGGCGCCATCTGGGCCCTCAACCGCTTCGTTCCGGTGGATCACCTGGTGATCGGCCCGCCCGGCGCGTCGGCCGGGATGGTGCGGCGGGTCTGGCTCTTCGTCATCGCCATCACCCTGCATAATTTCCCCGAGGGCATGGCGGTCGGCGTCAGCTTCGGCGGCGGCGACATGGACCAGGGCATCGCGACCGCGCTCGGCATCGGCGTGCAGAACATCCCCGAGGGGCTGGCGGTGTCGGCATCGCTCGCCACCCTCGGCTACGGCCGGGGCCGGGCGTTCCTCGGCGGCCTCGCATCCGGCCTGGTGGAGCCGCTGGGCGGGCTGGTCGGGGTCAGCATCGTGGCCGCGATGCAGACCTTGCTGCCCTGGGGCCTGGGCCTGGCCGGCGGCGCCATGATCTATGTCGTCACGGCCGAGATCATCCCCTCCTCGCAGCGCGAGAAGGACAATGAGCGCGCGATCCTGGCCCTGATGGTCGGCCTCGTCGGCATGATGTTCCTCGACATCGCGCTGGGATAGGCGGCCACCCCCCTCGCCCGGAGGGTGGCCGCCGCCCTCGTCAGCCGGCGCGCATCCGGCGCGCCGCCGCCACCATGTTCTCCAGGGCCGGGCGCACCTCCTCCCAGCTCCGCGTCTTCAGCCCGCAATCGGGATTGTCCCAGTTCTGGTCGGGCGACAGCCGCT
>CAZQOA010000042.1:0-38652 GCA_964594715.1 uncultured Rhizobiaceae bacterium | reverse complement strand
TCCGGCTCCTGTGGGAAGGGCGCGCCGGACACCTCCTCGACCTTGGCCTTGTAGTCGGCGATGACGGCGCGCCAGTTCTCCGCCGTCAGCTCGGTGTCGAGGTGGATGCCGAGGTCGAGCTTGTGGTTCTCGAGGATCTCCTCGAAATAATGATGGTCGACGTCGAGCACGACGTTGCCGAACATCTGGATGAAGCGGCGATAGCTGTCATAGGCGAAGCGCGGGTCGCCGCTGCGCCGGGCCAGCCCCTCGACGGTGATGTCGTTGAGGCCGAGGTTGAGGACGGTGTCCATCATACCGGGCATCGATGCCCGGGCGCCGGAGCGCACCGACACCAGCAGCGGGTTGTCGGCATCGCCGAAGCGCATCCCGACCAGCTTCTCCACGTCGTTCAGCGCCGTGGACACCTGGTCCCGCAGTTCCTGCGGGTACTGGCGCGCATGGGCGTAGAACCAGGTGCAGACTTCGGTCGAGATGGTGAAGCCGGGGGGGACGGGCAGCCCGAGGCTGCTCATCTCCGCCAGGTTGGCGCCCTTGCCACCCAGCAGGTCGCGCATCTCCGCGCGGCCCTCCGCCTTGCCGTCGCCGAACGTGTACACCCATTGCGTCATGATCGTGCTTATCCCTCGATGCGTGAGAAGTCCGCGAGGCGGTCGAGCGTGCGGCGGATTTCCGACAGGAGCCGCAACCGGTTGGCCCGCAAGGCGGCGTCCGGCGCGTTGACGGTTACCCGGTCGAAGAACGCGTCGACCGGGCCGCGTAGTCCGGCGACCAAACGCATGGCGGCGGCATATTGTTCCCCGGCGACCGCCGCGGCAACGCGCGGGCTGGCGTCGGCCAGCGCGTCGGCCAGCGCGCGCTCCTCGGCCTCGGCCAGGGCGCCGGCATCGACCGGGCCGTCATGCGGCCCGTCCTTCTTCTCTTCGATGCGCACAATGTTGGAGGCGCGGCGGTAGGCGACGAGGAGGTTGGCCCCGTCCTCGCTGGCCAGGAACCGGCCCAACGCCTCCATCCGCGCCATCAGGCGCACGATGTCGTCCTCGCCGCCGGTGCCGAACACCGCGGCGATCAGGTCGTGCCGCACGCCCTCGCCGCGCAGATGCACTTTGAGCCGGTCGCCGAGGAAGTCGAGGAGGTCGGCGGCCACGGAAGTCGGGGCGGCGGCACCGAGGGTCGGACGATAGAGGTCGAGGGCGGCGTCGAAGGCCGGTGCCAGCGCCAGCCGCAGCTTGTTCTCGACGATCAGCCGGATGATGCCGAGCGCGGCGCGGCGGAGCGCGAACGGGTCCTTGGACCCGGTCGGCTTCTCGTCGATCGCGAAGAAGCCGACCACGGCATCGATCTTGTCGGCAAGCGCGACCGCGACCGCGACCGGCGCCGTCGGGCAGCGGTCGGCCGGGCCGAGGGGGGCGTAGTGCTGGGCGATGGCGTCGGCGATGTCGTCCCGCTCGCCGTCATGGCGCGCGTAGTAGCGGCCCATGACGCCCTGGAGTTCGGGAAACTCGCCGACCATGCCGGAGGTGAGGTCGGCCTTGGCGAGGCCGGCGGCGCTGCGGGCCGCATCGCGGTCGCAGCCGGGGATCGCGCCGGCGAGCTCCGCCGCCAGCGCCTGGAGGCGGACGACGCGCTCGCCCATCGAGCCCAGCCGGGCGTGGAAGACCACTCGTTCCAGCGCCGGCACCCGGTCGCCCAGCCGGACCTTGCGGTCCTGGTCCCAGAAGAACTTGGCATCCGACAGGCGGGCGCGCAGCACGCGCTCGTTGCCGGCGACGATGGCGGCCCCGCCGTCGGCGCTGTCGACGTTGGCCACGACCAGGAAGCGGGGGGCCAGCGACCCGTCGGCGCGGTCCAGGGCGAAGTACTTCTGATGCGTGCGCATGGAGGTGACGAGCACCTCCGCCGGCACATCCATGAACGCGTCGTCGATGCGGCCGGCCAGCACCACCGGCCATTCGACGAGGCCGGCCACCTCGGCCAGCAGGCCCGGGTCCTCGCGCAGCGTCAATTGCTCGGCCGCGGCCAGCGTCCGGGCGGCGTCCAGGATCCGCTGGGCGCGCCCGGCCGGGTCGAGGATGACCCGGGCATCGGCCAGCTTCGCCTCGTAGTCGGCGAAGCCGGATACCGCGAACTCGGCCGGGGCCAGGAAGCGATGGCCGCTGGTGCGGTCGCCGAAGGGCAGCCCCGTCTGCTCGTCCAGCACCAGCGCGCCGTCGAGCGGCCGGCCGTCGAACAGGCACAGCACGCGATGGAGCGGCCGCACCCAGCGAAAGGTCGAATGGCCGAAGCGCATGGATTTCGGCCAGGACAGCGCCGCCACCGCGGCCGTCACCAGGGCTGGCAGCAGCGCCCGGGTGGGGCGCCCGCTCTTGCGGATGACGGCGAACCAGAATTCGCCCTTGTCGGTCTGGCGCTGCTCGCATTGATCGAGGCTGGCGACGCCGGCGCCGCGCAGGAAGCCGTCGATGGCGGGCTGCGGCGACCCGACGCGGGGGCCCTTGCGCTCCTCGGACAGGTCGGGCTGGGCGTCGGGGATGCCGGCGAACACCAGGGCCAGCCGGCGCGGCGTGGCGAAGGCCCGGCCGCCATCATGGGCAAGGCCGGCCTTGGCCAGGCGGTCGGCGACGAGCTGGCGCAGGTCGTCGGCTGCGCGCGCCTGCATGCGCGCCGGGATCTCTTCGGAGAAGAGCTCGAGGAGGAGTTCGGCCATCGCCTCAGGCCCCCGCCTCTTGCCCGCCCGCTTCTTTCCCCACGGATGCCAGCTCGCCCGCGAGCCATTGCTCGCAGCAGCCCTTGGCCAGCGCCCGCACCCGGCCGATATAGGCCGCGCGCTCGGTCACGCTGATGACGCCGCGGGCATCCAGCAGGTTGAAGGTGTGGCTGGCCTTGATGCACTGGTCGTAGGCGGGCAGGGCCAGCTTCACGTCGAGCAGGCGGGCGCAGGCCTTCTCGGCATCGACGAAGTGGCGCAGCAGCGCGTCGGTGTCGGCATATTCGAAGTTGAAGGCGGAGAACTCGCGCTCGTTGCGCAGGAACACGTCGCCATAGGTGATGCGGCCGTCGCCCGCGACGCCGTTGAAGTCGAGATCGTAGATGCTGTCGACGCCCTGGATGTACATGGCCAGCCGCTCCAGCCCGTAGGTCAGCTCGGTCGACACCGGGTTGCATTCGATGCCGCCCACCTGCTGGAAGTAGGTGTACTGGCTGACCTCCATGCCGTCGCACCAGACCTCCCAGCCCAGGCCCCAGGCGCCGAGCGTGGGGCTTTCCCAGTCATCTTCGACGAAGCGGATGTCGTGGGCCAGCGGATCGATGCCGAGCCGCCGCAGGCTCTCCAGGTAGAGCGCCTGGCTGTCGGCCGGCGACGGCTTCAGGATGACCTGGAACTGGTAGTAGTGCTGGAGCCGGTTCGGGTTCAGGCCGTAGCGCCCGTCGGTCGGCCGGCGGCAGGGCTGGACATAGGCCGCCCGCCAGGGCCGGGGCCCGAGCGCCCGGAGCGTCGTCGCCGGATGAAAGGTGCCCGCCCCAACCTCGACATCATGGGGCTGGAGGATGACGCAGCCCTGCTCGGCCCAGAAGCTCTGCAAGGTGAGGATCAGCGATTGGAAGCTCGGGCCGGTCCCCCGACCCCGGACGGCGTTGAAAGCCATGCAAATCGGGTTCCCGTAGCGATTGTGCGGCGCAACCTAGCCATGCCCCCCGAGGGGGTCAAGGCAGCCTCGGGGGCGCGGCTCCTGCGTTGCGCCGCGGAACGCGGAAGGGGCGGGCTCGTTGAAGCGTTGGTCTATCCATGTCTGTCGGGGAACGCATCGGTGAACGTGCAGGATTTGAGGCAACAGTTTCGCTATCGCACCTTGGCCGCGTTCCGCCTGGCGGTGGAAACCGGCAGCGTCACACGGAGCGCGGAGGAGCTGGGGGTGACCCAGCCGGCCGTAAGCCAGATCCTGGCCGGCCTGGAGCGCTCGGTCGGGTTTCCCTTGTTCTCCCGCGGTCCGGCACGCCGCCTGGAGCCGACCGCGGAGGCGCTGGAACTGCATCGCGCCGTCTGTCTTGCACTGGATGCCATCGGCCGGGTGGAGGCCACGGTGAAGGTCCTGTCGGCGGCAACCCACCTGGCGTCCGCCGCCGATCGCTGGGCATCCGAGGGTGCCCACCGCGCATCCGGCGGCCGAATTTCCTGAAACCGCAGGTTATCGTTCTATGGTAGACTCCATCCGAATAGGCGCTATTGCGTCTTCATCGCGCTTGGGGTCAGGGTCGCCGACATTGCAGGGACTTCGCCAACTCACGCGAATGCGTTCGCTGGAAGCGTTCCGGCATGTATTCGACACCGGCAGCGTCACCCGGGCGGCGGAGCGGCTGGGTGTATCGCAGCCCGCGATCAGCCAGACCATCTTCGCGCTTGAGAAGGCGGTCGGCGCCAAGCTGTTCGAGCGCTCGGGCGCGCGCCGGTTGGCGCCGACCCCGGAGGCCAGGCTGATGTATCCGGCCTGCCGTGGCGTGCTGGAGGCGATGGAGCGTTTCGAGCTGGTGGCGCGCGATGCCAGCAGCGGCGGGCGGGTCACCATCGGCGTCATCCCGGCCGTCGCGATGGGCTTCGCCCACGATGCGATCGAGCGGCTGCGGGTCGAGTTCCCGCTGATTCACGTTCATCTCGACCCGCGCTACGCGCCGGATTTCGAGAACCTGCTGGCGTCGGGCGACCTCGACATCGCGGTATCGACCGCCCCCGCCACCACGGACAGGCTGGAAAGCGACCTCCTCATTTCGCTGCCGGCGGTCGTGGTCGTCCCGCGCGGCCATCGGCTGGCCGACCGGTCGGTGGTGGCGCCGGGCGACCTGGATGGCGAGCCCCTGGCGGTGCTGCACCGACAGTCCTCCTATCGCGCGGCGATCGACGCGGTGTTCCATGCGGCCGGCCGGCAACTCGCCCCGGCGGTGGAGGCGCCGGGCTTCACCCTCTGCGATTTCGTGGAACGGGGGCAGGGCATCGGCGTGATGAGCGCGATCTCGGCCTGGCGACACCGCGAGAACCAGCTTGCCATCATCCCCCTTTCGCCGTCGGTGCCGTGCGAGCTGCATATGCTGCGTCGCCGCGGGGTGGTCCTGCACCCGTTCTGTGCTGCCTTCCGCGACGAGTTGGCGGGGCTGTGCCAGGTGATCGTCGCCGCCCTGGCGCGGCCGGACGTGAAGGAGGGCCCGGTTGCCCGCCGGGCCTCCGCCCGACGCGCGAAATAGGGTCCGTCCCGTGAAACGATGCTGCTCCGTTTCCCGGTCGAGGTTGAACCGCAGGTTATCATAACCCGTCATTTAGGGGGTCATGGCCGCAACCGGTGCCCGCTGTAGAACCGTCCTTGGAATTCGCAGGACAGGATGGGGTCGGGGGATGGATGAGGATGCGATCCGCCAGCAGCTTCGGCAACGCAATCTCGAAGCGTTCCGGATCGTCTGCGAGACCGGCAGCGTGACGCGGGCGGCCGAGCGCCTGAACCTGTCGCAGCCCGCCGTCAGCCAGTTGATCGCGCGCATCGAACGGTCCTTCGACCTCAAGCTCTTCGACCGCGGCCTCGGCCGGCGGCTCGAACCGACCGCGGCTGCCCGCGCCCTCTATGTCGACGTCTGCCGGACGCTCGATGCCATGGCGGACATCGAGGCGACCGCGATCGCGCTGGGCCGCAACCGCGCCGGAGGCGAGCCGCCGGACGGCTATCGCAGCTGTTCCCTCGCGGGCGAGGTATAGCCGCCGGGTAGGACGGCTGCCGGGTAGGACGGGGCCCGGTTCGCGCCTATATTCCGGGGGACCGCATTCCTGAACCGGAGTTTCCCATGACCGCCTGCATCGTCGGTTGGGCCCACAGCAAGTTCGGCAAGCTGGTGGGCGAGGATCTGGAGTCCCTGATCGTGCGCGTGGCGACCGACGCGCTGGCCGATGCCGGCATGGGGCCGGGCGATATCGACGCCATCTATGTCGGGCACATGAATGCCGGCTTCGTGCGGCAGGAGTTCCCGTCCTCGCTGGTGATGCAGGCGTCCGACCTGTTCCGCTTCAAGCCGTCGACGCGGGTCGAGAACGCCTGCGCCACCGGGTCGGCCGCGATCCACCAGGGGATGAACGCCATCGCCGCCGGCAAGGCGCGCCGCGTGCTGGTGATCGGGGTGGAGAAGATGACCGACGTGACCGGGCCGGCGGTTGGCGACATCCTGATCCGCGCCTCCTACCTGCCGGAGGAGGGCGAGGTCGAGGGCGGTTTTGCCGGGGTCTTCGGGCGCATCACCCAGGCCTATTTCCAGAAGCATGGCGACCAGTCGGACGCGCTGGCCCGGATCGCCGCCAAGAACCACAAGAACGGCGCGGTCAACCCGCTGGCGCAGATCCAGAAGGATCTCGGCTACGAGTTCTGCCGCACCCTCTCCGACAAGAACCCGCTGGTCGCCGGCCCGCTGAAGCGCACCGACTGCTCGCTGGTGTCGGATGGCGCCGCCGCCCTCGTGCTGACCGATGTCGACACGGCCCTGGCCATGCCCAAGGCGGTGATCTTCCGCGCCGCCGAGCACGTCAACGACTTCCTGCCGATGTCGAAGCGCGACATCACCCTGTTCGAGGGCTGCGAGGTCGCGTGGAAGCGAGCCTTCGCCAGCTCCGGCCTGACCCTGGGCGATCTCGACCTGGTCGAGACCCATGACTGCTTCACCTCGGCCGAACTGCTGGAATACGAGGCGATGGGCCTGACCGAGCGCGGCCAGGGCGCGCGCGCGGTGCTGGAGGGCTGGACCGAGAAGGACGGCCGGCTGCCGGTCAACCCCTCGGGCGGCCTGAAGTCGAAGGGCCACCCGATCGGCGCCACCGGCGTCTCCATGCATGTCCTGGCGGCCCAGCAGGTGACCGGTACCGCCGGCGGCATCCAGGTGAAGGACGCCAAGATGGCCGGCATCTTCAACATGGGCGGCGCCTGCGTCGCCAACTATGTCAGCATCCTGGAGCCGCTGCGGTAGCGACGATTCACGCCGGCCGCGCCTCGCGGTAGCGGCCGAAGGTGGAACGGAAGCCGGGGCCGAAGGCGACGACGTCGTAGGTTTCCGGCCGCCCGCCCTCCATGCCGGGCGAGCCGGCCGGCATGCCCGGTACGGCCAGGCCGGCGATGGGCGGGCGCTCGGCCAGCAGGCGGCGGATGGCGTGGGCCGGCACATGGCCTTCGATGGTGTAGCCGCCGACCGTGGCGGTGTGGCAGGAGGCCAGCTCTTCCGGCACGCCCAGGCGGTCCTTCACCGCAAAGACGTCACCGCCCTTGGCGACCGTGACGCGGAATCCCGCTCGCCGCAGATGCTCGACCCAGCCGTCGCAGCAGCCGCAGGTCGGGTCCTTGTGGACCTGGATGGCGGCATCGTCGGCCAGGGCCCCGCGGCCGGCGAGCAGGGCGCCGCCGACGGCGGCCGCCAGGAAGCGGCGTCTGTTCATGTGCGTTCCTTCACGTTGCGGCGATGCGGGCGACCAGCCGCGCCGAAGCGCTCGGCGCGGTCGGAATTGAGGTCCCTCGGCGCCTCTGCCAGGTCGTCGAGGATCGGGCAATCCGGGCGGTCGTCGCCATGGCAATGGGTGGCCAGGTGTTCCAGCGTGCGCACCATCGACTGCAGTTCGCCGATCCGGGCGCGGAGCGCGGTGATCTGGTCGACCGCGACCCGGCGCACGTCGGCGCTGGCGCGCGAGCGGTCGCGCCACAGCGCCAGCAGGGCCGCGATCTGCTCGACCGCGAAGCCGAGGTCGCGGGCCCGGCGCACGAAGCGCAGCGTGTGGACGTCATGGTCGCCATAGACGCGGTAGCGCCCGGCGGTGCGCTCCGCCGGTGGCACCAGCCCGATCTGCTCGTAATAGCGGATCATCTTGGCCGACACCCCGGACGCGGCGGCGGCCTCGCCGATCGTCAGGTTGCCGTTCATGGCCGGGCCGTTCATAGCCGGCCCGCTCATAGTCGGGTCGTCCGCAGCCGCAGCGCGTTGCCGATGACGCTGACCGACGACAGGGCCATGGCGGCGGCGGCCACCACCGGCGAGAGCAGGATGCCCAGCGCCGGATAGAGCACGCCGGCCGCGATCGGCACCCCGGCCGCGTTGTAGGCGAAGGCGAAGAAGAGGTTCTGGCGGATGTTGCGCATGGTCGCCTGCGACAGGCGGCGGGCGCGCACGATGCCGCCGAGGTCGCCCTCCAGCAGGGTCACGCCGGCACTTTCCATCGCGACGTCGGTGCCGGTGCCCATGGCGATGCCGATGTCGGCGGCAGCCAGCGCCGGCGCGTCGTTGACGCCGTCGCCGGCCATGGCCACGACCCGGCCCTCGCCGCGCAGGCGGGCGACGAACGCCGCCTTGCGCTCGGGCGTGACGCCGGCCTCGACCTCGTCGATGCCGAGGGTGGCCGCGATCGCCTCGGCGGTGCGGCGATTGTCGCCGGTGAGCATGACGATGTGGATGCCCTCGGCCCGCAGCCCGTCGAGTGCTGCCCGCGTGGTCGCCTTGATCGGGTCGGCGACCGCGATGGCGCCGGCCAGGCGCCCGTCAAAGGCGCAATGCACGACGGTGGCGCCTTCGCCGCGCAGGCGGTCGGCATCTTCGGCCAGCGCATCCACCGCGATGCCGTGCTCGGCCAGGAAGGCTTCGCTGCCGATGATCACACGGCGGCCCTCCACCCGGCCTTCGGCACCCTTGCCGGTTGGTGAATCGAAATCCGCGACGTCCGGCAGGGCGATTCCGCGCGCTTCGGCAGCGGCCACGATCGCGTCCCCGATCGGATGCTCGCTGGCGCGCTCGACCGCGGCGACCAGGCGCAGCAGGGTCTCCTCGTCGATGCCGCGGACGGGGATCAACGCGGTGACGGCGGGCTTGCCGGCAGTCAGCGTGCCGGTCTTGTCGACCACCAGCGTATCGACCCGCTCCATGCGCTCCAGCGCCTCGGCGTCGCGGATCAGCACGCCGGCCTGGGCGCCACGGCCGACCCCGACCATGATCGACATCGGCGTGGCCAGGCCCAGTGCGCAGGGGCAGGCGATGATGAGGACGGATACGGCCGCCACCAGCCCATAGGTGAAGCGCGGCTCCGGGCCGAAGATGGCCCAGGCCGCGAACGCGGCCGCGGCGACAGCGATCACCAGTGGCACGAACCAGCCCGACACGCGGTCGGCCAGGCGCTGGATCGGCGCCCGGCTGCGCTGGGCCGCGGCCACCATCTGGACGATGCGCGCCAGCATGGTGTCGCTGCCGACCTTCTCGGCCGTCATCACGAAGCTGCCGGAGCCGTTGATGGTGCCGGCGAGCACCCGGTCGCCGGCCGCGCGGGTGACCGGCATGGATTCGCCGGTGACCATGGATTCATCGATGCTGGTGCGGCCGTCCTCGACGCTGCCGTCGACCGGAACCTTCTCGCCGGGGCGCACGCGCAGCCGGTCGCCAAGCGCGATCTGGTCGATCGCCACCTCCTCGTCGGTGCCGTCGTCACGGACGCGGCGCGCCGTGCGCGGCGCCAGGTCGAGGAGGGCGCGGATGGCGCCCGAGGTCTGGTCGCGGGCGCGCAGCTCCAGCACCTGGCCCAGCAGGACCAGCACGGTGATGACGGCGGCGGCCTCGAAATAGACCGGCACGGTGCCGCCATGGCCGCGGAACGCGTCCGGGAAAAGGCCGGGCGCCAGGGTGGCGACGATGCTGTAGAGCCAGGCCACCCCGGTGCCCATGGCGATCAGGGTGAACATGTTCAGGTTGCGGGTCGCAAGCGACTGGGCGCCGCGCACGAAGAAGGGCCAGCCGGCCCACAGCACCACCGGCGTCGCCAACAGCATCTGTACCCAGGCCGACAGGTGCGGCTCCAGCAGATGGATGCCGGCCAGGTGGCTGCCCATTTCCAGCGCGAACACCGGCGCGGTCAGGGCCAGCCCGACCCACATGCGCCGGGTCATGTCGAGCAGTTCCGGGTTGGGACCGGCGTCGGCGGTGGCCATTTCCGGCTCCAGCGCCATGCCGCAGATCGGGCAGGAGCCGGGGCCGACCTGGCGCACCTCGGGGTGCATCGGGCAGATGTAGATGGCACCCGGCTGCACCGGCTCCGCCGCAGCCGCCCCGGGGGAAAGGTATTTTCCGGGGTCCGCCACGAACCTGGTGCGGCAGCCGGCGCTGCAGAAATAGTACGCACTGCCTTCGTGCTCGGCCTGGTGCCTGGCGGTCTTCGGGTCGACGGTCATGCCGCAGACCGGGTCTTTCACCGTCACGGCATGGGCATGGCCGGCGCAGCAGGAGTGGCCGCCATTTCCATGGGCTGCCGCTCGAGGGTGGTGCGTTTCGTGGGCCATGACCGTCTCCAGCATTGCGATGTCGCCGTCGACCAGGGATGTAGTCCTTCCAATCATGGGAAGGTCAAGGGGTAACCCCGGCAGAACCTGGAACCAACCGGCCGGGGCTTCGGTTGCCAGGCGAAGCCGCGGCCGCCCTGGAGGCCGGAGGGGCCCGTGCCGCACCTGTCGCCGGATACGAAGGCCAGCTTGTCATCGAGCCTCCCGCAGGCCGGCCTGCTTCACGAGCCCGTAGATGGCCGGGATCACCACGAGGGTGAGCGCCGCCGAGGACAGCATGCCGCCGATCATCGGCACGGCGATGCGCTGCATGACTTCGGACCCTGCTCCATGGCTCCAGAGGATCGGCAGGAGCCCGGCCATGATCGCAGCCACCGTCATGATCTTGGGCCGAACACGCTCGACCGCGCCATGCATGATCGCATCGAGGAGGTCGGCGCGGGTGAAGGGGCGGCCTTCCGCGGCGGCCTTGGCCCGCCATTGCGCCGCCGCGTGGTCGAGATAGATCAGCATCACCACCCCGGTTTCGGCAGCCACGCCGGCCAGCGCGATGAACCCGACCGCGACCGCAACGCTCAGGTTGAAGCCGAGATACCACATGAACCACAGGCCGCCGACCAGCGAGAAGGGCAGGGAAAGCATGACGATCAAGCTCTCCGTGACGCGCCGGAAGTTGAGATAGAGCAACAGGAATATAATCAGGAGTGTCACCGGGACGACGAGCTTCAGGCGCTGCTTGGCGCGCTCGAGATATTCGAACTGGCCGCTCCAGGTGATGTAGTAGCCCGGCGGGAACGCGACCTCCCGCAGCACCGCGGCCTTGGCGTCGGCGACGTATCCGGCGATGTCGCGGCCGCGGATGTCGACGAAGATGTAGACGGCGATCTGGGCGTTCTCGGTGCGGATGGTGGCCGGCCCCCGCTCGCGGCGGATCTTCGCCACCTCGCCCAGCGGCACGGCGCCGCCGCCCGGCATCGGCACCCCGATGTCCCGGCTGATGGCGTCGGGGTCGCTGCGCAGGTCGCGCGGGTATCGGATGTTGACGGTGTAGCGCTCCCGCCCTTCCACGGTAGTGGTCACCGGCTCGGCGCCGAGTGCCGTTGCGATCACGTCCTGGACGTCGCCCACCGTCAACCCGTAGCGGGCAAGCTGGACGCGATCCGGCTCGATGGTGAGGTAGTAGCCGCCGGTGACCCGCTCGGCATAGGCGCTCGACGTGCCGGGGACGGCCTTGACGACCTGCTCGATCTTCCTCGATAGGCGCTCGATCTCCGCAAGGTCGGTGCCGAACACCTTGATGCCGATCGGGGTGCGGATGCCGGTGGACAGCATGTCGATGCGCGCCCGGATGGGCATGGTCCAGGCATTGGCGACGCCGGGGAACTGCAACGATCGATCCATCTCCGCGACCAGCTTGTCGCTGGTCATGCCCGGCCGCCACTGGCTTTCGGGCTTCAGGTTGATCACGGTCTCGAACATCTCGATGGGGGCCGGGTCGGTGGCGGTCGCGGCCCGTCCGGCCTTTCCCCACACGGACGCGACCTCGGGGAAGGTCTTGATGATCCGGTTCTGCGTCTGCATCAGCTCCGCCGCCTTGGTGATCGACAGGCCGGGCAGCGTCGTCGGCATGTAGAGCAGGGCGCCCTCCTGGAGGGTCGGCATGAACTCCGTGCCCAGCCGCGACGCCGGCCACCAGCTCGCCGCCAGGATGGCGACCGCCAGGATGATGGTCGCAACCTTGAAGCGCATGACGAGCCGGATGATCGGCCGGTAGAGCCCGATCAGCACGCGGTTGATGGGGTTCCTTGTTTCGGGGAGGATCCGGCCGCGCACGAAGAGGACCATGAGGGCCGGCACGAGGGTGACCGACAGGAAGGCCGCCGCGGCCATCGCGAACGTCTTGGTGAAGGCCAGCGGACCGAACAGCCGGCCTTCCTCGGCCTCCAGCGTGAAGATCGGCAGGAACGACACGGTGATGATGAGCAACCCGAAGAACAGCGACGGGCCGACCTCGCATGCCGCTTCGATCAGGACCCGCACGCGCGGCTTGTCGGGCGGCGCACGCTCCAGGTGCTTGTGGGCGTTCTCGATCATCACGATCGCCGCGTCGACCATGGCGCCGACGGCGATGGCGATGCCGCCCAGGCTCATGATGTTCGACGACAGGCCGAACAGCCGCATGAGAATGAAGGCGATGAGGACGCCGACCGGCAGCATGATGATGGCGACGAGCGCGCTGCGGACATGCATCAGGAAGACGATGCAGACGATCGCCACGATGATGCTCTCCTCGATCAGCGTGGTCTTCAGCGTATCGATCGCGCGATGGATCAGCTCGGAGCGGTCATAGACGGGTTTCACCTCGACGCCCTCGGGCAATCCAGCCGCCGTCTCGGCCAGTCGCTGCTTGACGTTGTCGATGACCGCGAGCGCGTTGGCGCCGAAGCGCTGGATGGCGATGCCGCTCACCACCTCGCCTTCGCCGTCCATCTCGGTCAGGCCGCGCCGTTCGTCCGGCCCGATCTCGACCCGGGCGATGTCGCGCACGAGAACCGGCACGCCGCTGTTGGACCGGAGCATGACCTGCTCGATGTCGCTCGATCCCTTGAAGTATCCCTTGCCCCGGATGATGAACTCGGTTTCGGACAGCTCGACCGTTCGTCCGCCGACATCCATGTTGCTGTCGCGCAGCGCCTCGCGGATCTGCGACAGGGACACGCCCAGCGTCCGCATGCGGCGCGGGTCGACGACGACGTGGTACTGCTTGACGAAGCCGCCGACGCTGGCGATCTCGGCGATGCCCTCGGCCTTGGCCAGGGCGAAGCGCACCTGGAAGTCCTGCAAGCTGCGCAGTTCCGCCAGCGTGTGCTGTGCGCCGGTGACGATGTACTGGTAGACCCAGCCGACGCCGGACGCATCGGGGCCGAGGGTCGGCACCACCCCGGAAGGAAGCTTCCGGGCCGCGGCGTTGAGCTGTTCCAGCACCCGCGACCGGGCCCAATAGATGTCGGTACCGTCCTCGAAGAGGATGTAGAGGTACGAGACGCCGAAGAAGGAAAAGCCGCGCACGACCTTCGATTTCGGCACCGTCAGCATGGCGGTCGCCAGCGGATAGGTGACCTGGTCCTCGACCACCTGCGGCGCCTGGCCGGAATATTCGGTGTAGATGATGACCTGCGTGTCGGACAGGTCGGGGATCGCGTCGAGCGGCACCCGCAGCAGCGAATAGACGCCGCCGATGACGACGAAGACGACGGCGATCGCCACCAGGAACAGGTTGCGGGCCGACCACCCGATCACCGCATTGATCATGGCGTCGCGGCCTGGAAGCCGCGAAGTGCTGCCTTGAGGTTGCTCTCGGCGTCGATCAGGAAGGTGGCGGCGGTGACGACCGCTTCACCCGCTTCCAACCCCTCGGTGATCTCGACATGGTCCTTGCCTCGGCGACCGATCGTCACCGGTCTGGGCTCGAAGCGGCCCTCGCCGCGGGCGACGATGACGATGCGGCGCTGCCCATCCTCGATCACGGCGGAATCCGGCACCGCGATCACCGGTTCGAGGCTGCCGGCAGCGCGGAGCGAGACGTCGGCATACATGTCGGCACGCAGGCGCCCGTCGGGATTCGGCAGCTCGATGCGGATGCGCGCGGTGCGGGTCTCCGGCTTCAGGTCGGGATAGATGAACGCGACCTTGCCCGGACGGCCCTCGCCGGGATAGGCGCGGAAGGTCACGGTGGCGGGGTCGCCCACCTTCACGCTGGCCAGGTCGTGCTCCGGAACCTGGGCGATCACCCAGACGGTGCTGAGGTCGGCGATGCGGTAAAGTTCGTCTCCGGCCATCACCCGCTGTCCGTCGACGACGCGTTTTTCGAGGACGATCCCGCTCATCGGCGACGGCCAGTCGATGGTGCGGATGTTGGTGCGGCGCTCCGTCACCGTGCGGATGAAGTCGTCGGAAACCCCCAGGTTGCGGAGCTTCTGTGCCGCGCCCTCGATCAGGCGCTGCCGGTCGGCCGCGGAACGGGCGCTTTCGCCGCGGACCAGAAGGAGGTCGACCTGCGCCGATTGGAGCTGGGGCATGTAGACGCGAAACAGCGGTTGGCCCGATTTGACGAACTGCCCGGTGCGGCCGACGAACAACTCCTCGATGAACCCCTCCGCCCGCAGGGTCACCACCTTCACCCGGCCCTCGTCGATGCGGACGGAGCCCGGTACGAGGACCGGGCGGCTGACGACCCGCCGGACGACCGGCTCGGTGCGCACGCCGCTGCGCTGCACCCGCTCCGGGCTGATCGTCACCGTGCCGCGGTCGTCGGTTTCCTCGCCCTCGTAGACGGGCAGGTAGTCCATGCCCATCCAATCCTTCTTGGGCGCCGGCGACACATCCGGCAGGCCCATCGGGTTGCGGTAGTAGAGGATGCGTCGGCCAGCCGGGGCTGGTGCGGCCGCGGCGGTCGGGTCGCCATCGAAGCGGACATCCTCACTGGCCTGGACCGCCACGTAGGGTCGGCCATCGGCCGTTGTCGCGGGCCCGAGCGAGTATTGCGGCGTACCGTCGGGGTGGCGGTAATAGACCACCGGTCCGGCCGGCGGCGATGGCGGCGCCGCAGTGGCGAGGCCGCCCGTTCCCATCCAGTAACCGCCGCCCGCGACTGCCCCCAGCGCCGCAAGTGCCAGGAAAACGCGAATGATCGGGGTCATTCTGCGGCCTCGATCACCAGATGGCCGACGACCGTTCCGACCTCGCCCTGAACCTTGGCACCGAGCGAAAGCTGCCAGCCTCCCGCCATCGTCAGGCTGGTCCGGAAGCGATGGAGGCCGGGTTCGGTCGTGGCCAAGGGTTCGAGCGGCGCGGTCATCTCGCGCATGCCGGCGGGCGCCATGTCGATCCGCCGCGCGAAGATCACGGCATCGGGCGTCGGTTTCCCGGTCCGCTTGTCGACCACCCGGACGGCGACGATCACGTCGTCGCCGATCCGGACCTTACTGTCGAGCAGCCGGAACTCGTAGTCGTTGATATCCGCCCGCGCCTGGCCGAAGGCCGCCAAGCCGATCAGGGTCGCCGCCACGGCGCGACCGATGGTGCATTTCATTGTCCGAATCCCACGATGGCCCGCCCGGCCGCTCGACCGAACGGTGATGCGCGAAGTCGCGCCGCGCGCGGCTGTCCGGCAGCGCTACGCGACGCAGCGACGACCGACGCCTGCCGGCGTCGGCGATCGAGCTAGGGATTCGGTGGTCGAGGGGTGAGGGAGTCGGCCAGGCGATCGGCGATCCGGTCGTCGCAGCAGGCGGCGACCGCGGTCGGCTCGGGAACGATGATGACGGCCGGCCCGGGCGTGGCCGGAGCGTGCACGCACTTCGCCATGCAGGCGACCATCAGCGGACAGGACTTTGGACAGGTCGGCGACGGCTCGGTCGGCGGACAGCAATCCATATCGTCCGTGCCCATCGGCATCGGCATCGGTATCGGGGCCGGCCCGGAAACGCTGGCCATGGAAGCCGTCGCGACCGGCGCCGCGACGAGCCCCACGATGGCCAGGACGGCCAGAAGTTGGCGGAATAGCGCCCAGGCGTTCACGGCGTCAGGATTCCACGCCCGTGCGGCTCCAGGAAGCCCGATGCGATCACAAGTTCGTATTCCGATGCGCCGAATGCCCGGCCGGCGTTCGTGGCGCCGCCCAAGGGGGCAGCGTGACCACGACGCAGAAGCCGCCGCCGGGCGGATCTTCGAAGGTGATGGCGCCGCCATGGGCCTCGACCACGGTCTGCGCCACGGTGAGGCCGAGGCCACTGCCGGGAGGGCCCTCGGCCTGGTCGTTCAGGCGGCGAAAGGGGGCGAATATGCTGTCCCGCTCGGCCGTGGGGATGCCCTGGCCGGGATCGCAGATGCGGACCAGCACCGCGGACGGCAGGTTGGCGACGGCGGCCCGCGCCGCACCGCCGTGCTTGATGGCGTTGTCGACGAGGTTCGCGAGCGCTCGCTTCAGTAGGAGCGGGCGCCCGATGATGACCGCGGTGACGGGGGCCGGGTCGGCCAGGGAAGCGTTCTGCCCGGCGTCCGCCGCTTCGGCGATCACGGTCGACAGCAACGCCACGATGTCGACCGGCCGCGACTCCTCGTCGGATGCCCCGCGCAGGAAGGCCAGCGCGCCGTCGATCATCGCTTCCATCTCGGTCAGGTCGGCGATGATGGCGCGTTGGAGCGTCTCGTCCTCGACCAGGTCGGCACGCAGGCGCAGGCGCGTGATCGGTGTCCGCAGGTCGTGGGAGACGGCGGCGAGCGTCTGTGTGCGTTCGCCCACCATGCGCTGGAGCCGCGCCTGCATCCGGTTGAACGCGTGGGCCGCCTGCCGCACTTCGCGCGGCCCGCGCTCTTCGATCGGCGGTGCCGCCATATCGCTCCCGAGGCGATCGGCGGCCTCGGCCAGGGTCCGCAATGGCGCCGTCAGCCCGCGGACCAGCAGGATCGACACCGCCAGGATGCCGAGCGCCATGGCAGTGGTCGAGACGAGCAGCCCCTCATGATCGCCCACCGGCCCGTGGCCGCCTGCTTCGTAGAGCCAGATGCTCCCGACATGGGAGGCGCCCAATCCGATGAGCAGGATCAGGATGACCCGTCCGCCGATGGAATCCGGAAGGCCGCGGCGCATCAGCTTTGCTCCACTTCCGGCGCGAACAGGTACCCGACGCCGCGCACGGTCTTGATGAGCGGCACCGCCGCCGGATCGCGTTCGAGCTTGCGGCGCAGCCGGCTTACCTGGACGTCGATGCTGCGGTCGAACGGGCCGCTGCTGCGGCCGGATTGCTCGAGGAGGAAGTCGCGCGACAGGACGCGGTGCGGGCGCTCCACGAAGGCCAGCAGCAGATCATATTCCCCGGCGGTCAGGTCGACCACGACCCCGCCCGGATCGACCAGCTCGCGCCGGCGCTGGTTGAGCGACCAGCCGGCGAAGGCGAGGGTTCCGCGTGGCGATGCGGGCAGGGGATCGGTCGTCCGCGCGCGGCGCAGGACGGCCCGGATGCGCGCCAGCAGCTCCCGCGGGTTGAACGGCTTGGCGATATAGTCGTCCGCACCCAGCTCCAGCCCGACGATGCGGTCGGTGTCGTCGCCCTTGGCGGTCAGCATGATGATCGGCACCTGGGATTGTGCCCGCAGGCGCCGGCACAGCTCCAGCCCCGAAACCCCCGGCAGCATCAGGTCGAGCACCAGCAGATCCGGGGTGCCGGCCGCCATCGCCGCCTCCAGGTCGACGCCGTCGCGCGCTGTCGTCACCTCGAAGCCGTTGCGGCCGAGGAAGCCGGCCAGCAGCCGGCGGATTTCGCCATCATCGTCGACGACGAGGATGCGGGCCGCTCTATCGTCGGCGGCCATCGCCTCCCGCGGCGCGCGATCACCGTCCGGCATGCCGCTTCTCATGCGTGGCAGCGTACCACGGGTTCGCGACCCATGGTGCCGCGATCGGGGCGCCCTACTGCGTCTTGTCGATCCGGGTGATGGTCATGGCACCGCCGCCGCGCTCGGCGTCGAAGCGCACCTTGTCGCCGGCCTGGAGCCCTTGAAGCATGGACTTGTCGGCGACACGGAAGACCATCGTCATCCCCGGCATGTCCCATTTCTCGATCGGGCCGTGGCGGATCGTCACCTTGTCGGCCGTCGTGTCGACCTTGCGGATCTCGCCTTCGATCGGGGCTGCCTGTGCGAACGCGACCGTGGCCGTGATCGCCAGGACCGGTACCAGCATGAATGCCTTCATCGCGTGATCTCCTGCACCGCATTCATTTGACTGTGATGGTCCCGAACATCCCCGCTTCCCGATGGCCGGGGATCAGGCAGGAGAAGTCGAACTCGCCGGCCCTGGTGAATTTCCAGACGATCTCGCCGGTCTTCCTCGGTGCCAGCCGCCTGGCGTTCGGGTCGTCATGTTCCATGTCGGGGTGCTTCGCCATCTCCTTGGCGTGCTCCAGATTCTCCTGGAGGGTCGCCAGCACGATCTCGTGGTCGAGCTCGCCATTGTTGCGCAGCACGAAGCGGATCTGCTCGCCGCGTCGGATGGCGATGCGATCGGGGACGAACAGCATCTTGCCATCGGCCTCGCGCATCGTGACCTGCACCACCCGGGCCGGCTTCCTTGGGTCGCCGGGCTCTCCATAGGCGCGCTCGTCGTGGCTTTCGCCCGGCTTGTGGCCGGGGCTGGCCAGGACGGGACCGAAAAGGCCGCCGATGGCGACGGCGGTGAGAAGAAGAGTTCTGAAGCGCAAGGGTGCCTCCATTCCCGAAGTTAGTGACCGCCGTGCCCGCCCTTCGGGCGGCCGGTCGGCTTCACGACCTGCACGTCGGTGGCCGCGGTGCCCTTCGCTCGGGTCGGTGCCCGGATGGCGGCCTGGCTCGGGCCCTTCCACTCGCGCGCCACGGTG
Organism: uncultured Rhizobiaceae bacterium; assembly: GCA_964594715.1. Lineage (GTDB taxonomy): Bacteria > Pseudomonadota > Alphaproteobacteria > ATCC43930 > Allostellaceae > Allostella. The sequence continues at coordinate 19,910 of CAZQOA010000042.1, read as the reverse complement.
CCCGGCGGATGCGCGTACCAGCCGGGATCGCGGTAGTCGTCGCGGCCCAGCCCTTCGCGCACCTTCATGACGGTGAACATGCCGCCCATCTCGATCGGGCCGAACGGGCCGGCGCCGGTCATCATCGGCAGGGTGTTGTCGGGCAGCGGCATCTCCATCTCGCCCATGTCCGCCATGCCGCGTTCGCCCATCACCATGTAGTCGGGCACCAGCTTCACGACCTTGGCGGCGAGGCCGCGATGGTCGACGCCGATCATGGTCGGCAGGTCGTGGCCCATGGCGTTCATGGTGTGGTGCGACTTGTGGCAGTGGAAGGCCCAGTCGCCCGGCTCGTCGGCCGTGAACTCGATCGCCCGCATGCCGCCGACGGGAATGTCGGTGGTGACCTCCGGCCACTGCGCGCTGCGCTCCACCCAGCCGCCGTCGGTGCCGGTGACGCGGAAATCATAGCCGTGCAGGTGCATCGGGTGGTTGGTCATGGTCAGGTTGCCCATGCGGATGCGCACCCGGTCGCCCTTGCGCACCGGAAGCGGCGCGATCCCGGGAAAGGCCCGGCTGTTCCAGGTCCACAGGTTGAAGTCCGTCATGGTCGCGATCCTCGGCACCCGCGCCCCCGGCTCGATGTCGTAGGCGTTGATGAGGAACACGAAGTCGCGATCGACGCGGCGGAAGCCGGGGTCGCGGGGATGGACGACGAGGAACCCCATCATGCCCATCGCCATCTGCACCATCTCGTCGGCATGCGGGTGGTACATGAAGGTGCCGCTCTTCTTCATCACGAACTCGTAGACGAAGGTCTTGCCGACCGGGATATGCGGCTGTGTCAGGCCGCCGACACCGTCCATGCCGTTCGGCAGCAGGATGCCGTGCCAGTGGATCGTCGTGTGCTCGGGCAGGGCGTTGGTGACGAAGATGCGGACCCGGTCGCCTTCGACGCACTCGATGGTCGGCCCCGGGCTCTGGCCGTTATAGCCCCAGAGATTGGCCTGCATCCCGGGCGCGATCTCGCGCACCACCGGCTCGGCGATCAGGTGGAACTCCTTCCAGCCGTTGCGCATCCGCCAGGGCAGGGTCCAGCCGTTGAGGGTGGCGACGGGGGTGTAGGGCCGCCCGCTGGACGGTGCCAGGGGCGGCTGCGTGTCGGCATTGTCCTGGATCACCGCCTCGGGGATCGACGCCGCCTCGGCCCGGCCGATGGCGGCCGCGGCAACCAGGGCCGTCGCGGTCCCGCCAAGGAAGTTGCGGCGATCGATCATCGGTGTTCCTCCTGGAGATTCAATGGGCCGCGGCGGGGGCCGGGCCGGCCGAGGCCGGCCGGCTGGCCATGCCGCCCGACAGGGGGGCGCCGCTCAGCAGGGTGGCGTCGAGCCCGGCGTCGGCCTCCCAGAAGTCGCGCTGGGCCTCGATCGCCGCGACGACGCTGGCGATCTGGTCGCGGGCGTCGGCCAGGAGCTCGAAAACCCCGACCAGCATGCCGTTGTAGCGCAGCAGCTGCTCGTCCGAGATGACCTTGCGGCCGGGCACCACCACCCGCTGATAGTGCTGGGCCAGGTCGTGGGACAGGCGATATTCCTCGTATCGCTCGCGGATCTGCGAACGTGCGGCGACGGCCATCTCCGCCAGGCGGTTCACCGCCTGCATGTAGGTGTGTTCCGCCTGGGCGACGCGGGTCGTGCCGAAGTCGAAGATCGGCACGGTGATCGAAATCTCGTAGCCGCGGGCGATCGGGCTGCCGGTCTCGCGCTTGTCGAGGTAGCTCGCCTCCAGCACGTTGACGAAGCGGGTCGCCTGGGTCAGCCCGTAGCTGCGCGCCAGGCCATCGACCTCGAGGCGCGCCATGCGCAGGTCGAGCCGCTGCTCGAGGCCGGTCGCTTCCAGGTCGCGGCGCTCCGGCAGGGATTTCGGCAGGTCCGGCAGGCGCTCGGGCAGGCGGATTTCGTGGCGCAGGTCCCACAGTCCCAGGGCCCGGGTCAGCCGTTCGCGGGCTGCGGTGCGCGCCTTCCGTGCCCGGGCATATTGCACCAGCAGCTCGGCCCGGAAGACCTGTTCGCGTGCCTGTTGCAGCTTGCCGTAGGCGCCGGTCTGGCCCAGCCGGCGGGCCAGCTCGGCGCTGGCCTCGGCGGCCAGCTTGGCCTGCTCCATGTAGGCCACCAGTTGTTCGGCGGCGACCGCGCCATAGAAGGCGACGCGCGCCTCGGTCGCGACCTGCAGCACGTCATCGATCGCCTGCAGCTTCGCCTGTTCCCACCGGCGGTCCTCGATGGATGCGGCCACCGGCAGCGTCAGCAGGCCCAGGACATCGAGCGAGATGCTGCGCTCCAGCTCCAGCACGCCACCGCTCTTGAGGCGGGAGAAGGAGAAGCCGGGATTGGGCGGCGTCAAGGCCGCCACCATGTCGGCGGCCGAGCGGCCAAGCTGGTGGTAGGCGGCCTGGAGACCCCGATTGTTGAGGAGGGCCACCTGCGTCGCCGTGTCCGCCGTCAATGGCGCCCGGAGCAGCTTGCGAACCCGATCGGTCGCGTCCCGCTGCGCCTCCTCGGTGCGGATCCAGACGACCTCCTTGCCCAGCGTTTCCTCGGTCGCCGCCTGCACGGCGGCGAAGCCCCTGTCTTCCACCAGGCTGGCACAGGCGCCGAGCGCGAGCGGCAGGAACAGGGCGAGTGCGAGCGGCCGGACGGGCGGCAGCAGATCGGCGATCGGCGTCATTCGGCGACCGGGCGGTCGGTTTCGCCTTCGCCGGCCCGCATATGGGGCCCCGGCCCGCCGAGGCGGCCGACCAGGTCATTGGTCTCGCGCCATGATCGCGGTTCGGCGATCTCGAAGCGGGGCTGGCTCGCGAACGGGGAGCGGTAGGGATCCGCCTCCACGATTGCCGTCGCGACCGATGGGTCCGCTGCGGCGAAGGGCGTGCCGGGCGCGCAGGCGCCAAGCAGGAATGCCGCGCCCAGCAGGGCGAGCGGTCGCCGATCCTTGGTGTTCACTGCGAGACCTCTCCGCCCGGCTGCTGCAACAGACGATGGCGAAGGTGGCCCCGGCGCGTAACGATCGGATATCCCGACTGTAACGAATTGTTACGCCGGCAACGCGGCGCCGCCGGGACCGGCCCGGCGGCGCCTTCCGGTCAGCCGCTGACCGGCTTGCCGAACATCTCCCAGATCTTGCCGTTGAAGCGCATGAGCTGCATCTGCTCGATCGGGTAGAAGTCGTCCGGGCCGGTGCTGATGGTGATGCCGGGCAGCAGCATCGGCTGGCTCAGGCTCTTCAGGTTGGCGGCCTGCTTCATCACGTTCTCGCGGGTCAGGTCGTCGCCGCACTGTTGCAGCACCTGGACCAGGGTCTGGGCGACGGCGTAGCCGTAGACGTTGAAGGTGTCGTTGAGGTTGCCGTCCGGATTGTACTTCTTCATCCAGGCGAGCCAGTCCTTGTAGCCGGCATCGTCGGCCCATTGCGGGTCGGTCGGGTCCTTCAGGTAGTAGGAGCTGATCAGGCCGACGGCCTTCTCCACGCCGGCCGGGGTCAGGACCGAGCCGACCGAGTTGGAGACGTTGTTCAGGAAGTGCAGCGGCTTCCAGTCGATGTCATAGGCCTTGCGGATGGCCTGGGCGGCGAACTTGGGCGTGGTGATGTTGAAGAAGATGTCGGCGCCCGACGCCTTCAGCGTCACCATCTGGGAATCGACCGTCGGGTCGGTGACCTCGTAGGACGCCTCGGCCACGATCATCGACGCCTTGGCGCCGAGCCCGTCCTTGAAGCCCTTCAGGTAGTCCTTGCCGTAGTCGTCGTTCTGGTAGAGCACGGCGATCTTGCCGCCCGGCTTGTGGTCCAGGATATGGCGGGCATAGATCTTGGCTTCGGTCTGGTAGTTGGGCTGCCAGCCCATGGTCCAGGGGAAGCCCTTGGGGTCGCCCCACTTGCTGGCCCCGGTGGCGACGAAGAGCTGCGGGACCTTCTTGGCGTTCAGGTACTTGTGGACGGCGGTGTTGGAGGGGGTGCCGAGCTGCTGGAACATCAGCAGCACATTGTCCTGCTCCACCAGCCGGCGGGTCTGCTCCACCGTCTTGGGCGGGCTGTAGCCGTCGTCCAGCGTGACGAAGTTCAGCTTGCGGCCGTTGATGCCGCCTTCGTCATTGACCTTGGCGAAGTAGGCGCCGATCGCCTTGCCGATCGCGCCATAGGCGGACGCCGGCCCGCTATAGGGGTTGGTGTTGCCGATCTTGATCTCGGTATCGGACGCGCCGGGGCTGTATTTCTTCTGTGCCAGCGCCGGATTGGCGGCGAGCGCCAGCCCGAGGGTGATCGGCACGGCCAGTTGCAGGATACGCATGGGACGTCTCCTCTAGGGTTCCGTTCAGGGACGGCGCGACGTTCTTGCGAAGCGGGCTGCGGTCGCGCGCAGCAGGCCCGCCACTCCGGTCGGCATCAGGTACATGCAGGCGATCAGGAACAGGCCATAGATGGCCCAGGGCGCCGCCTTGGAGATCTGGTCGGCGACGTTGGGCACGAACTGGATGAAGAGCGCGCCCCAGATGGCGCCCGAGATCGAGGCGAGGCCGCCGACGACGACGCCGACCAGGAGGGTGATCGACAGGAAGAGGGTGAAGCTGTCGGGCGCCACGAACTGGATGACGATGGCCCCCAGCGCACCCGCGACGCCGGTGAACATGGCGCTGATGCCGAAGGTGGCCGACTTGTAGAAGGCGATGTCGATGCCCATCGCCTCGGCCGCGGTCGGATGCTCGCGGATCGCCACCAGGGCCCGGCCGATGCGGCCCGCCAGCAGGTTGCGCCCCAGCCAGAACATGGCGAGCGCCACCGCCAGGGTGAAGAAGTAGAGCCACTGGTCCTGGTCGAGCGGCAGGCCGAAGGGCGGGTCCGGCTTCAGGATGACGATGCCCTGCACCCCGCCGGTCCATTGCTCGACATGCTTGGATTTCAGCATCTGCGGCGTCGCCAGGGCGAGCGCGAAGGTGGCGAGCGCCAGGTAGAGCCCCTCCAGGCGGAGGGCCGGCAGGCCGAAGAGGAAGCCAACCGCCAGGCAGACGCCGCCTGCGGCCGGAATGGTCGCCCAGTAGGGTACGTCGAAACGGTCCATCAGGATGGCCGCCACATAGGCGCCGATGGCATAGAAGGCGCCGTGCCCGAGCGAGATCTGGCCATTGTAGCCGGTCAGGATGTTGAGGCCGAGCAGTGCGATGGCATAGGTCAGGGCCGAGGTCAGCTGGAACGTCCGGTAGCTCGACACCAGGAACGGCAGCACGCAGGCGACCAGCAGCAGGACGGCGAGGCCGAGGCGCTTCCATTCCCGGTCGGTGAAGTTGGCCATCCCGTCAGACCCGGTTGACCAGGACCCGGCCGAACAGGCCGGAGGGGCGCACCACCAGGACGCCGACGATCAGGACCAGCGCCACCGTCAGCTTCAGCTCGGTGCCGACCAGGTAGGCGCCGGCGATGTTCTCCAGCACGCCGACCGCGAAGCCGCCGGCGACCGCGCCGGCCGGGTTGTCGATGCCGCCCAGCAGCGCGCCGGCGAAGCCGTAGAGGAGGATGCCCGCCATCATGTTGGGGTCGAGGAAGACGGTCGGCGCCACCATCATCCCGGCGATGGCGCCGATCGCTGCCGCCAGGCCCCAGCCCAGTGCCAGCATCCAGCCGACGCGGATGCCGACCAGCCGGCTCGACACCGGGTTCTGCGCCGCCGCCCGCATCGCCAGGCCCAGCGGCGTGAAACGGAAGAAGGCGAAAAGCAGCACCAGCACGCCCAGCGTCACGCCCATCACGCCCAATTCGTGGGCCGAGATGTAGCCGCCCAGGATGCGCTCGCTGGGGAAGGGGCTTGGGAAGCTCTTGATCGTATAGGTGTAGATCCACCCGGCGACGCTGTTGAGGATCACCAGGAGCCCGATGAAGACGATGACCACCGCCAGCACCGGCGCCTTCTCGACCGGGCGGATGACGATGCGCTCGATCGCGATCCCGAGGACGAAGGACAGGATCACGGTGAGCGCGAAGGCGACCCAGTAGGAGAAGCCGGCATCGACCATGGTCCAGGCGAGGTAGGTCGAGAACATCGCCATCTCGCCCTGGGCGAAATTCACCAGGTGCGTCGCCTGGTAGATCATCACCAGGGCCAGCGCCACGATGGCATAGATGCCGCCGGTGGCGAGGCCGGAGAGGACCTGGTGGAGCAGCGCTTCCATCGAGCCTCGCCCCTCAATAGCCGAGATAGGACCGGCGGACGGAATCGTCCGCGCGCAACTCGTCGGCCGAGCCGCCCATGACGACGCGGCCGGTTTCCAGGAGGTAGGCGCGGCTCGCCAGCTCGAGCGCCAGGTTGGCGTTCTGCTCGACCAGCAGGATGGCGACCCCTTCCTCCTCGTTGACCATGCGCATGATGCGGAAGATCTCGCGCACGATGAGCGGCGCCAGGCCGAAGGACGGCTCGTCGAGCAGCAGCAGCTTGGGGCGCAGCATCAGGGCGCGCGAGATCGCCAGCATCTGTTGCTCACCGCCGGACAGGGTGCCGGCCTGCTGGCGCCGGCGTTCCGCCAGGACGGGAAAGAGGGTGAAGACGCGCTCGAAGTCCGCCGCCACCCCGGCCGGGTCGCGGCGGGTGTAGGCGCCGAGGCGAAGGTTCTCCTCCACCGACAGATGGACGAAGGTGCCGCGGCCGTCCGGCACATGGGCGATGCCGCGGCGCGCGATGTCCTCGGCCGACAGGCGGTCGATGCGCTCGCCGGCGAAGCGGATTTCGCCGGCCGGCCGGATCAGCCCCGACACCGCGCGCAAGGTCGTCGTCTTGCCCGCCCCGTTGGCGCCGAGGATGGTGGCGACCCCGGCCGCCGGCACCGTGAAGTCCAGCCCGTGCAGCACCGGGGAGGGGCCGTATCCCGCCGACAGGCCCGACACCTCCAGGATCCCGCTCATGCGGCCGAGGCACCCAGATAGGCGCGGATGACGCCGGCGTCGTTCTGCACCTCGGCCGGCGTGCCATCGGCGATCACCCGGCCGAAGTCGAGGGCCACGACCATGTCCGACACGGTCATGACCAGGTGCATGTGATGCTCGACCAGCAGCACGGTGACGCCGAGGCGGTCGCGGATGTCGCGGATGCGTCCGCGCAGCGCGTCGACCTCCTCGTGATTGAGCCCGCCCGCGGGTTCGTCGAGCAGCAGCAGCTTCGGCCGGGTGACCAGGGCGCGGGCCAGCTCGACCCGCTTCTGGGTCCCGAAGGGCAGGGCGGCCACCGGCGTGTGGGCGACCGCTTCGAGGTCCAGGAGCTCGATCAGCGCCTCGGCCTGCCGGCGCAGCGCCTGCTCTTCCCGGCCGATCGCCGGCAGGGCCAGGGCGTGGGACAGGAAACCCGCCTTCATCCGGCAATGGCCGCCGATGCGGACATTGTCGAGCACCGACATGGAGCGGAAGAGGGCGAGGTTCTGGAAGGTGCGGCCGATGCCGAGTGCCGCGATCCGGTGGCGCGGCACGTCGAGCAGGGGCTGGTCCTCGAACAGGACGGAGCCCTCGTTCGGGCGATAGAGCCGGCTCAGGCAGTTGAAGAGGGTGGTCTTGCCGGCGCCGTTGGGGCCGATCAGCCCGGCGATGGCGCCCCGCGGCACAGCGAAGCTCACCCCGTCGAGGGCGACGATGCCCCCGAAGCGGATCGACAGGCTACGCACGCTGAGAAGGGGGTCCCCTTCCGCCGCCATGAGCCGTTTCCCCTGTTCGCCCGCCGGTTGCCCCGGCGGGCCGGGCGCGATGGATCGCGCACCATTCGAGTCGGGATACTGCCCGAGCGACGCCCGACCGGCAACGCCCTCGCGTCCTGGCGGGGCCGGATGCCCGCCGGGGTTGTCGCAGGCCATGGCGCCTGGGGTTGTCATGGCACATGGGGGATGCTTTGACGGTGGGCGTCATCAAGGGAGAACATCCGTGAGCAGCAACGACATCGAACGGGTCCCCAACCGGACCCTGCCCAGCAAGTCGGCGGTGGCCATCTATCGCCTGCCGGGCGGCGGCGGGTTCATGTGGGCGGTGGCGACCTCCGCCGACAAGACGCTGGATATCCGCGGCCAGACCCTGGCCGCGCTGGATGCGATCGAGGTCCACCTGAAGAAGGCCGGCCTCGACCGCACGCGCATCGTGAAGGCCGAGATCGTGGTCACCGACCATGACCAGAAGCCGGCCTTCGACGAAGCCTGGGCGAGCTGGATGCCGGACGGCTACGGCCCCGTCCGCTCCTTCGTGCAGTCGGTGATGCCCGAGGGCGACCTGGTGGAGATCATCGTCACGGCGGCGCTGCCCACCTGACGAGCCCGGTCGTGCCGGCGGGAATGGCAACCTGTTGGTTGCCATTCCCGCCTTCCGGTGTCATGGATCGGTGATGAGGAGGTGGCATCCATGACCGATCGCATCGAGAAGAGCATCGAACTTCGCGCGCCGTTGGAACGGGTCTGGCGCGCGCTCACCGATTCCGCGGAGTTCGGCGAGTGGTTCCGGGTGAAGCTGGACGGCCCCTTCGTCCCCGGCGAGCCGTCGCGCGGCCACGTCACCTATCCCGGCTACGAGCATCTCGTCTGGGCGGCCCGGATCGTGAAGATGGAGCGGCCGCGGCTGTTCTCCTTCACCTGGCATCCCTATGCCATCGATCCGGACGTGGACTACTCGGGGGAGCCGTCGACGCTGGTGGAGTTCCGGCTGGAGCCGACCGCGACCGGAACCCGGCTGACGGTCGTCGAATCCGGCTTTGACGCCTTGCCGGCCCATCGCCGGGCGGAAGCCTTCCGGATGAACGAGGGCGGGTGGGAAGTGCAGGTCCGGAACATCCAGGCCCATGTCGAGCCCTAGCGTCCAGGTTCCCGCGGCCAGTCCGGCGGCCGTGTTCCAGGCGCTGGGCGACCGTACCCGCCTGTCGCTCCTGATGAAGCTGAGCGACGGTGGGACCCAGTCGATCGCCCGGCTTTCGGCGGACACGCGGCTGACCCGACAGGCCGTCACCAAGCACCTCCACGTGCTGGAGAAGGCCGGCCTGGTGCGCAGCATCCGCGTCGGCCGGGAAAGCCAGTTCACCTACCGGCCCGAGCCGATCGCCGACGCCAGATCCTACCTCGACATGGTGTCGGCGCACTGGGACCGCGCCTTGTCCCGGCTGCGGTTGCTGGTCGAGGATTGAATGCGGCAGGCATACCAGGGACAGGATCGGCCAGGAGATCGGCCGCATGGAATGGAATAGGAACGAATTCTCGTTTATCTTGACTGACTTAGTCCATCGTCAGATCGGCCAACCATGCCACCTCTTGAAACCGTGGAGCGCATCGAGCCGGCCCGCATCGAGGCAGCGCCGGAGGCCATTGCCGACACCATAGCTGAACTGTCGGCCGCATCTGCGACGCTTGGGCAGGCGCTTTCCCCCCGGACGGCAACAAATCTCGCCGACCTCGTCCGGATCATGAACACCTACTACAGCAACCTGATCGAAGGACATAATACGCGCCCCCGCGACATCGAGCGTGCGCTGGCCGGTCAGTTCGATCAGGACGAAGGCCGCCGGAACCTGCAGTTGGAGGCCGCCGCACATGTACGGGTCCAGGCGGAACTCGATCGAATGGCGGCGGACGATGCTCTTCCCGAACCGGCGTCCTGTGCGTTCATCCGCTGGCTGCACCGGGAGTTCTATCGCGACGCGCCGGAAGCGATGCTTTCCATCCAGGATTCGGGCCGGGCATTCCTCATGGAGCCGGGAGAGTGGCGGTCCCGGCGGGAACACGACGTTGCGGTCGGCCGACACCAGCCGCCTTCGAGCGATCGGGTAGCGGACTTCATGCGCCACTTCGAGGCGCGCTATCGGTTCGAGCGCCTCGGCAAGGCCTCACGCGTGCTCGCGATGGCGGCCGCCCACCACCGTTTCAACTACATTCATCCTTTCCCGGATGGGAACGGCCGCGTCAGTCGGCTGATGAGCCATGCCATGGCTCAGGTGGCAGGGATCGGCGCACATGGCCTCTGGTCCGTCTCTCGCGGGCTGGCCCGCGGCCTCGAAAGCCGGAGCGAATACAAGCGGATGATGGATCATGCCGACATGCCGCGGCAGGGCGATCTCGACGGCCGAGGCAACCTTTCCCAACGCGCCCTCCTGGAGTTCGTGCAGTGGTTCCTGCACGTCTGCCTCGACCAGGTCACCTTCATGTCCAGCCTCTTCGAGCTCGATGCTCTGGCCCGGCGCCTGCGTACCTATGTCGAGCGAAGCGAGACGTTGAAACCCGAGGCGACCCGGCTCCTGGAGGAAGCGCTCATCCGCGGGGAGGTTGAGCGCGGCCACGCTGCTCGCGTCACCGGCCTGCCCGAGCGCACGTCGCGGCGGGTCCTGAATGATCTCATCGCCGAAGGGCTATTGGCGTCTGCCACCCCCAAGGGGCCGGTCTCGCTGCGCTTTCCCACCCATGCCTTGGAAATCCTGTTCCCGCGGCTCTATCCGCAGGTCTGAATTCACTGCGACTTCGCAGCTACCGCCGTCCCGTCGTGCGCGTGCCGATGTTCAGCCGCGCCACGCGCAGGCGGGTTTCGCGGTGGACGATGTAGAGGCCGCTGGCGGCGACGATGGCGGCGCCCACCCAGACCAGCGTGTCCGGCACCTCGCCCCAGACCATGTAGCCGAGTGCCGTGCCCCACAGCATCGCCGTGTAGTCGAAGGGCGCCACGACCGCGACCGGCGTCAGGCGGAATGCCTGGGTCATCAAAAGCTGGGCCACCCCGCCGATCAGCCCGACCAGGACCAGCAGCAGCCAGTCGATGCCGGAGGGCGCCACCCAGACGAAGGGCATGACGGCGCCGGCGACGAGCGTGCCGGACAGGGTGAAGTACAAGGTGATGGCGCTGGTCGTGTCGGTCCGGCCGAGGTCGCGCATCAGGATCATGGCCAGCGCATAGAAGAGCGTGCCGAGAAGGGCGATGCCGGCACCGACCTCCAGCACGTCGGCGCCGGGCCGGACCATGATCAGCACGCCGACGAAGCCGACGATCACGGCCGCCCAGCGGCGGACCCCGACCTTCTCCTTGAGGAGCGGCACCGAGAGCGCGGTCACGAACAGGGGCGCGGCGAAGCCGATGGCGATGACGTCGGCCAGCGGCATCGATCGGAAGGCGTGAAAGAAGCAGACCATCGAGCCCAGCCCGATGATGCAGCGCATCGCATGCATCCAGGGCCGGCGCGTGCGCAGCCGCGCGACGCCGCCCTGCTGGATCACCAGGAGAATGATCGGGACCAGGGCGAACAGGCTGCGGAAGAACACCACCTGCATCGTCGGGTAGGTGGCGCTCAGCCATTTGATGAGCGCATCCATGACCACGAAGCAGGCGACCGCACCCAGCATCAGGACGATGCCGCGGCCCGGCTGGTCGCCGGTGGTGACGCTCACTGCCCGGACCCGGCCACAGAGGGGGCGTCGGGCAGGGTGCCCTTCGGCAGGCGCTCGACATGGGCGGCGATGGCGCCGGCCCGGGTGATCCAGATGTCGCCGGCGGCGCCCGCGACATGGGCCAGGGCCCGGCGCAGATGGCGCAGGCGGTAGGGCTGGCCGACCAGGTAGGCGTGCAGCCCGATCCCCATCACCAGCGGCGCATCGGCCGCCTGGTCGCGCATCTCGTCGAACTGATCGACGATCATGTCGGCGAAGGCGTCGGCCTCCATGTGGCGGAAGGCGATGGCCGGGACGTCGTTCAGCTCCTGCGGGTAGGGGATCGCCAGCAGCGGGCCGGCCCTGGTCGCCATCCATACCGGCTGGTCGTCCATCGTCCAGTCGAGCACATAGCGGTAGCCGGCCTCCTTCAGCAGGTCGGGCGTCACCCGGCTTTCCGAGATCCAGGGGCCGAGCCAGCCGGCCGGCTCGCGGCCCTCTCGCCGGACCATGGCGGCCGTGGCCTCGGCGATGAGCTGGCGCTCGCCCTCCTCGGTCAGCACCCCCTGGCGTTCGGAGTTGCTGCGGCCATGGCCGACCATCTCGTCGCCGCGGTCACGGAAGGCGGCGACCAGCTCGGGGCAATAGTTATAGAGACTGGTATTGAGCAGGACCGACGCCGGCAGCGACAGCGACTGGAACAGGTCGAGCAGGCGCCAGGCGCCGACCCGGTTGCCATAATCGCGCCACGCGAAATTCAGCACATCCGGCTGCGGTCCGCCCGGCGCCAGCTCCGCGCCCAACCCCTCGCCGAACGCGAAATGCTCCAGATTCAGGCCGATATAGACCGCCAGCCGGCGGCCATTCGGCCAGTCATAGACGGGGCGCTTCGGCAGCGCGCTGTAGGCATACCGGCCGTGGGTGGGAAGGCGCATGGTGCAGGCGAGGGCTTTCAGTCAACGGGCGGGCGACGGGCCGGCATACTGCGTTCGCCGGCCGCTTGCCGTCCAGCCGCCCGCGGCAATCTGGGTTGGTGGCATTGCAACCGCGATCCGCGATGCTGTCGGCGATGGTGGATTTCGGCGCTTGCGAACGATATTGAGAATGACTATCAGTCTGACGCACTGCGACAGGATGAAAGCGGGATCATGACGAAGCCGGTTCACAGGGCCGTTCGCCGGCCGATGGCGAGCTGCCTCGGCCTTCTCGGGGCAGCCGCGGCGCTGGTCGGCGGCACGCTGCCGGCGCTGGCCGAGGACCCGCCCGTGGTGGTGGAACTGAACCGGCTGGAGGAGCGGGGGGCGGATTGCCGTGCCTATCTGCTGCTCGACAATCGCGGCAAGACCGCCTTCGAGGCGTTCAAGCTGGACCTTGTGGTGTTCGACCGTGGCGGTGTGATCGCACGCCGCCTGGCCCTCGAGGTCGGCCCGCTGCGGGCGGAGAAGAAGGGCGTGAAGGTGTTCGACCTGTCCGGCCTGGCATGTCCCGAGGTGTCGTCGATCCTGGTGAACGACGTGATCGAATGCGGGGGCAAGGACCGCGATTGCGTCGGCCTGATGCAGGTGCAGAGCCGCGGCGACGTGAAGCTGACGAAGTAGAAGGTCCAAGACCGATGGATTCGACGCTACCAGCCGCGGCCCAGGCGGCGGCACCCCTCCTGCACGACGCCGCAGGGCACATCTCCTTCATCGACTTCTTCCTGATGGCCGACCCGGTCGTGAAGGCGGTGATGCTGGTGCTGGTGCTGGGCTCGATCGGCGTCTGGGCGATCGTGGCCGAGAAGATCGCCCGCGGCCGGCGCCTGCGCCGCGCGGTGGCCGCGTTCGGCGCGGCGCTGAGCGGCGGTGGCGGGGTCGACCCGGCGCAGAGCCCGTTCGCCCGCACCGTCCTGGCCGCCGCCGCCCGCGAGCTGTCCCTGGAGCCGGCCGGCGAAAGCCTGGGCGAGCGGCGCGGGCGGGTCGAGCGGGCCGCGCGACGGGCCGGTTACGAGGCGCTGCGGCCGCTGGAATCGGGGCTGCCGTTTCTCGCCACCGTCTCGTCCGCGGGGCCGTTCGTCGGCCTGTTCGGCACGGTCTGGGGCATCATGAACAGCTTTTCCGCGATCGCCGCCTCGCAGGACACCAGCCTGGCCGTGGTGGCGCCCGGCATCGCCGAGGCCCTGTTCGCGACCGCGCTCGGCCTGATCGCCGCCGTCCCGGCGGTGGTCGCCTATAATCGCTACGCCTCGGCATTGCGCCGGCTGCAGAGCGAGGTCGCCGCGGCGGTCGAGCGGCTCGGCGCCGAACTGGTCCACCGGCGGGCGGCCACCGCCCACCGGGCGGCGGCATAGGGAACCGGCATCGATGGCGGGCGTATTCGACATGGGCGGAGGCGACGACGAGGCGCCGCCGCTGGCCGGAGAGATCAACGTCACCCCCTTCGTCGACGTCATGCTGGTGCTGCTGATCGTCTTCATGGTGGCGGCGCCGCTGATGATGGCGGGGGTGCCGGTGCAACTGCCCAAGAGCGAGGCCAGCCGGGTCAGCGCGCCGCGCGAGCCCCTGGTCGTCAGCATCGACCGCGATGGCAGGATCTTCCTGCGCCAGGAAGCGGTGGAGCCCGATGGGTTGCGCAGCAGCCTGGTGAAGCTGGCCCAGACCGAGAAGGATGCCGTGGTCTATGTCCGTGCCGACCGCACCATCCCCTATGGCCGTGCCATGGAGGTGCTGGGCATCGTGTCGTCGTCGGGCTTCGGCCGGGTGTCGCTGCTGTCCGAGGCGACGGCAGTCCCTGCGCCGACCGCACCTGGGCGCTGACCCCCGCCACCGATGACCGTTCGCAGCATCATTCGCTGGCCCCTGGTCGCTTCCGTCGCGGGACACGTGGCGGTGGTCGGCGCCTTCTTCGCATATGATTCGATGCGGCCGGAGCCGCCGCCGAAGCCGGTCGAGCTGGTGATGACGGCGATGCCGACCTCCATGGAAGCCCTTTCCATGAAGGCCGAGGATGCCGAGCCGGCCCCGCCGGACGCCGCCCAGGTGGCGCCGCCGATGGAAACCGCCCAGCCGGTCCCGGTCGAGACGGTGCAGCCGGTGGCAACCGCGGAGGCCCCGCCACCGCCGCCGGACGAGGTGAAGACCGCGAAGGCGGAAGAGCTGCCGGTCGAGAAGCCGGTCGAGCAGGTGGCCGAGGTCGAGCCGGTGGAGACCAAGCCGGTCGAGGAGCGGGTGGAAAAGGTCGCGCGCACGCCGACCCCGCCATCGCCCAAGCCGCGCCGCCCGGCGCCGCAGCGCCGCGAGCCCACGACCGTCGCGGCCCCGGCGCCGGCGCCTCCGGCCCCGGTCGCCGACACGCCCCCTGCACCAAGCCCGGCCCCGCCGGCGCAGACCGCCATGCTGTCCGCGCCCGCCCCGCGCCCGACGCGCCCCGCCGGCCCGTCCCAGTCCTACCTGGCCGCACTGCGGGCGCAACTGGAGCGCTACAAGACCTATCCTGCCACCGCGCAACGCCGGCGCATGGAGGGAACGACGACGGTCCGCTTCACCATCGCGCGCAACGGCACCATCATGAACCACCGGATCGTCAAGACTTCGGGCCATTCGGTGCTGGACCACGAGGTCGAGGAACTGCTGCAACGGGCCTCGCCGCTGCCGCCGCTGCCGGGCGATGTGGAGGAGGAGCGGCTGGAGATCGTGGTTCCGATCAGCTTCTTCCTGCGCTGATCGGCTATTCGGCGGCGACGATGATCGCGACGCGACGGTTTTCCCGGCGCCCAGCGGCGTCGGCGTTGGACACGATCGGGTAGCGGGCACCCAGGCCCTGGACGCGCAGGTCCTCCGGCCGTATGCCGGCATCGACCATGGCGTCCGCCACGGCCGACGCCCGCCGCAGGGACAGCGCATCATTGTATGCGGCGGTGCCCGAGCTGTCGGTATGCCCCTCGACCCGGGCCCGGCGGATCTCCACCGACAGGAGGGTGCCGGTGAGGCGCCCGATCGACTGCCATTGCCCGTCCGCCAGACGGTCCTCATTGGTCGCGAACAGCAGCTTGTCCGACAGGCCGAGCTCCCAGCCATCGTCGACCGGCTTGAATCCCAGCTCCTTCAGGGTGGCGATCTGGGCGGCATTCAGCCCGGTCGGCGGTGGCGGCTGTGGCGATTGGCAGCCGGCCACGATCATCGCCAGCAGCAGTCCGGCAGAGGCCACGCGGAGGGCCATCGTTCTAGCTATGTAATGCACGTCCGCCCTCCCGGCCGGTGGGTGATTCCTTCAATGCCTTGGCTACCTGTCGTCCGCCGCGCGACAGCTGCTTGGCCGCATACATCGCCGCATCGGCGGTATCGAGCAAGCCGGTGGCGTCGCGCGCATGTTCGGGGAACAGGGAGATGCCGATGCTGAGCGTGGCTCGTACAGCATCGCCGGCCGGCAGGGCAACCGGCTGCTCCATGCTGGCGATGATGTCGTCGGCGACCCGCACCGCGTCGTCGATGTCGCCGATCGGGGTGAGGAGGATGGCGAACTCGTCGCCGCCCAGCCGGGCGACCAGGTCGAACTCGCGCAACTGTCCCTTGATGCGCGCGGCGATGGTCGCCAGCACCACGTCGCCGGCCGCGTGGCCGAAGGCGTCGTTCGTCTCCTTGAAGCGGTCGCTGTCGAGGAAGAGGACGGCGACACGCTCGCCGGTACCCTGGGCATCACGGATCGCGCGGCTCAGGCGGCCCTCGAAATAGGCCCGGTTGGGCAGCCCCGTCAGGCTGTCATGGGTCGCGAGATGGGTCAGCGCCGCGTTCTCGCGCTGCAGGCGCCCGTGCCATGTCTCGAGCTCGCCCAGCAGCGCGTTGAAATCATCGCCCAGCGCGTTGATCTCGGCGATCTTCGCGGGGGGCACGCGCTGCCCGAATGCGCGGTCGCGTCGGACCGTGTGCGCCACCCGGGCCAGGGTCTGCAACGGGCCGACGATGCTGTGCTGGAGATGCCGCGCCAGATGGACCGACGTGATGGCGGCTGCGATCAGGCAGACGAATGCACCGGCCAGGCCGCCGGCCACGAACTTCACCAGGCCGGTACTGGCGCCGCGCAGCCGGATCTGGCCGACCGCGGCGCCGCCATGGACCACCGGCGACATGATCGGGGACGGGAACACCAGCCCTGCGACCCAGCCCTCGACCTGGTGGACGAAGCCGCCGCCGCCGCGCCGCCAGCTTGCCAGGAGCGTCCCGTCGCGGCGCACGGCCGATACCTCCGCCACCGCCTCGGCCGCGCCGATCACCGCCAGTGCCTCCGCGGCGGCGTCGCGGTCGTCGAACACCATGGCCGCCTCGACCGTGTAGGCGACCGACTGGGCGATCAGTTGCAGGTTGTGGCGCGCATAGTCCCGCATCACCGCGAACCCGAACAGCATCACGGTCAGGCCGGTCAGCCCGACCGCGAACAGGATGAGGCGGAAATGCACGCGTGCCAGGGCGGTCCGCAGAAAAGGGCGCGTCTCGCAGGTGGCTTCGGTGGGCGGCTTCACGATTGCGGCCCCTGGGGACGGGCCAGCAGCAGGACCTTGGGATGCACGCGCGTGCCGCTGCGGGCGACCGCGTCGATATTCATCTCGAAGCCGATCTGCTGCTCGTCGATGCGCAGACAGAACATGCCGCCACCGCGGCAGGTCGGATCGCTCTCGATGATGGTGAGGATCGAATGCCCCGCGATCCGGGCGAACAGCTCCTGCCGCTCCTGGTCCGTCACCTCCCCGACATAGAGCGCGTTGCAGGCATCTGGCAGTTGCGGGTGGTCGATCGCCAGATGGTCGATCTCGACCGCCGGGCCAGGCGCCTGCGACATGCCCTCGATCAGCGGCTGGTCGTACTGCGCGCGGCCGACGATGCATATCCGGACGATCCGGGGTGCCGCCGGCCATCGGGTGTAGCTGACGATGCCCTTGACGACCCGGGCCAGCGCCGCCGCGCGGGCGCCGGCGCCTTCCGGAATCGGCGTCTGCACGAGGGTCGGGCGCAGTGCCGAGCCTGCGGCGCGAGGACCCCCCGCCAGAGAGACCGCCATGGCGAACAGGGCCAGGAGCGGAAGATGTCTGCCGATCATGCCGTCGACATAGTGGCATGAATCCGCTGGTGCGGGCGCGAAACTGCGAACCGGATTGATAACCGGCGATTGAGTGCGGGCGGTGCGCCCGCCTGGCCCGCTCAGCGCAGCAGCAGGATCGCCAGCATCGTCGAGCCGATCGCGATGCGGTACCACGCGAAGGGCACGAACCCATGCCGGGCGACGAAGCCGACGACGCTGCGCACCACCAGCATCGCCGCCAGGAAGGCGGTGAGGAAGCCGACGGCGATGACGGCTCCGGCCGACAGGTCGAGGGCGGCCCAGTTCTTGTAGAGATCGTAGGCGGTGGCCGCCGCCATGGTCGGCACGGCCAGGTGGAACGAGAACTCGGTCGCCGCCCGGCGGTTCACGCCCATCAGGACCGCGCCCAGGATGGTGGCGCCGGAGCGCGAGACGCCGGGGATCATGGCGACGGTCTGGCAGAGGCCGATCTTGAGGGCGAGCCGGAAGCGGATGTCGTCCACCGTGCCGACCGTCGGTGCCGGCTTCCAGCGCTCGATGGCCAGGATCGCCAGCCCGCCGACGACGAGTGCGACCGAGACCACCCAGGGCGAGAAGAGGACTTCCTTGATGAAGCGATGGGCGAAGAAGCCGATCAGCAGCGCCGGCAGCACGGCAAAGAACAGGTTTCCGTAGAAGCGCTGCGCCTCCGGGTCGCGGCCGATACGGAACAGGCTGCCGAACAGCCGGTCGCGATAGAGCCAGCACACCGCCAGGATGGCACCCAGCTGGATGGCGATCTCGAAGACCTTGCCGGGCGGCCCCTGGAACCCCAGCAGGTCGACCGCCAGCAGCAGATGGCCGGTCGAGGAGACGGGGATGAACTCCGTCAGCCCCTCGAGCAGTCCGAGAAGGGCGGCTTGAAGCGCCGTCGAGAGGTCCATCGGAGGGGTCCCGAACGCGGGGGAAGGCTAGGAAAGGGCCGGGAGGGTGGATGGTGGGCGCGGTAGGGATTGAACCTACGACCCCCGCGGTGTGAACACGGTGCTCTCCCACTGAGCTACGCGCCCGCCCGGCGGATGGCTTATAGTGGCCCCCGACTCTCGAAGTCAACAAGCCGGCGGGGCCAACGAGCGGACAAATTCGACAACTCGGGCGGCCAGGCCTGCAATTGGCCGAGGGGGAGCGGACGATGCATCGCTACCGGGGCCTCCGACTGCTGGGCGTGGCTTTTCCCGTCATGCTCCTTGCCCTCGACGCGGCCGCATCGCCGCGCTCGGTGGAGTTGCGCTATGACGTCTATACGGCAGGCGTGGCCACCCTGGCCTTGAAGCTCGACCTGTCGTTCGCCGACGGCCGCTACCGGATCGTCTCGAACATGGAGACGCAAGGGGTCGTGGGCTTCCTCTTTCCCTGGCGCCATCGCGGCGAGGTGGACGGTGCCGTCGCCGGCGACGATTTGCGCCCCGGCCTCTATCGCACCACCAGCGCGGTCGCGGGCAAGGTGCGCCATGCGCGCCTCGTCTATCGCGGCGACGGCACCGTGGCCGCCACCGCAGAGCCACCGCCGCAGGCCGACGACCGCGAGCCGGTGTCGCCGGAGATGACGCATGGCTCGGTCGACGTCCTGACCGCCGTCCTGCGGGTGACGCGGCGGATGGAAGCGACGGGAAGCTGCAGCGGCGAGGTGCCGGTATTCGACGGGCTGCGGCGCTATGACCTCGTCTTCGCCGACGCCGGCATCGACCGGGCCAATGCGATGACCGTATCGGTCGTCCACCGCTGCTCGGCCTCGATGCGGCGGCTGGCGGGATTCCTCAAGACCTTGTCGCCCTGGGACGATGGGGACGACGCGCGCGCGGCATCGATCGCCGTGGCGTCGCTGGGCGGCGACCTGCCGCTGGTGCCGGTTCGCCTCGACCTGGCGACGCCGGTCGGCATGGCTCGCGCCGAACTGGTCGCGGTGACCATTGACGGCCGGCCGCTGCCCGCCCCGACCGAAGAAGCCGCCGTCGCCCGCTCCGTGCTGCCGCGGCGCTAGGCCAACTGCTCGCTTCGCTCCGCGCTCGGGATAAGGTCCTTCTCTCCCCCACATAGGTTGTGCCCAAAAGAACGCTCCTAGATAGAAAGCACCTCGGTGCTGGCCGGTTTGATTGGGGCAAGCGACGGAGCTGCTGCCGATCGGTTGTCTCCATCGCTATGCCACACACCCTCATGGTGCGCTTGTCGAACCATCCTGGTGCAAGGAAAGGACGCCGGCGTTCATTCCGCCATCCGGACCCTTCGACAGGCTCAGGGCGAGGAGAGATTGGGAAAAGCAGTGGAGCGTCCGCCGATCGGCTCGCTCCATCGCCAGCACTCCCGACCTTCATCGTCCCACGCGTTTCATCCACGGTGGCTCGGAAATACCGGTGGCAACTCATCCCGAGCGCGCAGCAGTCGAGGGACGCTACGACCGCTGGGCAATGCTTCCATCCCAGCGTGCCATGGCTT
>CAZQOA010000041.1:0-38892 GCA_964594715.1 uncultured Rhizobiaceae bacterium | reverse complement strand
CGCAACGCGCTGGCGCGCGGGCTGCAGAGCAAGCCGTGGGTGAAGACGTCGCTCGCCCCCGGCAGCCAGGTCGTCACCGACTACCTGGAGGCGGCCGGCCTCCAGAGCGACCTGAACGCGCTGGGCTTCCAGCTCGTGGGCTATGGCTGCACCACCTGCATCGGCAATTCCGGCCCGCTGCCGGAACCCGTTGCGAATGCCGTCGATGAAGGCGACCTGACGGTGGCCGCGGTCCTGTCCGGCAACCGCAACTTCGAGGGGCGGGTGCACCCGCAGGTGAAGGCGAACTACCTGGCCTCGCCGCCGCTGGTGGTGGCCTATGCGCTGGCCGGGTCCATGCGCATCGACCTGACGACCGAGCCGCTCGGCGACGGCAGCGACGGTAAGCCCGTCTATCTGCGCGACATCTGGCCGTCCTCGGCCGAGGTCGCGGCCACGATGGAGAAGGCGCTGACCCCGAAGATGTTCACCAGCCGCTACGGCAACGTCTTCGAAGGCCCGCCCGAATGGCGGACGATCGCCACGGCCGAGGGCCAGACCTACCAGTGGGACCCGGGCTCGACCTATGTGAAGTCGCCGCCCTATTTCGTGGACATGCCGAAGGTCCCGGCACCGATCACCGAGATCATCGGCGCCCGGCCGCTGGCCGTGCTAGGCGACAGCATCACCACCGACCACATCTCGCCCGCCGGCAACATCCGCAAGGCGGGCCCGGCCGGCGAGTACCTGATGGGCTATCAGGTGCGCCCGAACGACTTCAACTCGTACGGCGCCCGCCGCGGCAACCATGAAATCATGATGCGCGGCACCTTCGCCAACATCCGAATCCGCAACGAGATGGCGCCCGGCACCGAGGGCGGGGTCACCCGCCACCTGCCGTCGGGCGACGTGATGCCGATCTACGACGCGGCGATGCGCTACCAGGCCGAGGGCGTGCCGCTGGTGATCGTGGCCGGCAAGGAATACGGCACCGGCTCGTCGCGCGACTGGGCGGCCAAGGGCACCCGGTTGCTCGGCGTGCGTGCGGTCATCGTCGAGAGCTTCGAGCGCATCCATCGCTCGAACCTGGTCGGGATGGGGGTGCTGCCGCTGCAGTTCAAGGACGGCGCCACCCGCAAGTCGCTGGGCCTCGACGGCAGCGAGCGGTTCGACGTCGTCGGCATCACCGACGGCATCAAGCCGCGCATGGACGTCACCTGCCATATCCATCGCGACGACGGCCGCAGCGAGACGATCCAGCTTCTGTGCCGGATCGACACCCTGGACGAGCTGGAATATTACCGCCACGGCGGCATCCTCCAGTACGTCCTGCGCGGGATGCTGAAGGAAGCCGCCTGATCCAGGCCAGGGGCCGGCTTCGGCCGGCCCCCGCGGCCTCGAGGGAGGCCACACGCAACCGTCACGCGGACGTGATGCGAGGTTGAATCGCACAGCGGGCCGGACGAGCGTAAGTTACCGTCATGATCACCCGCCGCCTGATCTTCCGACAGATCCTCCGATCGATCGCCACGGCCGCCGTGCTTGCTGCAAGCGGGTTGCCGATCACCGGCCTGGCGGCCGGCGAGCGTGGCCCGGTGGTGGTCGAGCTCTTCACCTCCCAAGGCTGTTCCTCCTGCCCGGCGGCGGACAAGCTGCTGCATGAACTGGCCGGGCGCGGCGACGTCATCGCGCTGTCGTTCCATGTCGACTACTGGAACTACATGGGCTGGGCCGATCCCTTCAGCCGGGCCGAGAATTCCCAGCGCCAGCGGGCCTACAAGGCGGCCATGGGCCTGCGCTATGTCTACACGCCGCAGATGGTGGTCGACGGTCAGGCCCAGGCGGTCGGCAGCGAGCGCGAGACGGTCGAGCGCCTGATCCGGGAGGCATCCGCCAAGCCGCACCTGGCGGTCGAGATCGCCCAGGACGGGCCCAGCATCGTCGCCACCATCCCCGACGGCGCCACGGCCGGCCCGGCGGTGGTCTGGCTCGCCATCTTCGAACGTGCGCGCAAGACGACGGTGGAGCGCGGCGAGAATTCCGGCCGCGCACTGGTCAACGCCCATGTCGTGCGATCGATCGTGCCGATGGGCGAATGGACCGGCAGGGCCGCGCGCCTGACCTACACGCCGGACGCCATGGGCGCCGACTATGGCGCCGCGGTCATCGTCCAGAAGAAGGACCAGGGGCCGGTCCTCGGCGCCGCCATGATCCGGCCGCCCACCAGCTAGAGGCCGCCGCTATCCGGCGCCTGCGCCGGCCGCTCGCCCAGGTCCTGGTAGAAGCGCAGCAGGTAGCCGTCGGGATCGAGGGCCGCGAACTGGCGATGGCCGGCATCGACTGATCCGGTCCGATACCAGCGTTCCTCCAGCGGCACGAAGATGCGGGCGCCGGACCCGGCCACCGCCGCATGCAGCCGGTCCACATCCGCGACCCGGATCTGCAGGTTGATGCCGCGGCCGAGCGGGTATTCGAGTGGTCCCGTCAGCCAGGCGCGAGCCGGATCGACCGTCTGCTCCAGCATCAGCTCCGCCCCCTCGCGGGCAAGATAGGCGAAGCGCTCCGCGGGCCGCGCGTAGCGTACCTGGAAGCCGAGCACGCGCGTGTAGAAGGCGAGGCTGCGGTCGATGTCGGAGCAATGGAGTTCCGGGACGAGCGGGTTGCCGGTCATGCGCCGACCGGCATGGCGATGCGCTTCAGGGCGGGCGCCAGGTCGCCCCTGGCTGCGATCGCCATTTCCGGCAGACCCAGCCAGCGCGCCAGCGCCGACAACTCGCGATGCAGCGGCTCCGCCACGGTGCCGGGGTCGATGCCCGCCTCGGCGTGGCTGGCCTGGACCAGCAGTCGGCCGGCGGCGCGATCGGCCTTCAGGTCGACGCGGGCAACCAGGCGGTCGCCCAGCAGGAACGGCAGGACGTAGTAGCCATGCGTGCGCTGCGCCGCCGGCGTGTACAGCGCGATGCGGTAATGGAAATCGAACAGCCGCTGGGTGCGATCGCGCTCCCAGATCAGCGAATCGAAGGGCGACAGCAGGGCCGCGGCCGCGATCCGCCGCGGGAACCGGGCATCGCGGTCGAGGTAGGCCGGCCGGTCCCAGCCCTCGACGCCGACCGGCAGCAGCTCGCCCGCCTCCACCAGCTCCGCCAGCCGCGGCCGTGCGTCGGCCACGGGCAGGCGGAAATAGTCGCGCAGGTCGCGCTCGGTCGCCACCCCCAGCGCGCGGGCGGCGAGTCGCATCAGCTGGCGCTGCGCGTCGGCCTCGGATGGCGTCGCGACTGCCAGCAGATCGGCCGGCAGCACGCGTTCAGGCAGGTCGTAGAGGCGTTCGAAATTGCGCCTGGCCGCGGTGGTGACGCGCCCGGCCCAGAACAGGAACTCCAGCGCGCGCTTGCCGTCGCTCCAGCCCCACCAGCCGCCCTCGCCGCGGCTGCCGTCGGACAACTCGCCCGCGCCGATCGCGCCCCGGTCCGTCACCTCGGCCAGGACGCGGCGGACATAGTCGGCCTTCTCCACGCCGAAGCGGGCGAGGGCGCCGTAGGGGCCGACGCCACGCCAGGCGCGCTCCATCCGCCAGCGCATCAGCGGCTGCGATGCCAGCGGCAGCAGCGAAGCCTCATGCCCCCAATATTCGAAGAGCGAACGGCGCTTGTCGTAGGCCAGCCGGTCGAGCAGGGCCGTCGGGTAGCTGCCGAGGCGGGCGTGCAGGGGCAGATAGTGGGACCGCACCAGAACGTTCACCGAATCGATCTGGAACAGCCCGACACGGTCCAGCACGCGGCGCACATGGCGCGCATCGACCGCCCCCGTCGGGCGCGCATCGGCGAAGCCCTGGGCCGCCAGGGCGACGCGGCGCGCCTCGGCGCGGGAAAGGGTCTCCTTCATCCTCCTATGCGGCCTCCACCTTCAGGGAGGCCCCGTCCACTCCGGTCACCCGCACCCGGGCCCCTGCCGGCAGGTCGGGCCCGAGGATGCGCCACATGGTGTCCTCGACGCGGGCGCGGCCGACGCCGTCGACGATCGGCTGGTCGAGGGTGAAGATCTGGCCGACATACTGTTCGCCGCGCCGGTTGAGGTGGGGTTGGTCGGTCTCCGCCGGCCGGGCACCGCCCAGCCAGCGGCGATAGACGAAAACGACCGCCACCGACAGGACCGCGAACGACAGCACCTGATACTGCCAGTGCAGCTCCGGCCACAGCCAGGAGACGCCACCCACCAATGCCGCCGCGATGCCGAGCCACATGAAATAGGTGCCGGGGACCACCATCTCCAGGACGCCGAGCAGGGCGGCCAGGCTGAGCCAGTGCCAGAACTCGATGCTATCCATTGCAAATGATCCGGTGCGATTGATCCCCGGTCAGCGGCCGGGCGGCGCGCCCTCGCCACGGGCGGCGGGGAAGGCCTCGCGCGCGATCTCGGCGATGCCGCCGATCGCGCCGATGACGCTGGCGGCCTCCACCGGCAGCATGAGGACTTTCTGGTTGGGGGCCGACGCCACCTTCTCCAGCGCCTCCACATAGCGCTGGGCCACGAAATAGTTGACCGCCTGGATGCTGCCCTCGCTGATCGCCTTCGAGACGACCGCGGTCGCACGGGCCTCCGCCTCGGCCTCGCGCTCGCGCGCTTCGGCATCGCGGAAGGCCGCCTCGCGCCGGCCCTCGGCGGCCAGGATGGTCGCCTGCTTCTCGCCCTCGGCCTTGAGGATGGCCGCCTGGCGCAGCCCCTCCGCCTCGAGAATGGCCGCGCGCTTGTCGCGCTCGGCCTTCATCTGCCGGCCCATGCTGTCGACCAGGTCGCGCGGCGGCGAGATGTCCTTGATCTCGATCCGGGTCACCTTCACGCCCCAGCTCGTCGTCGCCTCGTCGACCACCAGCAGCAGTTGCGCGTTGATCTTGTCGCGCTGGGACAGGAGCTCGTCCAGGTCCATCGACCCCATGACCGTGCGGACATTGGTCATGGTGAGATTGAGGATCGCGTTCTCCAGGTTGGATACCGCATAGGCCGCCCGGGCCGCGTCCAGCACCTGGAAGAAGACGACCCCGTCGACCGTCACCAGCGCGTTGTCGCGGGTGATGACGTCCTGCTGCGGCACGTCCAGGACCGTCTCCATCATCGACAGCTTGGCGCCGATCCGGTCGACGAACGGGATGATCAGGTTGAGGCCTGGCATCAGCGTGCGGGTGTAGCGCCCGAACCGCTCGACCGTGAATTCGCGGCCCTGCGGCACCGACTTCACCCCCATCCCCACCAGGATGACGGCCAGCACCAGGACGATCAGCACGAAGATGGAAAAACCGCTCATTGGCGCCGGCTCCCGTCGGTTGCTGCCGGAACGGAGTGTACCCGAAAGCTCGCCGCCGCGACGGCGTTTCGAGTTACCTCCAAATCTGCGCTGATTTTAGATTCCCGGCACGGAACTGATCGCGGATCGCCTCGTTTGCCCCATGAGCCGGCCAAGGCGGGGACGTGGTCCACCTCGCTGCCGGACACCGGGGCCGGAACGGTCGCGGTGCTGGTCCGTGCGCGCCGCGGCGGTGGCCGGGCTCGTTTTCAAGCATGAGCAGTAGACGAGGTATCTTCCATGGCAATCTTCAGTTGGAACGGATCTTCCAATCTGGATCTCAAGATTCAGGGCCAGTCGTTCGATTTTCGGTCGGATGTGCTGCAGATCTCCGACCCGGGCCTCCAGGCCCAGCAGTTCGACATCGTGGAGAACGGGACCGACATCGCCATCGTGAAGTCGCGCGACGCGAGCGGGGCGCCGCTGCCGGCTGGCGAGGTTCGCTATGCCTACATCCCCAACATGCTGGTGCGGCAGATCGGCGGCACCGACGGGTCACCGTCGAGTTCCAACATCGTCCTCAGCAACGGCGGCCAACTCTGGGTCGGCGATCGCCTGACGGACACGCTGCTGGACGACGCCGGCAACGACGTGACCGCTCTGTCCAGCGCGCTGCAGTCGGTGCAGGTGTGGGGCCTGGGCGGGGCCGACAGCATCTCCACCGGTGACGGCAACGACCGCGTCTACGGCAACACCGGGGCCGACTTCGTGATCGGTGGGGCCGGCAATGATTCGCTGTATGGCGGCCAGGAGAACGACACCATCAACGGCAATGCCGGCAACGACAATGTCGCGGGCGACCTCGGCAACGACCAGCTCAATGGCGGCGCCGGCGACGACATCCTCTATGGCGGGGCCGGAAACGACGTCATCGACCCCGACATCGGCAACGACACGATCTTCGCCGGCAACGGCAACGACACCGTGTCGGTCGGCAACAGCGACACCGGCGACAAGCTTATCTACATGGACAAGCTGCAGGACCTGGTGAACATCGTCTCGACCACCGGGGACCATGTCGTCTATCTCGGCGACAACAACGACCAGGCCCTGATGGAAGCCAATGACGGCGACATCCAGGTCTTCGGCGACGCCGGCAACGATACCATCCTCGGCCAGAATGTCGGGTCCGACACCTTCGACGGCGGCACCGACGACGACGTGGTCGGGATCGGCAACGGTGCGATCGGCGACAAGACGCTGATCGGCGGCGACGGCAGTGACTCGATCTTCGTCGGCGACACCTCCGGGCATGCCTTCGACGGCGTCCTGCCCAACACCAACGTCACCGTGGACGCAGGCGAGGGCGACGATGTCGTCCAGTACGAGCGCGGCCTCTTCTTCGGCGACGCCAATGACGGCGGCGACGGCAGCGACCAGATCAGCTTCAACCAGGAGACCGACCTCCTGCTCCGCGATCTCTCGCTGCAGAACTTCGAAACCGTCATCTTCAGCGGCGAGGACGACAGCGTCGTGTTCGCCGACGGCAACGTCGCCGACGGCGATTCGATGGCGGTGTTCGGCGGCGGCGGCGAGGATGCGCTCGACGCCTCGCGGGAAACCGGCGGCACCTACGAGCTGAACGGCGAGGCAGGCGACGACACCCTGGTCGGCGGTGCGCTCGACGACACCCTGATCGGCGCCCAGGGCAACGACCTGCTGGAGGGCGGTGCCGGCGCCGACCAGTTCATCCTCGCCGACCCGGCCGAGGGCATCGACATCCTGGAGGACTTCGTCGGGAACGTCGACCAGGTCGTCTTCAACGGCGTCGCCTTCGGCGGCGTGTCGGCGATCGACGGCTACAAGGGGACAGCGGGGGCCGGCGCCACGGCCAACGACAATCTGCTGATCGCGACCGGCGACGGCTATGCCGGCATCTCCGACTTCGACACCTTCCTGTCGGACGGCCTGGCCGACACCGACAAGCCCGGCTTCTACATCTTCTTCAACACCAATAGTGGCCACGGCGAGCTCTACTTCGACGACAGCATGACCAGCGTCGGCGGGGCAGTCCTCGTCGCTTCGTTCAACAACATCACCGCCGTGAATCAGCTCTCGCAGTTCAACGAGGGTCCGACCGGCGGCAACAGCGGCGACTTCATCATCCTGTAGTCGGCCAACCGATGGCGGACGGCCCCGAATCCCTCCCGGGCTTCGGGGCCTTTCGTTTGGATGCGATCAAGCCGGCCAGGTCAGCATCCCGACCACCGCCCCCGTCATGCAGGTGGCCAGGGTGCCGGCGACGATCGAGCGGAATCCGAGCGCGACTATGTCGCTGCGGCGCTCGGGCGCGATGGTCGACAGGCCGCCGACCATGATGCCCAGGCTGGCGAAGTTGGCGAAGCCGCAGAGCGCGTAGACGAGGATCAACCGCGAGCGGTCGGACAGGGCCTCGGCCGGTACCGCCGCCAGCCGGAGATAGGCCAGGAACTCGTTGAGGATGGTCTTCACCCCCAGCAGCTCGCCGGCCAGCGTCGCCTCGGCCCAGGGGATGCCCATCAGCCAGGCGACCGGGGTGAAGGCCCAGCCGGCCACCCGTTCCAGCGACAGGGGCGCGCCGCCCATCTCCGGCAGCAGCCCCACCGCCTGGTTGGCCAGCGCCACCAGCGCCACCATCACGATCAGCATGGCCACGATGTGGAGCAGCAGGACGACGCCATCGGCGGTGCCGCGGACCACCGCCTCGAAGCCGCTGGAGGCGCCGCCGTCCAGGTCCAGCTCGCCCGGCGTCGGCGGGCCGCTTTCCGGCACCATCAGCCGGGCGACGGTGATGGCGGCGGGCGCGCTGATGACCGAGGCCACCAGGAGATGGCCGAAGGCATCCGGCATGGTCGGCGCCAGGATCGCGCCATAGAGGCCGAAGACGGTGCCGGCGATGGTCGCCATCCCGCCCACCATCACCATGAACAGCTCTGCCCGCGTCATCCGCAGCAAGTAGGGGCGGATCAGCAGCGGCGCTTCCACCATGCCGACGAAGATGTTGGCCGCGGTCGCCACCGACACCGCGCCACCGATGCCGAGCGTGCGCCCGAGCAGCCGGGACAGGGCGCGCACGATTGCCGGCAGCACCCCCCAATGGAACAGCAGCGCCGACAGCGCGCTGAAGACCAGCACCAGCGGCAGCGCCTGGAAGGCCAGGGTGAAGGTGGCGCCCGGGGCCGTCTCGGCATAGGGCAGCGGCCCGCCGCCGAGGAAGCCGAAGACCAGCGCCGTCCCGGCCCGCGTCGCCGCCTGGATGGCCAGCACGCCGTCGGCGATCCAGGCGAAGGCGTGCCGCGCCCCCGGCAGCCGCAGCAGGACCGCGGCCAGCCCGACCTGCACCGCGATCCCGGCCAGTGCTGGAAGCAGGCGGGCCTGCCGGCGATTCTCGCCCAAGACCCACGCCAGCGCCGCGATGACGAAGACGCCGAGCAGGCTCTGTGCCGCCAGCTCCATCAGGCGGCCGCCATCAGGCGTCCGGCAGCGCGCGCCGGCCCTCGGCCAGGGCGATCAGCGCCGTATCCTCCACTTCCAGCTCGTCGATGCGCTCGCCGCGCCGCGTCACCTTGTCGGTCGAGATGCGGATCTGGCGGACATCCTCGCTGGTCTGCTCGAAATGCCGCTGCAGCTTGGTGACGCGGTCGTCGAGGCGGCCGACATCCTCCAGCAGCAGGCGCACCTCCTTCTGCACGAGGCCCGCCTGCTCGCGCATGCGCACGTCCTTCAGCACCGCCCGCACCGTGTTGAGCGTCGCCATCAGGGTCGTGGGCGACACGATCCACACCCGCGAGAGATAGGATTTCTCGACCACCTCGGGGAAGTTCGCATGCAGCTCGGCATAGACGGCCTCGGCCGGGATGAACATCAGCGCGCTCTCGGCCGTCTCGCCGGCGACGATGTATTTTTCCGCGATCGCGCGCACATGGAACAGGATCGCGGCGGCAAACGCACGGCCGGCGACCGTGCGCTCGGCCTCGTCCCGGGCGGCGCGCAGCGCGTGCCAGCTCTCCAGCGGGAACTTGGCGTCGATGGCGATGGCGCCGGGCGGGTTGGGCAGTTGCAGCAGGCAGTCGACGCGCCGCCCGTCGCCGACCTGGGCCTGGAAGGCGTAGGCCGAGGGCGGCAGGATCCCCGACACCAGCGCCTCGAGCTGGACCTCGCCGAAGGCGCCGCGCGCCTGCTTGTTGGAGAGGATGTCCTGGAGCTTCACCACCTGGCTCGACAGCTCGGTGATCTTGGTCTGGGCGGCGTCGATCACCGCCAGGCGCGCCTTGAGGTCGCCCAGCGTGGTGGCCGCGGTCTGCGCGTTGCGGTCCAGCGTCTCGCCCATGAACTGGCCGAGGCGGCCAAGCCGCTGCTCCACCGTCAGGGCGATCTGCCGTTCCTGGGCGGCAAGCCGCTCGGCGGTGGCCGCCTGCGCGGCCGTCGCCTGCTCCGCCATCTGGGCCAGCCGCCCGGCCAGGGCCGCCTGGCTCTCGGCCAGGCGCTCGCCCAACTGCCGCGTCTCGGCCGAAGAGCCGTCGCTGCGCCGCATCAGGACGAGGATGAGGATGATGGCCGCCAGCGCGACGATCACCGCCACCAGCACGATCGGGTCCATGGTCAATGGCCGCGCGCCCCCGCCATGCCCAGCGCCTTCATCGATTCCCCGCGCAGTTGCGACCACAGGCGCGCGGTGACCCGGCCGAATGCCTCGTCGGCGACGATCCGGCTGTCGCGGTCGCGCGGCCACCCGGTCTCCACCATGTCGATGAAGCGGCCGGGGCGCGCCGACATCACGCCGACCCGGTCGGACAGCATCGCCGCCTCGTCCAGGGCATGGGTGATCAGCATCACGGTGGCGCCGGTGCGGCGCCAGAGATTGAGCAGCTCGTCGCCCATGAGCAGGCGGGTCTGCTGGTCGAGCGCTCCGAACGGCTCGTCGAGCAGGATCAGCCGCGGCTGCATGACCAGCGTGCGGGCGATGCAGACGCGCTGCCGCATGCCGCCCGACAGTTGCGCCGGATAGGCGCGCTGGAAATCCATCAGCCCCATGAAGGAGAGCGCATCGTCGACCCGCCGGCGCACCTCCTCGCCATCGACGCCGGCGCGGCGCAGGCCGAAGGCGGCATTGTCCCACACGGTCAGCCAGGGAAAGGCGGCATCCTCCTGGAAGACCACGCCGACGCCGTCCGGCACCTCGCCGCGGACCGGCTTGCCCTCGAACAGGATGGTGCCGTCGGAAGGCGCGGACAGGCCGGCCAGCACGTCGAGCAGGGTCGACTTGCCGCAGCCGGACGGGCCGACCACCGACAGGAACTCGCCCAGCCGCAGCACCATGTCGATCGGGCCCAGGGCGTGGACGGGGGGATTGCCGGCATTGGCCGGATAGACGCGCGTCACCCCTTCGACGACGGCATGGTTCTCGACGGCCGCCGGCCCTTCGAGATTCGCTACGGCCTCGTGCAAGATCCCTCCCCTTTCGCGTTCGCCCGGGAGGATAGGGGCCGCAAGGGGGGGCAAACAAGCAACTCTGCCCCCCGGAGTCAGCCGGGCGCGTCCTTGACCATGATGGCGGTGGCCTTGCCGGCATAGTCGACGCTTTCCAGGTCACGCCAGCCGAGCCCCGCATAATAGCCGCGCTGGTCGAAGGTGAAGAGGTAGAGGCGCTCGACCCCGAGTCGCCAGGCCGCGGCCTCGGCGGCCGCGCACAAGGCACCACCCAGGCCGCGGCGACGGCCGCCCGGCATGACGAAGACGGTCGCGAGCCAGGGATTGAGGTCGGGCCGCGTCTCCATGTCGTCGAGGAGGATGCTGGCAGTGCCGAGCGCCGACCCGTCGGCGCCGACCGCGACCACGGCCGTCGGCACCCGGTCCCGGTTCATCCGTGCGGCCAGGCTGGCCCGGCGCACCGCCACGGTCTTGTGCGGAAAGGTCTCGCCCCAGAAATCCCACAGCGCCTCGGCCAGCGCGGGTACGAGGTCGGGGCGGTCGGCGAGCGGCACGATCTGCCAGGGATCAGCGGGGACGATCATGGGCGACGAGGATAGGGACCGCGGCGCGGCCGATGCAAGCTAAGCTGGCGACGGGCACCATCCTGCCGGAGAGGGATCCGATGCACGCACGCATGCTGGGCGCCATCGTCATAGGCCAGTCTCCCCGACCCGACATCGAGCGGCTGCTCCAGGACGCAGTCGGCCCGGATACCGCGGTTCGCCTGGTGGGCAGCCTCGACGGACTGTCGCGGGCGGAGGTCGACCGGCTGCCGCCGGTCGATGGCGGCGACACGATGTTCACCAAGCTTCCCGACGGCTCCGGCGTCGTCATCTCCAAGCGGGCCGTCACCGGCCGCGCCCAGGGCCTGGTCGACCGCTTCGCGGCCGAGGGTGCCAGCGCCACGGTGATGTGCTGCACCGGTGCCTTTCCGGGCCTGACGCCGGCCGGGGTCGTGGTGTTTCCGTCCGCGGTGCTGGGTGGCCTGGCCCAGGGGCTGCTGCCGGCGGGACGACTGGGATTGTTCGTGCCGCTGCCGGCCCAGATCCATGCGCTGGCCGGCAAGTGGCGGCGGCCGGGGGTGGAGGTGGTGGCCGAGCCGCTGCTGCCGCTGGCCGGCGACGACGAGGCCGTGGCGGCGGCCGAACGGCTGGCCTCCCGCCGGCCCGACCTGGTGGTGATGGACTGCATCAGCTACACGCCGGCGCAGCGTGCCGCCGTCCGCCGGCGCCTCGCCTGCCCGGTCCTCCTGGCGGTCACCGCCACCGCCGCCGTCCTGCGGGAGATGTTTCTTTGACCCCCATCACCATCGACGACATCGAATCGCTGGCGGTCGGCGCCTGGATCCTCGGCACCGGCGGCGGCGGCAGCCCCTATCTCGGCCTGCTCAACATGCGCCAGCTCTATGCCGAAGGCTGCGCCCTCCAGCTGATGGACCCGCTCGACCTGGCCGACGACGACGATGTCGCGGTGGTCTCGAACATGGGCGCCCCCCTGGTCGGGCAGGAGCGCCTGACCGACAGCCGCACCATGGCCCGCGCGGTGGAGATCATGGAGCGCTATATCGGCCGCAAGTTCCGCGCCGTCATGTCGCTGGAGATCGGCGGCGGCAACGCCATCCAGCCGCTGATGGCAGCCGCCCATCTCGGCATCCCGGTGGTCGATGCCGACTGCATGGGCCGCGCCTTCCCCGAGGCGCAGATGACCAGCTTCGCCATCGGCGACCTGCAGCCCTGGCCGCTGTCGCTGGCCGACTGCCGCGGCCAGGAGGTCATCGTCGCGCGGGTGACGAGCTGGAAGTGGATGGAGCGCGTCAGCCGCAAGGCGTGCGTCGAAATGGGCTCGGTCGCCTCCACCTGCAAGGCACCGCGCACCGGGCGCGAGGTGAAGGACTGGGCCATCCACCACACCACCACCAAGGCGATCGGGCTGGGCCGCGCGGTGCGCGAGGCGCAGCGCCGGCATGACGACCCGGTCGAGGCGATCCTGGCCGCGGAGGGGGGCTTGCGCATTTTCAACGGCAAGGTATCCGACATGGCACGGCGAGCGACCGAGGGTTTCCTGCGCGGGACCGCGACCCTGGAGGGGCTGGACGGCGACCGTGGCGCCCGCATGGAGATCGCCTTCCAGAACGAATGGGCGGTGGCCTGGCGCGACGGGGTCCCGGTCGTCACCACGCCCGACCTCATCTGCGTCCTGAACGCCGTGACGGGCGAGGCGATCGGCACCGAGACCTTGCGCTACGGGCAGCGGGTGGCGGTGATCGCGCTGCCCGCCCCGCCGGTACTGATGACGCCCAAGGGTCTGGAGCATGTCGGCCCGCGCGCCTTCGGCTACGACATCGAGTTCCGGTCAGTCTTTGCAACGCAGGACTCCGGCGCGGGGGCCGCGGAATGATGGCGATGCGACGGATCGGGATCGATGTCGGCGGCACCAACACGGACGCGGTCCTCATCGAGGGGGCGGATGTCGTGCGCGCCGTCAAGGCGGCCACGACATCCGACGTGACCGGCGGCATCCTGGCCGCGCTGCGTGCGCTGGCACGCTTCCCGGAGGTGACGGCGCGCCCGATCGATGCCGTGATGATCGGCACCACCCATTTCATCAATGCGGTCATCCAGGGGCGACACCTCAACCGGATCGGCGCCATCCGCATCGGCCTGCCGGCGGGCGCGTCGCTGCCGCCCTTCTGCGACTGGCCACCGGCGCTGGCCGACCTCGTGCAGGGCGAGGTTGCGGCGGTGGAGGGTGGCCACGACTATGACGGTCGCCCCTTCATGCCGCTCGACCACGCCGCGGTCGCCGCAGCGGCACGCCGCTTCGCCGAGCGTGGGTTGCACGCGGTCGCGATCGCGGCCGTGTTCTCGCCGATCGACCCGTCCTGCGAGACCGAGGCCGCATCGATCGTCCGCGAGGCGATGCCGGGCGCGGCCATCACCTGCTCGCACGAGCTGGGCCGCATCGGCCTGCTGGAGCGCGAGAACGCGGCCCTGATGAACGCTGCGCTCGCTGACCTGGCGCGCGACACGGTGGCCGCCTTCGAGGCGGCGATCGCCGACAGCGGCCTGGCCGCACCGCTCTACATCACCCAGAACGACGGCACGGTGATGCTGGCCGCGCACACCCTGCGCCAGCCGGTGCTGAGCTTCGCGTCGGGAGCCACCAACTCGATGCGCGGCGCTGCCTTCCTGTCCGGCATCGCCGACGCCATGGTGATCGATGTCGGCGGCACCACCACCGATATCGGCCAGCTGCGGCACGGCTTCCCGCGCGAGGCCAACGGCATGGTCGAGGTGGGCGGCGTGCGCACGCTCTTCCGGATGCCGGACCTTCTGTCCATCGGCCTCGGTGGCGGCAGCCATGTCGAGGCGGGCGGGGCCTCGGTCGGCCCGCTCAGCGTCGGGCATCGCCTGACCAGCGAGGCGCTGGTGTTCGGCGGCAGCCGCCTCACCGCTACCGACATCGCCGTCGCCGCGGGACGACTCGAGCTGGGTGACCGGTCGCGGGCGGCCCATGTCGGCCGGGACGTCGTCGAGCGCGCGCTGGCCCGCGCCTACGCCATGGTCGAGGAGAATGTCGACCGCATGAAGACGGACGCGGCGCCCCTGCCCCTGATCGCGGTGGGCGGCGGCGCCTTCCTGGTGCCCGACACGGTCGCCGGCATCAGCCGGGTGGTACGCGTGCGCCATGGCGACTGCGCCAACGCGGTGGGTGCGGCGATCGCCCAGGTGTCGGGCGAGATCGACCAGGTCTTCCAGGGATTGCCGCGGCTGGAGGCGATCGCCACGGCAACCGGGCTGGCCGAGGAGCGCGCGGTCGCCGCCGGGGCCGACGCCGGCACGCTGAAGACGATCGAGGTGGAAGATATCCCGCTCGCCTACCTGCCCGGCAACGCGCTCCGCGTGCGGGTGCGGGTGGTGGGCGACATCGGCGGGCCGGCCGGGTGACCCAGGGCGCGGTGGCTAGTGTCCGCAGACGGCGGTGATGCGCACGGCGGCGACGCCCTTGCGGCGGAAGCCCAGGCTGTCGGCGGCCCCCTGGCTCAGATCGATCATCTTGGGCGTATGTCGGGCATGGCGGTCGTTGATGCGCACGACCACGGAGCGGCCGTTGGCGACGTTGGTCACCTTCACCTTTGTTCCGAGCGGCAGACTCAGATGGGCGGCCGTCATGCCACGCATGTCGAACCGCTCGCCGCTGGCCGTCCGCTGGCCGTGATGGCGGGACCCGTAATAGTGGGCGCGGCCGCTTTGCCGGTAAGGCAAGAGGTTGCCGCCGCCGCAGGGCCGCGCCGGATCCATCCGCGTCGGCTTGGATCGCGGCAGGGTCGCCGGCTCCGAAGGCTTTCTCGGTATCGCGGCAATCTGGGTCTCCGCCATGGCGGGGACGGTGCCGAGGACGAACGTCGCCGCCAGCAGAAGAGCCGCGAATGCCGGGGGGATCGGCAAGCGCATCGGAGTCCGATACCACCCATTTGCCGGAACGGCAAACTGCCAAGATCGCAGGGGCGAGCCGCGACCGCCCGCGACCGGAACCGCATGGGCGCGAGAAGGGCGATCGATTATGCTCGCCCGATGACCTGGTCCATCGTCGTTCGCGACCCGAAAACCGCCGCTTTCGCCGTCGCCGTCACCACCCGCGCCTTTGCCGTCGGGGCACGCTGCCCCTTCGTGATGAGCGGGATCGGCGCCCTGTCGACGCAGGCGCTCTCCAACCCGCTCTACGGGCGGCGCGGGCTGGCACTGCTGGAGGAGGACGTGCCAGCGCTGGAGGTGGTGGGTCTGCTGACCGCCGCCGACGAGGGCCGCCAGCATCGCCAGGTCCACGTCGTCGACCGGCACGGAGCCACCGCCGCCTGGACCGGCGCCTCCTGCGTCCCCTGGTGTGGCCACCTGACGGCCGAGAACGTCTCGGTCGCCGGCAACATGCTGACCGGTCCGGAGGTGGTGGCCGAGACCATGCGCGTCTACCAGGCCGGCAAGCGGCGCCCGCTGGCCGAGCGGTTGCTGCGGGCGCTGGAGGCGGGGCAGGCGGCCGGCGGCGACAAGCGTGGCCGGCAATCCGCCGCCCTGCTGATCCATGCCGGCGAGGAGTACGCCCAGCTCGATCTGCGTGTCGACGACCATCCCGACCCGCTGGTCGAGCTGCGCCGCCTGCACGAGGTGGCCGAGGGGCGCTATGCGGTGATGCGGCAATTCATCCCGACCAGCGCCAACCCCGCCGGCGTGACCGACTGGAAGAAGATCGAGGCGGCGGTCGTCCGGCACGAGAAGGAGCAGGCCCTGGCGACGAAACCAGCCCGGGCCGGGCGTCGAACATCGAATGCGAACTCGAAGGGAACGATATGAGCAAGGATGGACCGCTGACATTGGCGGTGATGCTGGGCAGCCTGCGCAAGGCGTCCTTCAACGGGATCGTGGCGAGGGCCCTGCCCGGGCTGGCGCCGGACGGCGTCACCATGGCGCCGCTCGGCTCGATCGGCGCGTTGCCGATCTACGACGCGGACATCCAGGCGGAGGGCTTCCCGGCCGAGGTCACCGCCATGGCCGATGCGATCCGCGCCGCGGACGGGCTGGTCATCGTCACGCCGGAATACAATTACTCGATCCCGGGCGGGCTGAAGAACGCCATCGACTGGCTGTCGCGCCTGCCGAACCAGCCCTTCGCCGCCAAGCCCGTCGCCTTGCAGACGGCATCGATGAGCCCGCTGGGCGGCGTCCGCTCCCAGTATCACCTGCGCCAGGCGATGGTGTTCCTCGACGCCCGGCTCCTGAACAAGCCGGAGATCATCATCGGCGCCGCCCATACCAAGGTCGACGCGGCCTCCGGCGCGCTGACCGACGCCACCACCATCGGCTTCATCAAGGCGCAACTCGAAGCCTTCACCGCCTATATCCGCCGCCACGGCTGAGGCGCCGCCGGCGCCCCACCCGTGGCCTCCTGATGGGTTAGATCCCCTGCACCGAGTAACCGCCATCCACCGGGATGGCGGTGCCGGTGACGAAGTCGGATGCAGCGCTCGCCAGGAAGACGGCGATGCCGGCATGGTCCTGGGGCGTACCCCAGCGGCCGGCCGGCGTGCGCGACAGGATGCGCTCGTGCAGGCCCTTCACCTGGTCGCGGGCCTGGCGGGTGAGCGCGGTGTCGATCCAGCCCGGCAGAATCGCGTTCACCTGGATGTTGTCCTGGGCCCAGGCGGTCGCGAGCGCGCGGCTGAACTGCACGATGCCGCCCTTGCTGGCGGCATAGGCCGAGGTGAAGGCGGCGCCGAAGATCGACATCATCGAGCCGATATTGATGATCTTGCCGCCCCCTGCGCGCTTCATTGCGGGATAGGCGGCATGGCTGCACAGGAAAGCGCTGGTCAGGTTGGTCTCGATGACCTGCGTCCATTCCGCGAGGCTGTATTCCTCCGGCCGCTTGCGGATGTTGATGCCGGCATTGTTGACCAGGATGTCGATGCGGCCCATCGCCTTCTCGGCTTCGGCGATCAGCGACCGGACCGACGCCTCGTCGCGGACGTCGACGGCGATCGCGGCCGCCTTACCGCCCTTGCCGGTCAGCGCCTTCACCGCGGCCGCGTTCTTGTCGCCGTCGCGCCCGGCGACGATGATGGCCGCACCTGCCGCGGCCAGCCCCTCGGCCATGCCGAGGCCGATGCCGCCATTGCCGCCGGTGACCACGGCCACGCGGCCGGTCAGATCGAAGAGCTTCATGGGGATGTTTCCTCTATGGATTCAGAAGTCGGGCGGTTCAGAAATCGACCTCCGGCTCCGCCGCGCCGCGATACTGCCGTCGGCGCTGCCACAGGGCGAGGACGATGGATGCGACGGACAGGGCCAGCAGCAGGGCCGAGATCGGCCGGGTGACGAACAGCCATAGGTCGCCGTCGGTCATCAACGCGCGCACCAGGTTGACCTCGATCTGGTCGCCCAGGATGAGGCCGAGGATGAGCGGCGCCAAGGGGAAGCCCAGCTTCACCAGCCCGTAGCCGACGACCCCGAAGATGGCCAGCACCCAGACGCTGTCCATGGTGTTGTTCAGGGCATAGGCGCCGACCGTGCAGAGCACCAGCAGGACCGGGATCAGGATCGATTTCGGGATGGTGACGATGCGCAGGAACCAGCGCGCACCCACCGCCATGATCGCCAGCATGATCGGATGGGCCAGCAGATAGGCGGCAAAGATGCCGTAGGCCAGCACCGTTTCCTGGCTCATGAAGAGCGGGCCCGGCTGGATGCCGTGGATGGTCATGGCCCCCAGCATTACCGCCGTCACCGCGTCGCCCGGAATGCCGAACGCCATGATGGTCACCAGCGAGCCGCCGACATTGGCGTTGTTCGACGCCTCCGAGGCGATGATGCCCTCGGGCGTGCCGGTGCCGAAGCGTTCCGGATGGCGCGACAGCTTCTTCGCCTGATCGTAGGCCATGACGCTGGCGGCACTGCCGCCGATCGCCGGCAGCACGCCGATCAGGATGCCGACGAAGGTCGACCAGAGCAGCAGGAACGGGCGCCCCAGGATCTCCAGCACGACCTTGGTCTGGGACACGGCCAGGTTCACCATCTGGCGGCCCGACGCGTCGCCCGTCGCCAGCGTGTGCGACCGCTCGATATCGGTC
Source organism: uncultured Rhizobiaceae bacterium (assembly GCA_964594715.1). Taxonomy (GTDB): domain Bacteria; phylum Pseudomonadota; class Alphaproteobacteria; order ATCC43930; family Allostellaceae; genus Allostella. Next base: position 20,503 of record CAZQOA010000041.1, on the reverse strand, counting down.
ATGAGTTGCGCGAAGGCGAAGATGCCGATCAGCACCGGCAGGAACGGGAAGCCCCCACGCAGGAACTCGCTGCCCATGGTGAAGCGTGGCACGCTCATGATCGGGTCGGCCCCGAAGGTCGTGATGATGAGGCCGAGCGCGCCGGCCAACAGGCCCTTCGCCAGGGATTCCCCGGTCAGGCCGGCGACCATCGAAAGGGCGAAGATGAAGAGGGCGAAGAACTCCCACGGCCCGAACTGGAGCGCGATCCCGGCCAGCCAACCGGTGCTGCCGATCAGGAATATCCCGCCCAGCAGGCCACCGAAGAAGGAGGCCCAGATGCCGAGCCAGACGGCGCGGCCGGGCTCGCCCTTCCGCGTCATCGGGAAGCCGTCGAAGGTGGTGGAGATGGCGGAAGGCTTGCCCGGGATGCCGAGCAGCGTCGCGGTGATCAGCCCGCCGGATTCTCCGCCGACATAGACGCCGATCATCGCCGCCAGCCCCTGCAAGGGCTCCAGCCCGAAGGTGAAGGGCAACACCATGATGACGGTCATGGTGATGGTGATGCCCGGCAGGGCCCCGCCGACGACCCCGATCAGGGTCCCGATCGACAGCGGGACCAGGTATTTCAGCTGGAGGACGTTGAGGATGCCGTCGCCGAGCAGGTCGAACATCATCCGTCCTTCAGAACCCGGTCCAGGCGCCGCGCGGCAGCAGCACCGACAGATAGCGCTCGAAGACGAGGAAGGTGCCGACACTGGTGACGGCGGCGACAAGGGCCACCGTGAGCCGGCGCCGTCCGCCGCGCGACGGGTCGAGCAGCACCTGCAGGCCGGCCACGAAGAGGAATGTGGCGAGGCGGAACCCGAGGCCGGGAAGCAAACCGACATAGAGCCCGAAGACGGCGAAGGTGAGGGCGACCAGCCGGTAGTTCCCCGGCGTCGCCGCGGCCACGCCCCGGCGACAACGCTGGAGCATATCCCCGGCAATGACGGCGAGGCTGAGGAGCGCGGTCATGGCGAGCACGACGCGCGGGTAGAAGTCGGGGCCGATCGGCACGAAGGTCGACCTGGGCAAGCCCCAGGACAGGACGAAGAGCCAAAGGCTGACGGCAAGGCCGAGTAGCCCCGCCGCCAGGTCGCGGCTCGGCCGCATCGGCCAGGGACGCTCCCGTCCCGCCACCGGTACCTGCCCTAGCGGCGCAGCAGGCCTACATCCTGCGCCAGTTCCTTGTTCTCGCCATCCGCCCGCTTCAGGAAGTCCGCATATCCGGTGCGGTCGAGCTTCATCACGTCGGTACCCTGGAGCTTCATCGAATGGATGAAGGCCCCTTCCGCGACGGCCTTCCCGCAGGCCGCTTCCAGCGTCGCCAGGACCGGCTCGGGCGTGCCCTTCGGCGCCATGACGCCGCGGGTGACGGAGTAGACGACGTCCAACCCCAGCTCCTTGAAGGTCGGCACGTCCGGAATCTCGGCGTTGCGCTGCTCCGTCGCGATGCCGAGGAAGCGGAGCTGGCCGGCGTCGACCTTGCCCTTCTGGGTGAGGTTGCCGTCGGTCAGGTCGATATGGCCGCCGAGGATGGCGTTCATCCGCTGCGCCAGCCCGTCATAGGAGACGTATTTCAACTTGATGCCGGCCGCCTTCTCGATGATCGCGGGGAAGAAGTGGCTGGTGGAGCCCAGCGTCGCCCCCACGGTCACCGCGCCGGGCCGGGCCTTGGCGTCGTCGATCAGTTCCTTCACCGACTGCCATTTCGTCTTCGGGCTGGCGGTCAGCACCGATGGGGTGGCGGATACCGCACAGACCGGCGCGAAGTCGGAATAGGCGGTATCGGCGACGCCGGTGTAGTAGGTGAGGTGGATGAAGTCGTGGACGGCGAACAGCGTGTAGCCGTCGGCCGGCGCGCTCTTCGCCTCGCGCGCGCCCACGGTGCCCGACGCGCCGCCGATGTTGGCGATCACCACCGTCTGGCCCAGATGCTTCTGGAGCGCCTGCCCGAACGGCCGGAAGATGTTGTCGGTGTCGCCGCCGGCGGCCCACGGCACGATCAGCTTCACCGGGCGCTCGGGATAAGCGGCCGCCGCTGTCCCCGCGACCGCGAGCAATGCGACGACCCAAGCGAACGTCTTCATCGCCGTCCTCCCATGCCAGATGCGGCCGGTGCCTGGCGCCGCACACATGGGTAGCAGGAAAACATAGAAGATGCGCGCTTGGCTAGGCGTTCGGGAGCGGGCTCCCTTGCCCGTTCCACCCACAGGAAGGCCGCCCCGATGGGGGCGGCCTTCGCAATCAAGGGCTGGCGATCAGATCTTGCGGTGAACGCTGCCGGCCGCCTTGTCGACGCCGTCCTTGATCGCGTCCTTGGCCTTGCCGATGGCCTGCTGGCCTTCGCCCTTCAGCTCCTGGGCCTTGCCCTCGGCCTGCAATTTCTCGGACCCGACCAGCTTGCCGATGCCCTGCTTCACATTGCCGGCGGCCTCGTTGGCCATGCCCTTCGCCTTGTCCGACATGCTGCCCATGATGCCCGTACCCTTTCATCGATTGGACCGTCCGGGGACGCCCCGGGGGTGCATGGTCAATGCGACGGGCGGCGGAAACGTTCCGGCGCGGAGCCCGGACGAGAGCTCATGGCTCACCCGGGGCCCGATGGCACACGGGGCCACCGTGCCGACAAGGTCGTGCGTGGAACGATCGGGAGTTCGACGCGCGGTCGCGACCGCAAAACGGAACTCCATCGGCCGAAGGCCGCCCCGGCGAAGGGAATGGTGGGTGCTGTAGGATTCGAACCTACGACCCGCTGATTAAGAGTCAGCTGCTCTACCAACTGAGCTAAGCACCCGCCGGGGCGCGGCATATAGCAAAGGCAGCCGGGCTTGTCGATAGGGGTGCCGGCCGTGTCAGTCCGATTCCGCCTCGCCCTGGCGGTTGATCTCCAGGTCGCGGTGGACATAGACGCCCATCACCAGCCCCATGCCGAAGAGCACGGTCAGCATCGCGGTGCCGCCGAACGAGACCAGCGCCAGCGGCACGCCCACCACCGGCAGCAGCCCCATCACCATGGCGCAGTTGATGAAGACGTAGAGGAAGAGGGTCGAGCTGATGCCCAGCGCCAGCAGCCGGCCGAACTGGTTGCGGCTGCGCAACGCGATCAGGAAGCCGTAGAAGATGGCCAGCGCATAGAGGCCGATCAGCACCAGGCTGCCCACCAGCCCCCATTCCTCGGCCAGCATGGTGAAGATGAAGTCGGTCTGCTTCTCGGGCAGGAAGCTGAGATGGGCCTGGCTACCCTGGAGGTAGCCCTTGCCGAAGATGCCGCCGGAGCCCAGCGCGATCTTCGATTGGATGATGTGATAGCCCGCGCCCAGCGGGTCGGCTTCGGGATTGAGGAAGGTGAAGACGCGCTTCTTCTGATAGTCGCGCAGGAACTCCCACGCGATCGGGATACTGGCCACGACCACCGCCAGGACGGCTGCGAACTTCCACAGGCGGACGCCGGCGATGAAGAAGACCGTGCCGCCACCGGCGATCAGCATGATCGCCGTGCCGAGGTCGGGCTGCTTCAGGACGAGTGCCGCCGGTGCCATCACCATCGTCAACGGCACGATGAGGAAGAGCGGGCGACCGACCTCGTCGAGGTCGAGGGAATGGAAGTAGCGGGCGAGCGCCAGCACCAGGGCGATCTTCATGATCTCCGAGGGTTGCAGCTGCATGAAGCCGAAATCGATCCAGCGCTGGGCGCCCATGCCGATCTCGCCACGGATCTCGACTGCCACCAGCAGCGCCAGGGCGAGGAGGTAGATGATGTAGGCGAGCCGCAACCATACCCGCAGGTCGACCAGCGCCACCAGGATCATGCCGGCCAGCCCGATCGCGAAGCGGATCATCTGCTTCTCGGCCCATGGCTGGAAGCTGCCGCCGGCCGCCGAATAGAGCATCGCGAAACCGACGCCCGCGATCGCCGTCAGGAGCAGGACCAGCACCCAGTTGATCTGCCAGATGCGGTCGAGCAGCAAAGGGGCCGGCGGGCGGGCGAGGCGCTCCGGCGCGATCATGTGCGTCCTCCTGCATTTTCGGCGACGATGCGGTCGGGCGGCACCAGGCGCGAGGGGTCGCGGCGCAGCACCTCGACCAGGATGTCGCGGGCGATCGGGCCGGCGACGGCCGAGCCGCCGCCGCCATGTTCGACCACCACCGAGACCGCATAGCGCGGCGCCTCGACCGGACCGTAGCCGACGAAGAGCGCGTGGTCGCGCTCCTTCCACGGCAGCTCCTCGTTCTTGCGCACGCCGCGCTCGCGTTCCGCCATGGTGATGCGGCGGACCTGGGCGGTGCCGGTCTTGCCGCCGATCGCCAGGTCGCCGTCGCGCAGGCGCAGCGCCTGGGCGGTGCCACCCGGCTCGTTGATGACCGCGGACATGCCGTTGCGCACTGCCGCCAGGGTCGCCGGCGCGATGCCGAGCGAGGGAAACTGGTCACGCCGCACCTGGGGCTCGTTCGCGCGCATGACCTCGGGCCGCGTCAGGCGCGGCACCACGGCGCGCCCGCCATTGACCAGCCGCGCCGTCATCACCGCCAGTTGCAGCGGCGTGGTCAGCACATAGCCCTGGCCGATGCCGGTCAGCACCGTCTCGCCCTGCAGCCAGGGGATCTTGCGCGTCGCCTGCTTCCATTCCCGGCTCGGGATCAGGCCCGGGCGCTCGCCCGGCAGGTCCGTGCCCGTCGGCTCGCCCAGGCCGAAGCGCCGGCACATCGGCGCCAAGCGATCGATCCCGACGCGCCGCGCCAGCTCATAGAAATAGACGTCGCAGGAATTCTTCAGGGCGTCGTGCAGATTCATCGCCCCATGGCCGCCGCGCCGCCAGCAATGGAAGCGCTGCTCGCCCAGCTCGAAATGGCCGGGGCAGGTGATGCGCTGCTCGGGCGTGATGGCGCGGGTCTCCAGCGCGGCCACCGCGACCATCATCTTGAACGTCGAGCCCGGCGCGTACTGGCCGGCGATCGCCTTGTTGGCGAGCGGGCTGCGCGGGTCCTGGCGCAAGGCGTTCCATTGCTGGGTGCTGATGCCCGACGAGAACAGGTTGGGGTCGTAGCCGGGGCTCGACACCAGCGCCACCACCTCGCCCGAATGCACGTCCATGACCACCGTCGACGCGCTTTCCTGCTGCGCCAGGCGCTGGAAGCAATAGCGTTGCAGGCCGAGGTCGACCGACAGCACCACCTCCTCGCCCGGCCGGCCCTCCTGGCGCCCGAGTTCGCGGATGACGCGGCCGAAGGCATTCACCTCCACCTCGCTGGCGCCGGCGGTGCCGCGCAACTCGCTCTCGCGACGGCGCTCGACGCCGTCCTTGCCGATGCGGAAGTCCGGCAGCTCCAGCAGCGGGTCGCCGGTCAAATCATGTTCGGCCACCGCCGCGACGTAGCCGACGATATGGCTCAGCACCGGCCCTTGCGGATAGTGGCGGGTCAGGCCGGGATCAATGGCGATGCCGGGCAGGTCGACCGCATTCACCTCGATGCGGGCGACCTCGTCCCAGGTCAGGTTGCCGCGCACCAGGATCGGCACGAAGCCGCGCTTGCGCCTGGCCTCGCGCAGGACCCGGCGCCGGTCGACCTCGCCCAGGGGCACGATGCGGTCGACGATCTCCAGCGCCTTCTCCAGGTCACCGATCTGCTCCGGCACCAGCACCAGGCGGTAATTCTCGCCATTGACCGCTACCGGCTCGCCGAAGCGGTCGAAGATCTGACCGCGCGGTGGCGGCAGCAGACGGACATTGATGCGGTTCTCGTCGGCCAGCATCGTGTAACGCTGCGCCTCGACCACCTGGAGGTAGTAGAGGCGTGCGCCGAGCGCAGTGAACAGCAGGGCCTGGCCGCCCCCCAGCAGCAGGGCCCGGCGGGTGAAGATGCGCGCCTGGTTGCGTTCCTGGCGCACGGCGCTAGGGCCTGGTCATGAAGAGGCGCTGGACGGCCAGCAGCGCGCCCGCGAACAGGGGGTAACAGGCCACCGTCACCAGGCAACGGAACGCGGATTCGCGCGGATCGAGGAACATGCCGGAAAGCGCGCTGACGACGGCCCAGCGCGCCAGCAGGGTGGCCGACGCGACCAGGCCGAAGCCGCACCAGACCATGGCGAAGGGCTTGCCCACCAGATAGCGCCGCTGCGACAGCACGAGCAGGTAGACCGCCAGCAGCGTCAGCGCCCCGGTGCCGAGCGGGCTGCCGGTCAGGAGGTCCTGCATCAGCCCGACCGCGAAGACGACCCACGGCGGCAGCAAATGCGGTCGATGCACGGTCCAGTGATAGACCGCGACCAGGACCACCGCCGGCGCCACCGTGCGAAAGCTCGCGACCGGCACCCGAACGATGGAAAGGGTCAGGAGCAGGATGGTGGTCAGGGTCGGCAGCAGGTCGCGGGCCCAGCCGTCGAGCCGATGGAGCAGGCCGGCATTCATGCCAGGGACCTCATGGCCGGGGCCGCGGCCGAACCCGCTGCGGGCCGGGAATCGGCTCGGTCAGGGTGTGGGCGAGGCCGGTGTCGACCAACCGAAGGAACTCCAGGCGATCGAATTCGGCGTAGAGCGCCACCCGCGTCACCCCGTCCTCGCCGGTCACCGTCTCTCCGATCGGAATGCCCGGCGGGAACACCCCGCCATGACCGGAAGTGACCACGCGCTCGCCGGCCTGGGCTGCCTCCCGGCGCCCGGCGAGGTAGAGCAGGCGCGGCCGCGGCCCATTGTCACCCGCCAGCACCGCGCGCTCGCGCGAGGCCTCCAGCAGGACCGGGATCCGCGAATTGAGGTCGGTCAGCAGCAGGATGCGCGACGCGCGGTCCCCGACCTCGACCACGCGCCCCACCAGCCCGTGCTCGGCGATCGCCGCCTGTCCCTTCGCGGCACCACTGCGCTCGCCGGCATTGACCAGCACGCTGCGCACGAAGGCGCCCCCCGAATCGGCGATGATGCGGGCCGAGACATAGCTTACCGTCGGCTCCGGGGTGACGTTCATCAGGCCGCGCAGCTGCTGGTTCTCGGCCTCCAGGCGACGCGCCACCTCCTGCCACTGGAGCAGGCGGGCATTGTCTTCGCGGAGGCGTTCATTCTCGGCGCGCAGCGTGGACATCTCGCGCACCTCGTCGCTGACCCGCCCGAAGCTGGCCGCCGGGCGCGAGATCAGGTCGAGCAGGGGGGCGACGGTGTCCGCGACCTGGGTGCGCAGCCGCTCGACGACGACGGTATCGGCCTTGCCCAGGACGATCAGGCCGAAGGCGGCCAGAATCAGCAGCAGGAGCGCGAAGCGCTGCATCCATGCGCGAACGGGCATGGTCAGGCGCATCGGCGACGGCTGGCGCATCCTCTAGCCCTTCCCCCCTCCTCCCGGGTTCCCGCTCCGGCCGTCGGCGTCGGAATCCCGCGCGGCCGACCCCAGCGCCTAGTAGGCGCTGATCAGCACATGGCGCAGCGTCTTCAGCTCTTCCAGGGCACGGCCCGTGCCCAGTGCGACACAGGACAGCGGGTCGTCCGCGATCGACACCGGCAGGCCGGTCGCCATCCGCAGGACATGATCCATGTTGCTGAGGAGCGCGCCGCCGCCGGTCAGGACGATACCCTTGTCGACGATGTCCGCCGCCAATTCGGGCGCGGTGTGTTCCAGCGCCACCTTCACCGCCTCGATGATCTGGCCCACGGGCTCGGCCAGGCTTTCCGCCACCTGCCGCTCGCTGATGACGATCTCCTTCGGGACGCCGTTCATCAGGTCGCGGCCCTTGATCTCCATGACCCGGCCTTCGCCGTCCTCGGGCAGGCAGGCCGAGCCGATCTCCTTCTTGATCCGCTCCGCCGATCCTTCGCCCACCAGCAGGTTATGGTTGCGGCGGTTATACGCGATGATCGCCTCGTCCATCTTGTCGCCGCCGACCCTGACCGAGCGCGAATAGACGATGCCGCCCAGCGACAGCACCGCCACCTCGGTGGTGCCACCGCCGATGTCGACCACCATGGAGCCGGTGGGCTCGGTCACCGGCAGGCCGGCGCCGATCGCCGCCGCCATCGGCTCCTCGATGAGATAGACCCGGCGCGCGCCCGCACTCTCGGCCGATTCCTGGATCGCCCGGCGCTCGACCGCGGTCGACCCCGACGGCACGCAGACGATGATCTGCGGGCTGGCGAAGCTGCGCCGGTTGTGGACCTTGCGGATGAAGTGCTTGATCATCTCCTCGGCGACGTCGAAATCGGCGATGACGCCGTCGCGGAGCGGGCGGATCGCCTGGATGTTGCCGGGCGTACGGCCAAGCATGAGCTTGGCCTCGTCGCCGACGGCGAGCACCTGCTTCTTGCCCTTGATCGTAGTGATGGCGACGACCGACGGTTCGTTGAGGACGATGCCCCGGCCCTTGACGTAGACCAGAGTGTTCGCCGTCCCCAGATCGATCGCCATATCCGCCGACAGCATGCCCAGCAGACCAGAGAACATCGCTCGCTACCGCCCCTCGTTCGGCGCCATGCCGGTTCGCCCGGTTGCCGGCCCCGCAAGCCCAGTGGCGTAGCGGAGCCAGTGGCGTAGCGGGGCGGCGAACCGGTCATGCCTCGTGGTAGTCATCGGATCGATCCGCAGCCGCTCTGTCCGCCGCGGCGCGCCATGTCGGACGCGGCGATGATCGGACCAGGCTGGAGAAGGGCCTCGCTCGAAACGCCCGCCACCACGTTACCGGGTCGACCCGAAGGCCCTGGCGCGCATGAAATCCGGCCGCCCCGATTAGGGCAGTCTTACGCTCGGCGGTATCGCTACGGCAACGGTTTTCTATCGCGCCCGGGGCGCGGCACGGCTATGCGATCGGGTCGACCGGGGCGATCGGCCGAATGCCGGACAAAGGGCCGAGCTTGGCCAGGATGCTGCGCCGCGTATTGTCGAGGTGGGTCGCGACCGCGTTCCGGGCGGCGTCGCCGTCGCCCTGCTCGAGCGCGGCCACGATCGCCAGATGCTCCTGGCAACCGGGCACGAAACGCTCCGGCATCCGCTTCAGATTGAACATCCGGGTGCGGCGGCGCAGGCTGCGCACCGTTTCGGCCAGCACCGCGTTCCCCGCCGCATCGACGATCATGCCGTGCAACAGGTCGTCGGCTTCCCAGAAATTCCCGCCGTCGGGCAGCGGCCCTTCCAGCTGGGCCTCGAACAGATGTCGCATGGCCTGCAGCCGGGGCGCGGGGATGCGGCCAGCGGCGATTCCGGCCGCCTCAGTCTCCAGGATCGAGCGGACATGGAGGATTTCCATCAGCTCCTGGACCGGCACCTCGCGGACCACCAGCAGGCGTCCGACATGGCGGGTGACGAAGCCTTCGGATTCGAGCTTCGCCAGGGCCTCGCGCACCGGGGTGCGCGAGATGCCCAGCATCTCGCCCAGTACCCGTTCCTGAAGCAGGGTGCCGGCGGCGAAGGTGCCGGCCAGCATGCGGTCGAGAAGCTGGTCGTATGCGCGCTCGCCCAGGCTCTTCCCCGGCGCGTCCTCGGCCGGGCAGGGTGGGTCCTGGATCGACAGCGGCATCACGGGCGTAGCCATTCCCTCCCTGCCCGCCTGGTGTGGCCGGCGGGGCGCCCGGGTGGTATACCACCGGCATTCCATTGGCTACCATCCTCCTCGGGCGCGTCCCGGCAAGGCGCCGACGGCGGAGCGTTGGCGGCGGATGAGGACGATCGCGGAGGCCGAAGAATGAACAGGCATGTGCGTTGCGGGACCCTCTTCACGGGCGCGGAGGACGTGGCCCGGACCGACGTCACCATGATCGTCGGCGATGACGGCCGCATCCTGCAGGTGGTCGCCACCGCGGATGCGCCGCCGCCGGGCCGGGACGACGTGGTCGTCGATCATTCCGACCGCTTCGTGATGCCGGGCCTGCACGACGTCCATACCCACCTGGCCTATGGCAACGCCAAGACCGAGGAGGACATCGACCTCTACGCGCCATTGGAGTTCCGCGCGCTGCGCGGCCTGTTCTTCGCGCAGAAATGCATCGCCGCCGGCTACACCTCGATCTGCGCCCCGGGCGACGCCGGGCAGATCAGCCTCTCGGTGCGCAACGCCATCCGCGCCGGGCTGTTCGACGGGCCGCGGGTGACCGCCGCCGGCCGCTATCTGACGACGCGCCAGGGCCTGACCGACTGGTACCCGAGCTGGATCGGCGCGCCCGAGACCTCGATCGGCCGGCTGGTCGCCAGCAAGGACGAGGCGATCGAGGAGATCCGCGTCCAGGTGAAGAACGGCGTCGACTGCATCAAGATCGCCATGGACGGCTTCCATCGCCGGGCCAATGGCGAGCTGGTGGCCGCCTTCACCCAGGACGAGACGAATGTGATGGTCCAGGAGGCGCAGCGCCTGGGCAAGAAGGTGGTGGTCCATGCCCGTGGCCGCGAGGCGACGCTCTATTCCGCCCGCGCCGGCGTCGACCTCATCTTCCATGCCTACTACCTGGACGACGAGTGCCTCGACGCGCTGGTGAAGTCGGGCAGCGCGATCGGCCCGACCCTGACCTTCCCGCGCAACATCGTCGATTTCACGCAGGCGCACGAGCCGGCCTTCCTGAAGGGCCGCATCGGCGACGTGCAGCGGGAGTTCGACGTGGCGTGCGGGAATCTGCGTCGGGCCAGGCAGGCGGGCGTGCCGATGATGACGGGCACCGATTCCGGCTTCGCCGTCACCCCCTATGGCGAATGGCATGCCCGGGAGCTGGAGATCTTCGTCCAGCACCTGGGCTTCACCCCGGCCGAGGCCCTGCGCGCGGCCACCCAGGTGACCGCGGGCTTCATGGCCGAGGGCGACCGCACCGGCGTGCTGGCGCCCGGCATGGCGGCCGACTTCATCGTCGTCGACGGGTCGCCGCTGCAGAACGTCTCCATCCTGCTCGACAAGCGCCGCATCCTGGCGGTGCATATCGACGGCAAGGAGATGCGCATTCCCGAGCGCGGCTACGACCCGCGCAAGGTGACCGACTTCGCCTGGACCAACTGGACCGACCTCTACACCCAGGAGCGGGTGGCGGAGCTGCATGGTCACACCCGCGGCAGTCTGGCGGCCGCGGAGTAACCCCCGGCGATTGACGCCGCCGATGGCCCGCAGCAAGGTGCCGGAAGATCGAACAACGAGGTGGGTGAAATGACTGGACGCAGTCGAGCCATGGCGCCGGCGTCCTCGTGCTCCTGGCGCGCGGTGCTGGCCGGCGCCCGCATGGCAGTGGCAGTGCCCGCAGCACTCGTCGTGATTGCGCCCGTCCCGGCCGCGGCGGAAATCAGCATGCTGGCGCCGCGCGACGAGCTGCTGGTGGCCGCCTATAGCCAGGACGTCGACGCCGTGCGCGCGCAGCTATCCGGCGGGGCCAGTGCCAATCGGGTCGATACCGAAGGGCGGACGGCCGTGATGTACGCCGCCGTGGCCGGCAACGTCGAGATCGTGCGCCTGCTGCTGGATGCCGGCGCCTGGGCGGACCCGCGCGACCGCTTCGGCAACACCGCGCTCGTGCTCGCCGCCGACCGCGGCCGGATCGACGTCGCCGAGCTGCTGCTGGCCAGGGGGGCCAAGGTCGAGGCCGAGAACAAGCGCGGCGTGACGCCCCTCATGCAGGCGGCGGCCTCCGGGCACCTGGAGATGGCCCGCCTGCTGCTGAAGAACGGCGCCGACACCAGGCGCCAGGACTATTCCGGCTTCTCGGCCCTGGACTGGGCGGAACGGTCGAACCATCGCCGCGTCGCCGAGCTGCTGCGCCGGGCGGGGAACTGATCCCCATGGCCGCCAGCGACCCGGAAGGCCATCGCTGGAATTTCGGCAGCTACGATCCCTGGCGGGCCTGAAGGGCCCCGAGCGCGCGCCGGGCCGCGGCCGTGGCCTGGGCTGGCCTGCCGATCGCGGCGTGAAAGGCCGCGAGGTCGGCCGCGGCGCGCGCCGGATCGTCCCAGTGCAGGCCATGGCCGCAGCCCTCATAGACCTTGAGCCGGGCATCACGGAGGGACGCCGCCAGCGCCTCCTGCTGGGGCCGCGGCAGCAGCCCGTCGCAGTCTCCCCACAGCAGCAGTGCCGGCACGTCGATCCGACCCAGCATGGTCTCGATGCCGGTGGCGAAGAGCCCCGCCAGTGCCGCCCGCCACACCCGCAGCGGCACCTTCAGGCTTTCCTCGACCACCATGTTCACGAAGGCGGCGGGGATCGGCCGGGCCAGGGTGCTTTCCTGGAACTCGCGGGCGAAGATCGGATCGATCGGCTCTCGCAGCAGGCCGACGGCGTCGCGCAACTCCTCGGCCGCCGGGTTGCCGTCGAGGGTGGCGAAGGCGCCGAGCAGGGCCACCCCTGCCACCCGGTCCGGGTGATCGACGGCGAAGCGCAGGGCGACCGCACTTCCCATCGAATGGCCGGCGACGATTGCGCGATCGATCGCCAGCGCGTCCAGGAACTCGGCCAGGTCGCCGGCGAAGGCAGGCAGGTCGTATGGTCCGGCCGGCCGGTCGGCCTCGCCATGACCGCGCTGGGTCGGCGCGATGACCGGGATCGATGCCGGTAGCCGCGCGATCAGGGGCTCGAACGAGCGCCAGGAATCGGTGAAGCCGTGCAGCAGCACCAGCGGCGTGCCCGAGCGCTCGCCGGAACGGGCATAGGGGACGTTGAGGCCGTTCGCGAGGCGGACGGAGCGGGCGGCGATGGTCAAGCGGTGGGCCTTTCTGACGATGCCGCCGGCGGCGGGAAACGGCGCATTCCCTTTCAGTCGCTGCGTGCAGGCCGCCGGTTCTTCGCTAATGTGCGGTCAGCGTGAAAATCCGCCCCGCCCAAGGAGACCCTGCCCCGTGCGCATCCTGGAAATCCGCGAGCAGACCGCCTCGATCGCGTCGCCCATCGCCAATGCCTATATCGACTTCTCGAAAATGACGGCCTCGGTCGTCGCGGTCGTCACCGACGTCGTTCGCGACGGCCGCCCGGTGGTCGGCTTCGGCTTCAACTCCAACGGCCGCTACGGGCAGGGCGCGCTGATGCGCGAGCGCTTCATCCCGCGCGTCCTGGAGGCCAGGCCCGACACGCTGGTGGACGAGGCCAACGCCAATCTCGACCCCTTCGCCATCTGGAAGGCGATGATGACCAACGAGAAGCCGGGCGGGCACGGCGACCGTTCGGTCGCGGTCGGCACCATCGACATGGCCGTCTGGGATGCGGTGGCGAAGATCGCCGGCCAGCCGCTCTGGCGGCTGCTCGCCGACCGCTACCGCGGCGGCGTCGCCGACGAGCAGGTCTGGGTCTATGCCGCGGGCGGCTACTACTACCCCGGCAAGGACGACCGCCAGCTCCAGGACGAGATGCGCAGCTATCGCGACCGCGGCTACCGGGTCGTGAAGATGAAGATCGGCGGCACTTCGATCGACGACGACCGCCGCCGGATCGAGGCGGTGCTGAAGATCGTCGGCGACGGCGCCAACCTGGCGGTCGACGCCAATGGCCGCTTCGACCTGGCCACCGCGCTCGCCTATGGCGAGGCGCTGAAGCCCTATGGCCTGTTCTGGTACGAGGAGGCGGGCGACCCGCTCGACTATGCCCTCCAGGCCGAGCTGGCCCAGGCCTATCCGGGGGCGCTGGCGACCGGCGAGAACCTCTTCTCCCACCAGGACGCGCGCAACCTGGTGCGCTATGGCGGCATGCGGCCCGAGCGCGATTATCTGCAGTTCGACTGCGCGCTCTCCTATGGGTTGGTCGAATATCTGCGCACCCTGGAGGCAATCGAGGCGCTCGGCTGGTCGAGCCGGCGCGTCGTCCCCCATGGCGGCCACCAGATGTCGCTCAACATCGCGGCCGGGCTGCATCTCGGCGGCAACGAATCCTATCCCGACGTGTTCCAGCCCTTCGGCGGATTTGCCGACGGCATCGCGGTCGAGGATGGCCGGGTGCGCCTGCCCCAGGTCCCCGGCGTCGGCTTCGAGACCAAGGCCAACCTCTACGCCCTCATGCGCACCCTGGTGGCCGACCTCTAGGGCCGGCTCAGCGGCGGCGGAACAGGGTCAGCTCCGTCCAGCGGCCGCGCGAATAGTTGAAGCCGCGGACGGATGCCCCCGCCACGAGGTCGAGGCCGGCCGCCGTGGCGGCGGCGGCAAAGCGCGCCCGGTCCCGGTCGCCGATCAGGGCCGCGCGATCCCGTGCCGCCGCGAGATGCCGGATGGCGCGGTCCACGTCGGCGAAGCCGATTTCCGTGCCGGCGAGGACGACCAGGCTGGGCTCGCTGTAGCCGACCGTCACCACCTGCCCGGCCGCCAGGCCCTCCTGCGCCAGCAGGGCGGCGGCGGAGCGGCCGAGCCACAGCCCGTCCAGGCGCGGCAGCACCAGGGCGAAGAGCAGCCCGAACACGACCATTGCGCCCGCCAGGCCTGCCGCCATGGCCGCCGGCGGGCCGCGACGGACCTGCCGGACCGCGGCCCCGACCGCGGCCAGGGCGGCGGCCGCGCCGCCGATGGCTGCAACCGACACCCCGGCGCCGAAGGCAATCGTCGCGGCGATGCCGAGGGCCCCCAGCGCCAGGCCGACGCCGGCCCAGAGCGCGGTCCAGGCGGCCATCGCCCAGCGCCAGCGGCCGGCCGCGGCAAACCCGGCCAGCGCGGCGTGGGCCGCCAGCAGGATCAGCGTCGGATAGAGGGGCATGACATAGTGCGGCAGCTTGGTCGGCACCGCCTCGAACATGATCCAGCCGGGGACGATCCAGGCGAGTGCGAAACGCAGGCCGGGCCGGTCGCGGCCGCGCCACGCGGCGGCGAGGCCGAGCGGGATGAAGAGGGAGGCGGGCCACGCCGTGACCGCCAGCAAGGCCAGGTAGTAGCCGGGCGGCGCGCCATGGGATTCCTGACCGCCGATCAGCTTCGGCAGCAGGTCGGAGCGGATGGCGTCACCCAGGAAGGCGCCCTCGGTGGCGGCCGACACCAGGACCAGCCACGGCGCCACGATCGCCGCCGCCAGGGGCACGCCCCAGGCCGGCCGCAGCCCACCCAGCCAGTCGATCCGCCGATCGACGGCCGCGAGCGCGCCGACTGCGAGCAGCGCCAGGGCCGGCACCACCGGCCCCTTGATGAGCCCGGCGACGCCGATCGCCGCCCAGAACAGGAAAGCCGTCCCCCAGCCGGCCCGCTGCCCGGCGCGTGCCGCCAGGTAGATCCGCGCCAACCCCAGCTCCACCGCCAGCGCCGCGGCCAGCAGCGCCGCATCGGTCTTGGCCAGGTGCGCCTCGGCCACGACCACCAGCGCGCCGGCGGTCGCCGCCGCGCCCAGCAGGGCCGTGCGCCGGTCGAAGAGGGCGGCACCGAGCGCGAAGGTCAGCAGGACCGCCAGGGTGGCCGCGACCGCCGACACCAGGCGATAGGGCCAGATCGCCGGCGAGCGCGCATCGGAGAGGGCGCCGACCGACAGGGCCTGGAGCCAGTGGATACCGACCGGCTTCTTGTTGCGCGCCTCGTCCTGGAAGCGGATCTGGATGAAATCGCCGCTGTCGAGCATCTGCCGCGTCGCCTGGACGAAGCGCGCCTCGTCGCGGTCGAACGGCGGCAACGCCGCCATGCCGGGCAGGTAGAGGGCAAGGCACAGCAGCAGCAGCGCTGCGTAGGGGCGGCCCCCCGCCGACCAGCGGTCGAGGACGGAAGCGAAGGCGCTCATGGCCACGGCCATGCGGCGGCTGCGTTGACCGCGGCCCGGGCGCGGACGATTGTCGGGCGATGCTGTTCGCCGACCCTGGTAGCGTCGCCCCGCTGGTGCATCTTTTCCTGGCGCTGCTGCTCGACGCCGCCGTCGGCGATCCGCCGCTGCTGTGGCGGATCGTCCCGCACCCGGTCGCCCTCGTCGGACGGCTCATAGCCTTCTTCGACCGCCGCCTCAACCGGGCCGATCGCGGCGATGGCGCGCGCCGCCTGCGCGGCATCTTCACGGTGCTGGCGGTGGCGGCGGTCGCGGCCGCGGCCGGCCTCGTCCTCGGGTGGATCGCCGCCCATCTGCGGGCAGGGGCGGCGATCGAGATCATTGCCATGGCCATCCTGATCGCCCAGCGCAGCCTCTACGACCATGTCGCCCAGGTGGCGCGGGCGCTGGAAGAAGGCGGGGTGGAGGCCGGGCGGACGGCCGTCGCCCGCATCGTCGGCCGCAGCCCGGAGTCGCTGGACGAGCACGGCGTCGCCCGCGGCGCGATCGAGAGCCTGGCCGAGAACTTCTCCGACGGCGTGGTCGCCCCCGCCTTCTGGACCATCCTGTTCGGGCTGCCGGGCCTTTTCGTCTACAAGGCGGTCAACACCATGGACAGCATGATCGGCCACCGGACACCGCAGTACCGCGCGTTCGGCTGGGCGGCGGCCCGCCTGGACGACGTGCTGAACCTGGTCCCGGCCCGCCTTGCCGGCCTCCTGATCGCGCTGGCCGCGCCATTGACGCCGACGGCCCGGGCGCGGCCGGCCCTGGTCACCATGCTGCGCGATGCGGCCAGGCACCGGTCGCCCAATGCCGGTTGGCCGGAAGCCGCCATGGCCGGCGCCCTGCGTCTCGCGCTGGCCGGGCCCCGGCGCTATCCGGGGCTGGTCGTCGACGCCCCCTGGATCGGCGACGGCCGGGCCCGGGCGACGGCGGCCGACATCTATCGCGCGCTGGCGCTCTATGTCCGCGCCGGCATGCTCCATGGCGGCCTGGTCGGCCTGGCCGCGGTCATCCTGTGGTGGCGCTGAGGCCGGCGGGCAGCACGGCCGCCAGGCGGGACAGGATGAACGACTTCCGGAAGGCGCCTTCCGTCAGATAGTCCTGGACCGACCAGTCGGGGTTCTCTGCCTGCCACTCGTAGAATGCGCGCTGCTCGCCGAGCTGGGGGTTGCCGCGGAACTGGAACCACTCGTCGAAGATCACGATGGTGCCATCGCGGAAATAGGGCGTGCAGAAATCGAGCGCCGACTTGGCCGACTGGTAGAGGTCGCTGTCGATGTGGAGGACAGCGATCCGCTTCAGCCCGATGCGGGCGGCGGTTTCCGGGGTCAGCGAATCCTCGAAGAAGCCCTCGACCACCTCCACCTTGCCATGGTCGACGCCGGCGGCCGTGAGCGCGGCCAGGAACTCCTCCTTGGTGGCGGAGAAGGCGCCTTCGCGGAAGATCGGATTGACGGAATCGACCGTGCCCGGCTTCGGCACCCCGGAAAAGGAGTCGAAGCCGATGAAGCGCATCCGATCCCACTGTCCGCGCGCCCAGGCCTGATTCATGCCGGCATTGTCGTCCTTCCCCATCGCCTCGTCCCAACGCCCTCCCAGGAAGTCGACGACGATCTCCATCGCGGAAAAATATGCCTGGATGAAACTGGAGCCGCGGAAGACGCCGAACTCGAGATAGTCGCCGTCCAACTGGGATATCTCGAAGGCGTGATGCACCAGCAGGCTGTTGGTCCAGCGCAGTGATTCCAGCGAGGAAAGGGGAGGTGCATCCACGGCGGTATCGTCTCCGGTTGGGCATGGCTCCGTGGCGTTGCGCCCGAGCGGATGCGGTGCGGCCGGTCCAGTATGCTCCGCGGCGTATGGGAGCAGAACGACATCTTTGAAACCCTGGCGCGAAGCGCGGGCGAATTCAGGCGCGCCTTGGTGACTCGCTTCCCCTCATGGTGGAGAACGACCCGATCCCGTCTCCCGTCCGGCCAAGGCCAGCAGGGCATCGAGGTCGAGATCGCGTTCCAGCAGGTCGGCGATGGCGTCGAGCGCGGCGTCGACGGCCGCTTCGTAGTTGGTCGCCGCGCGGGCCGGGGCGCCCAGCCGGTCGAGGAAGGCACGGCGGAACCCGTCGGCGGCAAAGAGGCCGTGGACATAGGTGCCCATGATCCGTCCGTCGGCGGAAAGGGCCCCCTCCGGCCGGCCGGCGATGGAAAGGAACGGCCGCGCCCGCCCCGCGCCCTCGGTCACCCCCATATGCATCTCGTAGCCGCGGACCGGCTGGCCGCTCGCCGGGTCCAGCCCCTCCACCGGCGCCAGGCGCTTGGCCCGGCCGAGGACGGTGTCGACGTCGAGCAGGCCCAGCCCTTCGCTGGTGCCCCCGCCTTCCAGCCCGCCGCCTTCCAGTCCGGCCGGGTCGGCGACCCTGTTGCCCAGCATCTGGTAGCCGCCGCAGAGGCCGAGCACCGCCCCGCCGCGGCGGACATGGGCGCGGATGTCGATGTCCCAACCCTCGCCGCGCAGCGCCGCCAGGTCCGCCCGGGTGGCCTTGCTGCCGGGAATGACGATGAGGTCCGCGGCGGCGGGAATGGGCGATCCCGGCGGCACGAAGAGGACCGACACCCCGGCTTCCGCCCGCAGCGGATCGAGGTCGTCGAAATTGGCGATCCGCGGCAGCAGCGGCACCGCGACCAGGAAGCCGCCTTTGCCCGCCTCCGGGCCGCGCTCCACCACCACCGCGTCCTCGGCCGGCAGGGCCCGCGCCGCCGCCAGCCACGGCACCACGCCCAGGCACGGCAGGCCGCAATGGCCGGCGACGATGGGAAATGCCGGGGCGAGAAGGGCCGGGTCGCCGCGGAACTTGTTCACGAGGTAGCCCCGGATCAGGGCTCGTTCCTCAGGCGGCAGCAGGGCCATGGTGCCGACGACGGAGGCCAGCATGCCGCCGCGATCGATGTCGGCCACCAGCACGACCGGCACCTGCTCGGCCAGGGCGAAGCCCATGTTGGCGATGTCGCCGGCGCGAAGGTTCACCTCCGCCGGGCTGCCCGCCCCCTCCACCAGCACCAGGTCGGCCCCCGCCGCCAGGCGGCGGAAGCTGTCCCGCACGATCGGCAGCAGGTCGGGCTTCAAATGGTGATAGGCGACGGCGTCGCAGGTGCCCGCGACCTCGCCCCGGATGACCAGTTGTGCCCGGCGGTCGGCTTCCGGCTTCAGCAGGACCGGGTTCATGTCGCGGCTGGGTGCGACGCGGCAGGCGCGGGCCTGGAGGAACTGGGCGCGCCCGATCTCGCCGCCATCGGCGGCGACCGCGGCATTGTTCGCCATGTTCTGCGGCTTGAACGGAAGGACGACGAGGCCGCGCCGGACGAAGGCGCGGCCCAGGCCCGCGACCAGGACCGACTTGCCGACATCCGACCCCGTGCCCTGAAGCATCAGGGCCGGGGTCGGAGAAGAAGGAGGCCTGGAAGAGGGAGAGGCGGTCAGTTGACGACGAGTGCGCGGCGCAGCGCCTCGGCACCCGGGTTCGAGACCTTGCGGTCGATCACGATGTCCCGCACGCTCGCCTGGCGGCCGTAATAGCGCTCGTTCCAGGAATGGCGCGGCTTGATCAGCGAGCCTTCGAAGCTGACGCCGCCGAACAGCCCTTGCGTGCGCGAGAAGGACAGGATGTCGGCGCCGAAATTGGCAGTGGTTCCGGCCTCCACGCCGGCGCCGATCGGCCCGACCGCGACCGAGGCATCCGCGCCCAGCTTGAACTCGTCCTTCATCACCGACTGGAGGCCCTTGTCGGTCATGATCAGCATCAGCACCTCGGCCGACTGCACGCCGATCTGGAGGCCGATGGAGCCCGCGCCCATGGTGATGAAGCTCGGATTGCTCCAGCTTCCGTCACGGCCGCGGACCAGCAGGACGCCGGAGCCGCCCTCGCCGCCGACGATGAAGCCGCCCTTCAGGAGCGAGGGGATGATGACGATGCCCTTGGCCTTGCGCATCTGGGCGCGCGCTTCGCGATAGTCGGTGTGCGACAGCATGGAGGTGGCCGTGATCCGTGCCCGGTCGACCACATCCTGCTCTTCGTTCTGTGCTGCGGCGGTGCCGGTCCACAGGACCAGCACGGCCAGGGTCGATGTAAGCCACTTCGTCATGCCGCATACCTCCTGGCGGATTGTCCGCACGACAACGGCGACCGCCGCTTCGCGTTCCCCGGGGACCGATCCTCGGGCGCGATGATGGCGGCTTCGGGGCGACCGGTGCGCGAGCAGGAACCGGCCGGACGGGGCGGTCAGGTCTCCAGCATCCGGCGCAGAAGCTCGATATCCTCCGACAGGTTCGGATCGCTCGCCCGAAGCTCCTCGATCTTGCGCACGGCGTGCATCACCGTGGTGTGGTCGCGGCCGCCGAACTTGCGCCCGATCTCCGGCAGCGAGCGTGGCGTCAGCTGCTTGCAGAGATACATGGCGACCTGGCGGGGCCGGGCGACCGCCCGCGCGCGCCGCGCGGAATGCATATCGGCCATGCGGATGCTGAAATGCTCGGCCACGCGCTTCTGGATCTCCTCGATGGTGATCCGGCGGTCGTTGGCGCGCAGCAGGTCGTGCAGCACCTCCTGCGCCGTCTCGATGGTGACCGAGCGGCCGACCAGCGAGGCGTGGGCGGAAATCCGGTTCAGCGCGCCTTCCAGCTCGCGGACGTTCGAGGTGATCTTGTGGGCGAGGAACTCCATCACCTTCAGCGGCACCGAGATGCCGAGCTGCTCGGCCTTGGTCTGCAGGATGCCGAGGCGCAGCTCGTACGTGGTGGGATGGATGTCGGCCACCAGCCCCCAGCCGAGGCGGGAGCGCATGCGCTCCTCCA
>CAZQOA010000040.1:0-39152 GCA_964594715.1 uncultured Rhizobiaceae bacterium | reverse complement strand
AGGCGCGGCCCGACGCGGAATTCGACGTCGTCTCGAACCCGGAGTTCCTGCGCGAGGGGGCGGCGATCAATGATTTCATGCGCCCCGACCGGGTGGTCATCGGCTGCGAGTCGGACCGCGCCGAGGCGGTGATGCGCCAGCTCTACCGCCCGCTCTACCTGATCGAGACGCCGATCGTCATGACCCGGCGCGAGACGGCCGAGCTCATCAAGTATGCCGGCAACAGCTTCCTCGCCGTGAAGATCACCTTCATCAACGAGATCGCCGACCTGTGCGAGCGGGTGGGGGCGGACGTGCATGACGTGGCCCGCGGCATCGGCCTCGACGGCCGCATCGGGCGCAAGTTCCTCCACCCCGGTCCCGGCTATGGCGGCTCCTGCTTCCCCAAGGACACGCTGGCGGTGGTGAAGACCGCGCGCGATGCCGGCGCCCCCTTGCGCATCGTCGAAACCGTCGTCGACGTGAACGACCAGCGCAAGCGCGCGATGGCCGGCCGGGTGGTCGCCGCCTGCGGCGGGTCGGTCCAGGGCAAGACGGTGGCCATCCTCGGCCTCACCTTCAAGGCCAACACCGACGACATGCGCGACAGCCCGGCGCTGGACATCGTGCCGGCGTTGCAGGCGGCCGGCGCCACCATCCGGGCCTATGACCCGGAAGGCATGGCCGAGGCGCGCAAGCTGCTGTCCGGCATCGAGTTCGCCGACGGCGCCTATGCGGCGATGGAGGGGGCGGACGCCGTCGTCCTCATCACCGAATGGAACGAGTTCCGCGCGCTCGACCCGGTGCGCATCGGCAAGACGCTGAAATCGCCGGTGGTCGTCGACCTGCGCAACGTCTACGACCCGGCCCACATGGCCGAAGCGGGCCTCGCCTATCATTCCATCGGGCGCCCGGCCATTCCGCAGCGGCCAATCCCGCAAGAACGGCCGGCCAAGGAGACCCAGCGATGAGCGACGCCTACCGTTTCGACCCGACCATCCTGCGCGAATACGATATCCGCGGGGTCATCGGAAAGACTTTGTCGGCCGACGATGCACGGGCCATCGGGCGCGCCTTCGGCACCATGGCGGGTGCTGGCACGATCGCGGTCGGCCGCGACGGCCGCCTGTCCTCGCCGGCGCTGGAGGATGCCCTCGTCGACGGCCTGACCAGCGCCGGGCGGGACGTGGTCTCGGTCGGGCTCGGGCCGACGCCGATGCTCTATTACGCCAACTACGCGCTGGACGTGGCCGGCGGCATCATGATCACGGGCTCGCACAACCCGCCGGACTATAACGGCTTCAAGATGATGCTGCGGAAGAAGCCGTTCTTCGCGGGCGACATCCAGGCCCTGGGCAGGCTCGCGGCCGAGGGCGGCTTCGCCACCGGCCGGGGCAAGGCCAGCCAGGTCGACATGCTGGATCGCTATGTCGCACGGCTGGTTCAGGACTATTCCGGCGGGCGCCCGCTGAAGGTGGCGTGGGACGCCGGCAACGGTGCTGCCGGCGAGGCCATGCAGCGCCTGGTGCAGCGGCTGCCCGGTCAGCACACGACGCTGTTCGCCGATATCGATGGCACCTTCCCCAACCACCACCCGGACCCGACCGTGCCGCACAACCTGGTCGACCTGCAGGCAGCGGTCGCCGAGGGCGGCTGCGACCTCGGCATCGCCCTCGACGGCGACGGCGATCGGATCGGCGTCGTCGACGGGCAGGGGCGCATCCTGTGGGGCGACCAGCTCATGCAGATCTGGGCCGAGGCGGTGCTGAAGGACCATCCGGGCGCCGTCATCATCAGCGACGTGAAGGCGAGCCAGACCCTGTTCGACCGCATCCAGTCGCTTGGCGGCCAGCCGCTGATGTGGAAGACCGGCCATTCGCACATCAAGAACAAGATGGCCGAGACCAAGGCGCCGCTGGCCGGCGAGATGAGCGGCCACATCTTCTTCGCCGACCGCTACTACGGTTACGACGACGCGCTCTATGCCGCCATCCGGCTCCTGTCCGTGGTCGCGGGCTCGACCGAGAGCGTGGCCGCGATGCGCGACCGCATGCCGGCCACCATCAACACGCCCGAGCTTCGCTTCCCCTGCTCGGAGGAGGCGAAGAAGCCGGTCATGGCCGGCGTCACCCAGCGGCTGCGCGCCGCCGGCGCGCAATTCTCCGATGTCGATGGCGTGCGGGTGAACAATGCCGACGGCTGGTGGCTGCTGCGCGCGTCGAACACCCAGGACGTGCTGGTGGCGCGCGCGGAATCGACCACCGACGCGGGCCTGGCGCGCCTGAAGGTGACGCTGGCGGACGCACTCCGTGGCGCCGGCATCGCGCCGCCGGACGACCTCTGAGCAATCGACGCGGGCCGCCGGTCAGCGGCGATCGCGCTCGACCGGGGTGACGCGGACCGGCTTCAGGCGGGTGCCGCTGACGACCGACAGTTCCGTCTCGCGGCCGATCCGCTCGCGGCCGAGCAGGCGGATCAGGTCGTCGACCCCGGTCACCGGCACGCCGTCGAGGGCGACGATGATGTCGCGCTTGGCCAGGCCGGCCCTGGCCGCCGGGCCGTCCGGTTCCAGTACGGTGACGATGGCGGCGAGGCGGTTCTCGATGCCCAGCGCATGGGCCAGCCGCCGCGGCAGCGGCATGGTCTGGGCGCCGAGGCCGATCGAGGCCCGGCGCACCCGGCCATGCTGCAGGATCTCCGTCAGCACATAGCTGGCGGTGTTGCTGGAGACGGCAAAGCAGATTCCCTGCGCTCCGGCGATGACCGCGGTATTGATCCCGATGACCTCGCCCCGGCTCGACACCAGGGGCCCGCCGGAGTTGCCGGGATTGAGGGCCGCGTCGGTCTGGATGACGTCGTCGATCAGGCGGCCGGTGGCGGCGCGCAGGCTGCGCCCCAGGGCCGAGATCACGCCCGAGGTGACGGTCGATTCGAAGCCGAGCGGATTGCCGATCGCCACCACCAGCTGGCCGCGGTGCAGCAGCTTGGAGTCGCCGAGCCGGGCCGCCGCCAGCGTCAGGTCGTGGTTCGCGCGCAGCACCGCCAGGTCGGTGTGCGGGTCGTCGCCGAGGACGGTCGCCTCCACCTCGCGCCCGTCGGAAACGGCGAAGCGCACGGCACGCGCGCCCTGCACCACATGGCTGTTGGTGAGCACCAGCCCATCCGGCGAGACGACGACGCCTGACCCCGACCCGCCGCGCCGCTTGGCCGCCGCATCCGGTCGGACCTCGACCCGGACCACGGCCGGCCCGACGTCGTCGACGACGCGGATGACCGCCTGCGAATAGGCATCCAGGAGTTGGCCGTCGTCGGCGGAGGAGGGCGGAGCAGGGGAGGGCGATGACCCGGCCTCGTCATGGGCGAGGTCGTCGAGGACATAGCTGAGCGGCGCGTCGAACATGGTCGTTGGGTCCAGATGGAAAGCTGGCCCATTATTTGGGTTGGCCATGCCGGCTTCGCATCCCCCTCCGGGGAGCGCCGGCCCCTCAACCGTTGCCCGGCTTCTCCTGCAGCAATCGCCGCAGGCTTTCGTCGAGCGGCTTCCAGCTCGCCCGCCCATTGGTGAAGGCGCGCAGCATCCGGGCGGCGCCGGGCTCGTTGGCGACGTCATGCTCCAGGGCGGGCCAGGTGCGCATGTACCAGGCGGTCGGCGGCTGCGTCGCGCTGCCACCGGCTATGGTATCGCGACAGGCGTACACGATCCTGGTTACCCGACTGTGTGCGGCCGTGCTGACGCACATCAGGCAAGGCTCCAGCGTCGTGTAGATGATAACCGGCAGCCGATTGCTCAAAGCCGCGAAGATCGACCGCGAATACCTGGTGAGGAGCAGCCGCTCGGCGTGGGCGGTCAGCGACTGTTCGGTGACGATCTGGTTGTGCGCGCCGGCGATGATCCGGTCGCCGATCGACAGCGCGGCCCCGACCGGGAACTCCCCGCGCTCGAGCGCGCGCTGCGCCTCCGCCAGGGCCAGCTGCATCGGTGAATCAGTCATGCAACCGTTTATGGCGCCCTTGGCAGGGTGTTTCCAGCGCGTTCGGCCAGGAAGGCGGGCGGGCGATGGCCCGCCCGCCCATCCAGCCCTACCGCATCGTCGGCATCACGAACTCCGCGCCCGCGCGGATGCCGGTCGGCCAGCGCGAGGTGATGGTCTTGAGGCGGGTGTAGAAGCGCACGCCCTCCGGCCCGTGGACGTACATGTCGCCGAACAGCGAGCGCTTCCAGCCGCCGAAGCTGTGGAAGGCCATCGGCACCGGAATCGGCACGTTGACGCCGACCATGCCGACCTTGCACTGCGCGGCGAACGCGCGGGCGGCGTCGCCATCCCGGGTGAAGATGGCGGTGCCGTTGCCGTACTCGTGGTCGTTCACCAGTTGCAGCGCATCGCTGAAGGTCGGGACCCGGACCACCGAGAGGACCGGGCCGAAGATCTCCTCCTTGTAGATGCGCATGTCCGGCTTCACCTGGTCGAACAGGCAGCCGCCGATGAAGAAGCCGTCCTCGTAGCCCTGCAGCTTCATGCCGCGCCCGTCGACCACCAGCTTGGCGCCGGCCTTCACCCCGTCATCGACATAGCCCTTCACCTTTTCGAGGTGCTGGCGGGTCACCAGCGGGCCCATCTCGCTTTCCTTGTCGATGCCGGGGCCGACCTTCAGGGTGCGCAGCCGGGTCGCCAGCCGGTTCACCAGCGCGTCGCCGGAACTGCCGACCGCGACCGCGACCGACACCGCCATGCAGCGCTCGCCGGCGGAGCCGTAGGCGGCACCCATCAGCCCGTCCGTCGCCAGGTCGAGGTCGGCATCGGGCATCACCACGAGGTGGTTCTTGGCGCCGCCCAGGGCCTGCACCCGTTTCCCGTGATGGGCGGCGGTGCGATAGACGTACTCGGCGATCGGCGTCGAGCCGACGAAGCTGACGGCAGCGATGCCGGGATGTTCCAGGATCGCGTCGACCGCCACCTTGTCGCCATGGACGACCGAGAAGACGCCGTCCGGCAGGCCGGCCTCCTTCAGCCATTCGGCCATCAGCAGGGCAGCCGACGGGTCGCGCTCGGACGGCTTCAGGATGAAGCAGTTACCGCAGGCCAGCGCCACCGGGTACATCCACATCGGCACCATGGCCGGGAAGTTGAACGGTGTGATGCCGGCGACCACGCCGAGCGGCTGGCGCATCGACCAGCTGTCGATCTCGGTCCCGACATTCTCGGTGAACTCGCCTTTCAGCAACTGCGGGATGCCGCAGGCGAACTCCACCACCTCGGTGCCGCGGATCACCTCGCCCTCGGCATCCGACAGCACCTTGCCGTGTTCCAGGGTGATGGCGCGGGCGAGTACTCCCTTGTTGCGCTCCAGGATCTCCTTGTACCGGAACATGACGCGCGCGCGGCGCAGCGGCGGGGTGGCGGCCCAGCCGGCCAGTGCCGCCGTGGCGGACGCGACCGCCGCATCCAGCTCCTGGGCGCTGGCGAGCGGCACCCGGCTCGTCACCTCGCCGGTGGCAGGGTTGAAAACGTCGCTGAAACGGCCGCTCTGGCCGGCGGCGGGCTTGCCCGAGATCCAGTGGGTGAGGGTGGTGGTCATCGCGGTCCTCGAAGGTGGGGCCAAGTTGGCGAGGGGGGCAATCGGACCCCTGAGCGTGGCGCGAAGTGCTGCCGCTGACAACCGGGCTTTCGCGCATCCCAGCCCCTCATCGACCATCCGTCAGGCGGACAGCGTGAACCCCTCATAGCCCTTGGCCGCAACCTGGTCGCATTTCTTGCGATAGACGCCGACGCCGGCGACATAGGGCATGAAGATGCGCGGCTTGCCGGGGATGTTGGCGCCGACATACCAGGAGTTGGCGAGCGGATAGAGGGTGCTGTCGGCGACCTGGTTGACATGCCGGACCCAGCGGTCACCCGCCTCCGGCTGCGCCTCGATGCGGGAAAGCCCCTGCTCGCGGAGATACCCCAGGCAGTCCGCGATCCAGTCGGCGTGCTGTTCGATCGAATGGATCATCTGGCTCTTCACGCCGGGGCTGCCGGGGCCGGTGATGATGAAGAGGTTGGGAAATCCCGGCACCGTCAGGCCGAGATAGGTCTGGGGACCCCCGGCCCATTTCTCCGCCAGCGCCGGGCCGTCCGCGACGCGGATGTCGATCTCGCGCAAGGCGCCGGTCATGGCGTCGAAGCCGGTGGCGAAGGCGATGGCGTCGACCTCGTATTCCCGGTCCGCCGTGCGGACGCCCTGGGCGGTGATCTCCGCGATCGGGGCGGCCTTCACGTCGACCAGGGTGACGTTGTCGCGGTTGTAGGTCTCGTAATAGCCGGTATCGAGGCAAAGCCGCTTGGTGCCGATCGGATGATCCTTCGGGGTCAGCAGCGCGGCCACGGCCGGGTCGCGCACGATGCCGCGGATCTTGTCGCGGACGAACTCGGCCGCCGTCTCGTTCGCTTCCAGGTTCACCAGGAAGTCCGAATAGCAGGAGAGGAACCCGATGCTGCCGCCGCGGGCCCACAGCTCCTCGTACTTGCGGCGCCGCTCCTCGGGCGAGACCTCCAGCGCCGATTGCGTCGGCACGGGATAGCCGGAGACCCCGAACCCGGTCCGGCGCGCCTCGTCGCGCCGCGCGCGATAGCTGGCCTTGAAGGATTGCTCGAACGCGGGGTCCATCGGGGTGTTCTGGGCCGGAAGGCTGAAATTCGCGGTGCGCTGGAAAACGTGCAGGTGCTTGGCCTGCCGGGCGATCAGCGGGATCATCTGGATGCCCGACGACCCCGTGCCGACCACCGCGACCCGCTGGCCGGAGAAGTCGACACCGTCCGCCGGCCACAGGCCGCTATGGTACCACTTGCCGCGAAAGCGCTCCAAACCCGTGAAATCCGGGACGCGCGGGGTGGACAGGTTGCCCGTCGCCATGACGCAGAAGCGCGCCGTGACGACCTCGCCGGCCGTCGATGTCAGCGTCCAGCGATTGGCCGCCGGGTCGAACAGGGCGGTCGCGATGCGGGTGTTCAGGCGGACGTCGCGGAGCAGGTCGAAGCGCTCGGCCACATGGTTGATGTAGCGCAGGATCTCCGGCTGGGTGCCGTAGCGCTCCGGCCATTGCCATTCCTGCTGCAGGTCGTCGGAGAAGGAGTAGGAATACTCCATGCTCTCGATGTCGCAGCGCGCGCCCGGGTAGCGGTTCCAGAACCAGGTGCCGCCGACGCCGCTGCCGGCCTCGTAGATGCGCGCCGTCAGGCCGAGCCCACGGAGGCGATGCAGCGCATAGAGGCCGCCCAGGCCCCCGCCGACGATCACCACGTCCAGTTGCGCGCCCCGTTCGCTCGCCGCGTCGGCGCCGGTGTCGGACTTGCCCATGTTCTACGATCTCCTCTGAATGTCGCTCCGAACGAGCGAAGCGCGAAATCTCATGCGGCCGGGCCCTCCCGTCATCGCATCCGCACGCCTCAATCCTGAATGAGGAAAAGGGAAATCTGCGGAAACGCGATGAGCAGGGCGACGATCATGATCTCCATGAAGACGAAGGGCACGCACCCGCGAAAGACCTCGCTCAGGGATATGTCCGGCGCCGCGCTCTTGACGACGAATGCATTGAGGCCGACGGGCGGCGTGATGCAGCCGATCTCGACCGCCTTGGTGACCAGGAGCCCGAACAGCACCGCGTCAAAGCCGACATGGAGCACGATCGGGTAGACGATCGGCATGGTGATCAGGATCATCGAGATGCCGTCGAGGAACATGCCCAGAATCAGGTAGGGCAGCAGGATGAGCACGATCATCACGGTCGGCGAGAAATCGAGGCCGGCGGCCAGCGCTGCCAGGTGGGTGGGAAACTGGGTCGTGGAGAGGCCGAGGCTGAACAGGCCGGCGCCGATGATCAGCGCGAAGATGGAGCAGGTCGCCGACCCCGTCTCGCGCAGGCCGCTGGCCAGGTTCTTCCAGCGTCCCGGACGCCGCAGGACCGTCAGGAGCGAGAAGAAGGCGCCGAGCGCGGCCGCTTCGGTCGGCGTGGCGATCCCGAGATAGATGGTTCCCATCACCGCGCCGAACAGCAGCAGCACCTCCCACGAGCGCCCGAAGGCCCCGGCATGCTGCCGCCAGGTGAAGCGCTGCTGCAGGGGCGGGCCGGCCAGGTCCGGGGTCCGCTTCACCATCACCCAGATGCCGAGGATGTAGACGGCGGCCGTCAGGATGCCGGGCACGAAGGCGGCGAGGAAAAGCTTCGCCAGCGAGACCTGGGTGACGATCGAGTAGATGACGAGAATGCCGCTGGGCGGGATGAGCACGCCCAGCGTGCCGCCGGCCGCCACGCAGCCCGCCGCCAGCCGCTCCTTGTAGCCGTGGCGCAGCATCTCGGGCAGCGCCACCTTGGCCATCGTGGAGGCCGTGGCGACGCTCGATCCGCAGATCGTCGAGAAGGCCGCGCAGGCGACGACGGTCCCGGCCGCCAGGCCGCCGGGAAGCCGCCCCAGCAGCTGCTGGCCCAGTTCGAAGGCGCGTCGCGAGAGGCCGGCGGAGAACGCCATGTGCCCCATGAAGAGGAAGAGCGGCAGCACGACATAGGCGAAATGCGCGGTGTTGGCGTAGGCGAAGGTCGACAGCAGGTACTCGATCGCCCGCCAGGGGCGCTCCATGACGAGGCCGATCACGCCGGCCGCGGCCAGGGCGAAGGCGATCGGGACGCCGAAGGTGAGCAGCGCCAGCAGAAGCCCGATGATGATCAGGCCGGGATAGAAGAGTTCCATCGATCGGGCCTACTCGTGTCGCGAGGTTTGCGGGGCGGGGTCGGCCGCCGCCGGCGTCGGCCGCAGCGCCCGCACGATGTCGATGACGAGCTGCAGCGACAGCAGGCCGAGGCCGAGCGCCAGGACCGCGCGCGCCGGCCAGATCGGAAAGGCGATGGTGCCGTAGCTGGCCTCGTTCCGGAGCATGGACGTCCAGGCCTGCCGGGCGCTCAGCCAGGCGAGCAGGCCGACGACCGCCAGGCTGACCAGCCAGCCGCCGAGCGTCACCCATCGCTTCGCCGAGGGTGGGAGATACTGGATGGCGAGTTCGATCGCGAAGTGCTCCCGCCGCTGCTGCGCCGCGGCCAGGCCGAGGAAGATCATGGCGATCAGGAGCAGTTCGGAGAACTCGTTGCTGCCGGGGATCGGCGTGTTGAAGAGGGTGCGTCCGGCCACGTCGACGACGATGAGGACCATTATCACCAGGGTGCCGAAGCCACTCAGGATCCCCAGATTCAGCGTCATTCGCTGGAAAAGGCGGCCCACCATCTGCATCGGACGTTGCTCCCCAAGGTACGCGCGGGCGCATCGCCGGCAGGCCGAGGCCCGCCGGCGGTCGGTTCCTTATCGCTTGCCGCAGCCCTGCTTGGCGTAGCGCTGGAAGCCGGATTGCCAGGTGGAGGAGGCCTCGTGCTTGCGCACCAGTGCGATGTACTGCTTGAGGAGCGCGGCCGTGTCCGCCTTGGTCGTCTCGGCAGCCCACTTCACCCATTCGGTCTGGACCGGCCCCGCGGCCAGGGCATGGACCTTCTGGCGCTCGGCCTCCGGAAAGAGGGTGATGGTGAGGTCGCCCTTGTAGGCGCACAGCTTGTCGACGGCCTTCTGGATCTCGATGTCGAGTGCTGCGGTGAAGCGCGCCGGCGCTTCTGCCGAGACGTCCTGGATGATCTTCCGGTGGGCTGGGCTGAGGGCGTTCCAGCGCTGCTGGTTGAAGGCGGTGACCGCGGCCGAGAAGATGCCCATGTCGCCGCCGTCGGACCCGACCTTCGCGGATTCATGGATGCCGCCGAGGACGGCGGAGTCGAAGGGCGCCGACGACACGACGTCCACCACGCCCCGGCCCAGGGCGTCGAGCGCCTCCGGCCAGGCCATGGCGACGGGGGTGCCGTGCAGCTTCTTCACGGAGTCCGCCACCGCCTGCACGCTGCGGATCTTCAGGCCGTTGAAGTCGTCGGCCTTGGCCAGTGGCTTCTGGCTCCAGAACGTGTTCTCGGCCCAGGGGACGATATAGAGGACCCGCGCGTTGCGGCTCTCATACTCCTTACGAAGATCGGCGTTGCCGGCATAGAGCTCGCTCAGGGCCGAGGCGACCGCGTCCGCCTTGGACGAGATGTAGGGCAGGACGACGTTGGAAAGCCGGAAGTCGGACCGGTTGTAGGCGGCCGGCACGCCCATCACCATGTCGGCCGCGCCGTTCTGCAGGCCGGGGAAGATGTCCGGGGCCTTCAGCAGCGAGCCGCTGAAATATTTCTCGAACTTGATCTCGCCGTTCGAGCGCTTCTCGATCTCGCCCATGGCCCAGAGGTCGATCTTGCTGATCGTGTACACCTCGGAAACGAAGTTGGCGTAGACGATCTTCTCGACGGCAACCGCCGACGTCGATGCGACAGCCGTGAGGCCGCACACCAGCGCGGCGCGCGCTAGAGTTCCCAGCATGGGTCTATGTCCTCCCGATCAGTTCCGTGTCGTTGGTTGGATCACCGGTGGAGCGGCGGCACTCGTCAGGTGAGGAACACGCCTTTTCCGCTCGTCTGCCGGTCGAACAGCTTGTAGGCCTCGTCGGCCTGGTCCAGCTTCCACCGGTCGGTGAACAGGTGGTCGACATCGATCCGGCGATCCGCGACGTAGGTCGCGCACTCGGCCTGGCCGACCGTCGAGAAGGTCCACGAGCCGATGATCGTCACCTGGCGCCGGAGAATGTCCGGGCTGACGTCGAGCGTCACGTCGCCGCCTTCACCGACGAAGCAGGCCTTGCCCCAGGTGCGCACGCTCTGCACCGATTGCCGCCGCGCGGCCGAGGAGGACGAGGCGTCGAGCGTCGCATGGGCGCCGAGGCCGTGGGTGACCTCGCGGATCGCCGCGACCACGTCGGGGGTGCTGGTGGGGTTGATCACCACGTCGGCGCCGAACGCCTTGGCCCGGTCGAGCCGCTCGTCGCTGATGTCGAGCGCGATCACGCGCGCGCCCATGGCGGCCGCCAACTGGGTCGCCGAAAGGCCGACCGGCCCTTGGCCGAACACGGCGATCGTCTGGTCGCCGGTGAGGCCCAGCCGCTGCAGTGCGCCCCAGGCGGTGCCGGTGCCGCAGGAGATCGCGGCCCCCGTTTCGAACGACAGCTCGTCGGGCAGCCCGACCAGGGTGCGGGCGGGACATTTCATGTAGGGCGCGTGGGCACCGTGGCCGGTGACGCCATAGACCTCGGCGACGCCGTCGACGCACAGCTGCATCCATCCGGTCGAGCAATGGGGACAGACCCCGCAGCCGCGGTAGTGGTGGACCATCACCCGCTGGCCGATGCGGGCCTGCCGTTCGCTGACCCCAGGTCCGACGGCGGCGACGACGCCGCACGGCTCGTGGCCGGCGATGACCGCCCCGGATTCACCGATGCCGAGGGCCTTGGCGGCTTCGCCTGGTCCGGCGCGGTACAGCTTCAGGTCGCTGCCGCACATGCCGGACGCCTTGATCTCCAGCACGACCTCGCCCGGTCCCGGAGTCGGGTCGGGGAATTCCCGGAACTCGATGGTCCGGTCACCGGCGAATACGACGCCCTTCATCCGTAGCTCCTCCATCGGCCTTGCCCAGCCCTTCACGGGGGCGGTTCTTCGGGCCATTTCCGGCTACGGTATCGGTGCCTTTGTCGTCCGTCAATTGTTGACAGTCGACCAACGACCCAGGCAAGTTCGCACCCCTGCAGCCTCGGTTGGAGCAGTCAATGGCTGTGTTTCGTGAAATCGTCCGCACCCCCTCGCTCTCGGCGAAGGCGAAGGAACTGCTCGAACTGGCGATCTGGTCCGGCCAGCTGCCGCTCGGCGCGCACCTCGTCGAAACCCAGCTCGCGGGCCAGTTCCAGATCAGCCGCGGTCCCCTGCGCGAGGCGCTGAAGACGCTGGCCGCCGAGGGGCTGGTGGAGATCCAGCCGGGCCGGGGCGCCTTTGTCGTCAACCCGACCGCCGACGAGATGCAGGACATGATCGTCATGCGCGGCGTATTGGGCGGCATGGTCGCGCGCTACATGGCAGCCGGCGGCGACGAGGCGATCTTCGCCAAGCTGGCGGTGTCGCTGGGGCAGATGCACCGCGCCGCCGACGTCGACGATGAGCGCGCCTTCTTCGATCATCACTGGGCCTTCTACGAGACCATGTATCGGGCGACGAACGCCGTCATGTTCCGCAACTGGTCGTCGTTGCACGGACTGATCGACATCTATGTCCGGCGCCTGGGCCGGCCGCATCTGGCCCTGACCCGTATCGCCCTCTGCCTCGAATGCTTCCTCCGGCTGTTCCGGGCGGGCGACCCCGACGAAGCCGAGGCGGTGGTGCGCAGCCAAAGCCTGCTGGTCGGCTTCCAGGTGCTCGAACGCCCGGTCCCGCCGGTGCTGCACGGATACATCACTCGTGACATTCTGGACGATGGGTCGGTCGTCGCCTTCGATCCGGCATCCGAACGGGCACGCGCCGCGGGCTGGCCGCAACCGGCCCCTGCCGGATGATGCCCGTGATGAGACAATGAAAGGGGGAACCATGACCGTGCATCCGCAGATCGCCCAGGCGTTGCAGGCGCTGGCCGAAGCCAATCTGCCGGCGCTGGAGACCCTGACGCCGGCCGCGGCACGGGCGCAGATGGTGGCCATGATCAAGGCCCGCGGTGGCGTGGCCGCGCCGATCGGCCGGGCCGAGGAGCGTGTGGCGCCGGGGCCGGGCGGCGACATCCCGCTCCGCGTCTATTGGCCGAACGCCGCCGGGCCGCTGGCAATGGTGGTCTATTTCCACGGCGGCGGCCATGTCATCGGCAGCCTGGACACCCATGACATCATCGCCCGCAACCTCTGCGCCGGCGCCGAAGCGCTGGTGGTCTCGGTCGACTATCGGATGGGGCCGGAGCATCGCTTCCCCGCTGCCGTCGAGGACGCCTGGGCGGCGCTCCGATGGGTCGTCGAGGCGGCCCCGACGCTGGGCGCGGACGCAGCCAGGGTGGCCGTCTGCGGCGACAGCGCCGGCGCCAACCTGGCCGCTGTTGCGGCCCTCATGGCGCGGGATGCCGGCGGGCCTGCCATCCGGCTGCAGGCACTGATCTATCCGGTCGCCGACTACAACCTGACCGGCGACAGCTACCAGCGCTACGCCACCGGCTATGGCGTCGTGACGCGTGCGGCCATGGAATGGTTTCGCAGCCATTACCTGCCGCGGCCGGGGGATGCCGACGACTGGCGCGCCTCGCCGATCAAGGCGGCGAACCTGGCCGGTGTCGCCCCCGCGATCATCGTCACTGCGGAATGCGATGTCCTGCGCGACGACGGCCAAAGCTACGCCGAGGCGCTGCGCGCTGCGGGCGCGCCGGTCGAATACAAGGAATATCCCGGCATGATCCACGGCTTCTTCGGCCTGGCGCCCGCCGTCGACGATGCCGCCGATGCCCAGCGCCATGTCGCCGCGGCCCTGAAGCGCGCGCTCGCTTAGGGTCGCTCCTCCGCGGTGCCCGTTTCCGCCAGCCGCTGCGCCTCCGCCCGCTGGCGGGCGAGGAAGACGGCGGTCGGGCCGGTGCGCTGGCTCGGATGGACGACCGGCCGGCGGGCGTAGAGCGGGGGTGCGGCCAAGGGCGCCGGCGGGCGGCCCTCCAGGATCGCCGCCACCGCGTCGACGAAGGCCCGGTCCTCCTCTTCGGCCGGACGCTCTGCCATCCATGCCGCCCCGGCCGCCCCGAGGCGCTCGGCCGCGGCTGGGTGGTCGAGCAGGTAGAGCACGGCGTCGGCGATCGATTCCGGGGTCTGGAAGGCCAGCAGCGCGCCGGCTTCCGGCAGGTCGAACAGGGTGTTGGCCCGGTAGAGCTCCACCACCGGCAGGCCGCAGGCCATCATCTCGAAGGGGATACGCGAGGGGTTGGTGGCGCTGAGGCAGAGGCCGACCCGCGCGCGGCGATAGAGCGCGGCCAGATCGCCGGGGGCGAGGCGGCCGAGCGCCCGGTCGGCGAAGGGCGGCGCCAGGGGGGCGTCGTCCCCGAAGAGGTGGATGGCCGTCTGCGGCCGCTGTTCGCGCACGATGGCCAGGGCCGCCAGCGCGGTCGCCGGGCAGCGGCGCGCCTTGCCGGGCTGGATGATGCAGGCGACCGCGTCCTGCCGCGGCGCCGGCGGACCGGGGTGGTAGATGGCGCGGTCGGCGCCGAAATCCACCGCATGGGCGATGCGGCCGTAGCGGTCGGCGAAGCCGGCCCGCAGCCAGCGCCCGAGCGCGATCGTGGTGGCCCCGATGCAGGGGCCGGCTTCCATGCGCAGCGTCTCGTCACCGGCCGGGCGGAAGCCGTCCTCCATGTCCTGGACGAGCTGGCCCAGGCGGCGCCAGCGGATGAGCGGGGCGGCGGCCAGCCCGCCCCAATCCGTCAGCATGACGAGGTCGGCCTGTCCCGTGGCGTGGGTCCCGAAATGGACGCGGTCGGCCGCGACGCCGTACCAGTCGGCGAGGTCGGCCAGGGCCGCTTCCTTGCGCTCGCCGACCCGGCGCGACAGGTGGAAGGTGCAGCGATGCCCGGCCCGTTCGAGCGCGCGGGCACGCGCGAAGATGGTGGCCTGCCCGCCGGACCCGGCCAGCGGGTTGGCTACCAGCCAGCCGATCTCCGCCATGCGCCGCTCCGGCCCCGGTTCAGGCCGTGGTGCCGCTCAGGCGATCGCCCGGTCGGGCGGCAGGAAGGCCAGCCCCAGGTCGCGGGCGACCGCGGGATGGGTCACCTTGCCGCCGCAGATATTGAGGCCGGCCAGCAGGTGCCGGTCGTCGGCCATCGCCTGCCGGTGTCCCTTGTTGGCGAGCGCCACGACGAAAGGCAGGGTGGCGTTGTTCAGCGCGAAGGTGGAGGTGCGGGCGACCGCGCCCGGCATGTTGGTGACGCAGTAATGGATCACGCCGTCGACCGCGTAGGTGGGGGCGGAATGGCTGGTCGGCCGGCTCGTCTCGAAGCAGCCGCCCTGGTCGATCGAGATGTCGACCATGACCGAGCCCTTCTTCATGGTGGAAACCATCCGGCGCGTCACCAGCTTCGGCGCCGCCGCACCCGGCAACAGCACCGCGCCGATCACCAGGTCGGCCTCGCGCACATGCTTCTCGATGTTGTCGACGGTCGAGAAGATGGTGTTGAGCTTGGCACCGAATTGCAGGTCGAGCTCGGAGAGCCGGTGGAGGGACTTGTCGATGACGACGACCGACGCTTCCAGCCCGATCGCCATGCGCGCGGCGTTGGTGCCGCTGACGCCGCCGCCGAGGATGAGGACACGGGCCGCGGGCACGCCCGGCACGCCGCCCAGCAGCATGCCGGCGCCGCCCTGTTCCTTCTCCAGGCAGTGGGCGCCGACCTGCACCGACATGCGGCCCGCGACCTCGCTCATCGGGGCGAGCAGGGGCAGGGCGCCGCGATGGTCGGTCACCGTCTCGTAGGCGATGGCGACGACGCCCGACGCCAGCAGCGCTTCCGTCAGCGCCTTGTCGGCCGCCAGATGGAGGTAGGTGAAGAGCACCTGGCCCTCGCGGAGCATGGCGACTTCGGCCTTCTGCGGCTCCTTCACCTTCACGATCATGTCGGCGGTGGCGAAGATTTCCGACGCGGTGCGGGCGATGCCGGCGCCCGCCGCGCGATAGTCGTCGTCGGAGAAGCCGATGCCGCCGCCGGCCGCCGTCTCCACCAGGACCTCGTGTCCGTTATGGACCAGTTCCCGGACGCTGCCGGGCACCAGCCCGACGCGGTGCTCGTGGGCCTTGATCTCCTTGGGGACGCCGACGCGCATGATCGTGCTCCATGAAAGAAGAAACCCCGTGTCGCGGTGGGCGGCACGGGGTTGTCGGGGCGGGGGCTGTCAGGCGGCTTCTTTGAGGACGTCGCCGAGGGTGCCGAAGATCTCGTCGATATGTTGCTTGCCGGCGATCAGCGGCGGCGACAGCGCGATGATGTCGGCGGTGTAGCGGATCAGCAGGCCGCGCTCGAAGCATTTGACGAAGGCGTCGTAGGCGCGCGCCGTTGGCTTGCCGGCCAGCGGATCGAGCTCGACCGCCGCCACCAGGCCGAGGTTGCGGATGTCGACGACGTGGGGATGGTCCTTCAGGCTGTGCGCGGCGTCGGCCCAATAGTCGTGGAGCGACGCCGAATGCTCGAACAGCCCTTCCTCGGCATAGGTGTCGAGGGTGGCGAGCGCGGCCGCGCACGCCACCGGATGGCCCGAATAGGTATAGCCGTGGAACAGCTCGATCATGTTCTCCGGCCCGTCCATGAAGGCATCGTAGATGCCCTTGCGCAGGATCACCGCACCCATCGGGATGGTGCCGTTGGTGATGCCCTTGGCGCAGGTGATCATGTCGGGGACGACGCCGAAATATTCGGTCGCGAAGCCCTTGCCGAGGCGGCCGAAGCCGGTGATGACCTCGTCGAAGATGAGCAGGATGCCGTGCTTGGAGCAGATCTCGCGCAGGCGCTGGAGATAGCCCTTGGGCGGGATCAGCACGCCGGTGGAGCCGGCCACCGGCTCGACGATGACGGCCGCGATGGTCGACGGGTCGTGCAGCGTGCACAGCCGCTCCAGCTCGTCCGCCAGGTGGGCGCCCCATTCCGGCTGGCCGCGGGTGAACGCCTGGTGCTGCCGGCTGTAGGTGTGGGGCAGGTGGTCGACGCCGGGCAGCAGGGCGCCGAACTGCTTGCGGTTGCCCGAGATGCCGCCGACCGAGATGCCACCGAAGCCGACGCCGTGATAGCCGCGCTCGCGGCCGATCAGGCGGGTGCGGTGGCCCTCGCCGCGGGCGCGGTGATAGGCGATCGCCATCTTCAGCGCGGTGTCCACCGCCTCCGAGCCCGAATTGGCGAAGAACACATGGTCGAGGTCCTCCGGTACCATCGTGGTCAGGCGCGCGGCCAGCTCGAAGGGCAGGGGATGGCCCATCTGGAAGGTGGGGGCGAAGTCGAGCTTGGCCACCTGGTCCTGCACCGCCTTCACGATGCGCGGCCGGGCATGGCCGGCATTCACGCACCACAGGCCGGCCGTTCCATCCAGCACCCGGCGGCCGTCGGCGGCGACGTAGTGCATGTCCTCCGCGCCGACCATCATCCGCGGCGCCTTCTTGAACTGCCGGTTCGCGGTGAACGGCATGAAGAAGGCTTCGAGGTTGTTCGGCATGGGGGTCGCGGTCTTGGATTCGTAGCCGGCCATGATGCGGTCTCTCCGGGACGACGGGGGATGGCGGCAACCTAGCATGGCCAGGGGACGGACCGGAATGGGCCGGCGCGCCGCATTTGCATATATTGACAGTGAAAATATAGATCTTTATGTTGCTGTCATCAACATGGAGGTTGCGATGCTCTTCTTCGC
Organism: uncultured Rhizobiaceae bacterium; assembly: GCA_964594715.1. Classification (GTDB taxonomy): domain Bacteria; phylum Pseudomonadota; class Alphaproteobacteria; order ATCC43930; family Allostellaceae; genus Allostella. The sequence continues at coordinate 21,854 of CAZQOA010000040.1, read as the reverse complement.
CTTCCTGGTCGTGCTGACCGCAATCGCCGCCATCGCCGATCGCGTGAGGTTGGGCGGGCTGGGGACCTGGCCGCTGCGGATGCGCTGGGCGCTGGCGCTGGCCCTGCTGTTCTTCGGCATCGACCATCTGGCCAATCCCGGCCGCTATCTGCCGATGATCGCGGGCTTCGTCCCGTTCCCGCTGGAGGTCGTGCTGGCGACCGGACTGTGCGAGATCGCGGGCGGCCTGGGGCTGCTGGTCCCGCGCCTCAGCCGGGCGGCGGGGATCCTGCTGGCCGTCTATTTCGTCTGTGTGTTCCCGGCCAACATCCGCAACGCCCTGGCCGGCGGCGGCATCGACGGCCTGCCGTCGGCTGCCTGGTACTACTGGGTCCGGCTGGCCTTCCAGCCGATCGCGGTGTGGTGGGCACTCTACGCGGCCGAGGTCATCCGCTGGCCGCGGCGCCATGCCCGTCCACGAGGTATCGTTCCGGTAGCGCAACTGCCTTAAATTGCCGTCGGACGGAGTGCGAGGAAGCGATTCGATGTCGGATGCAGGGTTGTTGGTCGACGAGGCGGAGACGGTCATCATCGGCGGGGGCGTCGTCGGGTGCAGCATCGCCTATCACCTGGCGCGGGCGGGCCGGGGCGACGTGCTGGTGGTCGAGCGCGACGAGATCGGCGCCGCCTCGTCGGCGCGCGCGGCGGGGCTGGTCTCGTTCGGCGGCGCGGACGGTGATTCCATCCGGATGATGCGGCGGACCATCGAGGCGATCGCCGAGATCGAGGACGAAACCGGCGAGCCGGTGGATTTCCGGCGCGTCGGCACCGTGCGGGCGGCCTTCAGCCCGGAACGGGCGGCGGGCCTGGTCCACCTTCATGACGCGCTCGTGGCCGAGGGCGTGGCGGCGGAGTGGCTCGATGCACCCGGATTCCACGCGCTTTGCCCGTGGTTCGATGCGGCCGCCGCGGGGCGGCGCCTGTTCGTCCCCGCGGCCGGCTTCGTCGACGGTGCCCGCCTCGCCATGGCCTATGGCCGGGCGGCGCGCGGCCGCGGCGTCCGTTTCCGCCGAGGTGTCGCAGCGACCGGGCTGGTGCGGTCGGGCGACCGCATCGCGGGCATCGAGACGGCCGGCGGGACCATTCGCGCACGCACGGTGGTCGACGCCGCCGGCGCGTGGGCCGCCGCCGTCGCCGGCTGGATCGGCCTGCAGGTGGGGGCGGTGCCGACCCGCAGCCATTATTGGCTGACCGTCCCCGACGGCACCGGCACCCCGCACCACCCCAACCTCATGCTGCCGGATTTCGGCGCCTATTTCCGGCCGGAGACGGGCGGGATGCTGGTCGGCGTGCGAGAAGCGGTGTCGCGCACCTTCGATGCCAAGGCGCTGCCCGCCGACATGGACGGGCTGCCGTTGCATGACGAGGCGGCCGACACCGACCTGCTGGCGAACGGGCTGGCGGCCATCCGCGCCCTTGCGCCCGCCGTCGACGGGTGGCGGTTCCGCCACCACATCGCCGGGCTTTCGACCTACACGCCGGACGGCAAGCTGGTGTTGGGTGCCTTCCCGGGCGTGTCCGGGTTCCTCGTCGCCACCGGCTGCTGCGGCAGTGGCATCGGGCTTTCGGGCGGGATCGGCGCGCTGGTGGCCGATCTGATCGCCGGGCGGCCCTGCTTCGTCGATCCCGAGCCCTTCCGCCCGGACCGCTTCGGCGAGGTCGACCCGTCGTCGGCGGAATTCCAGGCGCGGGCGGCGGCGGCCCGCGCCGGCAAGGGGCGGGGCGAGCCCCGCGCCTGAAGCCCCGTCTCTTGTCACCGGCGGCCCGCCCCTGGTCCGACCCCGCCCCGTACCACCCGGACCGGTTCGGTCAGACCGTTCTGCTTTTCCGGAAGCGCTCGATCTCGTTCTCGATACGGCCGGCGGCCGGTCCCGTGATGCTGAAGCGCTCGAACAGCGAGCCGACAAGGGGCGCCACATGCCGCGTCAGGTTGCCTTCGATCTCGCCGGGCGACGCGACTATCTCCAGCATCGCCTCATCGCTGCGGGCCGGCGCGCCTTCGACGAACAAGTCGCTCAATGGGTTCGCCCAGGAACGCAGAACGCGGCCCGAGAGGCCGGAGAAGAGTGCCCGGAAGCGGATGGTGATCGCGCTTTCCGCATTCCGCTTGAGCGCCGCCGCCAGCCGGACCGCATGCAGCAGTGCCTCGCTGAGCCGCCAGACCGGCAATGTCGCATCGAAGATCGTCCCCGGCGGAAACGTTTCCTGGTCGTCCTCCTGGAAGCCGCGGATCAGGAACATCCGGCCGGTCGGTGTCGCACGCCAGAAGTCGCAATGCGCCGCCCCATCGAAGGCCCGTTCGACGCCGGTGGATTCTGGCGGAAACCATGCCTCGAGCGTTCCGTCGACCTCCCGCGGGGCAAGTTCCGCGCGCGGCGACACGCGGAACATCGGCCAGCCCGTGTTCCGGAGCGCCGCTTTCTGAAGGATCACTTGCAGTTCTTGCAACTCGACCGTTCGCAGGTCGCCTTCGAGGACGTAGTCGATGCGATACCATCCGTGCGGGAAGCGGGCTCCGGACCTGGCGGGCAGCTTGGCGGTCAGATCCTGCCAGCGTGCGAAGCTATCGCGGACGAAGACTTCCTGCGCGTCGTCATCCGCCGGCTCATCAACCAGGCCGACAACCCGCAGGATATCGAATGCCTTGGCGAGCGTCAGCGTGCGCTCGCCACGTTCGAACGCGGCCATCGTAGGAATGCTGACGCGCGCGAGCGCGGCGTGCTCGCGCTGCGTCAGCCGCTCGGACTTGCGGCGCCGCAAGGCTTCCGCCACCAGTGTCGGCCAGTTCAGGGGCGTTATTCCCCGAGGATTCTCAGGCATGCGCCGCTCACAATCTCCCCGAAGCGCGTCACGAAGCCGTCCGGGGCTTCGCCCGCCGGGGGTGCCAGGATCGAGGTCTGTGCTTTCGCGGCCGTGCGCCTGATTTCGGTCAGGGCTTGTTCGATGGCCTTGGCGGGCAGGTCGATACTGCGGCCGAATTCCTCCAGGATACGGCCCGTGACCGCTTCAAGCTGGAGCTTCCGGCCGCCGATCGAGAGCGCGAGGGCCTGATCGTACCCGTCATAAAGTGCGGTGTTGACGACATCGTAGGCGGGTGACAGCCGCAGCCCGGCCGGCGTTTCGAGCAGCGAGAAATTCTTGAGATGGGCATCGCAGTTCCCGACCAGCGCAAAGGCGACGAGCCGCCGGAAGAAGCGCGCGAGATCGATCGCCGGGCGGGCGGAATGGTTCCGGATAACGGCGGCTATGTCTTCGTATGCACCATCGTACTTGCCGGCATAGTCGCGTCCGCGGGGCTTGCACAGGATTTGCGCGCAGTCCTCCAGGCGCAGCTTCGCGCCTTCGGGCGCCCGATCGAACCGTGTGACGATGAGGGCGATCTCATCGAGCTCGGCGACACGACCGAGGGCGTGCGGGTTGACCTCCGGGTTGCCGAGTACCGCCGCCGTCCAGCGCAGGCTGAGGTACTCGTTGCGCACGAGGGTGGGAATGCGCTCGGAGTTGAATTTGGCGATGAAGGGCGCGAGGCCGGTTGGTGGTGCGGGGCGGAACTCGTTCTTCCCCGCCGCCTGGACGACCAGGAGTTTCTTCTGAACCCCGGAGATCGTGCGGCCGGGGCTCGCCATCGTCTCCCTGATCTCCGCCAGGGGAGCCGAACCGGCCGGCGGCTTGATGCCGACGGCGCCGATGCAGTCGGCGCCGAAATGGAGGAGGAAGCCGAAATCGTCCTCCTCGGCGATATGCGCACTGCGCGCCTGCTGCTCGCGAAGCCACCCTTCCGGGCCGAGATGCTGGAAGAAGGGGTGGAGGCCCTGCGGCCATTCATGTTCCCGGCGGGACACCGGGAGGCAGCAGGCAATCGTCTTACGCCAAGCGTCGGCATAGATGAACCGCGTACCGCCGGCGGCCGTCTCCTCCAACGTGCCGGCGACGCGATCCTTGAAAACAATGTCCGCGTTTCTCGGATTCAGAAGCAACTCCAGTTGCCCGTGCGCCTGCGGGAGGCGATACACCACGAAAAACGAAGATATAGGTTCCTGGATTCAATTTCAATGTGCAGAATGAAATTATACCTTCATTTTGCCGAAAATCTGACAATCTGCGAAATGATACCTGCATCAGGGCTTCGGACGATGCCGGGTGTCGACCAAACCGATGATCTCCACCCGGCGATGTCTCCATACGAACGGTGTCGGTCGGGCTTCGGCGACGACTTCGACAGTCTGCCCTAGACCTTGCCCAGCACCGCCTGACGGAAGCGGTCCTTCAGGTAGGCGCCGTCCTTGGGCGGCAGCACGAAGGGCAGCTTCTCGGCCATGATCTTGGCGACGGCGAAGACCGGGCCGGGGGTCTTCCGCGCCGCCTCGACCAGGGCCGGGATGTCGGCCTCGGTGCGGGCCGTCATGGTGGTGCCCCAGCCGGCCGCCGCCGCCATGCCGGCCAGGTCGACGCCGGCATGGGTCGGGGTCGGCTGCATGCCGGTCTCGCCGAAATGTTCGTTGTCGAGCACGACCACGGCCAGGTTGGCGGGCCGCTTCATGGCGACGGTGGCCAGGGCGCCGACGCTCATCAGCGCCTCGCCGTCGCCGGCCAGGACCAGGACGCGCTTGTCGGGTTGGGCCAGGGCGAGGCCCAGGCCGATCATGGTGGCGCCGCCCATGGCGCCCCACAGGTAGAAGGTGCGCGGGTCGTCGCCGGCGGCGGCGACGTCATAGGTGGGCGTGCCGAGGCCGGTGATGACGAGCAGCCGCTCGTCGCGGCCCTCCAGCAGCTTGGCGACCAGCGGGCGGCGATGCAGGGTGGGGGCGGACATGGTGCGGGCAAGCTTGGTGGGGGCGGGCATGGCGCGGCTCACTCGTTCACGAAGGCCTTGGCGCCGATCAGGCGCTGGGACAGCAGGATGGCGACCGGGCGGCCGCCCTCGAAGGTGAAGCGCGCGGCGTTCTCGACCGTCGGGCCGACCTCCTCGGGGCGCTCGCAGCGATAGCAGGTGACCTGCATCGCCGTCAGCACCGCCTCGGTGGCGAGGCCCATGGCGTTCTGCCACGGATTGAACTCGCCATACTCGCCCCGCATGGTGACGATCATCATGAACGGCATGCGGCAGGTCTGGGGCAGGGACAGCATGTTGATGCAGTTGCCGACGCCGCTCGACTGCACCAGCAGCACGCCGCGGTCGCCGCCGAGATGGGCGCCGCACAGCATCGCGACCCCTTCCTCCTCGGTCGTGAGCGTCACCGTCTGCATGGCGTTGTCGGCCTCGCAGGCGCGGATGAGGCGGGCATGGCCGGCATCGGGCACATGGCACACCTGGCGGATGCCGGCGGCCTTAAGGGCGCGGTAGATGTCGTCCGGCCAGACCGGGGCTGCGGGGGGTGATGCGCTCATGGGCTTGGGGGCTCGTGGGACGGGATCGGGGCGCGAACGCTACCGGCCGGGGGCAGGGGGTGCAACCATCTTGGCCGTCCCTGCTTTCCTCCGGCGCGCCAATCGCCTATCAGGCGGCCGATGATCACAACCCAGCCCTGGTGGCACCGCGACCGCTTCGCCGGCCGGCTGCCGATCCTGCGCCGCCGCGCCGCCCTGGTGCGCGCCGTGCGCGGCTATTTCGACGAGCGCGACTTCCTGGAGGTGGAGACGCCGGCCTTGCAGGTGTCGCCGGGCCTGGAGCCGCATCTGATGTCGTTCGCGACCGACCTGGAAGGGCCGGACGGGCGCGTCCGCCGCCGCATGCATCTCCACACCTCGCCCGAATTCGCCATGAAGAAGTTGCTGGTCGGTGGTGCGCCGCGCATCTACCAGCTCGCCCGGGTCTTCCGGAACCGCGAGGGCAGCCGGCTGCACAGCCCGGAATTCACCCTGCTGGAATGGTACCGCGCCGGTGCCGGATGGCGTGACCTGGTGGAGGATTGCCGCGGGCTTCTGCAGGCCGCCCTCGGCGCCGCCGGCAACGACGTCTTCCGCATCGGCGATGCCACCGCCGACCCCTTCGCGGAATGGACGGTGGTCAGCGTCGCGGAAGCCTTCCAGCGCTGGGCCGGCATCGACCTGGCGGCGGCGACCGATGATCCGGCCGCCCCGTCGGCCGCGCCGCTGGCCGCCGCCGCCCGCACCGCCGGCATCGTGCCGCGCGCCGACGACGACTGGGAAACGCTGTTCTTCCGCATCTTCCTGGAACGGATCGAGCCGCATCTGGGGCGGGGGGCGCCCGCCGTCCTCTACGACTACCCCATCTCCATGGCCGCCCTGTCGCGGCCCAGCGTGGACGACCCGCGGGTGGCGGAGCGGTTCGAGCTCTATGTCTGCGGCGTCGAGCTCGCCAACGCGTTCGGCGAGCTGACCGATGCCGACGTCCAGCGCCGGCGCTTCGTCGCCGACATGGACCGCAAGGAAGACCTCTACGGCGTCCGCTACCCGATCGACGAGGATTTCCTGGCCGCACTCGCCCACGGCATGCCCGAGAGCGCCGGCATCGCGCTCGGCATCGACCGGCTGGCGATGCTGGCCACCGGGGCCGCCCATATCGACGAGGTGCTGTGGGCCCCGGTCGACGGCGGGCCGGAGCGCGAATCATGAGGCAGCCGACCTCCGTTGACAGCCATGCCATGCATCGGCTGAATCCGCGCGGCTTTCCGGTCGGCTGCGACCGCTCTTCATGGGGGATTTCGACGATGCGCGGTCTCATTGCCGGCCTGGCGCTTGCTGTCGCGGTGGCGGCCGGTGCCGCGGCGCAGGAGCGGACGGTCAACGTCTATAACTGGAGCGACTATATCGACCCCAAGGCGGTGCCGCAGTTCCAGGCCGAAAGCGGCATCAAGGTCGTCTACGACGTCTATGATTCGAACGAGATCCTGGAAGCGAAGCTGCTGACCGGCCGCTCCGGCTACGACGTGGTGACGCCGACCAACTCGCCCTTCTTCGTCCGCCAGCTCCAGGCCGGCGTCTACCAGGCGCTCGACCGGACGAAGCTGAAGAATTGGGGCAACCTCGATCCCGCGATCCTGGAGCTGCTGGCGAAGTACGACCCGCAGAACGCCTTCGGCGTGCCGTGGATGTGGGGCACGACCGGTGTCGGCTTCAACGTGAAGAAGCTGCGCGAGATCATGCCGGATGCGCCGGTCGACAGCCTGTCGATCCTCTTCGACCCGGCCATCGTCGAGCGCTTCGCCAAGTGCGGCGTCATGCTGCTGGATTCGCCGACCGACGTGCTGCCGGCGGTCCTGGTCCATCTCGGCCTCGACCCGGACAGCAAGCGGAAGGAGGACCTGGACGCGGCCGTGGCCCACCTCCAGAAGGTGCGCCCCCACGTCCGCAAGTTCCACTCCTCGGAATACATCAATGCGCTCGCCAACGGCGACGTGTGCCTGGCCTTCGGCTATTCCGGCGACGTCCTCCAGGCCCGCACCCGCGCGCGGGACGCCAAGCGCGGGGTGGAGGTCGGCTACGCCATCCCCAAGGAGGGCGCCATGTTCTGGGTCGACGTCATGGCGATCCCGTCGTCGGCGCGGAACGTCGACGAGGCGCATGCCTATCTCGACTACCTGATGCGGCCCGACGTGGCCGCCCGGGCGTCGGACTTCATCGGCTTCCCCAGCGGCAACAAGGCGGCGATCCCCCTGGTCTCGGCCGCCATCCGCGAGGACCCGCGGGTCTATCCGCCCAAGCCGGTGTTCGACCGGCTCTTCACCGTGACCCCGGCCGACGCCACCTATGAACGGCTGCGCACCCGCGCCTGGACCCGCGTCAAGACCGGGCGCTGACGGGCATGGAGCCGAGGGGCCTGGAGCCGCCGCGGGGCGCGCATCGGCGCCCCGGCGGCGCCGATGCGGCGTGGGAGCGGCCGGGAGCGGTGCCCATCCTCCGCATCGCCGGCGTTTCCAAGCGGTTCGGCAGCGTGACGGCGGTGGACGGGGTGTCGCTCGACATCTATCCGGGCGAGGTGTTCTCGCTGCTCGGCGGGTCGGGCAGCGGCAAGACCTCGCTCTTGCGCCTGCTGGCCGGCTTCGACGTGCCCGACCAGGGTCGGATCGAGATCGCCGGTGCGGACATGGCCGGCGTGCCGCCCTATGCCCGGCCGGTCAACATGATGTTCCAGTCCTATGCGCTCTTCCCGCACATGAGCGTGGAGCGCAATGTCGGCTTCGGCCTGGTGCAGGAGGGGCTGCCGCGGGCGGAGATCGCGGCCCGGGTGGCGGATGCCCTGGAGCTGGTGCAGCTCCCCGACCATGGCCGCCGCCGGCCGCACCAGCTCTCCGGCGGCCAGCGCCAGCGGGTGGCCCTGGCACGCGCCCTGGTGAAGCGGCCCAAGGTGCTGCTGCTCGACGAGCCGTTGGCGGCCCTGGACAAGAAGCTGCGCGAGCGCACCCAGTTCGAGTTGGTCTCGATCCAGGAGAAGGTCGGCATCACCTTCCTCATCGTCACCCATGACCAGGAGGAGGCGATGACCATGTCGTCGCGCATCGCCGTCATGGATGGCGGGCGCATCGTCCAGGTCGGCACGCCCGGCCAGATCTACGAGCACCCCCGGTCGCGCTTCGTCGCCGACTTCATCGGCCTGGTGAACCTGTTCGAGGGCCGGGTCGAGGCCGCGGGCGGCGGCCTGGTGACGCTGCGCTGTCCAACGCCGGCAGCGGCATTGCGGGTCGCCGACGGTGGCGACTGGACGGTCGGCCAGGCCGCCACCATGGCGGTGCGGCCGGAGAAGATCGCCATCACCCGTACCGCGCCGGCCGACGCCGGCACCAATGCCGCGCGCGGCATCGTCCGCGACATCGCCTATCTGGGCGACGTCTCGATCTACCATGTCGAGACGGCCGACGGCCGCCGCATCTCCGCCACCCGCCCCAACCTTCGGCTGGCCGACGAGGCGCCCTTCACCTGGGACGACGAGGTCTGGCTCGCCTGGACGGCAGAGAACGCGGTGCTGGTGGCGCCATGAGCGGTGGCGGAGAGATTTCATGGCTTGCCCGTCGCGCCGGGCGAGTGCCATGACCCGCCGCACCGACGGCTTCTCGCGTGCGGTCCTGGCACTGCCCTATGGCTGGCTGGCGCTGTTCCTGCTGGTGCCGTTCCTGGCGGTGCTGGCGGTCAGCCTGTCGACCAAGCATCTCGGCACGCCGCCCTTCGTGCCGCCGCTGACCCTGGAGGGCGGCGTGCCGCGGCTGGCGCCGGACTTCGCCAACTACGCCTATCTGCTCGATGATCCGCTCTATGCGCTGGCCTATCTGAGTTCGCTCAAGGTCGCCTTCATCGCGACCGCGCTCTGCCTGGTGCTGGGCTATCCGATGGCCTACGGCATCGCCCGTGCGCCGGCCGCGTGGCGGCCGATGCTGCTGACGGCGGTGATTCTGCCCTTCTGGACCAGCTTCCTCATCCGCGTCTATGCCTGGATCGGCATCCTGGCGCCCAACGGCCTGCTCAACAACCTGTTGCTATGGTTGGGGGCGATCGATGAGCCGCTGGTGCTGCTGTCGACCGAGCCGGCGGTGATCCTGGGCATCGTCTATTCCTACCTGCCCTTCATGATCCTGCCGCTCTACGCCACCCTGGAACGGCTCGACCCGGCCCTGCTGGAGGCGGCGTCCGACCTCGGCTGCCGGCCGGCGTCGGCCTTCCTGCGGGTGACCCTGCCGCTGTCGGTGCCGGGCATCCTCGCCGGTTCCCTTCTCGTTTTCGTGCCGGCGGTGGGCGAATTCGTCATCCCCGACCTGCTGGGTGGCGCCGACACGCTGATGATCGGCAAGGTGGTCTGGGACGAGTTCTTCTCCAACACCGACTGGCCGGTGGCCTCGGCGGTGGCGATGGCGCTGCTCGTGGTCCTGATCCTGCCGATCCTGTGGCTGCAGCGCCTGCAAGGGGGATCGCGGTGAGTGGCGGGGCAGGGGGCACCGGGCGCCTTTCCCGTTTCCTGCTGACCATGCTCGTCTTCGGTTATGCCTTCCTCTACGCGCCGATCGCGACCCTCATCGTCTATTCCTTCAACGAATCCCGCCTGGTCACGGTGTGGAGCGGCTTCTCCATCAAATGGTACGCGGCCCTGCTGGCCAACGAGGCGCTGCTCGACGCGGCCGGCACCAGCCTGCTGGTCGGGGTGATCTCGGCGACCGGCGCCACCATCCTCGGCACCTTCGCCGGCATGGCGCTGGCTCGCCGGCGGTTCCCTGGACGCACCCTCTTCACCGCCCTCCTCGCCACGCCGCTGGTGATGCCGGAAGTGATCCTCGGCCTGGCCCTGCTGCTCCTCATCGTCAGCGTGCAGGCCCTGGTCGGCTGGCCGGCGGAGCGCGGCGTCGGCACCATCGCGGTCGCCCACGTCACACTGGCCATGGCCTATGTCGCGATCGTCGTCCGCTCGCGCCTGGCCGGCCTCGACCCGGCGATCGAGGAGGCGGCGCTCGACCTGGGGGCCCGGCCCTGGGCGGTGTTCGTGCGCATCACCCTGCCGATGATCGCGCCCGGCGTGGTCGCGGGCTGGCTGCTCGCCTTCACCCTGTCGCTCGACGACCTGGTGCTGGCCAGCTTCACGTCCGGCCCCGGTGCCACCACCCTGCCGATGGCGATCTTCTCCAGCGTCCGCATGGGGGTGAGCCCGCAGATCAACGCGCTCGCCACCATCATCGTGCTGGTGGTCGCGGTGGTCGTCGTCGTCGCCGGCCGCCTGGTCTTCCCGGCCAATCCCCGCCGCAACGCCCGCTGATCCAACCCGGCCGGCCTCAGCCTCCGGCCGCGCGCAGGGCCCGGGCGGCGGCGTCGACGGTCGATGCCGCCTCGCGCATGACGCTCCGCCAGTCGAGCGATTGCGCCAGCGCCCGGCCGGCCGTGCCGATCGCGCGGGCCTCGTCGTCATGGCGGGCGAGCCAGTCGGCCTTGTCGAGCAGGTCCGACAGGTCGGCGGCGACGGGCACGAAGTTCCCCCAGGGCAGCAGGCGACGATAGTACCATTGCCGCCAGCCGCCGGCCGACGCCACCTTCAGGACCGGGCTGCCGGTGGCCAGGCGCTGGAACAGTCCGCTCCAGCCATTGGTGTGCCCGTCGATGTCGATCTGCCGCCGCCACCGGTCATGGCGCAGCGTCGGCACGCTGCCCTTCAGCCATCGGGCCAGGCCGTCGCGGGCATCGAGGCCGTCCCGCCGGTCCGGGCCGAAGCGGGCGATGTCGGTGAGCTGGTGCAGGCCGGCGTCGATGCGGCCGCCGCTCTCGGCCGCGAGCCGGCAGAGGCGGACGCGCGGCAGGTCGCGCCAGTTGCCGCCGGGTGGCGGCGTGCCGGTCGGCGAGCCGCGCCAGATGGCGGCGTCGATGCGGTCGGCCCAGGCGACCGTGCCCAGCGCCGGCAGCATCTCGCGGTAGCCGCGGGTGGCGACGTAGTCGAAGTCGGGGATGAGGAAGGCGCTGGCCGCGTTGCCGGACGCGGCCAGGCGGGGCAGCGGCGGCAGGGCCGCATCGCCGTCGGTGGGGTCGAGCAGGACGACGAAAGGCCGTCCGAGGATCTCGCGCATGGTCAGCCAGAAGACGGTGAGGCGCAGCATCCGCATCGCCACGATATCGGCACGGGCGCTGGGGCAACCGCCACCCTGCCGCCGCCCGAAGGCATAGGCGATGCCCCCGGGGTCGACCGAGACGCGGACCAGGACCGACGGCAGGTCAGGGGCCTCGCCGACCCGCACGGTGATGCCCCGATCCTTCGGCATGGCCTCGCCCCAGGTCTGCTGGAGCCGGGGCCAGTCATGTTCGTGGATGGCCAGGGCGGCGGCCGAATCGATTGCCGCCGTTCCCATGCCCTCCGTCGCCGGTGCCGCCTGGGCGAGGCGGGCATGGATCTGCCAGGCCGCCGCGAATGCACCCTCCCGGCGCAGGATGAATCCGAGGCGCGCCGCCATCGCGTGATCCTCGGGATGCGAACGCAGGTGTTCCCGCAGCAATTCGGTCGCCAGGCCGACGTCCAGCCGGCGGTCGGCGGCGTCGACCGCGGCCGTCAGCCGGGCGCGCCGGTCCTGGACGCATCGGTCCTGGGCGCTACGGTCCTGGGCGTCGGCCCCGCCGCTCATTCGTCGTAGCGGATGAGCGATATCGCCGGAACGTCGAGGCGCTGGCGGCCGTGGAGGAAGTTCAGCTCGATGATGACCGCCAGGGCCGGCACGATCCCGCCCACCTTGCGCAGCAGCTGGACCGCCGCGTTTGCCGTGCCGCCGGTCGCCAGCAGGTCGTCCAGCACGATCACGCGCTGGCCGGGCTGGACCGCGTCGGCCTGGATCTCGATCGTGTCCGAGCCGTATTCGAGGTCGTAGGTGTAGGGAATGGTCGGCCCCGGCAGCTTGCCCCTCTTGCGCACCATGATGAAGCCGCAGCCCAGCATCAGGGCGAGCGGGGCCGCGGTCAGGAAGCCGCGCGATTCGATGCCGGCCAGGACGTCGGGGCGATGCGGCCGCACCGCGTCGGCCAACTGCTCCATGGCCGATTTCCAGGCGGCCGGATGGGCCAGCAGCGTGGAGATGTCATAGAAGCGGATGCCCGGGCGCGGGAAATCCGGAATGGTGCGGATATGCGCTCTGATGTCCATGCGGGCCGGGGTCCCTGGGATTGAGAGGGTTGGGGGGTGCGGGGGTCGGGGGATGCGGGGGGTGGCGGCAGGGCCGTGGCGGGCGATCGTATCGACCGCCGATTGCAGCGCCAATGATCGAGTTGGGGCATTGCGCGCCGGTGGTGCCCGCGCCTAACTTTGCCGGCCGCCAGTCCCGGAGATCCCATGTCGCACGTCTTCCATCGCAGCCTTGGCCGGACGATGCCGGTCGCAGCCCATGCCAAGGGCTCCTGGATCACCGATGCCGAGGGGCGGCGGTATCTCGACGCGTCCGGCGGCGCCGCCGTGTCGTGCCTGGGCCACGGCCACCCCAAGGTGGTCGAGGCGATGAAGGCCCAGCTCGACCAGCTCGATTATGCCCATACCGGCTTCTTCACCAACGCGCCGATGGAAGGGCTGGCCGACGCGCTGGTGGCGGGGGCGCCGGCCGGCATCGAGAAGGCGTTCTTCGTCTCCGGCGGGTCGGAGGCGATCGAATCGGCGTTGAAGATCGCGCGCCAGCACTTCCTGGAGAAGGGCGAGCCCGAGCGCTGCCGCTTCATCGCCCGTCGGCAGAGCTACCACGGCAACACGCTGGGGGCGCTGGCGACCGGCGGCAACGCGTTCCGCCGCGCGCCCTATGCGCCGCTGCTGATGGACGTGACCCATATCTCGCCCTGCTACGCCTATCGCGACCGGCGGCCGGAGGAGAGCGAGGAGACCTACGGCCTTCGGGTCGCCGACGAGCTGGAGGCGGCGATCCAGCGGCTGGGCCCCGCGACCGTCGCGGCCTTCGTCGCCGAGACGGTGGTCGGCGCCACCCTGGGCGCGGTGGCACCGGTCCCCGGCTATTTCACGCGCATCCGCGAGATCTGCGACCGCCATGGGGTCCTGCTGATCCTGGACGAGGTGATGTGCGGCATGGGGCGCACCGGCACCCTTTATGCCTGCGAGCAGGAGGAGGTTCGCCCGGACATCATCGTCGTCGCCAAGGGGCTGGGCTCGGGCTACCAGCCGATCGGGGCGGTGCTGGTGTCGGACCGGGTGGTGGAGCCCTTCGCCGCCGGCTCGGGCACGCTGATGCACGGCTTCACCTACGTCGGCCATCCGCTGGTCTGCGCCGCCGGCCTTGCCGTGCAGGACGTGATCCGCGAGGAGGGGCTGGTCGAGCGCTGCCGTATCCAGGGCCTGAAGTTGCGGACGCTCCTCGACGACCGGCTCGGCAACCACCACCATGTCGGCGATATCCGCGGGCGAGGGCTGCTGTTCGGCATCGAGCTGGTGCGTGATCGCGCCTCCAAGGCGCCGTTCGATCCGGCGCAGGCGGTCAATCTTCGCGTCAAGGCGGCGGCATTCGCCGACGGGCTGATCTGCTATCCGATGGGCGGCACCATCGATGGTCGCCGCGGCGACCATGTCGTGCTGGCCCCTCCCTTCAACATCTCCGACGACGACCTGCATTTCGCGGTGGATCGCTTGGGGGCGGCCATCGATACGGCCGTGGCCCCCGCTGCCTGATGCCATCCTCCGCCCGCGGTACCCGGCCGGCGATGACGGCCGGGCGCTGGTGGCGGCCGCACGCGAGATCGAGGCCTGCGGCCGGGCGCTCGCCCGGGCCGGCGAGACTCTGGTCGGCCGGCTGACCCGCGGGGTCGCCCGGCCGGAGCCCTGGTCGCACTATCCGCCGGGCGGCGACGTCTATGATCCGCAGTCGCACGCCCAGTTCTATTTTCATTTCCATCCCGAAGCCGACCCGGCGCCGACGGCCGGCCCGCGCGAGGCTGGTCAACGCGAGGCCGGGCATTTCCACACCTTCCTCCGCCCGGCGGGAATGCCGTACGGGCTGGCGCCGGAACGTCCGGCTTCCGCGCCGGCCGGCGGCCGCGACGCGCCCAGCCACCTGGTGGCCATCGCCGTCGATCAGGCAGGCCTGCCGGTGCGCCTCTTCACCACCAACCGCTGGGCGACCGACGAGGCCTGGTATGGGGCGGACGCCGTCGTCGCGATGCTGGACCGTTTCGCCGTCGAGCCCGGAGACCCGTCCTGGGCGATCAGTCGCTGGCTGACGGCGCTGTTCCGCCTCTATCGGCCGGAGATGGCGGTCCTGCTGCGGGCACGGGACGAGGCCCTCCGTCGCTGGCAGGTGGCGCACCCGGAGGTCGACGTCCTGGAGGACGGCCGGCTGGAAACCGCATCCACGATGCGGATCGACCTCGCGGCCCGCATCCGCGCGGTGGATGGCGGCATGGCGCGCTGAGTCCGGGCGAACTCATGGTTCGTCCGGTGTCCTGCCCATAGACATGGTGGACAGGTGTACGAGGACATGGCGGACACATTCTGGAATGGATTGGGGTCACCGGAGGAGGTGGTTCGATGCCGTTCCAGGGAGTGTCTGTCGTGGAGCAGCGTGCAGCATTCGTCGCCCGGCACGGGGGGCCATCAGGAGGGAGTGCGCTCGTCCCAGCCCTTCTTCAGGCGGCGCACGAAGCCCTTCGGGTCGCTGCGCGGATCGACCTCGCGCGCGGCGGCGCGCACTTCCGCGGCCGCGGCCTGCGCCTTGGGCTTGGCCTTCTGCAGCAGCTCGACGGCCTTCTGCTGGACCCTGGGGTCCGATGCGAGGCGGCGGACGAGCTGGAAGATCGCGGCTTTCATGGACGATCCATATGGCCTCGCGGCCGCCGGACGACAACGGTGCCGGCCTGGCCGGACGGCCGGTCGGTACGGTCGGCACGGTCGACCACGGACGGTGATGCCGGCATGGCCGAAGTCCGCTTGCGGCCTGATGGACTGGATGGAACCGGCGGAACCGATGCCGCGGGCGGTCGGGCCGGGCTGGTCCAGGGACCGGCCCGGGGACCGGCATCGGCCGGAAGCCGCGTCGGGGCCGGGCGCGGCGCCTCGGCCGGGGCGGGCACGCGCGGCGACGCGGTGGTCTTCGGTCGCGACCAGGTCGAGGTCGTGCGCCACACCAGGCCGACCAGGCCCAGCAGCAGGCGGCGCATGGCAAGCACGATGACGACGCCGACCAGCCAGGCCACGGCCAGGCCGGGCAGGCCGGCCCGCTCCATCAGCAGCAGCAGGTTGTAGATGGCCGCTTCCAGCTCCGCGTCGCCGAGTTTCAGCTCCAGCGACCGCAGGATCGAGCCGGTCTCCAGCAATGCCTGCGCGGCACCGACGATCAGCAGCGTCCAGGCGACGATGAGGAGGAAGGCGGCGGCGCGGATGAGGAACCGAAAAATCCGAATATGCTCCAGGAGAGTGGTCGCGGCCGATGGTAGAGCAGTCACGATCCCCGCGGAAGGTGGGGCGGCCCCCGTCCTCGACCCCACTGGTCGCGGCCCTCGTTGCCAACCGCCGGTAGATCGGGGACTATCGCGGATGGAGGGGATATCGATGCCCGCCGTTGCGGACGTGACCGCCGAACCCGTGCCCGACCTCGACCGCGTGGCGGCCGATCTTTTCGAGCGCCTGCGCCAGATCGGCGCCGATGGCGTCGGCATCACCCGCGAGACCTTCGGCCCCGGGGAAGGGGCCGCCTTCGACCTGGTGGAGGCGGTGGCGCGGGAACAGGGCCTGATCGCCGCGCGCGACGCCGCGGCCAACCTGGCGATCACCCTGCCGACCACGCCGGAAGCGCTCGGCCCGACGCCCGACCGGCCCTGCGTCATCGTCGCCTCGCACCTGGATTCGGTGCCCCAGGGTGGCAATTTCGACGGCGCGGCCGGGGTGGTGGCGGGCCTCCTGTCCCTGCTGCGGATGCATGCGGCCGGCGCGCGGCCGCCGCGGCCGCCACGCCTGATGGCGATCCGCGGCGAGGAGAGCGCCTGGTACGGCAAGGCCTATCTGGGGTCGTCGGCGCTGTTCGGCCGGCTGGCAGCCGACGACCTGGCATTGGTCCACCGCTCCGGTGGCCGCACCCTGGCCGAGGCGATGACGGCGGCCGGGGCGGACCTGGCGCGCGTCGCGGCCGGCGAGCGCCTGCTCGACCCGGCGTCCGTGGCCGCCTATTTCGAGCTGCATATCGAGCAGGGGCCGGTCCTGGTCGCCCGCGCCCTGCCGACCGCGATCGTCACCGGCATCCGCGGCAATGTCCGCCATGGGCGCATCGTCTGCCGCGGCGACGCCGGCCATTCGGGCGCAGTGCCGCGCTGGCTCCGGCGCGACGCCGTGTTCGCCGTGGCCGAGCTGATCTCGCGCCTGGACGAACATTGGCGCGTGCTGCAGGAACAGGGCCTCGACCTCGTCGTCACCGTCGGCATCATCGCCACCAATCCCGCGGAACACGCCATCAGCCGCATCCCGGGCGAGGCCAGCTTCAGCTTCGAGGTGCGCAGCCAGAGCCGCGACACGCTGGAGGCGTTCTATCACCTGACGCGCACCGAATGCCGCGCCATCGAGCGCGCGCGCAAGGTCGAGTTCGTCTTCGATCGCCGGCTCGATTCCGCACCGGCGCGCATGGATGAAGGGCTGGTCAAGCGCCTGCTCGTCCACAGCCAGGCGCTGGGCCTGCCGGTGGAGACGGTGCCGAGCGGCGCCGGCCACGACGCTGCGCTGTTCGCCAATGAGGGGATCCCGTCGGCCATGATCTTCATCCGCAACGACAAGGGCTCGCATAATCCCGACGAGCGGATGGACATGGCGGATTTCCGGTCGGGCGCGGAAATCCTGCACCGCGCGCTGTGCGAGGCGTCGGGCGCCGGGGATGTCGCATGATCGAGGCCCTGCCGGGACCGGCCGAGATCCGTCAGATCACCGCCCGCATCCTGCTTGAGATCGACGCCGTGCAGTTCCATGGCGAGAACCCCTTCATCCTGACCAGCGGCTGGGCCAGCCCGGTCTATGTCGACTGTCGGCGCCTCATCTCCTATCCCCGCATCCGCCGCACCATCACCGACTTCGCGGTCGCCACCATCGTCCGCGAGATCGGCTTCGAGCGCCTGGACCAGATCGCCGGCGGCGAGACTGCGGGCGTGCCCTTCGCCGCCTGGATCGCCGACCGGCTGATGCTGCCGATGCAGTTCGTGCGCAAGCGCGCCAAGGGCTTCGGCCCCGCGGCCCAGATCGAGGGCATCGCCAGCGCCGGCGACCGCACCCTGCTGGTCGAGGATCTGACCACCGACGGCGAGAGCAAGCTCGCCTTCTGCCGCGCGCTCCGCCGGGCCGGCGCCCAGGTCGACCATGCCTTCGTGGTCTTCCAGTACGGCATCTTCCCCGGGGTGGAGGCCCGCTTCGCCGCGATCGGCCTGCGCCTGCATGCGCTGGCCACCTGGTGGGACGTGCTGGCCGAGGCCGAGCGGACCAAGGCGTTTTCCGCCGAGCGGCTGGCGACGCTGCGGTCGTTCCTGGAGGACCCGGGGGCTTGGTCCTCGGCCCATGGCGGCATCGCGGGGCCGGTGGCGGCATAGGCGGGCGGCGGGATTCCGTCGCCGTAGATTCCCTTGATGGTTGTATTGGCGAGGTAGTCGTGGTCGGATGCCGGACAGCGCAAGCTTCCGGATATCCCCCGTGGCCGATCTGATCCTGTTCAGTGCGTTGACGCCGGCCGACGGCTGGGAGCTGTGGAAGAGCGACGGGACGACCGCCGGGACCGCCCTGGTCGGCGACCTGGCGCCCGGCCCACCATCGAGCGACCCCTATGGCACCGTGGCCGTCGGCGACATTGCCTGTTTCTTTGCCGGGTCGGACGGCCGGGTGGTCCTGTGGTCGAGCGACGGCACCGCCGAGGGGACCTCCGTCGTCGATCCGCTGGCGGCGACCGACGGCTTCGGCGGGACCGGCCTGGCAGCGATCGGCGATGCGCTCTATTTCGCGGCCGATGACGGGACTCACGGGCCGGAGCTTTGGGTGACCCGACCGGGACAGGCGGCCGCCGCCATGGTCCGCGACCTGCTGCCGGGCAGCGACGGGGCGGCACCGGCACTGCTCGGCGCCTTCGACGGCCAGCTGATATTCGCCGCGGCGGCGGGCGACGGCGTGCGCGCCTTGTGGCGCAGCGACGGCACGGCGGCCGGCACCGAGCGGCTGACCGGCATCGACATCGCAGCCGCCGACGCCCGCGGGGTCGCGGTCGGAGACCTGTTCTACTTCATCGCCGAGGACCCCAGCCATGGCGGCGAGCTGTGGCGGACCGACGGCACGGCATCCGGCACGCTCCGGGTGACCGACCTGGCGGCGAGCCCGGCCGTCGGCGCCGGGAAGCTGGCTGCGCTGGACGGGGCGGTGTATTTCGCGGCGACCACGGCCGACAGCGGCGAGGAGCTGTGGCGCTTCGACGGCGAGAGTGCCGCGATGCTGGCCGATATCCGCGGCGGCGCGGAAGGCTCGCTGCCCGGCGACTTCGTCGTGATGGGCGGCGTCCTCTATTTCACGGCGGCGGACGGCGTGCATGGGCGCGAGCTGTGGCGCACCGACGGCACGGCCGAGGGCACGCGGCTCGTCGCCGACATCGCGGACGGCGCCGCCGGCTCCCGGCCGTCCGGCCTGGTCGCCGCGGGTGGACGGATCTTCCTTGCCGCCGACGACGGCACCAGCGGTCTCGAGCTCTGGGCCTCCGACGGCACGGGCCCGGGTACGGTGCGGGTGGCCGACATCCATGCCGCGGCCGGCGGCTCGCCCCATGACCTAGTCGTGCTCGAAGGCCCGCCGCCGGTCTTCGACGCCATCCCGCCGGACACCTCCATCGTGTCCGGCCCGCCGCCGGTCGACATGGCCACCACGGCCCAGTTCGATTTTGCCTCCGACGAGGCCGGCGTCACCTACGAGGCGGCGCTGGACGATAGCCCGTGGCAGGCAATGGATGACCCGGCGACCCTGGCCGGCCTCGCCGCCGGCTCGCACACGCTGCGCGTCCGCGCCATCGACCAAGCGGGCAATGTCGATCCGACGCCGGCCCGCTACGACTGGGCCGTCGGCGTGCCGTCCGCCGACACCATCGCCCCCGATACGACCATCCTCTCCGGCCCGCCGGCCAATGGCGCCGGCCAGGCGGCCGACTTCGTCTTCGGCTCGGACGAGGACCAGGTCGCCTACCAGGTGTCGGTCGATGGCGGCCCGTTCCTGACGGTCCTCAACCCGCTCGCCATGCAGGGGTTGGCGCCGGGTGCCCACGCGCTGCTGGCGCGCGCGGTCGATCCGTCCGGTAATGTCGATGCCACGCCGGCTGCCTGGTCGTGGTTCGTCGGCGATGACACGGTCATGCCGGACACCCTGATCGCGTCTGGCCCGGCCGCCGCCGGTACCGCGCCGATCGCCGTATTCGACCTGGCCGCGACCGAGGCCGGCGTGCGCTTCGAGGCGCGGCTGGACGGCGCCGACTGGCAGGCGGTGCGCGACCCGGTGGCGCTGTTCGGACTGGCGGCGGGCGGACATACCTTCCAGGCCCGGGCGATCGACGCCGCGGGCAACGCCGACGCCTCGCCGGTGTCCTGGTCGTGGACGGTGGACCCTGCATCGACGCCGGCCGACCCCGGACCGGCCCCCGTCGCGGGCGGCGCGGTGCTGGTGGCATACTCCCACGCGGATGCCGACGCGCTGCTGCCGGACGCCGGTATCCGATGGGTCCACGCCCACGCCTCCCTGCGCCTGCCGGACGGGGTCGCGAACCTCGCCCTGCTCGGCGACGACGGGTTGAACGGCGAGGGCAACGCCTTGCCCAACCTGCTGCTCGGGAACGTGTCCGGCAACGTCCTCCTCGCCCATGACGGCCGGGACAGCGTGGTGGGCGAGGGCGGTGCCGATTTCCTTGCGGCCGGCCGCGGCGACGACACGGTCTGGGGGGATGACGCCGCGGGGTTGTATCCGGGCGACGACACCGTCTGGGGCGGGCAGGGGAACGACAGCATCCTCGGCGGCGGCGGGCGCGACCTGCTGAACGGCGACCGTGGCGCCGACACGCTGCTGGGCGGCGGCGACGGCGACACGGTGAATGGCGGCGCCGACGGCGACCGGCTGGAGGGCGGGGCTGGCGCCGACCTGCTGCGCGGCGGCCAGGGCTGCGACCTGCTGCTGGGCGGTGCCGGGGCCGACACGCTGGCGGGCGACCTTGGCGCCGACACGCTGTGGGGCGGCGAGGGCAGGGATATCTTCGTCGTTGCTGCCGATGGCGCGATCGAGGTGGTGGCCGACTTCGCGACCGGCATCGACCGGCTGCAGGTCAGCGCCGACACCGGGATCATCGACGAGGCCACGTTCCGCGCCCGCGCGCACGATGATGGCGAGGGGACGTTGCTCGAACTCGGGCCCGGCAGCTGGGTGGTCGTCCTGGGTGTCAGGCCGGCGCAGCTTTCGATCGACGATCTCCAGATCCTGTAGCCGCCGCCTCCCGGATCGCGGCGAAGGCTTCGGGATTGACCAGGGTCGACAGGTCGCCCGGCGCCTCGCCGGTCAGGGCGGCCCGCACGACGCGGCGCATGGTCTTCATGTTGCGCGTCTTCGGCAGGTCGGCGACGGCGATGATGCAGGACGGGCGGAAGGCGCTGCCCATGGCGGCGGCCACCGCGTCCGACAGGGCGCGCCGGAAGTCCGCCCCGTCCGCCTGACCCGGTGCCGGCACCACGACGCAGGCGACGGCGGAGCCCTTCAGCGGGTCGGGCAGGGCGACCGCCGCGGCGTCGGCGACCAGTGCGGTCGCCAGCAGTGCCGCCTCGATCTCGGCCGGGCCGGTGCGCTTGCCGGCCAGCTTGATGGTGTCGTCGGAGCGGCCGTGGATGTACCAGTAGCCGTCGGCGTCGCGCGACGCCCAGTCGCCATGGACCCAGATGCCCGGCAGGCGCGACCAGTAGCTTTCGATGTAGCGCCCGGGCTCGCGCCACAGCCCCTGGGTCATGCCCATGGGGGCGGCGCGCATGACCAGCTCGCCGACCGTGCCGGCGCCGACGCTGCGGCCCTCTTCATCGACGATGTCGGCGCCGCTGCCGGGGATCGGCCCGTTGAAGCTGGCCGGCTTGATCGGCCGCAGGATGTTGGTGGCGAGGATGCCGCCGACCTCGGTGCCGCCGGCATAGTTGAGGAGCGGCCGGGTGCCGCCCAGCACATGGTCGAAGACCCAGCGCCAGGCGCGCGCGTCCCATGGCTCGCCGGTGGAGGTGGCGAGGCGCAGGGCCGACAGGTCGTGCCGCGCCACAGCGGCCGCGCCCTGGCGGGCCATCAGCCGCGCGATGGTGGGGCCGAGGCCGAGGAAGCTGACACGGTGGCGCGCCAGGATGCGCCACAGCCGGTCGGGTTCGGGAAAGTCGGGCGTGCCTTCGGCCAGGACCAGGGT
>CAZQOA010000039.1:8239-39298 GCA_964594715.1 uncultured Rhizobiaceae bacterium | reverse complement strand
TCTGGCTGGCCGGCGACAAGTAGGAGGGGAGGGCCGGGGGCGGGTCAGCCGCCCCCGGCCATCTTCTGCCGCGCGGCTTACGCCGGGTCTTTGGGCAGGGCGGCGACCAGTGAGCCGCTGGCCTGCAGTTCGGCCCAGCCACTGCGGATGTGATCGGCCATGGCCTCGACCGCGCCGTCGCGGTCACCCTTCCCGACCTGTTCCAGGAACCGCTCGTGCTCGTCGATATGGTTCATCCTGCGCCCGCCCAGCTCCTGATAGATGAACGGATACCTGGCCCACAGCACGCGGACGAAGTTCAGCGTCTGCGGCCGGTCGGCCAGTTCGTAGAGCCGGAAATGGAAGCGGAAATTGGCGGTGCGGGTGGCCAGGCGGTCGCGGCCGCGGCTGCTCTCCGAGACCACCGCCTGGAAGCTCCGCAGCTCCGTCAGGATAGCCGGGGTGACGTTGGGGACGGCGCGCGCGGTGAGCTCCCGTTCCAGCATGATGCGCAGGTCGAAGATCTCCTGGGTCGCGGCCGGAATGAAGTGCGGCACCAGCAGGCCGCGATGCGACAGGCCGGAGATGTAGCCTTCGGCCTCCAGGATGTGCAGCGCCTCGCGCACCGGCGTGATCGAGACGCCCAGCTCTTCGGCGATCTCGGACTGCTTCAGTTTGGTCCCGCGGGCATAGATGCCGGAGATGACGCGTTCGCGCAGGATGTCGGCGACCTGGTCCTGCTTGGTCTTGAAGGACATGGCGGTTGGCTCGGTTCGTTGCGGTCGGAAAGTCGGGATCGCGGGAATTCTCCTTGGCCTTCTTCGATACACAATATATTTTATAGCCAAATTGTCGAGCGCCGCCGATCAGGCTCCCCGGCGGCCCGGCGACCCGCCCAGGTAACCAAGGAATCCGCGTGATGGAAGCGTTTCGGCCCTATTCGGGGATCCGCATCCTCGACCTCACCTACAACCTCGGCCGCTATGCCACCCGGCTGTTCGGCGATCTCGGTGCCGAGGTCATTCGCGTCGAGCCGCCGGAGGGGCTGCCCGACCGCCATGCCGCCGACCAGGCGGGCCGCAACAGCCCCGACTATGCCTTCAGCTTCTTCAACGCCAGCAAGCGCAGCATGGTGCTGGACCTGGCCGGCGAGAAGGGGCGGGCGACCTTCGCCGCCATGGCCAAGGACGCGCATATCGTCTTCCTCGAGCGCGGGGCGCCGCTGGCCGACGAGATCGGTTGGGTGCGCCAGCACAACCCGGCCGCCATCGTGACCATCGTCTCGCCCTACGGGCTGGGCGGCCCGATGGAGGCGGCGCTCAGCACCGACCTCGTGCTGCAGTCGGCCGGCGGCATCGCCTGGATGACCGGCCGGGAGGGCGAGCCGCCCTTGCGCCTGCCGGTCGACCAGTCGGTGATGATCGCGTCGGTCTATGCGGCCGTCGCCACGGCGATGTGCCTGGTCGATGCCGAGGCCCATGGCGTCGGCCATGTGGTCGACGTCTCGGCCCAGGAATGCATCGCCCACTCGCTGCAGAACGCGATCCAGGTCTATGACCTGGAGCGTCGCGTGTCGCACCGCGCGGGCGAGGGCACCCGCGACGCCAGCGAGGACATCTATGCCTGCAAGGACGGCAAGGTCTTCCTCGCGTCCCCGCCGACGCTGGGCATCTCGTGGAAGCAGCTCCTGGCCTGGATGGGCGAGACCAGCCACCCCTCGCTGGAGGAGTTCGGTAAGGAGCGCTGGCTCGACCGGCGCTGGCGCCAGACGGCGGAGGCCAAGGCGCTGTTCCGGCCGCTGTTCGAGGCCTTCATCGCCACCTATACGCGCGACGAGCTGGTCGTCCAGGCACTGAAGCGCAAGGTCGTGATGGCGCCGGTCGCGCGCATCACCGATGTGCTCGGCGACCGCCAGCTCGCCTATCGCAAGTACTTCATCGAGATGAACGATCCCCGGTTCGAGCGCCCGGTGCAATTCCCCGGCGCCCCCTACAAGCTGTCGGAGCCGGTGTGGGGGGCGACGCCCGCACCCGCGCTCGGCGACCGCGGCTAGACGAGAGGAGAGGGCTAGATCATGCGACCCGACTTCCTTCGCGGCATCCGCTTCGCGGATTTCACCTGGGCCGGTGCCGGCCCGTTCGGCACCAAGGTCTTCTCCGACTTCGGGGCAGAGATCCTCAAGGTGGAGAGCATGTCCCGGCCGGACCCGGTGCGTCGCGGCGTCCCCTACAAGGACGGCATCGCCGGCATCAACCGCAGCGGCTACTTCGCCTCGCGCAATACCGGCAAGAAGAGCGTGGCGATCAACCTGAAGGAGCCCGACGGCCTTCAGCTCGCCCGCGACCTGGTGGCCCAATCCGATGTCGTCAGCAACAATTTCGGCCCTGGCGCGATGGAGCGGCTGGGCCTCGGCTATG
Organism: uncultured Rhizobiaceae bacterium; assembly: GCA_964594715.1. Classification (GTDB taxonomy): domain Bacteria; phylum Pseudomonadota; class Alphaproteobacteria; order ATCC43930; family Allostellaceae; genus Allostella. Next base: position 36,902 of record CAZQOA010000039.1, on the reverse strand, counting down.
ACGAGCTGAAGAAGATCAAGCCGGACATCATCTACCTGGCGATGCCGATGTATGGCGAGGACGGGCCGCTGTCGTCGCTGCTCGGCGTCGGCATGACGATCAGCGCGGTGACCGGCCTGATGTGGATGACGGCCTATGGCCCGAACGACCCGGTCGGCCCCGGCACCCACTATCCCGACCACGCCGCCAACCCCTACCACGCGGCCTTCGCGGTGCTGGCGGCGCTGCGCTATCGCCGGCACACCGGGCGCGGCATGAAGATCGACCTGTCGCAGATCGAATCGACCGCCAACTTTGTCGGTCCCGCTTTGGTCGAGGCGGCGGCGTCGGGCCGCGAACCGCCGCAGATCGGCAACCGGTCGCGCGACCACGCCCCGCACAACATCTTCCGCTGCCAGGGTGACGATGCCTGGGCCGCGGTCGCGGTCGAGGGCGACGCGGAATGGCTGGCGCTGGCCGCCACCATCGGCCGCCAGGACCTGGCGGCGCGCGCCGACCTGCGCACCGCCGCGGGCCGCCTGGCCGCGATCGACGAGCTGGAGGCCGCGGTATCGGCCTGGACCGCTGCGCGCACCCCGGCCGACGTGGCGGCGCAGTTGCAGAAGGCGGGGGTCGCCGCGGCGTCCGTCGCCTGTTCTCGCGACCTGATCGAGGATGATCCGCAGCTCGCCGCGCGTAGCTATTGGCAGACGCTGGACCATCCCGAGATGGGGCCGTCGCTCTTCACCTCGCCCCCCTACAAGATCGATGGGGAGCGGGTCGAACTCCGGCGCCAGCCGCTGTTCGGCGAACACACGCACGAGATTCTGACCGGCGTCCTCGGATTGTCCGAAGAGCGGGTCAAGGAACTGAACGATCGGGGTATCCTCGGATGACCAGTAGCGGGCACACGCAGCAGGCCGTCTCGCCGCAGGCGGGGGCGGGACGCCATCCCAATCCGCGCATTCGCCGCGCCGCCGCGGTGGTCGGCATCGGCCACACCGACTGGGTCGGCGACTGGAAGCGCACGCGGGCCGGCGAGAAGCCGACCGATTCCTGCGGCTATGGCATGGCCGCGTTCAACAACGCGCTGAAGGATGCGGGCATCCAGCGCGACGTGATCGACGGGCTGATCGTCGGGCCGACCACCGCCTACGAGCGGATGGGCGAGCTCCTCGGCATCAACCCGCGCTGGGGCGACCAGGGCGACGCCGTGATGGCGGTGCTGCAGGCGGTCCAGGCGATCGAGAGCGGCTTCGCCGACGTGGTGGCGCTGGTCTATGGCAACGACCAGCGCTCGGTCGGGACGCAGTATGGCGGGCCCGAGGCGATGGGCGGCAGCGCCTTCCTGTCCTATGTCTATCACGCACCCTGGGGGCTGACCTCGCAGGGGGCGCTCTATGCCATGACGCTCCAGGCCTACAAGCACGCCCACGGCTTCACCGAGCGCGAGCTGGGCGAGGTTGCGGTCGCCCAGCGCGGCTGGTCGTCGCTCAACCCCAACGCGATCATGCGCGAGCGCATCACCGTCGACGACTACATGGCCTCGCGCTATGTCTGCGAGCCGCTGCATCTCTTCGATTATTGCCTGATCAACGACGGCGGCGTCGCCCTCATCATCGCCGAGGCCGGCATCGCGCGCCGCATCTCGTCCAAGCCCGTCTATATCGAGGCGGCGGGCCGGTCCGATCTCAACCGCGGGGCCACCAGCCTGGAGCCGCGCCTGACCGATTTCTACCTGCCGGCGCAGCAGGCGGTTGCCCGCCAGGTGTTCGACATGGCCGGCATGGGGCCGAAGGACATGGACGTCTTCCAGGTCTATGACAGCTTCTCGGTGCATGTGCCGTTGGCCCTCGAAGGCTACGGCTATTGCGCGGTCGGCGACGCCGGCAAGTTCCTGCGCGAATCCGGCGTCGGGCCCGGCGGCAAGCTGCCGACCAACACCGGCGGCGGGCATCTGTCGGAGACCTACATGCAGGGCTGGGCGCACCAGATCGAGTGTGTGCGCCAGGCGCGTGGCGAGTGCGGCGACCGCCAGGTCGAGAAGGTCCGCAACGTCCACTACTCCTCGGACGTGGCCGGTAAGGCCGTGTCGATCATCTACAGCCGGTGAGGAAACGATGAACGCCGTGGATGTCCGCACGCCCCGCCGGATCATGGGGCTCTACGACAAGCCGATGTGGGAAAGCGTCGACGCGAAGGCCATGTGCCTGCAGCGCTGCACCCGTTGCGGCACCTTCCAGTATCCGCCCGGTCCCGGGTGCCATTCCTGCCTGTCGATGGATCTGGAATGGATTCCGATCGGCGGTGGTGCGACGATCCTTTCCTGGGTGATCTTTCACCGGCAATATCTGCCGGCCTACCCGGCGCCGTACAACTCGATCGCCGTCCGCCTGGACGAGGGACCGATCATGATCAGCAATCTCGAAGGGGAAAAGCCGTCCGGCTCGTGGATCGGCGAGCGGGTCCGGTTGGTCTACGCGACGATGCCGGACGGTGTCATCCTACCGAAGTTCGAACTCGACCGTTAGGTTGTCAGCCCCAGGTCCGTCAGCCAGAGAGTGAGGAAGTCCATGTCGTCCGTAGGGTCCCCGAGCGAGGGGTTCACCGTGTGGCGTTCGATGCTGTTCGTCCCCGTCAACGTGCAGAAGTACGTCGACAAGGCCCATGAGCGCGGGGCCGACGCGATCATCCTCGATCTCGAGGACAGCATCGCCCCCAACGACAAGGCGGCCGCGCGCGACATGGTAGAGGCCGCGGCGCCGGTGGTGTCGCAGAGTGGGGCCGACGTGGTCGTGCGCATCAATCGCCCGATCGAGCTGGCGGTGCGCGACATCGAGGCGGTGGTGTCGTCGGGCGTCGAGGCGCTGATGGTGCCGAAGCTCGACAGCGCCAGCCATGTCCGGCTGCTGGCCGAGCTGGTCGACATGGTCGAGGCGAAGAAGGGCGTCCGCCGCGGCCAGACCAAGTTCATCGCCATGGTCGAGACGGCGGCGGCCTTCCCACGCATCTTCGAGATCGCGGCCGCCCATCCCCGCGTGGTGGCGGTGACGCTGGGCAGCGAGGATTTCGCCTCGTCGCTGGGGGCGGAACCCGATCCGGAAGTGCTGCTCTATCCCAAGCAGCAGGCCGTGCTGGCCGCGCGGGCGGCGGGCATCGCGCCGATGGGCACGATCGGGTCGGTCGCCAACTTCGCCGATGTCGAGGGCTACCGGAACACCATCCGCCGCTCGGTGCGCTTCGGCTTCGAGGGCAGTGCCTGCATCCATCCCAGCATCGTGCCGCTGCTGAACGAGGGCTTCAGCCCGAGCGCGGAAGAGGTCGACCGGGCCAAGCGCATGGTCGCCGCCTACCAGCAGGCCTATGCCGAGGGCCGCGGATCCGTCACCTTCGAGGGCAAGATGATCGACATCCCGATCGTCGAGCGGGCCGAGCGGGTGATCGACCGCGCGCGGCGCCTGGAGGCCCGGAGGTCCCGGCGATGAGCGCGGCGCAGAAGCCCTCGGGCCCGGTCGGCCCGCTGTCGGGCATCAAGGTGCTCGACCTCACTTCGTACCTGGCCGGCCCCTATGGCTGCACCCTGCTGGCCGACCTGGGGGCGGAGGTCATCAAGATCGAAGCGCCTACGGGCGATATGATCCGCCATTTCCCCTCGACACTGGAGAACGAGAGCCGGGTCTTCCTCGGCACCAACCGCAACAAGCTCGGCATCGTCCTCGACCTGAAGAAGCCGGAGGCGCGCGCCGCTCTCGACCGGCTGGTGATCGAGGCGGACGTGATCGCGCACAATTTCCGTCCCTCGGTGCCCGATCGCCTCGGCATCGGCTACGAGCGGTTGAAGGCGATCAATCCGCGCCTGATCTATGTCTCGCTGACCGGCTTCGGCCAGACCGGGCCGATGGCCGAGAATGCCGGCTTCGACCAGGTGCTCCAGACCATGACCGGCATCTGCAACTTCCAGGGGCGCGCCGACGCCCCGCAGGTCGTGCTCGGCTCCATCGTCGACTACTACACCTCCTCGCTGTTGGCCTATGGCGTGTCGGCCGCGCTGTTCCACCGTGAGCGCACGGGCGAAGGCCAGTTCGTCGGCCTGTCGCTGCTGCGTACCGCGCTCGCCATGCAGGCGGGCCGCTTCGTGTGGACCGAGGGCGAGGGCCGTGACGCGGCCCGCGACCTGCGTTCGGGCGGGCTGACGGGCATCCATCCGACCAAGGACGGCCACATCTACATCTCGGCGCATTCGCCCCATTTCTGGGAGGCGCTGTGCGAGCTGATCGGGATGGGGGACCTGGCGAAGGACCCGCGCTACGACACCATGCGCAAGCGTGCCGAGCACGCGCCCACGATCCTGCCGCGGATGCGCGAGCTGTTGCTCGCCCACACCGCCGACGAGTGGGAGGAAATCTTCGGCCAGCGCGTGCCCTGCTCGAAGGCCCACCCGATCGAGGACATGTTCGACCATCCCCAGGTGCTGGACCAGGGGCTGGTGGCGACCATGGAGCATCCCGTGGTGGGCAGCTATCGCGGCCTCGGCAAGCCGATCGAATTCGGCGCCACACCGGGCCCGGACCAGTTCGGCGCACCCACCTTCGGCCAGCACACCGACGAGGTGCTGGCCCGCGTCGGCTATTCCCAGGACGAGATCGAGCGGATGCGCGCCGACGGCGCGATCCGCTGACAAGAGAAAACCGGAGGAAACCATGTCTTCAAGATCGATCGGCCCAGTGGTGGCGGGGGTTGCCGCCATTGCGCTCTGGTCCGCGGCGGCCGCGGCCGAGACGCCGGTCCGTGGCGGCACGCTGACCTATGCGGTGCAGGGCGACACCTCGACCTATGATTGCCACGCCGCGTCGAGCTTCTCGAACATCCACTATCTGGCGCCGCACTTCTCGCTGCTCGCCAAGTTCGATCCCAAGGACTATCCGAAGATCGTTCCCGACGTGGCCGAGAGCTGGAGCGTCTCCGACGACGGCCTGACCTACACCTTCAAGCTCCGCGACGGCGTCAAGTTCCACGACGGGACGACGCTGACCTCGAAGGACGTGAAGGCCACCTATGAGCGGATCTGGAAGCCGACGCCCGGCGTCAACTCGGTCCGCCAGGCGCTGTTCGAGGATCTGACCTCGATCGAGGCACCCGACGCGCGCACGGTCGCCTTCAAGATCAAGGCGCCCAATGCCGGCATGATGTCCAACTTCGCGAGCCCGTGGAACTGCCTGTATTCGGCGGCCAGGCTCGAAGCCGACCCGATGTTCCCGACCAAGACCATCATGGGCACCGGGCCGTTCGTGTTCGTCGAGCACGCGGCCGGCTCGCACTGGGTGGGCAAGCGCTTCGACGGCTATTTCCGCAAGGACCTGCCCTATCTCGACGGCTTCCGCGCGCTGGCGATGTCCGCCACCGCCATCGTCAACGGCCTTGCCGGCGGCCAGATCCAGGCGGAATTCCGCGGCTTCGCGCCGGCCGACGTCACCCGCCTCAAGAACGCCCGCGGCGACCAGATCGCCTTTGCCGAAAGCGAGTGGCTGGCGCACTTCTTCTTCTCGTTCAATTCCGAGAAGAAGCCGTTCGACGATATCCGCGTGCGCCGCGCCCTGTCCCTGGCGGTGGACCGGTGGAACGGGGCGGCGCCGATGTCGCGCATCACCTTCCTCAAGAGCGTGGGTGGCCTGATGCGCCCCGGCTCCGACATGGCGCTGCGCGGCGACGCGCTGGTCGACCTGCCCGGCTTCTCGCGTGACATCAAGGCATCCCGCGAGGAGGCCAAGCGCCTGCTGAAGGAGGCCGGTGTCCCCAACCTGACCTTCAAGCTGACCAACCGGGTGACCGCGCCCTTCATCCCGCTCGGCCTGTTCCTGATCGACCAGTGGCGGCAGATCGGCGTCACCGTCGAGCACCAGCAGCTCGATACCGCCGCCTGGCTCGCCACCCGCCGCTCCGGCAATTTCGAGGTGGTGGTCGATTCGCAGGCCGAATGGAACGACGACCCGTCGGTGCAGCTCAACCGCTACCTCTCCTTCGACAAGACCGACGCCAACGTGTCGCGCTACATCGACCGCAAGGTGGATGACCTCTACGAGCGGCAGAAGGGCGCGCTCGATCCCAAGCAGCGCGAAGCCCTGGTGGTGGAACTGCAGCGCCACCTGATCCAGCAGGTCTATTCGGCACCGGGCTTCTGGTCGGGCCGCAACGTCGCCCTCGACCGCAAGATCCACGGCTGGGTGTCGCTGCCGAGCCACATGCTGAACCAGGACCTGGGCGAGATCTGGCTGCAGCCCTGATCTGCCGAAGAGGAGCGTACCCCATGGCCTTGTTTCGGACCTTCCTCTTCGCCCCCGGCAACCATGCGCGCCGGGTGGAGAAGGTGTTCACCTGCGGCAGCGACGGCGTCATCCTCGACCTGGAGGACGCCGTGGCGACCGCGGAAAAGCCGGCCACGCGCAAGATGATCGTGGCCGCCCTGGCGCGGCCGCGGAACTGCCTGGCCTATGTCCGCGTCAACGCCATGGAGACGCCGTTCTGCTACGGCGACCTCGTGGAGGTGATCGGGCCCGGCCTCGACGGCATCATCCTGCCCAAGGTGGAGACGGCCGCCGGCCTGCTCGCCATCGACTGGCTGGTCGAGCAGTTGGAGCGCGAGCGCGGGCTGGAACGGCGCAGCATCGACATCATCCCGATCATCGAGACGGCCCGCGGCATTGCCAACCTCGCCTCCATCATGGGGGCGGGGAGCCGCATCCGCCGGGCCTCCTTCGGGGCCGGGGACTTCACCTTCGACGCCAACGTGGTGTGGACCCGCGACGAGGCGGAACTGGCCCATGCGCGCGCCCAGATGGTCATCCAGTCCCGTGCCAACGGGCTGGAGGCGCCGCTCGATTCGGTGTGGGTCGACCTCCAGGACCTGGAGGGGCTGGAAACCTCCGCCCGCGCCGTGAAGCGGATGGGGTTCCAGGGCAAGACCTGCATCCACCCGACCCAGATCCCGGTCGTCAACGGCGTCTTCAGCCCGACCGAGGCCGAGGTCGCGTTCGCTCGCCGCGTGGTCACGGCCTTCGCCGAGGCCGAGGCGGCGGGCTCGTCGGCCTTCCAGATCGACGGCAAGTTCGTCGACTACCCGATCGTCTATCGGGCCCAGCGCGTGCTCAACGAACACGAGGCGATCGTCGGCCGCGCTGCGTGACGGAGAAGAACCCGATGGGCGCGCTCGACGGCAAGGTGGCATTGGTGACGGGCGGCGGCCGCAACATCGGCCGCGCCATCGCTCGCACCCTGGCGCGCGACGGGGCGACCGTGGTCGTCAACGGGCGCACCGACCGGGCGGCGGTGGAGGCCGTGGTCCAGGAGATCACGGCCGCCGGCGGCCGTGCGCTGGCGGTCATGGCGGACGTGTCGGACGAGGCGGCGGTGGCCGCGATGGCCGACCGGGTGGCGGCCGACCTGGGCGGCGTCGACATCCTGGTCAGCAATGCCGGCCTCCGCCGGCAGACGCCGTTCCTGGAGATGTCGCTGGCGGAGTGGCGGGAGATCATGTCGGTCGCGCTCGACGGGGCCTTCATCCTGTCGCGGGCGATCGTGCCGCAGATGATCGCCCGCGGCGGCGGCGCCTTCGTGGCGCTGTCGGGCATCTCCAACCATGTCGGCACGCCCAACCGCTGCCATGTCTCGGCGTCGAAGGCCGGGCTGGAAGGGTTCGTGCGGGCGCTGGCCGTGGAACTGGCGCCCCATGGCGTCACCAGCAACTGCGTGGCGCCGGGCGCCATCGACACCACCCGCGGGACTTCAGCCGGCCCGATGCCCCCGTCGCTCATCGCCAGCATCCCGCTGGCGCGCCGCGGCACGGTCGATGAGATCGCCGGGATGGTCCGCCTGCTGGTCGGCCCGGAGGGGGCCTATGTCACCGGCCAGACCATCCACGTCAATGGCGGCGCCTTCCTGACCTGATGCCCTAGCCTTACATGATGCCCGGGAACGTTGCGGGCGCGACCGGCGTTGTCGAGCGGCAATTCAGGGGAACGACAACCATGAAGAACCTGCTCGCTGCGGCCGGCGCCCTGGCGTTCGTATTATCCCCGGCACTGGCCGCGCCGGTCATGGTCCGGAACTGCACCGGCGCGCCCGTCGATATCCAGGTCCGCGACGCTTCCACGCCTGCCGGCAGCGTCCATTCCGCCATCCAGAACCTGCCGCAGGGGGCCAATTGGTCGGGCAATTGCAGCCCCAACGCCGGGCAGTGCTCGGTGCGGATCGACCTGTACCTGGCTGGTTCGATCGAGGTGGTGACGGCGGGGCCGGTCTGCGCGGTGCCGACCACGACGGGCACCATGCTTCCCCTTCCCATGCGCGACTGCCCCTGCTGACGCCGTTCAGGCCGACTTGGCCTTGTGCTTCTCGATCTCGGTCATGACCGCATTCAACGACTGCTTCTTGTAGCCGTCGCTGTGGCTGGCCGCGATGTCGTAGCTGCGCTGGCGCAGCGCATTGGAATTGCGCTGGAAATGCGGATGGACGAAGCGCGCCATCAGCTCGTAGCTGCGCTGGGTCGCGGCCCAGTCGGCCCAGTTGTGGGCGAGCAGCAGGACCGCGCCGAAGCCGCCGTCGGAGCCTAGCCACAGGCGCTCGAAATGGCGGACGCAATCCTCGGGCGTGCCGATGCAGGCGATGCCCTCATTCGTCAGGTATTCCAGCGGGTCGGTGATGCCGGGCGGGATGATCGGGAAGGTCGCGACGTCGGTGAAGTACTGGCAATATTGCTGCAGGCCGAACTCCACGTCCCGGCGCGCCTGCTCGCGGGTTTCCGCGACATGGGCGAAGGTGACGATGCGCCACTTCCTGCGGTCGACGGCCCGGCCGTTCTGCTCGGCGTTCTGGGTGTAGATGCCCCAGTTGGCGGCATGGGCCTTCAGCGCGTCGTCCGACGTGCCGCCGATCGACAGCATGCCGATGCCGTGCCGGCCGGACGCGATGGCGCCGATCGGCGAGCGGGCGCAGGCGACCGCCATCTCCATCATCGGCTGGCTGTAGCTCGGAAGCTGGAGCTGGGCCGCCTGCAGGTCGAACCAGTCGGTCTTGCGGGTGACGGTGCGCCCCTGCATCAGCTCCATCAGCACGTCCAGGCCCTCGTTCATGCGCGGCCGCTGGGCCGCGGCATCGATGCCGAGCTTGGCCGCGTCATGGACCAGCGCGCCGGGGCCGACGCCGAACATCGCCCGCCCACGCGTCATGTGGTCGAGCTGGGTCATCCGGCTCGCGAGCGTGAAGGGGTTGTGATAGGGCAGCGAGACGACGCCGGTGCCGAGCCGGATGTGGCGGGTGCGCTCCGCCGCCGCGGCGATGAACATCTCGGGGCACGAGATGATCTCGAACCCGCCCGAATGATGCTCGCCGATCCAGGCCTCGTGGTAGTTCAGCCGGTCGAGATGGACCAGCAGGTCCATGTCGCGCTCCATGGCCAAGGTCGGGTTCTCTCCCAGCGCATGGAATGGGGCGAGGAAGATGCCGGTGCGCAGATAGCGGTCGTCCATGGCCAATCTCTCTCGTCGCTGGGGGAGCGGTAGGGCGGGGTCGGGCAGGCGCCGGGACGCGCTGTCGGCGAACAGCTTACGCAATTCGCGCGCCGGCCCTCAACTGTTCAGGACGGTCGTTCAGGCGGGTTCCGCCACCATCGCCGGCTCCGGCGGCGCCCGTTCGAGCAGCAGGTCGGCCGCCTTCTCGGCGATCATCATGGTCGAGGCGTTGAGGTTGGCCGACGGCATGGTCGGCATGATGGAGGCGTCGATCACCCGCAGCCCCTCCAGCCCATGCACCCGCAACTGGTCGTCGACCACGCCGCTGGGGTCGGTCGCCGGCGCCATCCGGCAGGTGCCCATCAGGTGGAAGGTGGTGGTGCCACGCTGCCGGGCGAAATCCAGCAGCTCGGAATCGCTTTCCATGTCCTCGCCCGGAAACTCCTCGCGCACGAAATAGGGGGCGAGCGGCTGGGTGCGCAGCAGCCGGCGGCCGAGCCGGATGCCGCCCAGCAGCACCCGGCGGTCCATCTCGTGGGCGAGGTAGTTCGGCTGGATCTCCGGCGGCGCCAGCGGGTCGGCGGAGCGCGCACGCACCCAGCCCGTGCTCTCCGGCCGCTGCTGCCAGGCGGCGACCGTCATGCCGGGGAAGTCATCGAGGCGCGACTGCACCCCTTCCTTGTAGCTGGCGGGGGTGAAGGTCATCTGCAGGTCGTTCGCCTGCAACGCCTCGTGGGAACGCCAGAAGCAATGCACCACGGTCGGGCTGAGGCCGAGGATGCCCTTGCGCGCGACCATCCATTTCGCGACCTCGGCCGCCAGCCGGATGCCGCGGGCGCGCTCGTTGATGGTGTCGATGCCGCGCACCCGCCCAACCAGGCGTGCCGCATAATGGTCGCGCAGATTCTCGCCGACCCCGGCCAGCGCATGTGCCACCGGGATGCCGAGGCTGCCCAGCAGCGGCGCCGGCCCGATGCCCGAGAGCTGGAGGAGCTGGGGCGAATTGACCACCCCGCCCGACAGGATCACCTCGCGCCGCGCCCGCAGCTCGACCGCGGTGCCGCCGCGGCCGCCCTGGAGATAGCGGATGCCGACGGCGCGCTTGCCCTCCAGGATGATGCCGGTGGCGTGGGCATGGGTGCGGATCGACAGGTTGGCGCGGCCCGAGGCGGGGTGGAGGAAGGCCCGCGCCGCGCTGACCCGGCGGCCGCGCAGGATGGCGCGCTGGAAATAGCCGACCCCGTCCTGGGTGGCGCCGTTGTAATCCGGGTTGCGCGGGATGCCGAGCTCGACCGCGCCCTCGATGAAGGCCTCGCACAGCGGGTGCTTCCAGTCCGGGTCGCTGACGGTGATGCCGCCGTCACGGCCGCGGAACTCGTCCTCGCCCTTGCCGACCCGGCGCTCGCTGCGCCGGAAATAGGGCAGGATGTCGGCATAGCCCCAGCCGCGATTGCCGCGCTGCGCCCAGCCGTCGAAATCCATCCGCTGGCCGCGATTGTAGATATGCCCGTTGATGGCGCTGGACCCGCCCAGCGTCTTGCCGCGGGCCGCCAGGATGCGCCTGCCGCCGGTCCATTCGCTGGGCTCGGTCTGATAGAGCCAGTTCACCTTGGGATCGACCAGCGTCTTCATGAAGCCGGCCGGGATATGCAGGAAGGGGTTCCGGTCCGGCCCACCGGCCTCCAGGATGCAGACGCTGGCGGTGCCGTCGGCGGTCAGCCGGTTCGCCAGCACGCAGCCGGCGGTGCCCGCGCCGACGATGATGTAGTCGAATGTGTCGGTCACGAGGGCTGGTCTCCGATTGCCGGCAGATCGATGCTAGCGCGGTCCGGAAGAGGAGGCCAGAAGGGCGCCGGACTTGCAAGGCGCTGGCGGGCTGCTATCCAGGGATGCAGCGCATGGGGGGAAGGGACCAGCATGACGATGATCGGGCTCGGCTTCATCGGCTACGGCATCATGGGCGAGCGCCTGATGCGGGCGGCGGCGGCGCATGATCCGGCCATCCTGCGCCCGGTCGCCGCCTGGGACCCGTCCGCCGACGCCATGGCGCGCCTGGCCGAGGCCTTTCCCGACGTGCCGCGCCTGGCCGACGCCGCTTCGGTCATCGCGGCCGCCGACTGCGTCTATGTCGCCTCGCCGCCGGCAACCCATCTGGGTCATGCGGAGGCCATCCTGGCCGCGGGGCGCGCCGCCTTCCTGGAGAAGCCGCTGGCGGTCGACGTCGCGGCCGCCGCCCGGCTGGTCGCGGCAGTTGCGGGCGCGCGGGCCGCGGTGAACTTTCCCTTCGCCTCGTCGCTGGCGGTGGCCCAGCTCGGCGGTTGGCTGGAGGAGGGGGCGGTCGGCCGGCCGCGGTCGCTGGACATCGAGGTCGCCTTCGCCGAATGGCCGCGCCCCTGGCAGGTCGATGCCGCGGGCTGGCTGTCCCGTCGCGCCCAGGGCGGCTTCACCCGCGAGGTGGTATCGCACTTCCTGTTCCTGGCGCGGCGGCGCCTCGGCCCGCTGCGCCTGCTCGATCGCCGCGCCGACTATCCCGGGGGTGATGGGTCGGAGACGGCCGTGGCGGCGACCCTGGCCGCGGGGGACGTGCGGGTTCGCCTGTCCGGCCGCGTCGGCGGCACCGACAAGCCCGACCACAATCTCTGGGTGCTGGAGGGGGACCAGGGCGCCGTCCGACTCCGCGACTGGTCGATCGCCGAGCGGCGGCAGCCCGACGGCAGCTGGCGCGTCGCCGCCGACGCCATGCCCAACGAGCAGGCCCGGCCCCTGGTGCTGCGGCGCCAGCTCGACGCCGTCGCCGCGATGGCCTGCGGCGAGCCGCACCCGCTCGCCACGCTCGACGAGGCGCTCGACGTCCAGCGCATCGTCGAGGCGATCCTCGCGGGATAGGCGCTCCGCCCGGGCTCACCCCCGCGCCGCCTGGATCGCCTCCCACACCCGGGCCGGGGTGGCGGGCATGTCGATATGGTCGATGCCGACCTCCGACAGGGCGTCGACCACCGCGTTCATCACGCTGCCCAGCGCGCCGGCGCAGCCGGCCTCGCCGCAGCCCTTGGTGCCGAGCGGGTTGGTGGTCGCCGGCACCGGATGGCTGACGAAGCCGATGGCCGGCACGTCGGGCGCGCGCGGGATGGCATAGTCCATGTAGGACCCGGTCAGGAGCTGGCCGGATTCGTCATAGACGACCCGCTCCATCAGCGCCTGGCCGATGCCCTGCACGACGCCGCCATGCACCTGCCCCTCGACCAGGAGGGGGTTCACGATGGTGCCGAAATCATTGACCGAGCCGTAGCGCGCAATCTCGACGACGCCGGTCTCGGGGTCGATCTCGACCTCCGCCACATGGCAGCCATTGGGGAAGGCCGACGGCGCGCCGTCGCTGACATGGGCGACGTCGAGCGAATCCGGCAGCCCTTCCGGCCGCACCGGCATGGTCCGGATGCGCTGGGCCAGCTCCAGGATGCCGATCGACCGGTCGGTGCCGGCGATGACGAACTGGCCCCGGGCGAACTCGATGTCCGCCGCGGCCGCCTCCAGCACATGGGCCGCGAGCTGCCGGCCCTTGTCCACCACCTGGATGCTGGCCTCATGGATCGCCTGGCCGCTGTTGGTGATCGAGCGCGAGCCGCCGGTGCCGCCGCCTGCCTTCAGCTCGTCGCTGTCGCCCTGGTGCAGGCGGATGCGGTCGAAGGGGATGCCCAGCCGGTCGGCCAGGACCTGCGCGAACGGGGTGGCGTGGCCCTGGCCATAGTCCAGCGTGCCGGTGATGATGGTCACGGTGCCGTCGGGCTCGAAGCGGATGCCGCCCATCTCCTTGTTGGCGGGGGCCGTCACTTCGAGATAGCAGCCGATGCCGCGGCCACGCAGGCGGCCCCGCGCGCGGCTGTCCTGCCGGCGCCGGTCGAATCCGTGCCAGTCCGCCTGCTTCAGGGCTGCGTCCATGACCGCGGTGAAGTCGCCGCTGTCGTACTTCATGCCGGACGCGGCATCGTAGGGCAGCTGCTCCGGGCGGATCTGGTTCCGCCGGCGCAGCTCGACCCGGTCGATGCCGAGCTCGGCCGCGGCGCGGTCGACCAGGCGCTCCATGAAGTAGTTGCCCTCCGGCCGGCCGGCGCCGCGATAGGCCCCGATCGGGGTGCTGTTGGTGACCACGCAGCGCGTCGACACTTCGAGCAGCGGCGTCGTGTAGACGCTGGCGACGTTCTTCACGATGTTGAGGGTCGGCATCAGCGGGCCGGCCGTCAGCAGGTAGGCGCCGAGGTCGGCCAGGTTGGCGACGCGCACGGCGAGGAACCGGCCGTCGGCGTCGAGCGCCAGGGACGCGGTCGCGATGTGGTCGCGGCCATGGGTGTCGGACATGAAGCTGCCCGACCGCTCGTCGGTCCATTTGACCGGCATGCCCAGCGTGCGCGCGGCATGGAGGATCGCGACATATTCGGGGTAGGGCGATGCCTTCATGCCGAAGGAGCCGCCGACATTCGCCGTCAGGACGCGGACCTGCGCGGGCGGCACCCCCAGTATGTCGGCCATGCCGGCACGCAGGCCGAACACGCCCTGGCTGCCGACATGCAGCACCCAGCGCCCGTCGCGGAACTCGCCGATGGCGGCGCGTGGTTCCATTGCCGAGACGACGACGCGGTTGCTGACGAGGCGCTGGGTGACGACGTGGGCGGCCGCGGCAAAGGCCGCTGCCGTCTTCTCGGCATCGCCATAGTGGAAGTCGAGGACGAGGTTCCCCGGCACCTCGTCATAGAGCTGCGGCGCGCCGTCGGCCATCGCCGGCTCGGCGGCGATGACGGCCGGCAGCGGGTCGATGTCGAGCGACACCAGCTCGGCCGCGTCCTTGGCCTCGGCCGCGGTGCGGGCGACGACGACCGCCACCGGGTCGCCGACCCAGCGCACCTTGCCGATGGCCAGGGCCGGGCGGGTCGGCTTATGCATCGCGCTGCCGTCGCGGTTCTTCATCGCGGCCGCGCATTTGAGCGGGCCGTACCCGGCGGCCGCCAGGTCGGCGCCGGTCCACACGCCGAGCACGCCGGGCGCGGCCTTCGCCGCCTCGGCGTCGATGCCGTTCAGCACGCCATGGGCAATCGGGCTGCGCACGATCCAGGCATGGGCCTGCTCGGGGAGATTGATGTCGTCGGTGTAGCGGCCCCGGCCCTGGACCAGCACCGGGTCTTCGGACCGCGGAACGGGCTGCCCGATGCCGAACTTCATAAGCGACGCGTCCATGACCTATTCCTCGAAAGCGGATGCGGGCGGACGCGCGTGAGGGCGCCGCGGGACGACGGGGCCCCGTTCATTTCCGCCGGGATGGGGAGCAGATGGCGGATTGTGGCCTACCACCGCCATCCAGATCAACGCAGCATTCGCGGCGGCGATGGCGGGCAGGAACCGCCGTGTCGAAGCTGGTGGGTCAAAGGCCCAGCGCCTGCATGCGTTTCCACAATGTGGTGCGCGAGATGCCGAGGAGACGCGCGGCCTCGCCGCGATTGTCGCCGGCTTCGCGCAGCGCCGTCGCGATGCGTGCCCGAATGGCCTGGTCGATGGCCTGCTGCAGGCTCCGGGTCGCGTCGTCGGTGGTCGGTGCGTGCTCGGGGAAGAGGTCGGCGGCGCCGATCTCATCGCCGTCGGCCATAGCCGCGGCGCGCTCCACGCGATTGCGCAGTTCGCGGACGTTCCCCGGCCAGTCATGGGCCCCGAGCTTCGCCAGCGCCGCCGCTGCGAAGTGCCGCGAACCGAGGCCCAGGCGCTGCCGGATCGCGCCGAGGAACCGTTCCGCCAGCTCCGCCACGTCGTCGGCGCGCTCCCGCAACGGCGGGATGCGGACTTCCAGCACATTGATCCGATAGTAGAGGTCCTGGCGGAACGTCCCGGTGGCGACCTGCGCGGCAAGTTCGGCGTGGGTTGCGAAGACCAGTCGGCCGCTGAAGCGATGCTCCTTGGTCGATCCCACCGGAAGGAAGGTGCGCTCCTGGACGAGGCGCAGAAGCTTGGCCTGCATTTCCGTCGGCAGTTCCGCAATCTCATCCAGGAAGAGCGTGCCCCCCGCCGCCTCTTCGGCAAGCCCGGCATGGCGTGCTGCCGCACCGGTGAATGCCCCCTTTTCATGGCCGAACAGGGTGCTTTCCATCAGATCCCTCGGGATCGTGGCGCAGTTGATCGCGATGAAGGGCCCGGCTCGGTCCGAAGCACGATGCAGGAACTGTGCGGCCACTTCCTTGCCGACCCCGGTTTCGCCGAGCAGGAGGACCGGCAGGTCTACGCGCGCCGCCTTGCGCAGGAAGTTCTCCACCGCGTTCATCGCCGGGGACCGGCCGAGCCCCTCCGCCGCATCCACCGGTGCCCCCTCGGCGCAGGCGGCGCGCAGCGCGGCCACCAGCGCATCGACATCGACCGGTTTCGTCAGATAGTCGCGGGCGCCCGCCTTCACCAAGCGGACCGCCTGCGCGATGTCGCCGAATGCCGTCATGAAGAAGATCGGGCATGCGCCGGTCACCGCCAGCAGGCGACCGTAGATCTCCTCGCCGGTCATGTCGGGCAGGCGGATGTCGCTGAGGATCGCGGCCGGTCGGCGCAGTTGCGCGTCCGCCAGCGCGGCGCTGCCGGTGGCCGCCAGGCGTGGTTCGAACCGCTCCAGCCGCAGGCGCTGGGCCAAGGCCGGCCCCAGCACCGGATCGTCTTCGATCAGCAGGATGATCGGGCGCTCCCTCATGTCAGCGCCCGCGCCGGGATGGAGATGCGGATGGTGGTGCCGCGGCCCGGTTCGCTGCTGACGGTGGCTTTCCCGTCGAGATTTCCCAGAAGGCCGATCACGATGCCGATGCCCATCCGGCGCGGTGGCTCGGTGTCGCCGGCTGCGTGCCCGGGATCGCCGGTCAGGCGATGGATGCTCGTCGAATCCATGCCGCTGCCGCCATCGATGATGGTGCAAACCAGGTGATCGCCTTCGATGCCGGCCGACAGTGCGACGACGCCGCCGGGTGCGGTGGCCGCGCAGGCATTCAGCAGCAGGTTCAGCAGGACCTGCCGGACACCGACCGCGCCCAGCGCCACCTCGCCGGCGAACGCGATGTGCCAGTCGAGGCGCAGGCCGGCGCGAACGGCGGTCGGGCGCACCAGGTGCTCCAGATCGGCGAAGTCGAGGGGGCTGAGACGGCGCTCGTCTTCGGGACGGTAGAAGTTGAGGGTGCTGGTCACCATGCGGTCGACCGCGTCGATGCCACGCTCGAGCAGTCCCAGGGATTCCGCGCGGACAGCGGCGTCGCCGCCAAAATGCTTCAGGGTGGAGACGGCGGTCGCCAACCCGCCCAAGGGATTGCGCACTTCATGCGCGACGGTGGCCGCCAGGCGGCCGAGGGCAGCCGCCTGCTCGCGCTCGCCCGCCTCTCCCGCCAGGCGCTCGCGATCCTGCATGCTCCGGACCATGCCGTTGAAGGCTGTCATCAGCGCCGCCGTCGAGGGATCGGCCCGGGCAACCGCCTCGTCCGGTACGCTGACCGGCGGCCCGTCCGTTGCGTGGCGGAGGCGGTCGAGCAGGGCGGCAATGGGCCGGCCCATGCGCTCCAGGACGTAATAGGCCAGGAACCCGAACGCCGCCGCCAGCGCCAGGTCGACCAGAACGAGGCCAAGGGCCAGACGCCGGCGGGCGGCTAGTAGCTCGCGCATGTCCAGTGCGGCGACGAGCCGGCCGGTGCGGCCATCATCGACGGGGCGCGCGATCCAGCCCATGCCGGTGCTGCGGTCGAATGTCAGCTCCCCGGGCGCAACCGCAGCGGCCGTATCCACCGGAAGATCGGCGTCGGTCAGGTATGTCAGCAACCGACCCTCCGACGTGAAGGCGAACAGGCCACGCTCGGTGATACCCTGGCGCTCGCGGAATGCCTGCCGGAAGCGTTCCGCCGCGGCGCGCTCGTCGACCGCCTCCAATGCCGGGCGGACGCTGGCGAGCAGCCCATCGAGATAGACCTGGCCGAGGCGCCGGAACTGGGAATCCGTGGCCGCTGTCTGCAACTGCAGCGCCACCTGGGTGGTCGCGACGGCGACGACGAAGACGATCAATGCTGCGACTACCGGCAGCCGGGCCGCGGGCGGCAGCCAATTCAGGATGAGGCGGAAACGGGCCATGGCAGCTTCTCATGATAGCCCCGCCCGATACCGGCGCGATACCCGGGCCGGAACCGGACCGGGCATCAGGCTGCCATCATGGCAGCAGGACCATGGCGCAGGTTTCGGCGGCGTGCTCATGGATGTCGGTGCGCACCGGCCCGAACCATCCGCTGCCGGTGGACAGCGTGCTCATGACGACGACATCGTAGCGGCGCAGGCGCGTGGCGACCACCGTCGTCGGGCAACTGCCGTCCAGCGCCTCGCACAATTCCGCTTCGCGGCCATGGGCGCGAAGAAGTTCGACCTGGCCTTGGGCCAGATCGAGCGCCGCTTCCGCCGGTTCGCCGACCGGGATGATGGCGATGGCGGCGCCGGGCCACAGTCCGCAGCGGCTGAGCCCGTGGGCAAGGCGGCTGCAAGGGGGGGAGGTCCCCACCAGGATCGCGACGTGGCGGACCGCTGCGACGCGATGATTGACCCGCAGCACCGGGATCAGCCGGGCACGGGCGATCAGCGTCGCAATCTCGTCCGCATGGGTCGCCCGTTCCCCGGTCGGGTCCACCCCCGCCGGGACGATGATGAGATCGCAGGCTGCAACCCGCGCCGGCAGGCTGCTGAAGGCCCCCTCCGCGTGATGCGCCTTGATGTCGGCAGTGGCGCCGTTCGCGAGTTCCTGGAACTCGGCGAATGCGCCGGCGGCGGCCTGGCGCATACGGGTCCGCCGCGCCCCGGCGAGCCATTTCGCCCAGTAGGAGCCGCCGATCGGCACCGCACCCTGCGGCTCGCCGATCTCGGGATCGAGCATCGACAGGGCGAGCAGCCGGGCGCCGGTGTCGCCGGCGAGCGCCAGGGCGACGGCGGATGCCTCCTTCTGGGTGGCACCTCCGCCCAGCCAGCAGACGAGGCGCCGCGGGATCATCGGCGCGGCCGCGCGCGAAGGCGCGGACGCGGCATTGCGGCTCGGTACTGCAGTCATGGCAGCTTCCTCCGTTACAGGTGGTGGCCTCCGCGCGTGATGCGTCCGCTGCGCCGGGGGGATGTCGAACAGCCCGCGGTCCACCACGCCCTCCAGGGCGTCCATGACCGTGGCCGGCGCGATCGGTGCCCCGGCGAGATAGGCGGCCCTGCCGAGCAGATGCGAAGCGACGGGAGTGGTGGCGATCAGGAAGGCGACCGCGACAATCGAAGTCAGCACCGCCCCGAGGGTCCCGAGGGCCATGCCCGCGCCCAGCAGGATGAGGCCGCACCCGACGACGCCGGCCTTGGTCGCCGCGTGCATCCGCGTGAACGGATCGGGAAAGCGCGCGACGCCGATCGCTGCGAAGGCGATCACGACGGCTCCGGCCAGCAACAGGCCGGCGGCGAGCAGGTCCGCCACCGTTGCCATCACTCGGACTCCGGCCGTACCTCGGCCGCGCCCTCCAGCAGTCCCGCGAAGGCGATCGCCCCGAGGAACCCGAACAGGGCGACGGCCAAGGCGATGTCGAGATAGGCGGGATGGGCGGCCAGCACGGCGGTCAGCGACGCGATGGCGATGCCGACCAGCCCCATCATGTCGGTGGCGATGACCCGATCGGCCGCCGAGGGCCCCGACAGCAGGCGCCAGGCGACGGCGATCAGGCTGAGGCCGACGATCGCCATGGCCCCGGACGCCGCATAAGCCACGATCGTCATGGAAGAACCTCCTTCACCTGCGCTTCCAGCCCCGACTTCAGGTCGGCCACCGTGGCGTCGGCGTCCGCCACGTCGAGGCAATGGACGTAGAGGGTGCGGCGATCGGCAGCGACGGCGAGGCTCGTCGTCCCGGGCGTCAGGGTGACCATGTCCGCGAACAGCGTGATGCCGGCCGGCGAGCGCACATCGAGCGGGATGGCCAGGATGGCCGGTTTCAGGCGCCCGCGCGGTGCCACGGCCGCGCGCATGGTGGCTGCCGTCGCCTTGTACAGTTCGACGCCGAAGGCGGCGGTGACGATGGTCCAGGCGCGGGCCCGGGACAGCGTGATCATCGAGTGCCTCCGGGGATGCCGGCCGTAGCCGTCGGGCCGACCACCGCGGCGATGTAGCCTTCACGGTCGAGCAGCCCGTCGGCAGCGGCGAGGGAGAGGGCCATGAACGGTTCGGTCCAGAGACCGATCAGCAGCGTCGTCGCGGCCAGGAGGACGATCGGCGCGAAGGTCGCGAACACCTCGGTCGTGGCCTGCGGCCGTCGCTCCATCGGCTCCGGGGCGGCCTTCCAGAAGGCCTCGTTCCAGATCTTGATCATCGAGAAGAGCGTCATCAGGCCGACCGTCAGGGCCACCGCCGCCAGCAGCCATGCGCCCGCCTCGAGGCTGGAGCGGATCACCAGCAGCTTGGCCCAGAAGCCGGACAGGGGCGGCACGCCGGCCAGCGACAGGGCCGGAACGAGGAACAGCAGGCCGAGGAGGGGGCGCGCGACCCAGAGGCCGCCGAGGCGGGCCAGCGCAAAGGAACCGCCGGCCTGGCGGATGGCGCCCGCCAACAGGAACAGGTTGGCCTTCACCACGATGTGGTGGATGACGTAGAGGACGCTGCCGGCGATCGCCAGCGGGGTCATCAACGCCACGCCGACGAGCATGTAGCCGATCTGGCTGATGATGTGGAACGACAGGATCCGTCGCACATCGTAGTGCGCCGCCGCGCCCAGCACGCCGGTCACCATTGTCGCCATCGCGATCACGCCCACGATCGGCCCGAAGAAGCCGGTGTCGTAGGCGAAGATCAGGGTGAAGACGCGGATGATGGCGTAGACGCCGACCTTGGTCAGGAGGGCGGCGAAGATCGCCGCCACCGGCATCGAGGCCGTGTGATAGGCAGCCGGCAGCCAGTTGAAGATCGGAAAGACCGCAGCCTTCGCGCCGAACGCGATCAGCAGCAGCACGGCCACGGCGGCCACCGCGCCCTGGTTCTCCACCATCGGCACGGTCCGTGCGAGATCGGCCATGTTGAGGGTGCCGGTGAGGCCGAGCAGCAGGCCCACGGCCAGCAGGAAGATGGTCGTGCCGACGAGATTGAGCGCGACATAGCGCAGGCCGCCCGCGAGCTGTTCCCTGGTCCGGTCCAGGACCAGCAGCCCGAACGAGGCGATCAGCATCACCTCGAACCACACATAGAGGTTGAACAGATCGCCGGTGGCGAATGCGCCGGTCACGCCGAGCAGCAGCCCGTGGAAGAGGGGGTGGAAGCCGGCCCGGTCACGGGCCGCCGCATCCTGCCCGCTGGCGTAGACCGCGACTGCCACCGCCATCAGGCCGGTGATGACCAGCATGATCGCCGAGAAGGTGTCGACCACCAGCGCGATGCCGAATGGTGCCGGCCAGGCGCCCATGTGGCTGACGAGGGGGCCATGCGACAGCGTGCGCGTCAGCAGGGCGACCGCAGCCAGCAGCAGCAGCACGGACGAGGCGAGGCTGATCGCGCGCTGCAGCCGGGGGCGGCGCCACAGGATGGCCGTCGTCGCCGCCGTGAGCAGCGGCAGCAGCAGTGGCGCGACGAGGAGAGCCTGCCCCATCAAGCCGCTTCCTTGCGGGGCGCCGCAGGTGCGTGCATGGACGATGCGGGGGGGATGTCGGCCTCGTCCATCTCTTCGACGCTGATCACCCCCATCGCCTCATGGCTCTTCAACACCAGCACCAGCGCGAAGGCGGTCAGCCCGAAGCCGATGACGATGGCGGTCAGGATCAGCGCCTGGGGCAGTGGGTTGGCGACACCGGCGGCCAGCGCATCGGCGCCGGCCTCGACCAGCGGGGGCTGCAGCGAGCCGATCCGTCCCGCCAGGAGGATCGCGAGATTGGTGGCGGTGCCGAGAAGGATGAACCCCATCAGGACCCGCAGCAGGTCGCGCGACAGGAAGAGATAGACGGATGCCGAGACCACGACGCCGATGGAGATGGCCAGAAGGGGTTCCATGGAGCCGCCTATCGCCTGAGTAGCGACAGGAACATCGCCGTCACCGTGCCGACCACCGTCAGGTAGACGCCGAGGTCGAAGATGATGGTGGTGCCCAGCGCCGGCCCGGCTCCCGGAAACCACCAGCGATGGGTGAGGTAGGGGCGATCGAGGTCGAGCAGGCCGACCATGCCGCTGGCGGCCGCGGCGAGCAGGCCGATGCCGCAGATCGCGACCGGCGACAGGCGCATCATCCGGGCCGCCGCATCGCCGCCGCGGGCGATGGCGTAGAGGAGGATTCCGGCCGCGGCGATGAGGCCGCCGAGGAAGCCGCCGCCGGGCGCGTTGTGGCCGCGCAGGACGATGTAGATCGACACCGGCAGCGTCAGCCATAGCAGCAGCGGCGCCGAGGTGTGGAGGATCAGCGACTTCCTCATCGGCCGGCGGTCCTGGCGGCGGTGCGCAGGAGGGCGGTCACGGCAAAGGCCGCGATCGCCAGCACCGTGATCTCGCCCAGCGTGTCGAGGGCGCGGAAATCCACCAGGATCACGTTCACGACGTTGCGGCCATGGGCCGAGGGCACGCTCTGGGCGCCGAACCAGGCGGACAGGCGCGGATCGTAAGGAGCGGCGATCACCGCCATCAGAAGCGCGGTCACGGCGCAGCCGGTTGCGACGGCGATCCCCGCGTCGATCATCCGCTCGCTGCGGCTGCGCCGGGTGCGGTGGCGGATCGGCAGGCGAACCAGGGCGGCCGCGAAGATCACCACCAGCAGCGTCTCCACCGCGAACTGGGTGAAGGCGACGTCGGGGGCGCCGAACACCAGGAACACGATGGCGGTGGCGAAACCGAGCAACCCCATGGACACCACGGCGATGAACACGGTGGGGGCGATCGCGGTCGCCAATGCGCCGGCCAGCAACCCGAGGAAGATGAGGGCGCGGGGATCGACGGTGGATCGGTCGATCGGCGGCAGATCGAAGGCGCCCCGGACCGCCATCGTCAGCAGGGTTGCTCCCGCGGTGACCGCGAAGAGCGTGCGGAGATAGCCCCGCAGGCTGCCATGCTGGATGGCGTCTGTGGCGCGCCCGGCGTATGCGACGAAGGCCTCCAGCCCGCGCGCGTAGGCGGCGTCGGGGCCGGACACGTCGACGATGGCGGCGCGGCGCAGGCGCGGGACGATCCGCCCCCAGGCCAGGAACATTGCGCCTCCCAGGAGGACGGTGGCGACGCTGAGGGCCAGCACCGGCGTGAACCCGTGCCAGAGCTTCAGGTCCACGTCGACGGCGTGCCCCAGAATGGCCGCCGCGGCCGGATCGACGAATTGCTCGCCGACGAGGCCCGGCAGCCCGCCGGCCAGGAGGCCGAGGCCGGCCAGCAGGATGGGGCCGATGATCATCGCCGTCGCGGGATCATGCGGCGCATGCCGCGTCGGCCGCTGCCGGCCGAAGAAGAGGCGCAGCGACATGACGCCGGCGACGGCGACCATGACGGCATTGACGAGGAAGCCGACCCCGACCAGCAACGCGGCCAGTTGGCCGCCTTCGATCTTCACCTCGTAGAGCAGCTCCTTGGCGACGAAGCCGACGAATGGCGGCAGGCCGGCCATGGACAATGCGGACATGGTGGCGGCGATGGCGGTCAGCGGCATCAGCCGGCCGAGGCCACCCAGCCGCGAGGCATCGCGCACCCCGGTGGCGTGGTCGACGATTCCCGCCACCAGGAAGAGCGCCGCCTTGTAGAGGGCGTGGACGATCAGGAAGGTCACGGCGGCGGTGGCGGAGAGGTCGGGCGCGATCCCGATCAGCATCGTCAGCGTGCCGAGGGCGGTGACGGTGGTGTAGGCGAGGACCCGCTTCAGGTCGGTCTCGCGCAGCGCCAGGAAGGCGCCGGTGGCCGTGGTCGCCAGCCCGCCCCAGGTCAGGATCGCCTGCCACGCCGCTTCATCCTGGTAGAGTGGGTTGAGCCGCGCCAGCAGATAGATGCCGAGCTTGACCATGGTCGCCGAATGCAGATAGGCGCTGACCGGGGTCGGAGCCGCCATCGCGTTGGGCAACCAGAAATGAAACGGGACCTGGGCCGACTTGGTGAAGCAGCCCAGGATGACGAGCAGCATTGCCGGCAGCGCCGCGGGGCCGTCGAGGACGGCGTCGCGGGCGGCGATGATGCCGGCGATGCTGGTGGTGCCGGCGCTGCCCGCGATCAGGACCAGGCCCGCCAGCAGCGCCAGGCCGCCGCCGCCGGTGACCAGCAGTGCCTGCAGCGCCGCTTGCCGCGCCTGCCTGCGCTCGTGATCGAACCCGACGAGGAAGAAGGAGGCGAGGCCGGTGACCTCCCAGAAGATGAAGAGCACGATGACATCGTCGGCCGTCACCGCCCCCAGCATCGCCAGCATGAAGACCAGCAGCATGATCGCCAGGCGGCGCAGCCGCGGGTCGTGCCGCAGATAGGCGCCGGTATAGAGGAAGACGAGCGTGCCGATGCCCGTGATGAGCAGCGCGAAGACGAGCGACAGCCCGTCCAACGCCAGCCCGCCGCCGATGCCGAGGCTGGGAACCGAGAGGAAGGGGGCGGTGACCCGCCCGCCCGCGGCAATGATCTCGAGCGGCCGCAGGTACAGTGCGAAGCCGATGGCGGCGGCGGTGGCGGCGATCCAGGTTGCCGCGCGCGGTCGCACCGCCGCGGCCAGCGCCGCCGCGGCAGCGGCGACCGCCAGCGGGGCGATGAGCGTCAGGGCGGGCGATCCAACCATCGCGGCGTCACACGCAACAGCCGTGCCAGTGGGAATTCTCCTTTCTTGTCAGCAGGATGTGAAATTCGCTGGCGATCGGAACGGTGTCGTCGTTCGCGTTCGCGAACGTGCGGCGCTGCCGATGTTCGCGTTTCTCAACGTCCCGAAGCGGCGCGGCTTGGCTTTCGACCGGCGGGCCTGTATCAGGCCCTGAAGGATGCTCGAGCGATGGGGACAAGGGTATGAGCGGCGGGCATGGCGGGCACGAATCCCACGGTGGGAACAAGAAGATTGCGTTGCTGATCTCGGTCCTGGCCCTGCTCCTGGCGGTGTCGGAGACGCTGGGCAAGGCGGCGCAGACCACGACCATCGCCCAGAACATCGAGGCCGCGAACTTCTGGGCCTTCTTCCAGGCCAAGACCATCCGCATGACGGTGGTGCGCACGGCGGGCGAGGAGATGGAGGCGATGCTGCCGGCCGTCACCGACGCCCAGCATCGCCAGGCCCTGGAACAGCGCATCGACCGCTGGAACAAGACCGCGGCGCGCTATGACAGCGAGCCGGAGACCCAGGAGGGCCGCCGCGAGCTGGCCGACCGTGCGAAGAAGGCGCAAGTGACGCGCGACCGGGCCGAGGCGGCCTACCATCATTTCGAGGTGGCGTCGGCCGGCTTCCAGATCGCCATCGTCCTGGCCTCGGCCGCGATCATCACCGGCGCGATGGCGCTGGTCGGCGTCAGCGGCGTACTGGGCCTGGCCGGCCTCACCATGACCGCGATCGGCATGTTCGCGCCCGAGGCGGTGCATCTATTCTGATGCCGATGCCAAGGGGGGGCGAATGACCGGATTGTTGCTGCACAGCGGGCGCGTCGCGACGCTCGACCGCGAGGACCGCGTCGTCGATGCGGTGGCGATCATCGGCGAGCGCATCGTGGGCGTGGGTGCCGCGGCGGCGTTGCGTGCCCAGTTGCCGCCGGGGACGGCGGAGATCGACCTCCAGGGCCGAACCGTCGTCCCCGGCCTGATCGACGGCCACGCCCATCTCGACCGCGAGGGGCTGAAGCTGGAGCTGCCGTCGCTGGCCGACGCGCGCTCGATCGAGGATGTGCTGGAGATCGTGGCCGGTCTCGTCGCCAAGGCCGCCCCCGGCGAGTGGATCGTCACCATGCCGCTCGGCACCCCACCCGACTTCGCGGGCATGCCCGAGGGCCTGCGCGAGGGGCGCTGGCCCGACCGGCACGACCTGGATCGGGTGGCGCCGGACAACCCGGTCTACATCAAGTCGATCTGGGGCTACTGGCGCCATACGCTGCCGCTGGTGTCGGTCGCCAACACCCGGGCCCTGGAACTCTGCGGCGTCGGCACCGACGCCGTGCCGCCGGCCGCCACCGTCGAGATCTGCCGCGACCCGGCCACCGGCTATCCGACCGGGGTCTTCATCGAGCGCCACTTCATGCCGCTGGTGGAGCTGTCGCTGATGGCGGCCGCCCCCGGCTTCGACGTGGCGATGCGGGCACGCGCACTCTGCCGTTCCATGCGCATCTATAACGGCTTCGGCACGACCAGCGTCTTCGAGGGCCATGGCGTCGCCGCCGACGTGCTGGCCGCCTATGAGATGGTGCGCAGCGGCAACCGGCAGACGGTGCGCGCCAACCTCGTCCACAGCCCGGCCTGGTCGCTGATCGGGCCGGACGGCAGCCCCGCGGCGGTCCTGTCCGGCTGGCTGGGCTGGCTGCGCGGGCGCGGCTATGGCGACGACTGGCTGCGGCTGGCCGGGGTCTATGCCGAGATCGACGAGGGTACCGACAATCGGCTCCGCGCCCACGCCCTGCCGCAGACCGGCTGGGCCGGCTTCCACTACGATGCCGGGCTGCCGCGCGGGGCGACGCTGGAGCTGCTGCTGGAGGCGGCGCGCTGCGGCGTCCGCGCGGTCGGCATCTGGCCCAACATGCTGGAGCTGTTCGCCGAGGTCGACCGCCAGGTGCCGCTGGCCGGCCGGCGCTGGGTCTTCGGCCATGTCAGCCTTGCCACCGCCGACGACGTGCGGCGCATCGCCGGCCTCGGCCTCGTCGTCACCACCCACACCAACCGCTATGTCTGGAAAGAAGGCGCCGCCCTGCTGGACCGCATCGGCCCGGCGCGCGAGAACGAGATCGTGCCCTTGCGGGCACTCATCGATGCCGGCGTTCCGGTGTCGCTCGCCACCGACAACGTGCCCCCCAGCATGTTCAAGCCGATCTGGCACGCGGTCGCCCGCGAAGCCCGGGGCAGTGGCGCGGTGATCGCCCCCGACCAGCGCCTGACCCGGATGGAGGCGCTGCGCTGCGCCACGCTGGCCGGCGCGCATTTGTCGTTCGAGGAACACGAAAAGGGCAGCATCGAGGTCGGAAAGCTGGCCGATCTCGCCATCCTGTCCGATGATCCGCTGTCGGTGGCCGAGGAGCGGCTGCCGGCGATCGTGGCGGACAAGACCATCGTCGGCGGCCGGGTCGTCTTCGACCGCGCGGCCGAGGGGGGCGAGCCCTTCCTGCCCGCCCCCGTACCCGTCGGCCGAGGAGTGGGCCCATGAGCAGCATCGCCTCCACCAGCGCACCCCGCGAGGTGGTGGTCATCGGCGCCGGCATCGTCGGCGTCTGCACCGCCCTCTACCTCCAGCGCGACGGCCATTCCGTCCGCCTGATCGACCCCAAGGGGCCGGGCCACGGCGCCTCCTTCGGCAATGCCGGCAACCTCGGCTGGGCCTCCTGCGTGCCGGCCGCCATGCCGGGGGTGCTGAAGAAGGTGCCGAAGATGCTCTTCAGCCGCGATGCGCCGCTGAAGCTCCATTGGGGGCATGTGCCGGCGTCGGCCGGCTGGTTCCTGCGCTTCATCGCGGCCGCCCGGCCGAGCCGCATCGAGGCCATCGCCGACGCCCGCCAGGCCCTGCTGAGCCGCCTCCATGAGGGCTACGACCCGCTGCTCGAGGATGCCGGCGCCGAGCACCTGATCGACCATAGCGGCCTCCTGATGACCTGGGAGAGCGAGGCGGCCTATGCCGGCTCGCGCTATGCGATCGACATCCGCCGCCGCCGCGGCGTCGTCATGGAAGAGCTGGACGGCAACGAGGCACGCCAGATCGAGCCGGCCCTGACGCCGGCCGTCGCCCGCGCCATCCACTTCCCGCGCCTCGCCCATGCGATCGATCCGCTGCGCCTGACCGAGGCGCTGGCCACCCATTTCGAGCGCCGCGGCGGACGCATCCTGCGCGAGACCGCGCGCCGCTTCGAGATGGGGCCGGACGGTCCGGCCGCGGTGGTGACGGATGCCGGGCGGCAGGCGGCCGACCTGTTCGTGGTCGCGGCCGGCGTCTGGTCGAAGACGCTGGCGACCCAGCTCGGCACCCGCACCCCGATCGAGGCCGAGCGCGGCTACCACACCATGTTCACCCAGCCCGGCATCGCGTTGCGCGCGGCGATCATGTCGGCCGACCGCTATGTCGCGGTGACCCCGATGGCATCCGGCATCCGTGCGACCGGCGTCGCGGAGTTCGCCGCCCCCGACCGCCCGGCCGACATGCGCTTCGCCGACATGGTCCGGCAACTGGCACAGGGCCTGCTGCCGGGCCTCCGCGACCAGGCGACGACGCAATGGATGGGGCCGCGCCCGTCGCACCCCGACTCGCTGCCGGTGATCGGCCGCTCGCCACAATTCCGCAACGTCATCTATGCCTATGGCCACGACCATATCGGCCTCGCGCTGGGCGGCATCACCGGCCGTCTCGTGGCCGATATCGCGGCCGACCGTCCGCCGATCGTCGACCTGGCGCCCTATCGGCCGGACCGGTTCTGACGAGCTCATGGCTCGTCAGGCTCACCATGGGGGCCAAGGCACCTGCTTCTCCTCATGGTGAGCTTGTCGAACCATGAAATCTCTGCGGCAGCCGATGGCGGTTTCTGTCTCATTCGAAGGAAGCGGGCGTAACAGCGCCTCGCGGTCCTACGGGGCGGCCAGCGCGGCCATGCCGGCGGCCACGGCGACGTAGCGTGCGCCCTTGCCGATGGTGACGAGGGCCAGGAACGGCCACCAGCGGACGCCGAGCGCACCGGCTGCCATGGTCAGCGGGTCGCCGACGATGGGAACCCAGGCCAGCAGCAGCGTCCACACGCCCCAGCGGCGGAACCAGTGCGTCGCACGGTCGAGGCGCGCCGGGTCGATGGGGAACCAGGGCCGGTCGCGCAGGCGCACCAGCAATCGGCCGAGCACGAAATTGACGACCGCGCCCAGCACGTTGCCGGCGGTGGCGACCGCAACCAGCAGGGCAGGGGGTGCCGCCCCGCCGGCCAGCAGCGCCGCCAGGCCCGCCTCCGACGGCAAGGGCACGATGGTCGCCGCCAGGAAGGCGGCGACGAACAGGCTGGAACAGGCGGCGAGCAGGGTCATCCTCGTCGGCCAGGATAGCC
>CAZQOA010000039.1:0-8139 GCA_964594715.1 uncultured Rhizobiaceae bacterium | reverse complement strand
GCCCGACATGACCACTTCGTCGCCGAACGTGCGCACCCACCGCCCGCTGATCATGGGGCGCAACGGCGCCGTCGCCAGCAACCATCCGGTGGCGACCCAGGCCGGCCTCGATGTCCTGCGCGCCGGCGGCAATGCGGTCGACGCGGCGCTGGCGACCGCGCTGACGCTGGGGGTGGTGGAACCGCACATGTCCGGCATCGGCGGCGACGGCTTCTATCATGTCTTCGAGGCCCGGACCGGCCGGTCCAGCGTCTTCAACGGCACCGGGGCGGCACCGATGGCGGCGACGGCCGACCATTACCGGGCGCGAGCCGACGGCATCCCCAATTTCGGCGTGCTCTCGATCTCCGTTCCCGGCTGCGTCGCCGGCCTGTCGGCGATGCATGCGGCCTTCGGCGAGCGTGACTGGGGCGGCCTCTTCGGGGCCGCGATCGCGGCCGCCCGCGACGGCTTTGCGGCCACCCATGCCTATCGCCACTTCGCCCGCGAGCACCGCCATCGCCTGGGTCCGGACGTCCGCAGCGCCGCGGTCTTCCTTGGGGGCCAGCAGGCGCCGCCGGCGCTGGGCGGCCTGGTGCGGCAACCGGACCTGGCCGGCACGCTGGAGGCGATCGCGCGCGAGGGCACGGAAGGCTTCTACCGCGGCGCCGTCGCCCAGCGCCTCGCCGCCGGCATCGCGGCCGCCGGCGGGCTGCTGACGGCGGCGGACCTGGCGGCCTGCGCGGCCGAGCGCCAGGAGGCGATCGGGATCACCTATCGCGGCTATGAGGTGCGGCAGACGCCGCCCAACTCGACCGGATTCACCTTCCTCCAGATGCTGAAGATCGTCGAGGGCTTCGACCTGGCCGCACTCGGCTGGAACTCGCCGGAGCTGATCCACCTGCTGGTCGAGGCCAAGAAGCGCGCCTTCGTCGATCGCGAGCGCCATGGCGCCGACCCGCGGGGACGCGAGGTCCCGGTCGACCGCCTGCTGTCGGCCGATCATGCCCACGCGCTGGCCGCCTCGATCGACCCGGACCGGGCGGCCGACCTGCCCGTGAAGGGCGACCGGGGCGGCGGCGACACGACCTATTTCTGCGTCGTCGACCAGGCCGGCAATGCCGTGTCGGCGATCCAGAGCATCAACTCGTCCTTCGGGTCCGGGGTGACCGCCGGCGATACCGGCATCCTGATGAACAACCGCATGTCCTACTGGCACCTCGATCCCGGCCATGCCAACGAGCTGACGCCCGGGCGGCGGGTGCGCCACACGATGAACGCGCCGGTCGTCGTGAAGGACGGCAAGCTGTGGGGCGTGTTCGGCACGCCCGGCGCCGACAACCAGGTGCAGGTGAACCTGCAGGCGCTGGTGGCGATGATCGATTTCGGCATGGACCCGCAGCAGGCGCTGGAGGCACCGCGCTGGGTCAGCAGCCAGGCGGGGCAGGAGGCGAACTATCCCCATGGCGGCGACGGCGCGCTGACGGTGGAACGTGGCGTCGGGCCGGCTGCCATCGCCGGGCTGGAGGCCCGCGGCCACCGGCTGAAGGTGATCGAGAACTATGACGGCCCGTGCAGCCTGGAGGCGATCCGCATCCTGGAGGCGAACGGGGTCCGCATGGCGGCCTCCGACCCCAGGCGGGACGGCTGGGCCGGGGCCTACTGACCCGGGGCCTACTGACAAGGGCAGAAGGGAACCACGCCGATGCTCTACGCCATCCTCTGCTACAACTCCCAGGACGCGGTCGCCGCCTGGACCAAGGAGGAGCACGACGCGACCATGGACCGGCTGGCCGTCGTGCAGCAGGATCTGGCCCGGCAGGGCCGGCTCGGGCCGGTCGCCCGCCTGGCCCCGACGACGGCCGCGACGACCTTGCGCAAGGGGGCCGAGCCGCTGGTCATCGACGGGCCCTTCGCGGAGACCAAGGAGCAGTTGCTCGGCTTCTATGTCGTCGAGTGCGCGTCGCGCGACGATGCGCTGGACGTGGCCCGCGACCTGGCGCGGGCCAACCCCGGCACGGGCGCCTTCGAGATCCGCCCGATGACCGTCTTCCGCGCCGGGCCCGGCGTGACCTGAGCTGACATGGCCGACGGCGCCGGCATCGACGCGGCTCTGACATCGGCCCGGCCCCAGGCGGTGGGCGCCCTCCTGCGCTATTTCCGTGACTTGGATGCCGCGGAGGAGGCGTTCCAGGAGGCCTGCCTGCGGGCGCTGCGGAAATGGCCGGAGGAGGGGATGCCGCACGATCCTGCCGCCTGGCTCATCCTGGTCGGGCGCAATGTCGGGATCGACGCCGCGCGGCGGCACAGCCGGCAGGCGCCGCTACCGCCGGAGGACCTGCTGTCGGACCTGGATGATGCGGAGGCCGCCGCCGCCGAACGGATCGACCAGGCGCATTACCCCGACGACGTCCTGCGCCTGCTCTTCATCTGCTGCCACCCGGAGTTGCCGGCGGCGCAGCAGATCGCGCTGGCGCTGCGCATCGTCTCCGGCCTGTCGGTGAAGCAGATCGCGCGCGCCTTCCTGGTCGGCGAAAGCGCCATGGAGCAGCGCATCACCCGGGCCAAGAGCCGGATCGGCGGCGCCGACGTGCCGTTCGAGACGCCCGGCGCAGCGGAGCGGGCGGAGCGGCTGGCGGCGGTCGCGGCCATGATCTACCTCGTCTTCAACGAGGGCTACTCCGCCGGTCCGGCCGATGTCCGGACACCCCTCTGCGAGGAGGCGATCCGGCTCGCCCGGCTGCTGCTGCAGCTGTTCCCACACGAGCCCGAGATCATGAGCCTGGCGGCGCTCCTCCTGCTGCAGCATGCGCGGGCACCGGCCCGGTTCGACGGCGATGGCGCGCGGGTGCTGCTGGAGGATCAGGACCGCGGCCGGTGGAATCAGGCGATGATTGCCGAGGGGCTGGCTTTCATCGACCAGGCAATGGCCTACCGGCGCTGGGGCCCGTATCTGATCCAGGCCGCGATCGCGGCCGAACACGCCCGGGCCGCCCGGCCCACCGACACCGACTGGGCCGCGATCGACCGCCTGTACGCGACGCTGGAGACCCTGCACCCGTCGCCCGTCGTCACCCTCAACCGGGCGGTCGC
This sequence comes from uncultured Rhizobiaceae bacterium, assembly GCA_964594715.1. Taxonomy (GTDB): domain Bacteria; phylum Pseudomonadota; class Alphaproteobacteria; order ATCC43930; family Allostellaceae; genus Allostella. The sequence goes on along the minus strand of CAZQOA010000039.1, from coordinate 5,067 downwards.
AGTGGCCAAGATCGCCGGCCCGGCGGCGGCGCTGGCCATGATCGAGCCGCTGGCGACCCGTCTTTCCAACTATTTCCACTTCTTCGGCGCGAAAGGTGCGTTCCTGGTGCAATTGAACCGGGTGGACGAGGCGCGGACCGCGTTCGAACGGGCAGTCGAGCTGGCGCACACGCCGGCGGAGGCCGAGGATATCCGGCGACGGCTGGTGGGGCTCTCGGACCAGGCATGAAAAAATCAGGCCGGCCTGTCGGAGGGCCGCCCGGTCGTTCGTCCTCGGGATAGCGCATTCACCGCGCCAGCCAAGGGAGAACCGTCATGATCGATCCGAAACCGCCGACCGTCGATGGCGGCGTCATCCCCCACATCAGCCTCGACGGCGCCAGCGACGCGTCGGCCTTCTACCAGCGTGCCTTCGGCGCGGAGGAGCTGTTCCGCCTGCCGGCCCAGGACGGCCGGCGCCTGATGCACTGCCATCTGAAGATCAATGGCGGCGACCTGATGATATGCGACTGCTTCCCGGAGATGGGGGGAAAGAATCAGCCGTCCGAGAGCTTCACCATGCATCTCCAGGTGAAGGACGTCGAAGCGGCGTGGAAGCGCGCGGTCGATGCCGGCGCCACCGTGACCATGCCGTTGGCCGATATGTTCTGGGGCGACCGCTACGGCAAGGTGCGCGACCCCTTCGGCGTGAACTGGTCGCTGGCCGCGCCGATCAAGGCGCCCTGAGCCGGGGGGCTGCCCGGATCATGATCGCCGCGATCACCGCCGCGGCGGCCGCCAGCGCGGCCGCCGCGAACATCACCAGGCGATAGGCGTCGGCGAGCTGGCCCGCCTGCAGCGAGGCTGCGCCGGAGCTGCCGAAGGCGAGGCCAAGGGCGGCGACGGCGACCAGGCCGGCGGCGCGGGCGGCCGCGTTGTTGATGCCGGACGCGGTGCCGCTGCGGTCGGTGGGGGCCGCGTCGAGGACGGTGGTGGTGAGGGGCGCCACGCTCAGCGTCATGCCGAGCCCGATGACGGCGAGGCCGGGCAGGAAGCCGCGCCAATAGCTCGGATCCTGGCCGGAGATCGCGAGCAGCACGAAGCCGGCCGCCGTCACCGCCGGCCCGACCATCAGCGGCAGCCGCGCGCCGAACCGCTCCACCAGGCCGCCCGACCAGCGTGAACCGGTTCCCATGATCGCCGAGAAGGGCAGGAAGGCGGCCCCCGCGGCGGTCGCGCTGTAGCCATGCACCTCGATCAGGGCGAAGGGCAGCAGGAACAGGCCACCGGTCAGGGCCGCGTAGAGGAGCAGCGTGATCGCGTTGGCGCCGGCGAAGTTGCGATCGTCGAACAGGGACAGCGGCATCATCGGGGCCGCCGAGCCGGCTTCGACGCGCAGGAAGAGCCAGGCCGCGGGCAGTGCCGCCGCGATGGCGGCGCCGGCGACCAGGCGGCTGCCCTCGCCGAGCGCGATCAGGCCGTAGCTGAGCAGCCCCAGCGCCAGCACCGCGAGGAGGGCGCCGCGCAGGTCGAGCGCGCCATCTTCTTCTCGACCACCGCTTTCATCCGCATCCCGGGGCAGCTTCAGCGCCAGCGACAGCGCCACCGCGGCGATCGGCACGTTGATGAAGAAGATCGACCGCCAGCCGATGGTGTCGACCAGCCAGCCGCCCAGCACCGGGCCCAGGGCCGTGGTCAGCGCGCCGGCCGCAGCCCAGGTGCCGATCGCCGGCCCGCGCGCCTCGCCGGTATAGGCGCCGCCGATGATGGCGAGGCTGGCCGGGACCAGCAACGCCGCCGCCGCCCCCTGCGCCAGCCGCAACCCCACGAGCCACATGGCGGACGGGGCCAGGCTGCACGCGGCGGATATCGCGGCAAAGCCGACCAGCCCGGCCAGGAACATGCGGCGGCGGCCGAAGCGGTCGCCGGCAGCACCGCCCAGCAGGATCAGGCTGGCGAAGGTCAGCATGTAGCCGTTGACGACCCACTGCATGGTCGCGAGGTCGGCGCCCAGGTCGTCGCCGATCGCCGGCAGTGCCACATTCACCACCGAGCTGTCGATGAAGCTCAGGCTCGATCCGAGGATGGTGGCGGGAAGGACCCAGCGCGAAGGCGCCGTACCGGCCGTGGCCGGCGCATGCGCCGCCGGCGTCTCGCACGGCAGGCGGTGCGGGCCCAGCATCGGACGCGCGGGCGGCGGGGTCGGAGCCTACAGCGCCTGCACCGCCTTCAGCACCTCCTCGACATGGCCCGGCACCTTCACCTTGCGCCAGATGCCGCGGACGATGCCCTTGCCGTCGATCAGGAAGGTGGAGCGCTCCAGGCCCATGTACTTGCGGCCGTACATGCTCTTCTCGACCCACACGCCGTATTTCTCGGCGACGCCGGTGTCGGTGTCGGACGCCAGCGTGAAGGGCAGCTCGTACTTCGCCTTGAATTTGTCGTGGCTGGCGACGCTGTCCTTGGAGACGCCGATGATGGTGGCGTCGATCTTCGAGAAGTCGGGCAGCGCGTCGCGGAAGCCGCAGGCCTGCTTCGTGCAGCCGGTCGTGTCGTCCTTGGGATAGAAGTAGAGGATGACCGGCTTGCCCTTGAGGGCGGCCAGGCTGACCTTGCCGTTGCCGTCGGTGGGCATGGTGAAGGCCGGGGCCGCTTTGCCGATTTCGACGCTCATTTGACCTGCTCCGGGGATGTCGGGATCGAGAGGCGGGCGGCCGGCGCTTCCACCAGCCGTACGAAATGGCCGTGGGCCCGCTCCGCCAGGCGGGACATGTCCTGCTGGAGGGCCGCGAAGTCGACGACGCCGGCCGACCGGGCGAGGGCGTCCAGATGGGCGTCGCCGGCGTCGGCCATGTTGGCGGCCTCGCCCAGGGTCAGGCGCTGGAAGCTCTGCACCCGCCGCCACAGCCGCATCGCGCGGTCGAGGTCGGCCGCAGCCTCGCCGTCCAGGCAGCCGGCGGCGGCCAGGCGGGCCAGCGCATCGGTGGTGTTGGGGCTGAGGACTTCGGGGTGCCGGGCGGCATGGCGAAGCTGGAGATACTGGGCGATGAATTCGCAGTCGACCAGCCCGCCGCGCCGCTGCTTCACGTCCCAGGCGTCGGTCGGCCGCTTCTCCTTCAACATCCGCGCGCGCATCGAGGCGACGTCCGCCAGCAGGCGATCCGGGTCGCGCGGCAGGGTCAGGATCTCCTGGACGACGGCCATGGTGCGCCGGGCGATGCCGGGGTCGCCGGCGATCGGCCGGGCCCGGGTCAGTGCCATGTGCTCCCAGGTCCAGGCCTCGGTCCGGTGATAGTTGGCGAAGCCGTCGACGCTGGCCGCGATCGGGCCCTTGTTGCCCGACGGGCGCAGCCGCATGTCGACGTCGTAGAGCTTGCCCTCGCCGGTCGGCGCGGTGACGGCGTTCACCAGGCGCGCATTGAGGCGGATGAAGTAGGTCGAGACCGGCAGCGGCTTCGCCCCGTCCGAGCCTTCGGCGTCGGCCGGCGTCTCGTACAGCGTCACCAGGTCGAGGTCGGACCCGACGGTCATCTCGCGGCCGCCGAGCTTGCCCAGCGCCAGTACCACCATGCCGCCGCCGGCGATGCGGCCATGGGCCTGGGCGAACTCCGCCTCGACCAGCGGCAGCAGGCCGGCCACGGCGGCTTCCGCCACGGCGGAGAAGCCGGCGCCGGCAGTGTCGCCGTTGGTCGCCTCGCGCAGCAGCTGCACGCCGAGGCGGAACTGCTGGTCGTGGGTCCAGCGGCGGACGAGGTCGAGCGCGTCGCCGAAGTCGCGGGCCTCGGTCAGGGTCGCCGCCAGCTCCGCCGCCAGGACTTCGCCAGCGGGAAGCGGGCTCATGAAATCGCCGGCGATGACCGCGTCGAGGCGCACCGGGTGCCGGTTCAGGTGCTCGGCCAGGCGCGGCGCCCCGCCCATCACCTGGGCCACGAAATCGAGCAGCCAGGGGTTGGCCTGGAACAGCGAGAAGATCTGCACCCCCGCCGGCAGGGCCGCCAGGAAGGCATCGAAGCGCATGAAGGTGGCGTCCGGCTCGCTCGCCTTGGCGAGCGCGGCCAGGACCCGCGGCTTCAGCTCGGTCAGCAGCTCGCGGGCGCGCTGGCTGCGCAGCGAGCGATAGCGGCCGCGATGCCAGTTGCTGACCACCTGCCACAGGCTGGCGGGGTCGCGGTAACCCATGGTGCGGAGCGTTTCCAGCGTATCCGGCTCCGGCTCCGGGCCGGTGAAGACGAGGCTGCCGACGTCGCCCGCCAGCGACGGCGAATTCTCGAACAGGGCGGCGTAGCGCGTCTCCACCGCCGACAGATGGCCCACCAGCTCCTGCTCGAACGTGGCCCGGTCGGGATAACCCAGGAACCGGCTGAGCTGCTCCAGCTCGCGGTCGTCGGTCGGCAGGCTGTGGGTCTGGCGGTCGGCCACCATCTGCAGGCGATGCTCGACCCGGCGCAGGAAGTCGTAGGCGCGGTGCAGCTCGCCATTGGCCACCGGGTCGAGGCGCCCGACCCGCTCCAGCGCGTCCAGCGCATCCAGCGTGCGCGGGGCCCGCAACGACGGGTCGCGCCCGCCCCAGATGAGCTGCTGGGTCTGGGCGAAGAACTCGATCTCGCGGATGCCGCCGCGCCCGAGCTTCAAATTGTGCCCCTTGACCGCGATCGTCGCACCGCCGCGATGGGCGTTGATCTGGCGCTTGATCGAATGGATGTCCTGCACCGCCGCGAAGTCGAGGTGCCGGCGCCACAGGAAGGGGACCAGGAACTTGAGGAACTGGGCCCCGGCCGCGAGGTCGCCCGCGATCGGCCGGGCCTTGATCATGGCTGCCCGTTCCCAGTTCTGCCCCATGCTCTCGTAATAGGATTCCGCGGCACGGACCGAGACCGCCATCGGCGTCGAGGCGGGGTCGGGGCGCAGGCGCAAATCGGTGCGGGCGACATAGCCGTCGGAGGTGCGTTCCTCCAGCAGGCGCACCAGCTTGCGGGTGATGCGCACGAAGCATCTGGTCGGGTCTTCCCGGCCGACATAGCGCACGATGCTGTCGTCGAACAGGACGATCAGGTCGATGTCGCTGGAATAATTCAGCTCGCGGGCGCC
>CAZQOA010000038.1:0-39434 GCA_964594715.1 uncultured Rhizobiaceae bacterium | reverse complement strand
AACTTCACCCGGCGGGAGGCGGGCTTTTACTCGACAAAAACTTAACCGTCAAGCAACTTTCTCTGCCAACCCCCTGATTTTCCGACATCCGGCATCGCCGGCACCGTTGAAGAACCCGACCCCTGGAACTCTGGAGCCGGACGCCGAAGGGGCAAACCTGCCGTGCTTCTGCGTGGGGGAGGGAAACTCGTCGTCCGGAGCTTCTTCGTTCCGGCCCCGCAGCGTCACCGCGTCGGGAGGCGGGCTTATACGGGGCCCCCGACGGGGCGTCAACGGCTTTGTGACGCTTTTCCTCACCCCCTCGCAGAAAGCGCCGGGCGGCCCCCGCACCGCCCTCGTACATATAGGGGCGGCCGTCCGCTCACGGGCGCGTCCGCCTTGACTCCGGCCGCCCGGTTCGGCGTCATCCGCGGGGATCGGAACCGTGGAGGCAGGATGCCGCGACGCTGGCAGGACATCGACCCCGACATTCTTGACCTGCTGCGCGGCGGCACGGTCATCCCGGCGCACCCGCTGGCGCTCGATGCCGATCGCCAGCTCGACCGGCGATACCAGCGCGGGCTGTCGCGCTATTACCTCGCCTCCGGGTCGGGCGGCATGGCGGTCGGGGTACATTCGACCCAGTTCGCGATCCGCGAAACCGGCCTCTACGAGCCGGTGCTGCGCCTGGCGGCCGAGGCCGCCGGAGCGGCCGGCCGCCCGATCATCCTGGTCGGCGGCATCGTCGGGCGGACCGACCAGGCCCTGCGCGAGGCGGCGATCGTCCGCGACCTCGGCTACCATGCAGGCCTGCTCGGCCTCGGCGCCTGGCGCGGCACCAGCGAGGACGAGGTGCTGGAGCATTGCCGCCGGATAGCGGACGAGATCCCGATCATGGGCTTCTACCTGCAACCGGCGGCCGGCGGCCTCATCCTCTCCGCCGATTTCTGGCGCCGCTTCGCCCTGATCGAGAATGTGGTCGCGATCAAGATGGCGCCCTTCAATCGCTATCGCACCATCGACGTCATCCGCGGCGTGGCTCTGGCCGGGGCAGAGGACCGCATCACCCTCTACACCGGCAACGACGACCACATCGTGCTCGACCTGCTGACGCCCTTCACCGTGCGCCGCGGCGGCGACACCCTGACCTTGCGCATCCGCGGCGGCCTGCTCGGCCATTGGAGCGTATGGGCCAGGCGCGCCGTGGAGCAGCTGGCGCGCATTCAGGCGGCCGTGGCCGCCGGCCCGATCCCTCCCGAACTGCTGGCGCTCGATTCCATGGTGACCGATGCCAACGCCGCCTTCTTCGACGTCGCCAATGATTTCCGCGGCTGCATCCCCGGCTGCCACGAGGTGCTGCGCCGGCAGGGGCTGATGCAGGGCACCTGGTGCCTCGATCCCGACGAGACGCTGAGCCCGGGCCAGGCGGCCGAGATCGACCGGGTGCTGGCCGCCTACCCGGAGCTCAACGACGACGACTTCGTCGCCGCCAACCGCGAGGCATGGCTCGCCGACTGACCGGGCCGACGGACAGGGGGGCGACCGACGAGGGCGCTCCCCGTCAGTCCTCTTCCAGCTCGATGGGCGAGTAGGTGATCTGCCGGCGCAGGGAGGCGAAGGCCTCCTCGATGCGGCCGGTGATCTCCTCATAGGCGTCGCGGTCCTCGGTCAGGCCGATCTCGGTCAGCATGCGCAGCGTCTCCGGCGCGATGCTGGGGTTGAGGCGGAGGAGGCCGCGCAGCGAGCCGTCGCGATGGTCGAAGCCGGCCACCTGGAAGCCGAAGGGCTGCCCCGACACCAGCAGATGGGCGACCAGCACCATGAATTCGCGCGCGCTCGGGCAGTCGCGGCTCGGATGCACGACGGTGGCCGAACGATCGGTCAGCGCCAGGCGGGCATTCTCGGACTGGTCGGGCCGGAACACGGTCAGCGGCACCCCGCTGCGCTCGCAGGCGCGTTGCAGATGCAGGAGGTCGGCGGTCAGGATCCACCGGAGGTCGATATTGGGATCGTCGAGCCACATGGCCTTGCTGGGGCAGGGGTTTTCCGGACGGGGGTCGATGCCAAATTGCCCCAACGCAGCGGTCGAGCGCAATCGGGGTTCCGGCACCTCGCGGGACCCGCTCCCCGAATGATATTGCCTCTATCGGGTCCGTTTGCCAGATTGCCGGGCTTTTCACGCGGCCGGGGATCTTCACGAGACCAGGATTCTTCACGAGGATGGCGCCATGAGCATTGCGACTGCGGCCGTTGCAGCCGGCCCCCGATACGCGGCGCCCGTGCGCACCGCCGCCGACACTCTGCCCGGATCGAAGATCGGCGACGTCGTCAGGGTCGGCCGCGATGACCCCGACGTCATCCCACTGTGGTTCGGCGAAGGCGACCTGACGACGCCCGACTTCATCGGCGCCGCCGCGACCAAGGCGCTGCAGGCGGGCGAGACCTTCTACACCTGGCAGCGCGGCATTCCCGAACTGCGCGACGCCATCGCCGCCTATACGCGCCGGATCTACGGCATCGACTGCGGGCCGGAGCGCATCACCGTCACCGGATCGGGCATGCAGGCCATCCTGCTGACCTGCCAGGCGCTGATCGGCCCTGGTGACAATGCCGTCATCATCGGCCCGATCTGGCCCAACATCGTCTCGTGCGTGGAAATCCAGCAAGGCGACCCACGCATGGTCGACCTCGCCTTCGACGGCGCCAGCTGGAGCCTCGACCTCGACCGCCTGTTCGCCGCCGTCGACGACCGCACCCGCCTGATCTTCGTCAATTCGCCGAACAACCCGACCGGCTGGACGATGCCGTCCGAGATGCAGAAGGCGCTGCTCGACTTCTGCCGCAGCCGGCGCATCTGGCTTGTCGCCGACGAGGTCTATGCCCGTCTCGTCTATGCCCCCTTCGCCAACGGTCGCCCGGTGGCCCCGTCCTTCCTCGACCATGCCGGCCCCGACGACCCGCTGGTGGTGGTGCAGAGCTTCTCCAAGCCGTGGGCGATGACCGGCTGGCGGCTGGGCTGGATCACCTCGCCCGACAATTTCGGCGACCTGCTGGCCAAGCTGACCCAGTTCAACACCTCCGGCTCGCCAGCCTTCCTCCAGCATGGCGCGCTGGCCGCGATCCGCGACGGCGAGGCGTTCCTGGCCCAGATGGTGGAGCGCTGCCGGGTCGGCCGCGAGGTCGTCCTGCAAGGCCTGTCGCGCTTCCCGCGCGTCCGCATCGCCCGGCCGGAAGCTGCCTTCTATGCCTTCTTCGGCCTCGACGGCATGACCGACAGCCTGGAGTTCGCCCAGCGCCTGGTACGCGAGGCCAAGGTCGGCATCGCCCCCGGCATTGCCTTCGGCCCCGGCGGCGAGGGCTATCTGCGCCTGTGCTTCGCCAGCGCGCCGGAGCGGCTGCACAAGGCGATGGACCGGATGGCGCCGCTGCTGGCCTGACGGGACCGGTTCGGCCCCCTCACGCGAGCAGCGGGGCGGTCAGGAGTCGAAGCGCAGCTCCAGGCGGCAGGTGGTGCCCTCAACCCGCATCCGGCTGCCGTCGGCGAGGCCGGCCACGATGTGGGCGGTCATGCGCAGCAGCGCGTCGTCGTCCTCCAGCAGCTGCTCCGGGGTCGGGCGGCCGGCCCCGATCGGCAGCGGCTGGCCGTCATAGCTGATGGCGACGTTCATGTGCACGTCGTCATAGCGCATCGACACCTCGACCGCGGGCAGGCCGAGGATCCCCGAATCGAACAGGGTCTCCACCGCCTGCATGGTGCCGAGCTGGGCGTGGTCCACCAGGGCCCGCCGGAGGCCCCACTCCTGGCCCTTGCGCTCGAAGAAGTCGCGCAGCCGGATCGGCAGCGAATCGCCCAGCCGCAGCGTGATCGCCTCCTTCTCGGCGATGCCGATGCGGAAGAGGAGGTTGAGGCCGACCGCCAGCAATGACCCGACGAAGAGCGGCGAGCCCATGACCGGCTTCAGCCAGTCCGGCGCGGCCACCGCCAGTTCCGGCCGCAGCAGCGCCGCCAGGCCGCCGATCACCGCCAGCCCGACCATGAAGATGCGCCGCGTGTTCAGCATCCGCGAGAAGATCAGCTCCATCCCGGCCGCGATCATGAAGGCGGCGGCGTTGAGCACGATCGCCCCGACCACCGGGTCCGGCAGGACGGCGAGGAACATGGCGATCTTGGGGATGAAGGCGCAGACGATGCCGAGCGCGCCCGTCAGCACGCCGATCCGCCAGGCGACCGCGCCGCTGGTGAAGGACAGGCCGACGCTGGATGACGAGAGTCCGGCCGGATAGCCGCCGGCCAGGCCCGCGAGAATGTTGCCGGCGCCGACCGCCCGGACCGCGCGCTCGGCCACGCGCATGTCGGTGCGCTGCCAGTCGGCATCGGCCAGCTTCTGCGCGCTGACATGGGCGCCCAGCGCATCCAGCGTATGGACGCAGGCGATCAGCACCACCAGCGGCAGCAGGTGCCAGTTGAAGATCCAGCCGTCGAACCGGATGGCGGGGAGCGCGAAGACCGGGGTCTCGGCCAGCCGCCGAAGGTCGCTCGGCGCGAACAGGCCGAACGCGATCGACAGGCCGACGCCCACCGCGGCCCCGATCATCAGGCTGAACAGGCGCAGCAGGCCGCGGCCATAGACGGCGGTGCCGACGATGGTGGCGAGCGTGACGCCGGCCACGATGGGGCTGCTCGCCGCGTCGCCGCGCACGCCCTGCTCCAGGCACCGCTCCAGCGCCCCCGGCACCAGCGAGATGCCGAGCAGGACGACGACGATGCCGATCACCTCCGGCGGGAAGGCCTTGCGCAGCCAGGGCAGGATGCGGGCCGCCGCGAGCTGGAGGATGCCGGCGGCGACCACCATCGGGGCCAGCGCCGCCAGGCCGCCGAAGGGCAGTGTCTGGAGGACGAGCGGCAAGAAGATCGGCGACGGCTGGTGGACGTGCAGATGGCCGCTGCCCCAGGGCGCCGGCAGCGATTGCAGGATGGTGCCGGCGCCGACGGCCAGGATCGCCATGGTCAGGAACGGCAGCTCCGCATTGTCCGACAGGCCGAGGCCACGGGCCGCCATCACCGGATAGACCAGGAACATCAAAAGGAGGATGAGATGCTGGAGTGCCAGGCCGATCAGGCGCGGGACCGGCAGCCGGTCGTCCCGCCCATACATCAGTAGCTGCGATCTACGCTTCATGGACCATGACGGGCTTCCCTTTGCCGGCGCCTTGTTTTCGGCACCTTGGTTGCAGGCACCGTGCCGGCGCCCCCCGCACGAGACTAGGATGCGGTTGCCTCCCGCATCAACCAATCCCGGAATGCGCGTACTTTCGGCCGGCCGGCATGGGACGGCGGGCAGACGATGTAGTAGGCGAGCTCGCTCGCGATATCGATGCGGAAGGGGCGGACCAGGCGGCCGGCCTTCAGGTCCTCATGGGCGAGCGCGCTGCGCGCCAGGGCCACGCCCTGCCCCTCCACGGCCGCCTGGATCACCATGCTGGAATCGCTGAAGCGCGGGCCGCGGCGCCAATCCACCCCGGTGACCCCGGCCGCGTTCAGCCACATCCGCCAGTCCTGCTCGAAATCATCGTGCAGCAGCGTATGCCCCTTCAGGTCCTCGGGATCGACCAGCCGGACGGGGCCGGACAGCAGGCGCGGGCTGCACACCGGATAAAGCTCCTCGCTCAGCATCCGCTCGCAGACCAGGTCCGGCCAGTGCCCGCGCCCGGCCCGGATCGCCAGGTCGACCCCGTCATCGAAGCGCGAGAGGCGGGTGTCGGCCGCGATGCGGACCTCGATGTCGGGGTGCTGGGTCTGGAACCGGCCGAGGCGTGGCACCAGCCACTTGGCCGCGAAGGATGGCAGCACCGTGACGGTGAGCGGGCCGGTGCCGTCGTTGCGGCGGACCCGGGCCACCGCCCCCTCGATCCGGTCGAAGGCGTCGCGGATGGTCGCCAGCAACTCCCGCCCGCCATCGGTCAGCACCAGGCGACGCGGCAGGCGCTGGAACAGCAGCACCCCCAGCCACTCCTCCAGGCTCTTGATCTGATGGCTGATCGCCGCCTGCGTCACCGCCAGCTCCGCGGCGGCGCGGGTGAAGCTGAGCAGCCGTGCGGCGGCCTCGAAGGCGCGCAACGCATTCAGCGGGGGCAGGTCACGGCGCATCTATGGATTAGCCCAATTGATCGATCACATGAAAATTGATCGTTTGTTGTTCCTCAAAAATGCCCTTATTTCAAGTCACAACATGGACGAACGAATCATCCGGACCCAACCGATCTTATCCTAACTCTTCGCGTGGCCAGCCCCGCGAGGGGTGGCGAAAGACGGGTCGTCCGGATCGCTTCCGATGACGTCCAACGATGCGATGGAGTACCCGCTATGGCTTCCCCTTCCCTCAGTCCGATTCGCGGCCGGGGCGCCGCGCCCGCCCTCGAAACCCTCGACTTACGGCCGGGGAACCTCCTCGCCCGCGCCGTGGGTGCCCTCATGGACTGGAACGACCGCTATCGCCAGCGCGTCCATCTGGGCCAGCTCGACAATCGCATGCTGCGCGACATCGGCCTGAGCCGCGGCGAGGCGCTGCATGAATTCGACAAGCCATTCTGGCGCGGCTGAGCCCCTCCCCGCTCCCAAGGCCGCCCAGGAACGGTCGGACGGCCCCTCGTCCGACCGTTCGCCTTTTCCAACCGCTACCCGCGCCGGCAACTACCCACGATAGCCGGAGATCAGCATCCGGTTGATGCCGTTGAGCGCCTCGTAGGTCGCGGCGAAGGCATCGGCGAACGTATGGTCATCGAGCCGTCGATCCACCGTCCGGCGCAGGTCGGCACGGATGTCGCCGATCGTCCGCTGGCCGTCGACCCGGGCCACGATCGGCCCTGCCAAGTTGGGCAGCGGCACCGCCAGCGGCACCCCGTCGAAGCGCACCGTCAGCGGCACGCCAGGCTTCAGCGTCCGGGCGAGCTGTCCCGGGTCGAGGTCGCGGATGACCAGCACGGCCTCGTCGGTCGGGGCCGCGACCGTGCCGTCCGCCCGGTCGCGGGGCACCGCGTAGCAGATATGCACCTTCATGGTGCAGGACAGCAGCTCCGCCGCCGCCATGCGGGCGGCCGGCGCCAGCTCCGCCAGGCGCCGGCGCACGGCCGGGTCCGACACCCAGGTCTCCGGCCGGTAGCGGATCGGCTCGATGAAGCCGACGAGGCGCAGCCGGGCGGCGTCGAGCAGCGCCAGCACCCCAGGCACCCGGTAGGCGCGGTCGCGGGCATGGAGCAGCAGGTCGAAGAGCCCGGCATCGCTGGACGCGTGGTCGCCCAGCAGCGGGTTGCGGCGCAGCAGGTTGCCCTCCGGCAGGGCACGCACGACGCGGCGCGCCAGCGCCAGCCGCTCGGACGGCGCCATGTCCGGCGGCGCCAGCTCCCGCAACAGGTCCTGGGCCGCATAGACGCCGGAGCGGCCGAGCTCGCCATAGACCATGAGGCCGATGCCGCCGCCCGGCTCCAGGGCGCCCGCCAGGGCGCTGAGACCCGCCTCCGGCTCGTCCAGGTGATGCAGCACCCCGCAGCAGTCGATGTAGTCGAACCGGCCCAGCGTCGCTGCGTCCAGCAGCGAGCCGGTGACGAAGCGCATGTTCGCCAGGCCGCGGGCCTGGGCGCGGGCCTCCGCGATCCGGCGCGAAGCGGTCGAGAGGTCGAGATGGACGATTTCCGCCGGGGTGCCGCGGTCGGCCAGCTGCTGGGCCAGCATGATGGCGCCGTCGCCGGTGCCGCCACCGGCGAACAGCGCCCGGAACGGACGGGTCCAGTCGCGGCGCCCGGCGTGGAGGTAGTGGTCGATCTCCAGCAAGTGGCTGGGCGACCCGGTGACCAGCCGCAGCACCTCATCCCGGGGGTCGCGCGCGGGATAGGGATAGGCTTCGTACTGGGCCTGGACCGGGTCGGTCATCCTTCCGCGCGGCCGGTGGTCAGGACCACCTTGCCGGTCGACTGGCGGCCGCGCAGCAGGCCGATCGCGGCTGCCGCCTCGGCCAGGTCCAGCCGATGCGAGATATGCGGCTTCAGCCGGCCCTCCGCGCACCATCCGAAGAGGGTCGACAGGCTGTCGCGTACGACCTGCGGGTCGCGCTGGCGATAGGCGCCCCAGAAGACCCCGATCACCGACGCGTTCTTCACCAGCAGGATGTTGGCGGGCGCCTGGGGGATGCGCCCGGAGGCGAAGCCGATGACGAGGATGCGGCCTTCCCAGGCGACGCAGCGCAGCGAGGCGTCGAACACATCGCCCCCGACCGGGTCGTAGATGACGTCGGCACCGCGCCCGTTGGTGATCGCGCGCACCCGCTCGCGCAGGTCCTCGTGGGTATAGTCGATCAGGTGGTCGGCGCCGTGCAGGGCGGCCATCGCCAGCTTTTCGGGGCTCGATGCCGAGGCGATGACGGTGGCCCCCATGGCGCGGCCGATCTCGACCGCGGTCAGCCCGACGCCGCCTGCCGCCCCGTGAACCAGCAGGGTCTCGCCCGGCTGCAGGCGGGCCCGGCGCTCCAGCGCCAGGTGCGAGGTGCCGTAGACCACGGCGAACGAAGCCGCGGTCACCAGGTCCATGCCGTCCGGCACCGGGAACAGGCGGTCCTCCGGCGCCACCAGGGCCTCGGCATAGGCGCCGGTGTCGACCAGGGCCACCACCCGGTCGCCCGGCTTCACCCGCGTCACCCCCTCGCCGCACGCCTCGACGATGCCGGCCGCTTCCAGGCCCGGGACGAAGGGCAGCGGCGGCTTCTCCTGGTACTGCCCCAGCACCATCAGCCCATCGGCGAAGTTGATGCCGATGGCGTGGACGGCGACCAGCACCTGGCCCGGCCCCGGCTCCGGCGTCGGCACCTCATCGACGGAGAGATTGGCGAGATCGCCGTATTCGTGGCAGCGGACGGCGCGCATGGGGCGGGCTCCCGATCAGAAGGGGGCTTCAGCCGCGGGACGGACGACGCCCACATGCCGGCCGGCGACGTTGCGGATGGGCACCTCGAGGAAGTCGGCCAGCGCCTTCTCCTGGTCCGGCGTGAAGGCGCCCAGCCGCCGCAAGGCGCTCGCCATCGCGACCTCCGCGGCGCGGCCGGCGCCGTCGTCGATCTTCACCGCCACGCCCAGGCCGCGACCCACCAGGACCGCGCAATAGACGCCCTCGGCCCCGCTCTTGATGCGCACGCTGGCGCCGGCCACCTGCATCACCCGGGTGACGAAGTTGCCATGGCCGCTGACCATCACCGGCTCGGCCGCCATGGCGCCCAGGATCCGCGTTGCCGCCTTCGCCCGCTCCGGCGACAGGCCGGCATGATCGTCCAGACGCGCGAAGGCCCGGGCCAGTGCGCGCAGCGGCACGCCGAAGACGGGGATGCCGCACCCGTCGGCGCCGCGCCCGGTGGCCGCCAGGGATTCGCCGCCCATCTCCTCGATCAGGCGATAGAGCTTCTGCTGCAAGGGGTGCTCGGGCTGGATATAGCCCTTGATCGGCAGCCCCAGGTGCAAGGCCGACGTGACGAAGCCGGAATGCTTGCCCGAGCAGTTGTTGTGCAGGGTCGAGGCCTGGCCGTCGGCACGCAGCAGCGCCTCCATGGTCTTCGGGTCGTACGGCAGATGGGCACCGCATTCGAGGTCGGACGGGGCCAGCCCCACCCGCTCCAGCCATGCCGCCACGGCCTCGGTATGCACGGGCTCGCCGCGATGGGACGCGCAGGCGAGCGCCAGCTCGCGGTCGCCCAGGCCGAAGCGGTCGGCGGCGCCGGACTCGACAAGGATGAGCGCCTGGAGGGGCTTGATCGCCGAGCGCGGATAGACCGCGGCGGCGATGTCGCCGGTCTGGTGCAGCACGCGGCCGCCGCCGTCGACGACGGCGATCGAGCCACGGTGGCGGCTTTCCACCACCGTGCCGCGGGTCACCTCGACCAGGACCGGATTGAGCGCCGCCGCGGCGGCCAGGGATGCGGAAAGGGGGGCTTCGTTCATGGTCTGGGGCCTCGGGCCAGATAGGCGCCCGCGACCTTGCCCCCTTGGGTCGGAGGAGGCAAGCCGGCTCGCAGCGGCCAGACGCAACTTCCAACCCGAATCCAACGTTATCGCGGTCGGATCATGGCGGACCGGAGGCTCGGCTTCGGCTGCGACGCGGACGGTTTCGTGGAGGCTACGGTCATGGCGAAGGCGTTGGCGGCATCGGTCGGCGAGGATGCACGGCGCTTCGTCATGCTGCGGTTCTGGGAAGCGGCACTGGGCTTCTGGCGAGGCCCGGGATGGCTGTTGGCCTGGGCCCTGACGATCGGGTTGGTTTGCGTGGTGCTGGCGCAGGTCGCCATCCAGTACCAGATCACCGTCTGGAATCGGGAGTTCTTCGACGCGCTCGAGCGTCGCGACGCGGGCACGGCGCTGGAACAATGCCTGCTGCTGCTGGTGCTGGTGGCAGGGGCGGTGCTGGTGGCGGTGATCGGCGTCGGCGGGCGCTTCCTGACCCATGTTCGATGGCGGCGCTACCTGTCGCAGGGCCTGCTCGACCATTGGTTCTGGAACGGCCGCTACTACCGCCTCAACCTGATCTCGGGCGATCACGACAATCCGGAACTGCGCATCGCCGACGACGCACGCGTGGCGACCGATGCGCCCGTCGACTTCGCGGTCGGCCTGCTGTCGGCGGCAGTCGGCGCCGTCACCTTCATCACGGTGCTGTGGCAGGTCGGTGGCGGCATCGCCATCGCCGGGTTCGAGTTGCCCGGCTATCTGGTCATCGCCGCCGTCCTCTATTCCACCATGACCACGCTGGCCATGCTGGTGGTCGGCCGCCGCTTCGTCGCGGTGGCGGAAGGCAAGAACGCCGCCGAGGCGGATTTCCGCTACTTCGCGGTGCGTTTGCGCGAGAATGGCGAAAGCATCGCGCTGCTGGGCGGCGAGCCGGAAGAGCGCGAGGCCCTCGGCCGGCGCCTCGACCGCATCCGCGACGTGTGGCTGGCACTGGCCGGCCAGTACATGCGGACGACGACCATCTCGCAGAGCAACACGCTGCTCGCCCCGACCGTGCCGCTGTTGCTGTGCGCGCCGAAATACCTGACCGGCGACCTGTCGCTGGGCGACGTCATGCAGGCGGCCACCGCCTTCGTCGCGGTCCAGGCCGCGTTCAACTGGCTGGTCGACAATTATCCGCGCCTCGCCGACTGGAAGGCGTCGGCGCTGCGCGTCGGCTCGCTGCTGCGATCGCTGGACCGGCTGGAACATGCCGAGGCCCCGGGCACGGTGGGGCGCATCGAGCGGATCGAGGATGACGGCCCGGCCCTCCGCCTGCGGGACGTGTCGGTAACGCTCGACGACGGCACCGCGGTCGTCGCCGAGACCGATTTCGGCATCGACCGCGGCGAGCGCATTCTGGTGGTCGGCGAATCCGGCAGCGGCAAGAGCACGCTGCTGCGCGCCGTCGCCGGCCTGTGGCCGTGGGGTGCCGGCGAGGTGCGGGTCCGGCGCGGTATTCGCATGTTCTTCATGCCGCAGCGGACCTACCTGCCGATCGGCACGCTGAAGCGGGTCACGACCTATCCGCAGGCGCCCGGCGCGGTCGAGGACGCGGCCGTGCGCGAGGCCCTGGCCCATGCCGGACTGGAACACCTGGTGGACCGCATCGACGACGACGAGGACTGGGACCGCATCCTGTCGGGCGGCGAAAAGCAGCGGGTCGCCTTCGCGCGCCTGTTCCTCCTGCGCCCCGACATCATCGTCATGGACGAGGCCACGGCGGCGCTCGATTCGCCGACCCAGGACCTGCTCCTGCAGCGGGTGATCGACATGCTGCCCGGCAGCGCCATCATCAGCGTCGGCCATCGCAGCGAGCTGGAGGACTTCCATGACCGCCGCCTGACGCTGGAGCGCCGGCCGGAGGGCGGCAAGCTGATCCGCGACGAGGACCTGGGCCAGGTCCGGGAGACCGCGGGCTGGCTCGCACGGCGCCTGTCCGGGCAGCGGCCCCGCGTCTTCCGCGGGCGCGGGCGGACCCCGGGGTAAGGGCTTCGCCCCGTCAGCGGCGCGGAATCCAATGGGCCGAGCGGGGCGTCGCTCACAAGAGGCGCTCCTGGGTCGGCGCCGGCTCCCGGGCGGGCGGCTTGTCGCGCGCCCCTCCTTCACGCCCCCCTCCCTCACGACCAGGGCCGTCGCGGTCGGTCGACACGCCGATGCCGGCATCGGCGAAGCGCAGGGTCAGGTGCTGGCCGGGCCTGGTCTCGGCCGCCCGGGTCACCGCATGGCCGGCCGCGTCGCACACGAGCACGAAGCCGCGCTCCAGCACCCGCTCGTAGGACAGCCCGTCCAGCAGCTGCCCGCGCAGTTCCAGCAGATGGGCCGCACGCCCAACCCGTCCGTCCGCCGCCGCCCGCAGCCGCTCGCCCAGTGCCGCCGCCTCGCGGATACCGCGCCCGATGCCGTCGCGCAGCCCGCGGTCGGCGAGCCGGCCGCCGACCCGGTCGAGTGCGGCACCATGGCCGCGCACGGCGTGGATCGCCGCCCGGCCGAGGCGCTCGCCCAGGGTCTGGGTCCTGGTCGCCGCCTCGCGCACCACCTCCCGCGGGTGGCGCAGGCGGCCGGCCAGCGCATCCAGGCGGGCGAGGCGGTCAGGCACCAGCTTGGCCGAGGCATTGGCCAGGCGCTCCGCCCGGTCGTCGAGGAACTGCTCCTTGGTGCCGAGCAGCGCCACCGGGTCGGGCAGCCCGCGGGCCAGGCCGTCGACTTCGGTGCGGGCATGGCGCAGGCGGGCCGCCAGGGCCGACCAGGCCCGCCCGCCGGTTTCGGCGATGCGCTGGATCAGGTCGGCCCGCACCGGCACCGCCAGCTCGGCCGCCGCCGTCGGCGTCGGCGCCCGCACGTCCGACGCGAAGTCGATCAGCGTCGTGTCCGTCTCGTGCCCGACCGCAGAGATCAGCGGGATCGCCGATTCCGCCGCGGCGCGCACCACGATCTCCTCGTTGAAGGCCCACAGGTCCTCCAGGCTGCCGCCGCCGCGGGCGACGATCAGGATGTCGGGGCGCGGTACCGGGCCATCCGCCGGCAGCGCATTGAAGCCGCGGATGGCGGCGGCGACCTGGGCCGCCGCGGTCTCGCCCTGGACCGCCACCGGCCAGACCAGGACATGGCGGGGAAAGCGGTCGGCCAGCCGGTGCAGGATGTCGCGGATGACGGCACCGGTGGGCGAGGTCACGACCCCCACCACCCGCGGCAGGAAGGGCAGCCGGCGCTTGCGTTCCGGGTCGAACAGCCCCTCGGCCAGCAGCTTCTTCCGCCGCTCCTCCAGGAGCTTCAGGAGGGCACCCTCGCCTGCCAGCTCCATCGTCTCGACGACCATCTGGTACTTGGAGCGGCCGGGATAGGTGGTGATGCGGCCGGTCGCCACCACCTCCATGCCGTCCTCCGGCCGGATCGCCAGCCGCGCCGCCGTGCCGCGCCAGCAGACCCCGTCCAGCACCGCGTCGGCATCCTTCAGGCTGAAGTAGAGATGGCCCGAGGTATGGCGCTTGAAGCCGCTGATCTCGCCCCGGACGCGGACATAGCTGAACTGGTCCTCGATGCTGCGCTTCAGCTTCTGGGACAGCTCTCCGACGGAGAACTCGGGCAGGTTGGTCGGGGGGGCGTTCTCGCTCATCCGGCCCATGCTACAAGAGCGCCGCCCGGCCAGCCACCATCCGCCCCACCAGTCGAGAAGGGACCCCGAACCATGCGCCTTCTAGTCGTCGGCTCCGGCGGCCGCGAGCACGCGCTCTGCTGGGCCCTGTCGGCCTCGCCGCTCTGCGATGCCCTCTTCTGCGCGCCCGGCAATGCCGGCATCGCCCAGGACGCCGTCTGCCTGCCGGTGGCGGCGACCGACCTCGACGGCATCGTCCGCATCGCCCGCGAGGAGCGCATCGACTTCGTGGTGGTCGGGCCGGAGGCGCCGCTGGTGGCGGGCCTGGTCGACCGGCTGGAGGCCGCCGGCATCAAGGCCTTCGGCCCCAACGCGGCCGCCGCCGTGCTGGAGGGCTCCAAGTCCTTCATGAAGGACCTGTGCGCCCGCCACGGCATCCCGACCGCGGCCTACCGGCGCTTCACCGAAGCCGAGGCGGCGCGCGCCTATGTCCAGGCCAAGGGCGTGCCGATCGTGGTCAAGGCCGACGGGCTGGCTGCCGGCAAGGGGGTGACCGTGGCCGCCACCGTCGCCGAGGCGCTGGCGGCGATCGACGCCGCGATGGTGGACGGGGCCTTCGGCAGCGCCGGCGCGGAGCTGGTGATCGAGGAGTTGCTGGTCGGCGAGGAGGCCAGCTTCTTCGCCCTGGTCGATGGCAGCCATATCCTGCCCTTCGGCGCCGCCCAGGACCACAAGGCGATCGGCGACGGCGACACCGGCCCCAACACCGGCGGCATGGGCGCCTATTCCCCGGCCCCGGTGGTCGACGCCGCGGCCGAGCGCCAGATCATGGAGCGCATCATGCGCCCGGCGGTGGCCGCGATGGCGGCCGAGGGCCGGCCCTTCAAGGGCGTGCTCTTCGCCGGCCTGATGATGACCGCGGAGGGCCCGAAGCTGATCGAGTTCAACGTCCGCTTCGGCGATCCGGAATGCGAGGTGCTGATGGCGCGCCTGATGTCGGACCTGCTGCCGGCCCTGGTCGCGTCGGCCGACGGCGTGCTCGACGGCTTCGACCTGCGCTGGTACCCGCACGCGGCTTTGACGGTGATCATGGCGACCAGGGGCTATCCCGGCGACTATCCCAAGGGCACGCCGATCCGCGGCCTCGACCGCGCCGCCACCATGGCCGACGTGCAGGTGTTCCATGCCGCGACGCGCCAGGACGGCGACCGCGTCCTGTCCGACGGCGGCCGGGTGCTGGCGGTGACGGCGACCGGCGGCGACGTCGCCGCGGCGCGAGACCGGGCCTATGCCGCGGTCGACCTGATCGACTGGCCGGACGGCTTCTGCCGCCGCGACATCGGCTGGCGCGCCCTGGGGCGGTAGGACGGTGGCCCGACGGTCAGCGAGATTGAAGCTCGCCGGACTCCGCCCCCGTCACAGCATCGCTTCGATCACCCGGTCGGGCGGGCGGTGGCCGTCGACGAAGGTCTTCACGTTCACGATGACCTTCTCGCCCATGGCGATGCGGCCCTCCAGCGTGGCCGAGCCCATGTGCGGCAGCAGGACCACATTGTCGAGCCGCAGCAGGCGTGGGTTGATCGCGGGCTCGTGCTCGAAGACGTCGAGGCCGGCGCCGGCGATCTCCTTGGCGGCCAGCATGCGGGCCAGCGCCGCCTCGTCGATCACCTCGCCGCGCGCGGTGTTGACCAGGAAGGCGTGCGGCTGGATCAGCTTCAGCCGGCGCGCGGACAGCAGATGATAGGTCGCCGGCGTATGCGGGCAGTTGACCGACAGCACGTCCATGCGCGCCAGCATCTGGTCGAGGCTTTCCCACCACGTCGCCTCCAGCTCGACCTCGATGTCGGGGTGGAGGCGCCGGCGGTTGTGGTAATGGATCGACATGCCGAAGCCGCGGGCGCGCCGGGCCAGCGCCTGGCCGATCCGACCCATGCCGATGATGCCGAGCCGCCGGCCGCCCAGGCGCCGCCCCAGCATGAAGGTGGGCCCCCAGCCCTGCCACTTGCCCGACCGCACCATGCGCTCGCCCTCCGTCAGGCGGCGGGCGACGGCCAGCACCAGGGCCATCGCCATGTCGGCGGTATCCTCGGTCAGCACGCCCGGCGTGTTGGTCACGATGATGCCGCGCGCGCGGGCCGCCTGGAGGTCGATATGGTCGACGCCGGTGCCGAAGGACGCGATCAGCTTCAGGTCGGGTCCGGCGGCGGCGATCACGGCCCCGTCGATCCGGTCCGTCACCGTCGGCACCAGCACGTCCGCGTGGGCCACCGCGGCGACCAGGGCGGCCTCGTCCATCGGCTGGTCGTCGACGTTGAGGCGGGCGTCGAACAGCTCCATCATCCGCGTCTCGACCATGTCGGGCAGCTTGCGGGTGACGACGACGACCGGCTTCTTCGCGCGTGCGGACATGAGCGGATATTCCTCGGGGGTGGCGGTCGCTTAGCAAGGGGCCGCCACGCTGTCCAGCGCCGGGCGCGCGGCGGTGGCGACGGGGCCGCCAGACCATCCATGCCTTGACCCGATTCGGCGCCGGGCGCTAACGCATCATCATGCAAGCGCGCCGCGCCCGCAGGCTGCTGGAAGCAGCCATTGGAACGATGCTGGCGACGGGCGCCCGGGCGATGCTGGCGGCTGTCCTGCTGGCGGCCGTCATCTCACCAGCCACCACCTCACCCGCCCGGGCCGACGACGGCAACCTGCCGCTCCCGCGCTTCGTCACCCTGCGTTCCGAAGAGGCCAATGCCCGCACCGGCCCCGGCACGCAATACCCGATCGAATGGCGCTTCACCCGCCGCGGCATGCCGGTGGAGATCATCGCCCAGTTCAGCCACTGGCGGAAGATTCGCGACTGGCAGGGCGCCGAGGGCTGGGTCCATCAGAGCCTGGTCTCGGGGCGGCGCGCCGTGGTCGTCACCGGCATCGCCCGCGTGCTGCGCCGCCGCGGCTCCGACGATTCCGAGCCGGTCGCCCAGGTCGAGGCGGGGGTGATCGGCCGCCTGCTGGAATGCGACCCTGGCTGGTGCCGGATCGAGATGCAGAGCTATCGCGGATGGCTGAAGCGCACCGAGTTCTGGGGCGTCTATCCCGGCGAGAAGGTGGAGTAGCCCCGCTACCGCGGCCGCGTTATATCCCGCGCGGTATCCCCCATCCGGTGCGGAGGAACGATGCGCTGGTCCTATCAGAACCCCGTCCGCATCCAGTTCGGCGTAAGCGCGCTGGACGGCGTGGCCGCGGCCATCGGCGGGCGTCCCTGGGCGCTGGTCACCTATGGCATGGATATGTTTCGCGATCTCGGCGCCCGCATCGCGGCCGGCGCCGGCGCCCCGGTGGTCGTCATCGACGACATCGCCGCCAACCCCGACTTCGCCGACCTCGACGGCATCTGCCGGCACTTCGCGGCGGCAGCACCAGCCGGCGTGATCGTGGCGCTGGGCGGCGGGTCGGTGATCGACGCCGCCAAGGTGCTGGCCGCGGCCGGCGGCGACTTCCGGGCGGTGCGCGACCATCTGCTGACGGGCGTGCCGCTCGACCGCCAGCGGATCCTGCCGGTCCTGGCGGTGCCGACCACGGCCGGCACCGGCAGCGAGGTCACCTCCTGGGCCACCGTCTGGGACGCCGCCGGCGGGCGCAAATACTCGCTGGCCCATGCCGGCCTCTACCCCGAGGCGGCGATCGTCGACCCGGCCCTGACCCTGGCCGCCCCCCGCGACCTGACGCTGGCAACCGGCCTCGACGCCCTGTCGCATGCGCTGGAGAGCCTGTGGAACGTCAACGCCAACCCGGTATCGGCGGAGTTCGCCACGGCCGCCGCGCGCGAGGTGCTGGAGGTCCTGCCCCGCCTGGTCGAGCGGCTGGACGACATCGAGCTGCGCCGCCGCCAGTCCCATGCCAGCCTGCTGGCGGGCCTGGCCTTCTCCAACACCAGGACGGCGCTCGCCCACAACATCTCCTACGACGTGACGCTGAAGCACGGCACCGCCCATGGCATCGCCTGCTCCTTCAGCCTGCCCCAGGTGATGCGCTGGGCGATCGGCCGCGACGGCGAATGCGACCGCCGGCTCCGCGCCATCTTCGGCCCCGACCTGATCGGCGGCGCCGACCGGCTGCAAGCCTTCCTCGAAGGGCTCGGCGTATCGACCGCCCCCTCGGCCCATGGGCTCGACGACGGCGAATGGGCGCGCCTCGTCGAGAAGGCCTTCGCCGGCGAGCGCGGCCGCAACTTCATCGGACGGCGGGAACTCGCCGCCGAATAGCTGGCGAACGACAACGACGAAAGACCAAGGGAGTGGAATCCCGCTGCGGCGAAGCTACCGCGGCCGGTCGAGCATCGCCTGCAGCAGGTCCATCTCGTCGCGGCCCGGCGGCAGCCGGGCAATGACCGGCTTCAATCGCCCGTCGAGGAGCAGCATCGCGTAGCCATGGACCAGCGACCAGGCGGCGGCGATGTCTGCGGCCTGGGCCAGCGTCAGCCCATCGCCCACCGCCTCGGCGCGCCGCTCGCCGACGGTGCCGGCCAGCACGGCGAAGGCGCCCTCGACCGCGGCCCGCAGCGCCGGGCGCGTCATGTCCAGCCGCTCGCCGCGGAACATGAGCTGGAACAGGCCCGGATGGGCCCGGGCGAAGGCGACGTAGCCCTGGCCGATCGCCACCATGCGCCGGCCGGCCGGCTCGTCCGGCCGGACCCTGGCCAGCAGCTCCGCCCGGAAGCGCTCGAACCCGACCGCCGCCAGGTCGCTCAGCAGGCCGGCCAGGTCGCCGAAATGATTCTTCGGCGCGGCATGGGACACGCCGGCGTCCCGCGCGGCCGCGCGCAGCGTCAGGCCCTGGATCCCGTCCTGCTCCAGGATGCTTTCCGCGGCCGTCAGCAGCGCCTGGCGGAGCGACCCGTGGTGGTAGGGCTTTCCCATCGCGGCGGACGGCTTGGCCTTGGCATCGCGTCGTGTCGTCCCGGTGGCTGGCTTCATCTTTTTCCGACCCGTATCTTTACGTCGTAAACAACCCGCTTGACTCCCACGGCCTGCGGCCATAGGTATCTTTACAACGTAAATATACGATGGGAGACCGCACATGAGCAAGAGCCAGGGTGCCAGGGTCGCAGGGAACTTTGCGCCGGTCGCGGCGGAGCAGGATGCGGTGCCGCTGCGGGTGACCGGCCGGCTGCCGTGCGCGTTGAACGGCACGCTCTATCGCAACGGGCCCAATCCCCGGTTCGACGCCGGCGATTCGCACTGGTTCGTGGGCGACGGCATGATCCACGCCTTCACGCTCGAGGATGGCACGGCACGCTATCGCAATCGCTGGGTGCGGACGCCGAAATGGCTGGCCGAGCAGGCGGCCGACCGGTCGCTGTACCGCGGATTCGGCCAGGCGCGGCCCGACGCCCCGGCGGCGGCCGGCATCGACGGTGGCGTCGCCAACACCAACGTGCTGTGGCATGGCGGTCGCCTGCTGGCACTGGAAGAAGGGCATCGGCCGATGGAGCTGGAGCCGCATACGCTGGCGACCCGCGGCTATTGCGACTTTGCGGGCGCCATCGCCGGGCCCTTCACGGCCCACCCCAAGATCGACCCGGAGACCGGCGAGTTGCTGTTCTACGGCTACCATGCGGGCGGCCCCTTCTCGGCCGGGATGAGCTATGGCGCGATCGCAGCCGACGGCCATGTCCGCCGGTTCGACCGGTTCGAGGCGCCCTTCTCCAGCATGGTCCACGACTTCGCCGTCACCCGGAACCATGTCCTCTTCCCCATCCTGCCGCTGACCGGCAGCCTGGAGCGGGCGCGCTCGGGCCGCCCGCCCTACGCCTGGGAGCCCGAGCTGGGGTCCGCGATCGGCATCATGCGGCGCGACGGCCGGCCGTCCGAGATGGCCTGGTTCCGCGGCGAGGCCTGCTATGTCTTCCACGTCATGAACGCCTGGGAGGAGGGCCAGCGCATCGTGGCCGACGTCATGCGGCTCGATGCCCCGCCCTTCCCCCTGCCGGACGGCCGGCCCGCCGCCGCCACGCCGTCGCGCGCCCGCCTGTGCCGCTGGATCTTCGACCTCGCCGGCGGCAGCGACCGCTTCGAGCAGCATTTCCTCGACGACCTCGACGGCGAGTTCCCGCGCATCGACGATCGCCGCGCTGGGATGGCCAACCGGCATGGCTGGTTTGCCACCGCCCGGCCCGGCATCGCGGCCGGCACCTATGATGGGATCGCCCACATCGATCTCGCCGGCGGCCGGCGCACCAACCATTGCCTGCCCGCGGGCGACGGCATCTCCGAGCCGGTCTTCGTGCCCCGGGCCCCCGACGCCGCGGAAGGCGACGGCTGGCTGCTGGCCGTCGTCTGGCGCGCCGCCGAAGGGCGCAGCGACCTCGTCCTGTTCGACGCCACCGGCGTCGATGCCGGCCCGGTCGCGACGGTCGAGCTGCCGGTCCGGGTTCCCTTCGGCCTGCACGGCAATTGGGTCCCGGCCTGACGCCGCCAGCGATCCGGGATGGATCGGCGACCGGCGCCCTCTATCCTGTCCCCGGCATCCGGGGAGTCGAGATGAAGCGAGCCGCCATCATCCTGGTCGTCGCCGCGGCGGTGCTGCCGGCCGCCAGCAGCGCGTCGCCGCGGGTCGAGACGCTGCTGGCGCGCATGACGATCGAGGAGAAGGTCGGCCAGCTCAATCTGGAGACGGCCGACTGGAGCCAGGCGCGCGACCTCTATCTTTCCGAGGCAGGAGAGGACCGGCTGCGGCGCGGGCTGATCGGCGGCTTCTTCAACATGCATGCGCGCGCCCTGGCGCTCCGCATCCAGGAGATCGCGGTCAAGGAAACGCGGCTCGGCATTCCGGTCCTGCTCGGCTACGACGTGGTGCATGGCTACCGCACCATCTTCCCGATGCCGCTCGGCCAGGCGGCGAGCTTCGACCTGGCCGCGATCGAACAGGCCGAGCGGATCGCCGCCATCGAGGCGATCGCCGACGGGGTGAACATCACCTTCTCGCCGATGCTCGACAACAGCCGCGACCCGCGCTGGGGCCGCACGGCCGAAAGTCCGGGAGAATCGCCGTGGTGGGCGGCCCAGGTGGCGGTCGCGCGCCTGCGCGGGTTGCAGACGGACCGGCTGGCCGCCCCCGACGCGCTCGCCGCCTGCCCGAAGCATCTCGGCGCCAATGGCGCCAGCAAGGGCGGCCTCGACTACACCAGCGCCGAGATCACCGAGCGCGAGCTGCGCGAGGTGCATCTGCCGCCCTTCCGCGCCATCGCCGGCAGCGCCCCCTGCTTCATGGCGGCGTTCAACACCTATGATTCCGTGCCGGGCGCGGTGAACCCCTTCGTGCTGCGCCACATCCTGCGCGACGAATGGCGCTCGACGGCGGCGGTCATCAGCGACTTCGGGGCCCTGTCGGAGCTGGAGCGGCACGGCATCGCCGCCGACGATGCGCACGCAGCCGAACTGGGGATCGTGGGCGGCCTGCAGATGGAGATGGCGTCCGGCATCTACCTGGCGAAGCTGCCGCGGCTGATCCGCCAGGGCCGCGTGGCGGAGGCCGATGTCGACGAGGCGGTGCGGTCGGTGCTGCGGCTGAAGGAGCGGATGGGCCTCCTCGACGACCCCTTCGCCCGCTTCGCCGCCAGTGCTGATGCACCGGGCGCCGAGGCGCCGGCCCACCGCGCGGCGGCCCGGGTACTGGCCGAGCGCTCCTTCGTGCTGCTGAAGAACGACGGCGACCTGCTGCCCTTCCCGCGCCAGGTGCGCGCGGTGGCCGTGATCGGGCCGCACGCCGATGCGCCGGCGGAGATGCTGGGGTCGTGGCTCGGACGCGGCGTCTTCAGCCGGCCGGTGTCGCTGGCAGCGGGCTTGCGCGACCTGCTCGGGCCGGAGGTCGCGGTGATCGTGGCCCCGGTCGCCGCCTTCGGCCAGGTGACCGAGGCCGAACGGGCGGCCGCGCTGGCCGCCGCCCGGCAGGCGGACCTCGTCGTCCTGGCCCTGGGCGAATCCGCCGACATGAGCGGCGAGGCGTCGAGCCGTACCGAGATCGACCTGCCCGGCAACCAGAACGAGCTGGCGCGCGCGGTGCTGGCCGTCGGGCGGCCGACCGCGGCCGTGATCTTCGCGGGCCGGCCGCTCGCCATCGAGCAGCTGTCCCAGGCCGCACCCGCCATCCTGATGGCCTGGTTTCCCGGCACCATGGGTGGCCTCGCGATCGCCCGCACCCTGTTCGGCCTGGCCGAGCCGACCGGCCGGATGCCGATGGCGACGCCGCGATCGGTCGGCCAGATCCCGGTCCACCATGACCACCTGCCGTCGGGCCGGCCGGCTGTGAAGTGGCCGGACATCTACTCGTCGAACTACATCGACCGGCCGACGACGCCGCTCTACCCCTTCGGCCACGGGCTGGCCTACACGCGCTTCGCCTTCTCCGCCCCGCGGCTCGACCGGGACACGCTGCGCGGCGAGGGACAGGTGACGGTGTCGCTGGAGGTCCGCAATGTCGGGCAGCGGGCCGGCACCGCCATGGCCCAGCTCTACCTGCGCAACCGCGTCGCCCCGATCTCGCGGCCGGTGCGGATGTTCCGCGGCTATGCGCCCGTACCCCTGGCGCCGGGCCAGTCCGCCACGGTCGCCTTCACGGTCACCGCCGGCATGTTCGCCTATTGGCAGGCCGGTGACCGCTTCTCCGCCCCCGGCGGCCCGATCGACGTGATGACCGGGCCCAGCGCCGGCGAGGTTCAGTCGGCTCGCTTCACCTATGTGCCGTGAGGCAGGGGAAGCCTAAGCCGAGAAATCCTGCGACAGCGCGGCGCGGACGGCTTCGGACATCACGGCGATGTGGCCATATTCCGGGTGGCCGAAGCCGGCCATCACCTCGGTTCCCGGCGCCGAGAACTTCCGCACCTGCTCGGCGGTAAAGGGGAAATGGATGAACTGGACGGCCGAGGCCTTGCCGTCCTCCGTGGTGCGGTCCTGGTCGGCTTCCGGCGCGCCGGTCACGGTCTCGCCGGCGAAGCGCAGGAAGGCGGTGGCCTCGATACCGCCCAGGTGGGCCAGCGAGCGGGCCCGGCGGACCGGGTCGTCGATCTCGATCATCACCGTCGCCACCAGTTCCTGCCCCTTGGGGATCAGCGGGTTGTAGGCGGCGAGCTCGTCCGGCACCTGGGCCTCGCCGCCCTTCTCGATGAAGAGCATCTCGTGGATCTGGTGCCACATCGTCTCGTAATTCTCGAAATGCCAGGTGGTGAAGGGGCCGACCGCGATCCGGCGCAGCCGTTTGATCGCGGCCACGTGCTTGCGCTGCTCGCGGCGGATGCGGGCATATTCCACTGGCGGCAGGATGTCGCCGCGGGTGATCTCTCGCTTGGCCAGGGTCATGGTCGCTTCCTTGAGGGATCGCTGCTCAGGCCAGGTCGTAGGCGCGCGCCAGCAGCATGATCGGATGGGGCACCAGCTCGATCTCGGGAACGTCGCCGTCCAGCCGTTCGATCCCCTGCTTCAGGTGCACGCCCGCCAGCGGACATTCCGAAGCGAGGAACGCCTTGCCGGATTTTGCCGCCTGGCGGGCCGCCGGCTTGCCGACCTTGAGCGCGGTTTCGAAATTTCCCTTCATCACCCCCCAGGAACCGCCATGGCCGGAGCAGCGCTCGATCACCGAGACCGCGGCCTCGGGCACCAGGCGCAGCATCTCGGCCCCCTTGGGTCCCATGTTCTGCGCCCGCGCATGGCAGGCCAGATGGAGGGCGACGCCGCCGGGCAGCGCCTTCATTCCCGGCGCCAGCCCCTCCTTGCGGGCGATGTCGACGACATACTCGCTGATGTCGTAGGTGGCCGCCGCCAACCGCTTCACGGCGGGATCGTCGGGGACGATCAGCGGCCATTCGAATTTCAGCATCAGGGCGCAGGATGGTGTGAGCGCGACGATGTCGTGCCCCTGGTCGATCCAGCCCTGCATCTCGCGCGCGACCGAGCGGGCCGTGCGCGCGACCCGCGCGAGATCGCCATGCTCCAGCTGCGGCATGCCGCAGCAGGCGGGATAGACCACCTCTGTCGCGACGCCGTTGCGGGCGAGGACCGCGCGGGCGGCCTCACCGATGGCCGGGTTGTTGTAGTTGACGAAGCAGGTGGCATAGAGCGCGGCCTTGCGCCCGAAGGCCGGCGCCGCGGTGTTCACCTCCGGCACCTGGCCGCGGGACCGCCCGACGAAGGTCCGGCCATGGAATTTGGGCAGGGCCGCGTCGCGGTCGACCCCGGCCAGCTTTTCCAGCAGCGGGCGGGTGAGCGTGTTGTCGGTCTTCGACGCCCAGTTGGCGATCGGGGCGACCTTGCCCGCGAGCTTGCCGTTGCGGTCGGTTTCGGTAAGCTGGCGGGCAGCGAACCCCGGCCCGCCCTCGCCCGCCTTCCGCTCGGCCGCGCGATAGCGCAGCATCAGGTGGGGGAAGTCGAGGTTGAACGCGTGCGGCGGAACGTAGGGGCACTTCGTCATGTAGCACATGTCGCAGAGCGTGCAGGCGTCCACGACCGGCTTGAAATCGGCGCTCTCCACCGCATCCAGCTCGCCGGTGGTCGAGGCGTCGACCAGGTCGAACAGGCGCGGGAAGCTGTCGCACAGGTTGAAGCAGCGCCGGCAGCCATGGCAGATGTCGAAGACCCGCCGCAGCTCCGCGTCCAGCTTCTCCGGATCGGTGAAGTCGGGATTCTCCCAATCCAGCGGATGGCGGATCGGCGCCTCCAGGCTGCCTTCGCGCATCGCCTGCCTCCTCACCCCTGCGGCCCCCGTGGCCGCCGTCTCGATGGATCACGACCCGCCAAAGGAGACGGGGGCTTGGCGGCCCCCGTTCCTCGTCGGTAGCTGACGAACTTAGATCAGGCCTGCAAGGACCCGACCGGGCGGCCCTCGATCAGGCACCCATGGTGTCCAGGGCCTTCTGGAAGCGCCCGGCATGGGACTTCTCGGCCTTGGCCAGCGTCTCGAACCAGTCGGCGATCTCGTCGAAACCCTCTTCCCGGGCGGAGCGCGCCATGCCGGGATACATGTCGGTGTATTCGTGGGTTTCGCCCGCGATCGCGGCGCGGAGGTTGTCGCCGGTCGGGCCGATGGGATGGCCGGTCGCCGGGTCGCCCACTTCCTCGAGGAATTCGAGATGGCCATGGGCATGGCCGGTCTCGCCTTCCGCGGTGGAGCGGAACACCGAGGCCACGTCGTTGTAGCCTTCGACGTCCGCCTTCTGGGCGAAGTAGAGATAGCGACGATTGGCCTGCGACTCGCCGGCGAACGCGGCCTTCAGGTTCTCTTCGGTCTTGGATCCCTTGAGCGACGCCATGGTCGTCCTCCTCTTCTTGCCGATATCCCGATGCACATTGGGACTGGGAACGTCCCCGTCACTAGGGATATGGCAGAAGTCCGGCGCATTCAAGCTGTTTGGAACCATTCCAAACAGTTTTCAAGCTATTGAGAATGCGTCTTATTTCGAGGAAGTCGAGACACGCAGGACGACGTCGATCCGGCTTACTTCCGTGCCCGGCGGCAGGTCGGGCAAGCCGCTGATTTCCACCAGCGCCGCGGGCACGTCGACCAGCCGGCCGTTGCTCTCGAAGAAGAGGTGATGATGGTCGGAGACGTTGGTGTCGAAGTAGGAGCGGCCCGCCTCGACCACCACCTCGCGCATCAACCCGGCGCGGGTGAACTGGTGCAGCGTGTTGTAGACGGTGGCCAGCGACACGCGGATGCCATGCTCCACCGCCTCGCCATGCACCTGCTCGGCCGTCACATGCCGGTCGCCGCCTTCGAACAGGAGCTTCGCCAGCCCGAGCCGCTGACGGGTCGGCCGCAGGTCGGAAGCGCGAAGCCGCTCCAGCGCGGCGGCAAAGGGACGGTTTTGTATCACTTGGCTGATATAAGGCGCCCGGCAGCTTCTGTGAAGGGCCGCCGTGCGACGCCGGCGGCCCACCAGAATGCCGTGACCGATCAATCGCCGGTGCGCAGGCGCTCCACCAGCTCCCGCACGGTGGGAATGAAGCCGTTGCGATAGAAGGGGTCGGTGGTGAAGCGATAAGCGTTGTGGCCGGCGAACATCAGCTGCTCGTCGACATCCTCGGAATGGCTGATCGCCTGCAGCGTCTTCTGGATGCAGAAGGACCGTGGGTCGGCCTTCTTCCCGGTGCTGCCCGCCTCGTTCTGCGCCCAGTTGGAGAAGGCGCAGGCCGAGAGGCAGCCCATGCATTCGATCTGGTCGGTGCGGATCTGGTCGGCCGCATCCGGCCGCACGAAGATCAAGGTCGAATCGGGGGTGCGCAGCGCCTCGGTGAAGCCGGCCGCCACCCATGCCGCGGCATGATCCCGGTCATGGTGGGTCAGGTAGACGAGGCGGCCGCGGGCGCCGGTCGGGAAGGGCGTGTCATGCTCGCCCACCGGCTCGCCCGTATAGGCGACCTGGCGGTCGTTGCGCCCCTTCAGCTCCTCGAGGAACGGGTTATGCACCGCCGACGAATAGAAGCCCGTCGGCGAGAAGCGGTTGAGATAGACGTCGCCCTCCACCAGCGTCACCAGCTTGCGCTTCCACGCGTCCGAGATCGGGCTTTCCTGGGTGAGGAGCGGACGGGTCCCGAACTGGAAGGCGATCGGCCCCAGTTCCGGATTGCCGATCCAGTCCTCCCACTCGCGCAGGTACCACACGCCGCCGGCCATGAAGATGGGGGTGGTCACCAGCCCATATTCGGCCATCGTGCGGCGCAACTCGGCGACGCGGGGATAGGGGCTTTCGGGATGGTCGGGGTCCTCGCTGTTGGACAGGCCGTTATGCCCGCCCGCCAGCCAGGGATCCTCGTAGACCACCCCGCCCAGCCACTCCGAGAAGCGGTGATAGGCGCGCTTCCACAGCGCCCGGAAGGCCCGGGCGGAGGACACGATCGGATAGTAATGAACGCCGTAGCGCGCGCAGATCTCGGCGATCTTGTAGGGCATGCCGGCGCCGCAGGTGACGCCATGGATGAGGCCCTTGGCCCCTTCCAGGACGCCGTGCAGGATGCGCTCGGACCCGCCCATCTCCCACAGCACGTTCATGTGGATGCGGCCCTGGCCGTTCGACCGCTCATGGGCGATGCGGGCCTGGGTGATGCCGCCCTTGATCGCATAGGCGATCAGCTCCTCATGCCGCTCGCGGCGGGTGCGCCCGCTGTAGGTCTGCGGGATCGCGCGGCCTTCCAGGTCGTAGGAATCGGCGTTCACGCCGGAGAAGGTGCCGATCCCGTCGGCGGCGGCCCATGCGCCCGAGCTTTCGCCATTGGATACGGCGATGCCCTTGCCGCCTTCCACCAGCGGCCACACCTCGCGCCCCGAAATCAGTACCGGCTCAAAAGCCTTCACGAATCCACCTCACCTCGAACCAAATCCAGCGGCGCCGATCCGCTTTGGTATGTTTCCCGCCTATATAGGCAAGCCCCTGCCCCTTGACGAGCGGTCAGGAACGAACCGGTCAAGAGACCAACGGCAGGATCAGCTCCGGCCGGTCGGAACAGATGCAGTCGACCCCCCAGCCGAACAGCTGGCTCGCCCGCTCCGCCTCGTTGACGGTGTAGACAAGCATCGGGAAGCCGGCCTCGCGCACGGCCGAAACCGCGGCGGCATCCAGGTCCCGGTGGCTGCAATGGAAGGTCACACACCCGAGCCGGTCGAGCCGGGCCCGCCAATCATCCGGCGGATGCTTGACCAGCAGCCCACGCGGCAGGTCGGGGACCGCGGCCTGCGCGGCCTCGAGCGCCTCTTCCGAGAAGCTCGACAGCAGGGGCGGCGGGCGATCGGCCGGCCAGCGATCGGCCAGCACCCGCGCCACCACCTCTCCCGTCTCGCGCTCGCGGCCGGGGCAGGCCTTGATCTCCACATTGGCCGCCATGCCGTGGCTCAGCAGCAGGTCGATGGCCTCGTGGAAGCCCGGCACCCGTTCGCCGGCGAACTCCGGCCCGAACCACGCGCCGGCATCCAGCGCCCGGATGGCCTGGAACGACAGCTCGGCCACCGGCCCCTTGCCGTCGGTCGTGCGATCCAGCAGGGCATCATGCATCAGAATCGGCACGCCGTCGGCCGTCAGCTTCACGTCGAACTCGACCCAGCCGAGGCCGAGCCGATGGGCCCGGCGCAGGCCCGCCAGCGTGTTCTCGGGCGCCGAGGCGGCAGCGCCCCGGTGCCCGACGACGCGTGGCAGACGAAAGCGCATGCCGCCTACTGCTCGATGTTCCCGTGGCTTCTACTGGCCGGCTTCGGCCTTCGCCGGCTCGCCCTGAAGGTCGGCGCCGGTCGCCTGGTCGACGACCTTCATCGACAGGCGCACCTTGCCGCGCTCGTCGATGCCCAGCACCTTCACCTTCACCTGGTCGCCGACATTGACCACGTCGGTCACCTTGCCGACCCGCTGCGGGGCCAGCTCGCTGATGTGGACGAGGCCGTCGCGGGTGCCGAGGAAGTTGACGAAGGCGCCGAAATCGACGGTCTTCACCACCTTGCCATTGTAGACCACGCCCATCTCGGGCTCGGCGACGATGCCGCGGATCCAGTCGATCGCCTTCTGGCTCGCCTCGGCGTCGACCGCGGCCACCTTGATCGTGCCGTCATCCTCGATGTCGATCTTGGCGCCGGTCACTTCGCAGATCTCACGGATGACCTTGCCGCCGGAGCCGATCACTTCGCGGATCTTCTCCTTCGGGATGCTGATCGTGGTGATGCGCGGCGCGTTGCCGCTCACCCCTTCTCGGGCGCCGGTCAGGGCCTTCTGCATCTCGCCCAGGATGTGCAGGCGGCCGTCGCGCGCCTGGCCCAGGGCGACCTTCATGATCTCCTCGGTGATCGAGGTGATCTTGATGTCCATCTGCAGCGCGGTGATGCCGGCTTCCGTCCCGGCGACCTTGAAGTCCATGTCGCCCAGATGGTCCTCGTCGCCGAGGATATCGGTCAGCACGGCGTGGCGGTCGCCCTCCTTGATCAGGCCCATGGCGATGCCGGCCACCGGACGCGCCAGTGGCACGCCCGCGTCCATCATCGACAGCGAGGCGCCGCAGACCGTCGCCATCGACGACGAGCCGTTGGATTCCGTGATCTCGGAGACGATGCGCATCGTGTAGGGGAAGGCATCCTTCTTCGGCAGCAGCGGGCGCATGGCGCGCCATGCCAGCTTGCCATGGCCGATCTCGCGGCGGCCGGGGCTGCCCATGCGGCCGGCTTCACCCACCGAATAGGGAGGGAAGTTGTAGTGCAGCATGAAGTGCTCGCGGTACTCGCCCGCCAGCGCGTCGATGATCTGCTCGTCCTGGCCGGTGCCGAGCGTGGTCACGACCAGCGCCTGGGTCTCGCCGCGGGTGAACAACGCACTGCCATGGGCGCGCTTCAGCATGCCGACCTCGGCCACGATCGGGCGCACGGTGCGCACGTCGCGACCGTCGATGCGGCGGCCGGTGTCGAGGATGGCGCCACGCACGACGTCGCTCTCGATCGACTTGAAGCTGCCCTGCGCCATCTCCCGCTCGTCCTCGGGCAGCGAGGCCAGCGCCTTCGCCTTCACGGCCGCCACCTTGTCCTGGCGAACCTGCTTCAGCGGCTCCATGTAGGCGTCGCGGAAGTCGGCGCCGAAGGCGGCCAGCTTCGCCTTGACCGCGGTCACCGCCGGCGACTTCTCCGGCATCGGCCACGGGTCCTTCGCGGCCTTTTCCGCCAGGCTGATGATCGCGTCGATCACCGGCTGGAACGACTTGTGACCGAAGGTCACCGCACCCAGCATCACCGCCTCGGACAGCTCGCTCGCCTCGGACTCGACCATCAGCACGCCTTCGCTGGTGCCGGCGACGACGAGGTCCAGGCTGGAGGAGGCCAGCGTGTCGGTCAGGGGGTTGAGGACGTATTCGCCGTTGATGTAGCCGACGCGGGCTGCGGCGACCGGGCCGAAGAAGGGCAGGCCGGACAGGGTCAGCGCCGCCGAGGCACCGACCATCGCGACCACGTCCGGATCGTTCTCCAGGTCATGGGAGAGGACGGTGCAGACGACCTGGACCTCGTTCACGAAGCCCTTGGCGAAGAGCGGGCGGATCGGGCGGTCGATGAGGCGGGAGACCAGGGTCTCCTTCTCGGTCGGCCGTCCTTCGCGCTTGAAGAAGCCGCCGGGGATCTTGCCCGCCGCGAACGTCTTCTCCTGGTAATTGACGGTGAGGGGGAAGAAATCGATCCCGGGGCGGGCCGACTTCGCGCCGACCACCGTGCAGAGGACCGTCGTCTCGCCATAGGTCGCCATCACGGCGCCGTCGGCCTGGCGGGCGACCTTCCCCGTTTCGAGAACGAGCTTGCGCCCGCCCCACGTCAATTCAACGCGCTGAATGTCGAACATTCCATCATCCTTCCAACCGGGGCGGCGGATCATGCCGCGGCCCCTACATCGCCGACGCGCGGCCGTCCGCCCGTCGCCGCGCCCGGTCCTTCCGGGCGCCCGATCCGAAGGCGGCGCCGGCCTTGCCGGCGGTCATCCGCCTCTTGCTGCTCCCACGGCATCCGATCGGGTGGATGATGGGGTCGGCGCGCCGCCTGGCACGACCCGCACGCATAGTGCCGGCGGTGCCGAGTGGCGGCGCGGCCAGTTACCGGCGCAGGCCGAGCCGGCCGATCAAACCCTCGTACCGCTTCACGTCCCGGCTCTTCAGATAGTCGAGCAGGCGACGACGCTGGCCGACCATCATCAGGAGGCCGCGGCGCGAGTGGAAATCCTTCTTGTGGGTCCCGAGATGCTCCGTCAGGTTCTTGATGCGCTCGCTCAGGACCGCGACCTGGACCTCCGGGGAACCGGTATCGCCTTCGCCGTTGGCGAATTCGGCAATGAGTTCCTGCTTGCGCACAGGCGTAATCGACATCGCTGTCTCCTTGATATCTAGAGGTTCATCACGCGCACCGGCCGGATGGCGCCGTCCCGCACTTCGGCCAGGGCCACGAGGTGCCCACCTTCGAAGGCGGCGACCACCGTGCCATCACCGAGCGCGGCAAGCCGGTGGACCTGGTCCACCGAACCCGGCGACACGGCCATGCCATGTCGCAAACGCTCCGCCTCCGCTTCCGTCAAGGCCAGTGCCGGGATGTCGTCCAGCGCGGTCGCGACCGGAAGCAGATGCGCGATAATTGCGGCCTTATCGCAGAGATTATCCCCCTTATCTAGCGGAATCTCCGCGGCCAGGGCAAAGGCGCGCGAAAGGTCGAAGGGTCCCACGCGGGTCCGGCGCAGCGCCGAGACATGCCCGCAGGTGCCGAGCGCACGGGCGAGGTCGCGCGCCAGGCTGCGCATGTAGACGCCCTTGCCGCACTCGACCTCGAACTCCGCCTCGTCGGGATCGGCGCCAGGGTCGATCGCCCGGATGGCGTCGATCCGGGCCGAACGGGCAGCCAGGGGGGGCGGGGCTGCACCCGTTCCTTGCGCGTGCGCGCGGGCCAGCGCGTAGGATCGCTGCCCCGCGACCTTGATCGCCGAGAAGGCCGGCGGCACCTGCATGATCTCGCCGACGAAGGATGGCAGCGCGGCCGCGATGGCCGCGGCGTCGGGACGCACCGGGCTGGTGCGGGTGATGGCCCCTTCGCGATCGTCGGTCGACCGCTCCTCGCCCCAGGCCACCCGCATGCGGTAGGTCTTGGCCCCGGTCATGGCGAAGGCCACGGTCTTGGTCGCCTCGCCGAAGGCGATCGGCAGGACGCCGGTGGCGAGCGGGTCGAGGGTGCCGCCATGTCCGACCTTGGCCGCGCCGGTGAGGCGCCGGACCCGGCCGACGGCGGCGGTGGAGGTCAGGCCGAGCGGCTTGTCGACGATGAGCCAGCCGTCGATCCGCTCCCGCTCAGCGCGCCTCATCGTCGGGCTTGGCCCCGCCCGCCATGGTCGCACCGGCCTTGGCCGCATCATCATCCGCCTCGTCCGCACCGGCCTCGAGGTCGCGGGCGACCTCCGGCCGGCGCAGCAGGCCGTCGATGCGCTGAGCATGGTCGAACGAGGTGTCGATCGCGAAATCGAGCTGCGGCACCATGCGCAGGTCGATCGCGCGCGCGATCTGCCCGCGCAGGAAAGGTGCCGCCCGGCGCAAAGCCGCCAGCGCATCGGCGACATGGTCGCCGCCGAGCGGCATCACATAGGCCGTGGCATTGCGCAGGTCCGGGCTGACCCGGACCTGGGTGACGGTGATCGAAAGGTCGGCCAGGGCCGGGTCCCGCAATTCACCGCGGGCCAGCACCTGGGCCAGGACATGGCGCAGCTCCTCCCCGACGCGAAGCTGGCGCTGCGTCGGGGGGCTGCCGCCGGAGGTGCGGCGGGGCATGGTTCAGCTTTCTCGTCGGGTGCGTTCGATCGAAATTCCGGGGCGGCCGCCTCCTCCTCAGAGGATGCGGGCCACCTCCTCGACCTCGAAGCACTCGATGACGTCACCCGCCTGGATGTCGGTGTAGTTCTCGAAGGCCATGCCGCACTCGAACCCCTCCTTCACCTCGCGGACCTCGTCCTTGAAGCGCTTCAGGGTCTTCAGGCTGCCTTCGTGAATGACCACGTCGTCGCGCAGCAGGCGAACCTTGGCACCGCGCTTGACCACGCCTTCGGAGACACGGCAGCCGGCGACCTTGCCGACCTTGGTGATGTTGAAGACGTCGAGGATCTGCGCATTGCCGAGGAAGCGTTCGCGAAGCGTCGGCTTCAGCATCCCCTGGAGGCCGGCCTTCACGTCATCCACCACGTCGTAGATGATCGAGTAGTACCGGATGTCGACGCCGTCGCGCCGGGCCAGGTCACGGGCCTGCGGGTTGGCGCGGACGTTGAAGCCGACGATGAAGCCGCCCGAAGCGCGGGCCAGCGTCACGTCGGATTCGTTGATGCCACCCACCGCCGCATGCAGGACGCGGACCGCGACCTCGTCGGTCGCCAGCTTCGCCAGCGAGCCGATGATCGCTTCCAGCGAGCCCTGGACGTCGGACTTGACGACGAGCGCCAGCTCCTTCGCCTGGCCGCTGGCGATCTGCGACAGCATCTCCTCGACCGTGCCACGCTGGCCGGCCGCCGCGACCTGGTCGCGCCGGCGGCGGGTACGGAACACGGTGACGTCGCGGGCACGACTTTCGTTCTCGACCACCGAGAAGTCGTCGCCGGCCAGGGGCACGCCGTTCAGGCCGAGCACTTCCACCGGCATGCCGGGGGTCGCGAGCTCGATCTTCTCGCCGCGATCGTCGAGCAGCAGGCGGGCACGGCCCCATTCGCTGCCGGTGACGAAGACATCGCCCATGCGCAGCGTGCCGCGCTGGATCAGCACGGTCGCGACCGCGCCGCGGCCGCGCTCCAGCTTCGCCTCGATGACGACGCCCTCGGCGGCCCGCTTGGGATTGGCGCGCAGGTCGAGCAGGTCGGCCTGCAGGAGGATCAGCTCCTCCAACTTCTCGATGTTGGTGCGCTTGATCGCCGACACTTCGACGTCGAGCACCTCGCCGCCCAGCTTCTCGACCACGATACCGTGCTGGAGCAGTTCGGTGCGCACCCGGTCCGGGTTGGCGTCGGGCCGGTCGATCTTGTTGATCGCCACGATCATCGGCACCTTGGCCGCCTGGGCGTGGCGGATGGCCTCGACGGTCTGCGGCATGACGCCGTCGTCGGCCGCCACCACCAGGACCACGACGTCGGTCACCGTGGCGCCGCGGGCGCGCATCGCCGTGAAGGCCTCGTGGCCCGGCGTGTCGATGAAGGTGATCTTCCGGCCGCTCGACACCGTCACCTGGTAGGCGCCGATATGCTGGGTGATGCCGCCCGCCTCGCGCGCCGCCACGTCGGTGGTGCGGATCGCGTCGAGCAGCGAGGTCTTGCCGTGGTCGACGTGGCCCATGACGGTGACCACCGGCGAACGCGGCGACAGGTCGTCGGCGGTGTCCTCGTCGCCCTTCAGGCCGATTTCCACGTCCGCTTCGGACACGCGCTTGATGTTGTGGCCGAATTCCGTGACCACGAGCTCGGCGGTGTCGGCGTCGATGGTCTGGTTGATGGTCGCCATGACGCCCATCTTCATCAGCGCCTTGATGACCTCGCCCGAGCGCGCGGCCATGCGGCTCGCCAGTTCCTGGACGGTGATCGTCTCCGGCACCACGACGTCGCGCACGATGCGCTGGTTCTCCGACGGATCGAACTGATGCCGCCGCTCCTTCTCGCGGGCCCGGCGCTGCGCGGCCATGCTGCGGACGCGCTCCGCCTCGCTCGTATTGAGCGCCTGGGTGACGGTGATCTTGCCGGTGCGCCGGCGCTGTTCCATGCGCTTGGGGGCGACCACCGGACGCTTGGGCGGCAGCACCACGCCCGGCCGCTTCGGCCGGTTGGCATCTTCCTCGGATTCCGGGACGATCTTGCCGGCGGCGGTCAGGGCCACGGCCTTGGCGGCGGCGGCATTGCCGGCGCGCTCGGCCACCTTGCGGCGGTCCTCTTCCTCGACCTTGCGCTTGGCGTCGTCCTCGGCCTTGCGCTTGGCGTCCTCTTCCGCCGTGCGCTTGGCCTCTTCCTCGGCCTTGCGCTTGATGGCTTCCTCGGCCTGGCGCTTGACGGCCTCCTCGGCCGCGCGGCGTGCGTCCTCTTCGGCGCGGCGGCTCTGGTCGATCTCGGCCTGGCGGCGGATCTCCTCGTCCTTGATGGCGCCTTGCAGGGCGCGGGTGCGCGATGCGCGCTCCTCTGCCGTCAGCACGCGCGGCTGCGCGCCGGAACGACGCGAGGAGGAGCCGTCGCCGAAGTCGCCGGGCCGTCCCGACTCTCCTGGCGCCAGTGCCCGCTTCTTGCGCACTTCGACCTGGACCGTCTTGGTCCGGCCGTGCGGAAAGCTCTGCCGAACCTGCCCGGTCTCCGGGCCCTTCTTCAGCTCGAGCTTGCCCGGACGCGCCAGCGACAGGGGCTTACGATCGGTGTCCTTGGTCTCGCTCATTTTATCCGTTCTTCGCTTCCGCCCGCTTCGCCCGAATGCCTGCCGTCCGGCCCCGCCGCTTCGCCATCGCGAAAGCCGGCCAGCCGGTCCGTGTCCGTCTTCAACGCTTTCGCCAAGCGGCCCGCCTGGATCGCCACATGGACGATCCGATCGCGGTTGAACGCCTGTCCCAGCTCGTTCGCCGTCAGCATCCGGGCTACGGGACAACCGCCCAGCTGCCGACCAAGCTTCGCCACGCCATGAGGCCCGGCATCACTCGCTTCAATGATGAGCGCCACCTTGCCATCGGCCAGCCAGCTGCGAACCTTTTCGTAGCCTGCCACCGACCTGCCCGCGCGTCGCGCCATGCCGACCAGGTCCAGGCACCGCGCCTTCAGGCGCGCCTCGACCAGGTCAGGCAGATTCGCCGGAACCGTGACGGCCGCCCGCGCTGCCTTGCCGAAGGTACGCCGGGCCACCGCGCGGGTGACTATATCGCGCGCCGCCGTCAACCACAAACCCCGCCCCGGCAACTTTTCGGCGATGTCGACGACGATGCCGCCGTCCGGCCCCACCACGAAGCGCACCATCTGCTCCTTCGGCAAGGTCCGGTAGGTGACGAAGCACCGGCGCAACGGCCCCTTCTCTTCGAAGGCCCCCTTCTCATCGAAGGAATCGTCGGCCGCGCCAATGTCATCGGTACCCGGATCGGCGCCGAGGCCGGTTGCCTCGGCAGCCGGCTCGTCGGGACCTTGTGCCGCAGTCGCGTGGGGTATGCTCAGGATGGCTCGGCCTCCTCGCCCTGGAACCAATGCGCCCGCGCCGCCATGACGACGGCGTTGGCCTCTTCCTCGTCGAGTGCGTCCTTGCCGACGATCTCGATCAACTCGTCGCCGGCAAGGTCGGCCAGGTCATCGAGCGACTTCACGCCCTGCCCGCCCAGCGCCACCAGCATCTGGGGCGTCAGCCCCTCGATTGCCGCGACGGCGTCGTCGACGCCCAATTCCCGACGCTTCTCGGTGAATTCCGCATCCCGGCGCTCCAGGAAACTTTGCGCACGCTGCTGGAGCTCGGCCGCGACGTCCTCGTCGAAGCCCTCGATGCCGGCCAGATCCTCGGTCGGGACGAAGGCCACCTCCTCCACCGAGGTGAAGCCTTCCGTCACCAATAGATGGGCAATGACATCGTCCACGTCGAGGGCCTCGATATACATCTTCGAGCGGCTCTTGAATTCTTCCTGCCGGCGCTCGGACTCCTCGGCCTCGGTCAGGATGTCGATATCCCAGCCGGTGAGCTGCGAGGCGAGGCGGACATTCTGCCCGCGGCGGCCGATGGCGAGGCTGAGCTGCTCGTCCGGCACCACCACCTCCATCCGCTTCTGCTCCTCGTCGAGCACGACCTTGGCGACCTCGGCCGGGGCCAGCGCATTGACGACGAAGGTCGCGGGGTCGGGCGACCAGGGAATGATGTCGATCTTCTCGCCCTGGAGCTCCTGCACCACGGCCTGGACCCGGCTGCCGCGCATGCCGACGCAGGCGCCGACCGGGTCGATGCCGCTGTCGTTGGAGATGACGGCGATCTTGGCGCGGCTGCCCGGATCGCGGGCGACCGACTTGATCTCGATGATGCCGTCGTAGATTTCCGGCACTTCCTGGGCGAACAGCTTCGCCATGAATTGCGGGTGGGTGCGCGACAGGAAGATCTGCGGCCCGCGCGTCTCCTTGCGCACGTCGTAGATGTAGGCGCGGGCCCGCTCGCCGGTGCGGAAGCTCTCGCGCGGGACCAGCTCGTCGCGGCGCAGGATCGCCTCGGCGCGGCCGAGGTCGATGATCACGTTGCCGAACTCGACGCGCTTGACGAGGCCGTTGACGATCTCGCCGACGCGATCCTTGAACTCGCCGAACTGGCGCTCGCGCTCCGCGTCGCGGACGCGCTGGACGATCACCTGCTTGGCGGTCTGGGCCGCGATGCGCCCGAAGTCGATCGGCGGCAGCGCGTCGACCAGCACCTCGCCCATCTCGGCGTCGGGCTTGATGCGGCGGGCCTGGTCGAGGGTCAGCTGGGTCGCCTCGTTCTCGATCTCCTCGGCCACCGTGCGGCAGCGGATGAGACGGATCTCGCCCGACTTCCGGTCGATCTCGGCGCGGATATCGTATTCCTGCCCGTATTTGGAGCGGCCGGCCTTCTGGATCGCCTGCTCCATCGCCTCGATGACTTCGTCGCGCTCGATCCCCTTGTCTCGGGCGACGGTGTCGGCGACCTGAAGCAGCTCCGGGCGGAACATGGTGGCTACGGCTTGCATGGGCACTTCACCTGATGGGGCTCTTCGCCTAGTGGGTCGCGGCCGGCGGCGCGGTCGCGGCGATCAGATCGTCGGTCAATATCAACTTGGCCCGATTGATGCGGGCATAGGGCACGCGAAAGGTTTCTTTCTCACCCTTGACGACCACGAAGCCGTCCTCCAGCCCGCCGATCCGGCCCTGGAAGCGACGGCGGCCCTCGACCGGGCTGTCGGTCTCGATCCGGGCCGCGAAGCCGGCGAAGCGCGTGTAGTCGGCCTCGCGCACCAGCGGCCGGTCGATGCCCGGAGAACTGACCTCCAGTGTGTAGGCGGTCGGAATGGGGTCGGAGACGTCCAGCAACGCCGACACGTCCCCGCTGATCCGGGCGCAATCCTCGACGGTCATGTTCGCACCGTCGCGGCGCTCCGCCATGATCTGCAAGACCGGGCTCTGCCCACTCGAAAGATGGACTCGCACCAGCTCGTACCCCATCGCCTCGAGGGCCGGGGTGATCTCATGTGCGACTCGGTCGATTGCCGACCCCTCAAACGCCATACAAAAAAGTGAGCCGAAGCCCACCCCCAAAAAGGAACAAGTGATACATGGGAGATTTGGCCGTCTTATAACGCAACAGCGGGATGTCGCAAGGCATTCCTCTACCCGGCAACCGCGCGCGGCAGCCGGCGAAAGGCGAGCCGCCAGCTTCGCCGGCCCTCCTTTACGGCCTTCTCTTCGTAGCGGGTGACCGGCCAGTCCGCCGGCCGATCCCGCCACGCGTCCGGGCCGGACGCCAGCCACTCGAAATGGGGGCTGGCCAGCGAATGTTCCAGCATCCAGTCGAGATATTCGAGATCGTCGGTGGCCAGCCGCAGCTCCGCGCCATCGACCATGACCCGCGCGAGGCGGGCCAGGTTCGCGCCGGCGACGAAGCGGCGCTTGTGGTGGCGCACCTTGGGCCAGGGGTCGGGATGGAGGACGAAGGCGCGCGCGATCGAAGCGTCGGGGAGCGCGTCGATCAGCACCCGCGCATCGTCGGGGAAGATGCGGACATTCTCCAGCCGCTCGCGCCGGACATGGCCCAGCAGGCTGACTACGCCGTTGATGAAGGGCTCGGCGCCGATCAGGCCCAGCTCGGGATGGTGCGCCGCCTGCCAGGCGAGATGCTCGCCGCCGCCGAAGCCGACCTCCAGCCAGTAGCCGGCCCGCGGCTCGGCGAAGAGCAGGGCCGGATCGATGGCGACCCCCTCGGCCGGCGCCGGGATGGCGATCGTCCCCAGCCCCTCCGACAGGAGTTCCCGCTGGCCCGCCCGCAGCCGCCGGCCCTGGCGCCGCCCATGGAGAATGCGCCGATCCTTCAAAATCCCGTCCCCCTCACGTCGGTTTCGCGTCGATCGCCTTCCACGGCCGCCGGCCGATCGCTTTCCATGGCCGCGGCAGGAGAGCAAGCGGCTGATTGCCGCGTGGCACCGCATGAAGGCCCGCCGATCGACCAGAATCTTGCCTCTCGAAAGGCACGGACGGCCGAGTCCCGTTGCAGGCTCGTCACGTCCTCTTATATATCCGCTCGACCGTAGGGGCTTTGCGGTCCTGCGACCCATGCCCCTTCGAAATCCCCTAGGGGTTCCGACGGTGCCTTCGAGGCCGTCGGGATCTGCTGCGACAGGAGAGACAGACTAATGGCGAAAGTGATCGGCATCGACCTCGGCACGACGAATTCCTGCGTCAGTGTCATGGAAGGCAAAGCCGCCAAGGTGATCGAGAACGCCGAGGGCACCCGCACCACCCCATCGATGGTGGCCTTCACCGAATCCGGCGAGCGTCTGGTCGGCCAGGCGGCCAAGCGCCAGGCGGTGACCAACCCCGAGAACACCCTCTTTGCGTTCAAGCGCCTGCTCGGCCGGCGCAGCGACGACCCGTTGGTGGTCAAGGAGAAGGGCCTCGTCCCCTATCACATCGTGAAGGGCGACAATGGCGACGCCTGGATCGAATCGCGCGGCGAGAAGTTCGCGCCGAGCCAGCTCAGCGCCTTCGTCCTGCAGAAGATGAAGGAGACGGCCGAGGCCTATCTGGGCGAGCCCGTGACCCAGGCGGTCATCACCGTCCCGGCCTACTTCAACGACAGCCAGCGCCAGGCGACCAAGGACGCCGGCCGCATCGCCGGCCTGGAAGTCCTGCGCATCATCAACGAGCCGACGGCGGCCGCACTGGCCTATGGGCTGGAGAAGCGCGGCAGCGGCACGATCGTCGTCTATGACCTTGGCGGCGGCACCTTCGACGTCTCGATCCTGGAGATCGGCGACGGGGTGTTCGAGGTGAAGTCGACCAACGGCGACACCTTCCTCGGCGGCGAGGACTTCGACAAGCGCATCATCGACTACCTGGCGGACGAGTTCAAAAAGGAGTCGGGGATCGACCTGCGCGGCGACCGGCTGGCCCTCCAGCGCCTGAAGGAAGCCGGCGAGAAGGCCAAGATCGAGCTCTCGAGCACGACCCAGACCGAGATCAACCTGCCCTTCATCACCGCCGACCAGAGCGGCCCGAAGCACCTGAACATCAAGCTGACCCGGGCGAAGCTGGAGGCCCTGGTCGACGACCTGGTGCAGCGCACGATCGACCCCTGCCGGGCGGCCCTGCGCGATGCCGGCCTGAAGGCGTCGGAGATCGACGAGG
>CAZQOA010000037.1:0-39650 GCA_964594715.1 uncultured Rhizobiaceae bacterium | reverse complement strand
CTGGCGGCCTTCGCGGCGCATCCCCATCAGGTCCTCTCGCGCGAACGCCTGCTCGACCTGGCGCACGGCAAGGACGCGGAGCCGTTCGATCGCAGCATCGACATGCGCATCGCCCGCATCCGTCGCAAGATCGAGCCGCATCCGGCGCGGCCGGTGGTGATCCGCACCGTCCGCGGGTCGGGCTACATCTTCACGCCCGCGGCAGGATAGGTCCGACTGTTACCGGATTGAAACGCGAATCCCCCGCCGCGTGATCGGGCAGAAACGCGGGTCCCTTATCTGTTGCCCCGTCGAATCACCGACGGGAGGCAACGATGCCCTATATCGACAGCGACGGCGTCCGGATCGCCTATGACGTGACCGGCCGCGGACCGACCGTGGTGCTGCTCCACAGCACCGCCGCTTCGGGCGCGCAGTGGGACCAGGTG
The DNA here is from genome assembly GCA_964594715.1 of uncultured Rhizobiaceae bacterium. GTDB lineage: Bacteria > Pseudomonadota > Alphaproteobacteria > ATCC43930 > Allostellaceae > Allostella. Next base: position 39,222 of record CAZQOA010000037.1, on the reverse strand, counting down.
CGGCGCCTGCTGGCGGACCGTTTCACCATGGTGACGGTGGACCTCTACGGCTGCGGCGGCAGCCAGCCATGGCCGGGGCGGACGGCGATCACGCTCGGCCACGAGGCCGCGGCGGTGGCGACCGTCCTCGACCTGTTCGAGGGACCGGTTCATCTCGTGGGCCATTCCTATGGCGGCGCGGTCGCCCTCAACCTGGCCTTGTCGGGCCGGCCGCTGGCCTCGCTGACATTGGTGGAGCCGGTGGCCTTCCACCTGCTTCGCGACACCTCCGACTTCGATTCCGCCCTGCTGCACGAGGTCGGGCACCTGGGCGAGGCGGTTACGCGCGGCGTCCTCTCCGGCGACTTCGCCGCCGGGATGGAGCAGTTCGTCGACTATTGGAGCGGCACCGGCACCTGGGCCGGCCTCAGCGCCGACCGCCAGGGCGGGCTGTGCCGGATGGCCGGCACGGTCGCGCTCAACTTTGCCGCCGCGGCCGGCGACCCGACCCGCCTCATCGACTGCGCCTTCCTCACCACGCCGACGCTGCTGATGGCGGGCGACCGCACCCCGCGGCCGACCGCCCGCATCGCGGCCCGCCTCGCCGCGACCATGCCGTGCGTCGATTTCCGGCTGGTCGAAGGTGCCGGGCACATGCTGCCGCGCACCCATCTCAACACCTTCGCCCAGGCCCTCCTGGTCCACCTGGACCGCGAGGGCCACGGAGAGGCGCTGGCCCGCCGCCTTTCCGCCGCCTGACCTTTCGGGCCTTCCCCCCAAGATCCCACGGGAGACGATCGATGAACGGCTACAAGCATCCTGCGACCATGGCCCTGCATGCGGGCTTCCGGAAGGACCCGGCCACCAACGCGGTCGCGGTGCCGATCTACCAGACTACCTCGTTCGACCTCGAAGGCACCGACCATGCCGCGGACCTCTTCGCACTGAAGAAGTTCGGCAACATCTACAGCCGCATCGCCAACCCGACCTGCGATGCTCTGGAGCAGCGCATGGCGGCGCTGGAGGGCGGTGCCGCGGCGATGTCGGTCAGCTCGGGCCAGGCGGCGACGGCGCTGGCGCTTCAGAACATCGCCCATGTCGGCGACAACATCGTCTGCTCCACCGACCTCTATGGCGGGTCGTGGAACCTGATGTCCAACACCTTCCCGACCATGGGCATCGAGGTGCGGTTCGTCGACCCCGCCGACCCGGAGAATTTCCGCCGCGCCACCGATACGCGGACCCGTGCCTATTATGCCGAGACGCTGCCGAACCCGAAGCTGCAGCTCTTCCCGATCGCCGAGGTGGCGCGCATCGGCGAGGAGCTGGGCGTGCCGCTGATCGTCGACAACACGGCGGCACCGGTCATCTGCCGGCCCTTCGACCACGGCGCCCACATCATCGTCTATTCGGCGACCAAGTACCTGGGCGGCCACGGCAACTCGATCGGCGGCCTGATCATCGATGGCGGGCGCTTCGACTGGGAGAAGCACGGCGACCGGTTCCCGATGCTGACCCGGCCCGACCCCAGCTACCACGGGGCGATCTGGACCGAGGCCGTGAAACCGCTGGGGCCGATCGCCTACATCATCAAGGCGCGGGTCACGCTGCAACGCGACCTCGGTTGCCCGATGAGCCCGTTCAACGCCTTCCTCTTCATCCAGGGGCTGGAGACCCTGGCCTTGCGGATGCGCGAGCATTGCAGCAACGCCCAGAAGGTGGCCGACTGGCTGGCGACCCGGCCCGAGGTGGCGAAGGTCATCCATCCGAGCCGCTTCGCCGGCGAGCAGAAGCGGCGGGCGCAGGCCTACCTGTCGGGCGGGCTGGGTGGCCTGGTCGGGGTCGAGCTGACCGGCGGGCGCGATGCCGGTCAGCGCTTCATCGACGCGCTGGAGATGTTCTACCACGTCGCCAACATCGGCGACGTGCGCTCGCTGGCGATCCACCCGGCCTCGACCACCCATTCGCAGCTGTCGCCGGACGAGCAGCGCGCGACGGGGGTGACCGAAGGCTATGTCCGGCTGTCGGTCGGCATCGAGCATATCGACGACATCCTGGCCGACCTCGAGCGGGCGCTGACCGCCGCAGGCCGTCCGGCGCTGGCTGCCTGATCCGCCAACCGCCCGACCATGGGGGTGCCATGCGCCCCCATGGTCGGGGTATCCCGCCGAAGCGAGGGCACGACCATGCCGATCATCCTGCCGCCCGGCCTGCCGGCTGCCAGCCGGCTCGAAGAGGAGGGGTTCGCCGTCGACGCCGCGATCGGCTGCGGTGCCGCGCTGCGCGTCGTGCTGGTGAACCTGATGCCCGATCGCATCGCGACGGAAATGCAGTTCGCCCGCCTGCTTGCCGCGTCGCGCCATCGCGTGGCGCTGTCCTTCTCGCTGCCGCACGGCCTCGTCCCGCGCGACGCGGAGGCAACTCACCTGGCGCGCTTTTATCGTCCCTGGTCGTCGGTCGAGGCGGAGGGGGCGGACGCGCTGATCGTCACCGGGGCGCCGGTCGAGCGCCATCCCTTCACGGCGGTGCGCTACTGGCCGGGGATGGTCCGCATCCTCGACTGGGCCCGGCTTCGCCGCACCCCCAGCTATCTCGTCTGCTGGGCGGCCCAGGCGGCGCTCTGGCACCATCATGGCGTCCCCAAGCACGACCTGCCGGCGAAGGCCTTCGGGGTGTTCCCACAGGCGGTGCGGATGCCGGCCTCGTCCATCCTCCGCGGCGTCGGCCCGGCATTGCTGACCCCGGTGTCGCGGCATACCGGGGTCCGCGCGACCGACCTCGTGGGAAGGCGGGGGCTGGATGTCCTGGCGCAGTCCCCCGAGACCGGGCCTTGCATGGTGGAGGACCGGGCCGCGCGGGCCACCTACATGCTGAACCACATCGAGTACGACGCCGACACGCTGCGCGGCGAATATGTCCGCGACATCGCAGCCGGCCGTCCCATCTGCCTGCCCGTCGGATACTTCCCGCGCAACGATCCGTCGGCCCGGCCGGTGCCCTTCTGGCGGCCCCAGGCGGTGCGCGTCTTCCAGAACTGGCTGGAACAGGTGGCCGCCGTGCAGGCCCAGGGGGTACAGGCTCAGGCGGGGGCCGCGAAGAACGCCTGCATCGCCCGGTCGATGAACGCGACATCGGACGGCCGCCGGAACGACGCGGCCATGTGACCCTCGGGCGAGGGGATCTCGGTGTACTTGCAGCGTGGGATCGCCGCCGCCGCCGCCCGCGCCGCGACGACCGGGTTGTAGAGGTCGTTGTCGGCCGCAAGGATCAGGGTGCGGGCACGGATGCGGCCGAGCGCCCCCGCGAAGGTGCCGTCGCAGCCGGGCGTGGTCGCCACGTCGTGGGCGTCATAGGCATAGGTCTGGTAGACCCAGTCGACGGCCTGGGCGCCGCTGTCGCGCATCGCCTGGGCGCGTTCCGCCAGGATTGCCGGGACGGCGGCGGGGTCGGTGCCGTCGGCCTCGAGGGCGGTCGGCGTGCGCGCCGCCAGCACCTGCATGATGGCGACCCACCCGTCCCAGCCGCGGGTGACCTCGCCGTCGGGCCAGGCCGGGTCCGCCATCAGCGCCCGGCGCGATGCCTCGTTCACCGCCACCGACCAGGCGGTCGTGCGCGCCATCGGCACCATGGCGACGACCCGATCCATCATCCCGGGATGGCTGACACCCCATTGCAGGGCCTGCATTCCACCCATGGATGCGCCGGCGACGGCGAACAGTTGCCGGACGCCCAGATGCTCGACCAGCCGGCGCTGGCTTTCCACCATGTCGCGGATGGTGAAGCGCGGGAAGGCCAGGCCGGGCTGGCGGCGGCTGGTGCTGGGCGAGGTGGTCAGGCCGTTGCCGATCGCATCCACCGCCACGATGCAGTCGCGATGGGGATCGAGCGCCTTGCCCGGGCCGATCCACACATCCAGCCGGTGATGCGTGCTGCCGATGGCGGAAAGCGCAAGGATGACGTTGGAGCGGTCGGCGTTCGGCCGTCCGTGGGTGACATAGGACAGGCCGAAATCATGGATGACCTCGCCGCTTTCCAGTCGGAAGTCGCCGAGTTCCAGGCGCTCGTGCGGGCGGTCGACCCAGTTGGGCTGGAGCGGGGGATGCCGATACAAGCTCATTCCGGAAACTCCACGACGGCGCGCACCGTCTCGCCGCGGATCATGGCGGCGAAGCCGACATTGATCTCCTCCAAGGTCAGCCGCATCGTGATGAGCTCGTCCAGCTTCAGCTTGCCGGCGAGGTAGAGGCGGGCCAGCCACGGGAAGTCGCGGCGCGGGCGCGCCCCGCCATAGCTGGACCGGGTGATGCGCTTCTCGCCCATCAGCGCACCCCAGCGGAAACCGACATCGCGATCGACATTCATCTTGCCGAGCCAGACGAGGTCGCCGCCGGGCCGGGTGATTTCCGGCGACAGGCGGAAGGCATCCTCGTGGCCGGCACTCTCCAGCACGCAATCGGCGCCGCGCCCGTCGGTCAGGTCCTTGACGCGGGCGACGACGTCCTCCTCCCCGGCGCGGATCAGGTCGGTCGCGCCGAACTCGGTCGCGAGCGCCAGGCGCGCCGGGTCGCGGTCGATGGCGATGATGCGCTCCGCCGCCTGCAGCCGCGCCCCCTGGATGGCATTGAGGCCGACGGCGCCGCAGCCGATCACGGCCACGTTCGACCCGGCCGGTATGCGGGCGACGCGCGCGGCGCCGCCCACCCCGGTCATCACGCCGCAGCCGATCAGGCAGGCGCGGTCGAACGGGATCTCGCGCGGCACCGCGATGGCCCCGCTCTCCGGCACCACGCAATATTCCGCATGGGACGAGACGACCGAGAAATGGTGCAGCTTCCGGCCGCCCACCATCATGCGCGAGCGACCGTCCAGCAAATGGCCGCGCGGCTGGTGGTGGGAATAGGGTTCGCACAGGATCGGCTGCCCGCGGTCGCAATAGAAGCAGTGCCCGCAGCTCGGGTTCCAGGAGCACACGACATGGTCGCCGGCCTTCACCAGCGACACCTCCTCGCCCACCGCTTCGACCACGCCCGCCCCCTCATGGCCGAGCACGATCGGCATGGGGTAGGGGATCTGGCCCTGGATCACCTCCAGGTCGGTGTGGCAGAGGCCCGACGCGCGGATGCGGACCAGCACGTCGGTCGGGCGCAGCCCGGTCATGCGGACCACTTCCACCGACAGCGGAGAATTCGTCCGATGCAGGACGGCGGCACGGAATTCCATGGGCTTCCTCAGTTGAGCGACGGCAGCCACAGGGCGAGGCCGGGGTAGACCATGATCAGCAGGAGCGCCACCGCCTGCAAGCCGATGAAGGGCCACAGCGCGCTGAAGATCTCGTTCAGTGTCATGTCCGGCGGTGCCACCCCCTTGAGGTAGAAGGCGGCGGGCCCGAAGGGGGGCGAGAGGTAGGATATCTGCATGTTCATGCAGAACAGCACCCCGAACCATACCGGGTCGTAGCCCAGCGTCTTCACGATCGGCACGAAGATCGGCATCGTCAGCAGGCAGATGCCGATCCAGTCCATCAGGCAGCCCAGCACGATCAGGATGCCCATCATGATCAGGATGACGACGATGGGGGCGACCGGCAGCCCGACCATCAGCCCACGCACGAAGGCAGGGCCGCCGGCCAGGTTGTAGACGCCGATCATGGCGGTCGCCCCGAACGACACCCAGAGCAGGATGCCGCAGGCGGTCATGGTCTGGATGAGGGCGCCCTGCATCATCTCCCAGCTCAGCTCGCGCCGCAGGGCGGCCGCGACGGCGGTGCCGACGACGCCCATGCCGGCTGCCTCCGTCACCGACGCGATGCCGGTATAGATCGTCCCCAGCACGCTGGCCGCGATCAGCATCGGCAGGGCGATGCTCTTCAGCATGCGCACCTTCTCGATCAGCGGGATGTTGCGTTCCTCGTCCGGCGCCGGCGGACCCAGGCTCGGGTCGATGTAGCAGCGGATGAGGATGTAGCCGATGTACATGCTGGCCATGATCAGGCCGGGAACGACGGCCGCGGCGAAGAGGTCGCCGATCGAGACGTTGACCGTCAGGCCATAGATCACCAGCACGATGCTGGGCGGGATCATGCTGCCGAGCGAGCCGCCGGCGCAGATCGTGCCGATGGCGAGCTTGCGGTCGTAGCCGAGGCGCAGCATCTGCGGCAGTGCCACCAGGCCCAGCAGCACGATCTCGCCGCCGATGATGCCGGTCATCGCCGCCATGATGGTGGCCGCGATGGTGGTCTGCACCGCGAGGCCGCCCCGCAGGCCGCCGGCCCACACATGCATGGCCCGAAAGAGGTCGCGCGCCACCCCCGACCGCTCCATCAGCGATGCCATCAGGATGAACATCGGCACCGACACCAGCACATACTCGTTCATGAACGAGTAGATGCGGCTGGAGATGAGCAGCAGGCTGGGCAGCCCGAACAGGCCGAGGCCGAAGGCGACGGCGATGATCCCGGTCACGAAGGCAAGCGGCAGGCCGAGCAGCAGGAGGAAGATCATCCCGCCGAACATCAGCACCGTGATCAGCTCGATGCTCATCGGCCGGCTCCTGTCCCGACCCGGCGGACCGCCCGGATCAATCGATCGACCGCGAGGATGGACATCAGCAGGGCGCCGATGGCGAGGATGGTCTTGACGGCGGCGGGGATGGGCACGTCCCAGGCGTGCCCGCTGGTCTCCATCAGCGCCACCGAGCGTGACGCCTGGATGATCGCGGCATAGGTCAGGGCGACCACGAAACCCAGCGTACACAGGGCATGGACGACGTCGAGCGATGCCCGGGTCCGGGGCGACAGGATGTCGTAGATGCTGGTGATGCGGATGTGCTGGTCGGTGACCATCGCGTAGGCGCCGCCGAAGATGAAGGCGGTGGCGCACAGCGCGATCGCCAGGTCATGCACCCAGATGGTCGGCTGGTTCAGGCCGTAGCGCATCACCACCTCGTAGGCGGTGACGAGGACGGCGACGGCATAGAACCAGCTCAGCCGCAGATTGAAGGCCGTGGTGAAGCGGCCGATCGGATCGCGTTCGCTCATGTTTGTTGGATCGCGTTCGCTCATGCCTGCCTCGGCGCAAAAGAAGGCGGACGGCAAACGCGCCGTCCGCCTGTCAGCGTGGGTTCCGCGGGGGCTGGCTCAGTCGAGAAGCTGGAGCCGCTTCAGGAAGGCGGTCTGGCTTTCGTAGACCTTCATCGCGGTCGGGCTCTTCTTCGCCCAATCGGCCCAGGCTTCCTGCGACAGCTTGCGGAACTTGCGCCGTTCCTCGGGTGGCCAGTTGATCAGCTCCACCCCTTGCGCCTTGGCTGCCTCGGCTGCCTTGAAGTCCTCGGCCGCGACGCGCTGGATCATGTCGCGCGCGAAGTCGCGGGTCGCGACCTCCAGCATCAGCTGGAGGTCCTTCGACAGCGCGTTCCATTTCGGCAGGGCGACCGCCACCTCGGCCGACGGCATCGAGTGGAAGCCGGGATAGAGCGGGAAGCCGGCGATCTTGTGATAGCCGAGGTCCTGGTTCATGCCGAGCGTGCCCCAGTCCGTCGCCTCGATCACGCCACGTTCCAGCGCGGTGTAGACCTCGCTGCCCGGCAGGGTGACGACGCCGACGCCGGCGCGGCGCCAGACCTCGGCGCCCAAGCCCTCGGGCACCCGCATCTTCACGCCCTTGAAGTCGGCCAGGGTGCGCAACGGTTTCTTGGCCGGCACCGATTCGACGCCCCACCAGATGGGGCCGACATAGTGGATGCCGAAACGCTTGTAGATGTCGCGCGCCAGTTCGAGCCCGCCGCCATACTCGAACCACATCTGCATCTGATAGGGGTTGTCGTAGCCCCCGTTGAGATCGCCGATGAGGGCCAGGGCCGGCTCCTTGCCCGAGAAGTAGGGGCCGCCCGACTGGTGGGCATCGAGGATGCCGCTCTGCATGGCGTCGAGGGTCTCGGTGTAGGCGACGATGGTGCCGACCGCGAGCGCCTCGATGTCGAGGCGGTTGTTCGACATCGCCTTCACGCGGACGCAGAAATCCTCGAACACCTTCTGGTTGATGGTCCCCGCCTGCCACATCGACTGCATCTTCCACTTCGCCGCCTGCTGGGCAGCGGCGGGCCGGGCGATGGCGGCGGCTCCGGCGGTGACGGCACCCGCCCCGGCGAGCGCGCCGAACTTGCGTCTCGAAAGCATGGACTGTCCTCCTCCCTGGTGATGGCTTCTTGTCGTTCGGGGCGGGTCTACATGCCCGCCGCCTTGGCATAGGCCGGGCGCTGCTCGGCGCCGGCATAGAGGATGGCGACCTGGCGCTCGAGCATCGCCGCGTGATAGGCGACGGCGTCGGGGTGGAAGTCGGACCGGGGCGCCGGCTCGTGGTCGAAATGGTCGAACCGGTCGGTGCCGCGGACCAGCGTGGCGCTGTCGCGGATGCCGGAGAGCTGCCGGATGCGGGTCGGGATGTAGCGCACGGCATAGCCGATCCGCGGCCCGTCGCTGTGGTTGCGCTCCGACCCGTGGACGATCTTGACGTGGTGCAGCGACATCTCGCCGGGGGCGAGGACGATGTCGACCGCCGCCTTCTCGTCGACCTTGACCGCGATCTCCTGGCCGCGGCTCAAGAGGTTGTCGGCGGCGAAGGTGTCGGCGTGCGGCAACTGGTCGGCCGCGTGCGTGCCCGGCACCACCCGCATGCAGCCATTGGCCGGCGTCGAGTGCGAAAAGGCGATCCAGGCCGTCAGCACGTCGGATTCCGAGAGGCCCCAGTAGGTCGCGTCCTGGTGCCAGGAGACGAAGGTGCCGTCGCCGCCCTTCTTGTTGAAGAAGCCCGACCCCCAGCACAGGATGTCGGGACCGAGCACGTCCTCGACGGCGTCCAGCACGGACGGATGCCGGACGAGGTCGGCCAGCCAGGGCAACAGCAGGTGGGGCTTCTGGTTGGTGCGGCGCGAGAGAGTGCCGCCCTCGCGCGCCTCGAGCTGGTCGAGGCGGGTGCGATGGCCGGCCATCTCGGCCTCGGGGAACACCCGGATGGGGAAAAGGACGCCGTCACGGCCATATGCCGCGACCTCCTGTTCGGTTAGTCGTTTCGGCATGGCCGTTACTCCCAATTGGCAATGGTCAGGTGCGGACGATGTTCTCGAAGCTGCTGGTTTGGGTGCCGGCATAGAGGATGGCGGCCTGGCGCTCGGCGGCCGCCTTATGGGCCGCCAGCGCACCGGCCGACAGGTCGCCGTCGGGCGCCGGTTCCGGTTCGAAGTGATGGTAGGTGTCGATGCCGCGGACCAGCGCCGCGCCGTCGCGGGGACCGATCACCTGGCGGACATGGGTCGGCACATAGCGGATGGCGAAGCCGATGCGCCGGTCCGGCGAGCGATTCGGCTCCGACCCGTGGAAGATGCGGACATGATGGAGCGACATCTCGCCCGGCTGCAGCACCAGGTCGACGGCCTTGGACTCGTCGACCTCGACCATCAACTCCTGGCCGCGGGTCAGCAGGTTGTCCTGGTTGTAGGTGTCGTTGTGGGCGACCTGCTCGCCATGGGTGCCGGGGATCACCTTCATGGCGCCGGACGCGATCGTGCTGGGTGTGAAGGCGACCCAGGCGGTGACGATCTCCGGCTCGGACAGCCCCCAATAGGTCGAGTCCTGGTGCCAGGACACGAAGCCGGGATCCTGCGCCTCCTTGATGAAGAACGAACTGGACCAGCACAGGAGGTTGGGGCCGAGGACGTCCTCGACGGCATCGAGGATCTTCGGATGCTGCACCAGGTCCCACAGCCAGGTGAAGAGCAGGTGCGACTTGTGGCGCAGCGCGCCGCGCAGCGGCTTGCCTTCCTGTTTTTCGAAGGCTTCCAGGCGCCGGCGGTATTCCGCGGCATCGGCCGCGCTCAGGACCGGGATCGGGAAGAGGAAGCCGTCATCGCGGTAACGGCGGACCTGGTCGGGCGACAGCAGCTTGTTCGTCGACGACGGGCGGAGGGCGGTCGCGGGCATGGCGTTCTTTCCGGCAAGGTTAGCGCTGTCATGGCAGCGCCGTGGCCAATTGCCGCAAGCCTAGTCCCGAAGCCGGCCGCGAGGGAAGGGGAAGAAATATATCAGTCGCGCTTCAGGCGCCGTCGCGGCAGCAGGGTGATGCCGAGGGCCGATCCGATGCACAGCAACGCCACGATCTCGTGCGGGCCCACCGCCTCGCCGACGATGAGTGCGCTGCTGCCGAGCCCGACCACCGGGACGGCCAGGGTGCCGATCCCGGAAATGGTGGCGGGCAGGGCGGCGACCACGCGGAACCAGGCGAGGTAGGCCGCCGCGTTGGAGATGAAGGCCAGGAAGGCGGCCGCGAGCCAGCCGCGCAGCGGAATCGCCGGCCAGTCGGTGTGCAGGTCGACCAGCGACCAGATGACCAGCAGCGGGACGACGCCGACCAGGAGCTGCCAGCCGGCGAGCACGCCGACATCGACCCGCCAGATGCGCCGCTTCAGCAGGATCGTCCCGACCGCGAAGGCGAGCGACGCCATCAAGGTGAAGGCGGCCCCGGCCGGGGCGTCGGCCAGCGCGGACAGGTCCTGGCTCATCAGCACGGCGATCCCCAGGATGCCCAGGCCCAGCGCCGCCAGATGGCGGGGGGCAGGGCGCTCCTTCAGGAAGAGGGCGGCCAGGATCGCCGTCCAGATCGGCATCGTATAGATGAGGAGCGCGGTCCGGCCGGGGCTGAGCAGCAGCACGCCATAGGTCATGCCGATCTGGAAGATCGACATATTGATGATCGCGGTCACCACCAGGTCGCGCCAATGGTCGCGCGGGACGGCGAGGCTGTGGCCGGACAGGCGGGCGACGCCGAGCAGCGCGGTGCCGGCCGCGAGCATCACCACGCACCGGCTGGCCCACGGGTCGAAATGGTCGAGCATGATGCGCATGACCGGGTAGCTCAGCCCCCAGGCGAGCCAGACCACTGCCAGCAGGGCATAGCTCGTGAGGGTGACGCGGCCTTCGGCCGGCACCGCACGCGGCACGGGGGCGCCCGGGGTCAGGCGGGTTGCAGTGTCGCCGCCACGCGCTCCATCGCGGAGCCGGGGCTGGTCAGGACCGGCACCGTCACCGTGCCGGCGGGCAGGGACTCCAGCGCGCGCGCCATCGACGCCTGCGCCAGCACGATCACGTCGACCCGCGGCAGCATCCGTAACAGGGCATCCCGGACGGCGGCGTCATGGGCATCGCGGTCGCCACGCTGCAACGCCTCGAAGGCGCCGCGGCAGACGTCGTCGGCAATCTCTACCTTGCACCCCGCGACCGCGGCCCGCTGCGCCACCAGGTCGCGCGTCGGCTCCAGGGTGGAGGAGAGGGTGGCGAGCACGCCGATGCGCGGGCCGGTCGCGACCGCGCGGTCCGCCATCTCTTCGTCGATGCGGAACAGCGGGACCGGGCAGAGCGGCCGCGTCGCCGCCACCGCCGGCCCGATCGACGAGCAGGTGACCAGCACCGCGTCGGCGCCGGCATCGACCGCCGACCAGACATGGCCGGCCACCCGCCGCATCGTCGCCTCGGTCAGCCGGCCGGCACGGATGGTGTTCCGCAGCAGGCTCTCATCGACGATGTTGAACGTCTCCCACCCGGGCAGGTGGGCACGCGCCAAGTCGGCGAAGGTCGGCACGAGGCCGGGGACGGTGTGTACGAAGGCAAGCTGCTTCGCCATGGCGGGATGGGACCTTGGGGGCTGATGGGGCGGCTTCAGCCGCCGGAAATGCCGACCATCTCGGCGGCATTGGCGCCCAGTATCCTGTCCTTCTCGGCGGCGGAAAGGAAGCCGCAATGGCGCCGGACATAATCGACGCATTGCCGATAGGTGCAGAAGCGCTCGACGTTCGGCATGTCCGAGCCCCAGACCAGCTTGCCGGCGCCGTAGCGGTCGCGCATCTCGCGGATCAGCGCCTGCGCCTCGGGATAGGGATAGTCCCAGACCCCGCCCCAGCTGATGGGGAACATGACCTCCATCATCACATTGTCGCGGCGATAGGTGCGGTCGACCTCGTCGGGGAAGTCCCAGCTGCCCTGGGGGGCGAAATGGCCGACGGGGGGCCCCATCACCAGCAGCCAGCTTGTGTCCGGATAGGCGGCGATCACCCGGTCGAGCGCCGCCAGGTTGGCGATGTAGCTGGCGCGGTCGTAGTTGGGCGTCGCCGAAAGCTCGATGAAGACGGGCAGGCGGTGGCCCGCGATCTTGTCCCAGAACGGGCGGAAGTCGGCATGGTCGACGTTGCGGCCATAGCCGTGGCGCGACATCTCGTGGGCGTAGTAGAGGCCTTTCAGGCCGAGCTTCGTCACCGCCCGGTCGACCTCGGCCAGGGTCTCCGGCCGGTCGGCGGTGGCCTCGTCGATGTTGAGGAGGCCGGTGAAGCGGGTCGGGTACTGGTTCTGGGCGAAGGCGTTGTAGTCGTTCATCGCCCCGTAGCCGCCGCCGGCCTGGAGGATGATGTGGTCGACCCCGGCATTCACCATCTGGGCCACCATCTGCTCGGGTGGGCAGACGATCTCCTGCATGGCGACCGGCATGTACTGGACGTAGTAGTCCTCGCCCTCCCAGGTGAAGACGAGCTGGCCGTGCGGGCCCACCCGGAAGCGGACGTCGGTCAGGCCGGCCCATGTGTTGTCGCCCGGCCGGAACAGCATGGTCGGGCGGATCTCCTGGCCGTCCCGCGCGCGGAAGGTCCGGGCCGCCGGCCGCGTCACCACCTTCTGCAGGTACTTCAGGTGGATTTCGGTCGAGGGGTGGCCGCACGGGCCGTCCCAGTGCTGGAACACATGGGCGTGGCAGTCGATGATCATGATCGCCGGACAGGTAGGGGACGGGACGAAGCGCGGGGCCTGGAGCGGCCCCGCGCCGACGGGTTCAGGCGAGCTTCGCCATATGGTGCTCGAAGAGGCGCTGGACCTCGCCATTGACGCTGAGGAAGGTGGCGTAGAAGTCGAGGAAGGCCTTCCAGTCGGGGTCGCCGTAGCGGATCATCCAGGTGTTGGGGCGCTTGTCGAAGGGGTTCTCCGGGTCGACCGCGTAGGCCCAGTTGGCATTGCGCTTGGCGAACAGGATGACGTCGCTGTCGCCGGAGATCCACAGATCGGCCCGCTTGGCCCGCACCGGCTCCGCCCCCAGGGTCACCTGGCCCGTGGTGGTGATGACCTTGGCCTTGGGGAACAGGGTCGAGATGCGGCTTTCCTCGCTGGCGCCGGTGGTGACCGAGATCGTGACCGACGGGTCGTTGAAGTCGGCGGCCGTCTTGAAGCGCCCGGCATTGTCCTTGTGGGCGAGGCACAGCGTGCCCTTGGAATAGAGCGGGCCGACATAGTTCACCGTCATGGCGCGCGCCATGGTGTAGACGGCGGACGAGCCGAAGAGGTCGAAATCGCCCTTGCGCAGGCCGACCGTGGCGTTGGCGAAGGTGACCTCGCTCCACTCCACCTTGATCTGCATCTCGGCGGCCAGCTTCTCGACGCAATCCTTGTAGATGCCGCCGAGCTCGCCGGTCTTGGCATCCTTGTAGAACCATGGGCCGGTCTGGGCGTAGCCGGCCTTCAGCACGCCCGCCTTGCGGATCTTCGCCAGCACCGAGTTCTCGGCGATGCCGGTATCCAGCATCTGGGCGTGGGCCTCGCGGATCGAGCCCGCGCCGGCCAGGAGGCCGGCCGCGCCGGCGGCCGCCCCTGCCATCGCGACGCCGGTCAGCAACCCGCGCCGGCCGCTGTCGATTCCATTGCTCATACCTGCCTCCTGTTCCGGTTGCTGCCCGCTTGCGGGGCGTTTCGTTGGCGAATGCGAAAGCCCTATTGGCTGGCGCCGCGCGCCGCGATCGGCCACACCGCCTCGACGCGGCCATTGCGGACGCCGACATACCAGTCGTGCAGGTTGATGGTCGGGTCGCAATGGCCGGGGATGAGCCACAGCTTGTCGCCCAGCTTCAGCGGCTTGGAGCCGGCACCGGTCCGCACCTTGCCGTGCTCGTCGGAGACGCCGGTCACCTCCAGATCCTCGCGGCCATGCACCCAGGGCGGGCCCTTTTCCATCGTGTAGGCCTTCAGGCCGGCATCGACGATGGCGCGCTCGGAGGTCGGGATGGACATGACCGTCGCCAGCACGAACAGGCTGTGGTCGAACTCCTGGTAGCGGTTCGACGTCTTGCCGCCGATGCGGGCGTAGTCGGTGTCCATGAACAGGTACGAGCCGCATTGCAGCTCGTTGTAGACGCCGCTCGTCGATTCGAACTGGAAGGTGCCGGTGCCGGCGCCGCCGACGATGTCGCAGGACAGGCCGACGGCGGCCAGGGCATCCACCGTCATCTTGGTCTTTGCCACGGCCTGCTTGATCGCCGCCTCGCGCTCATCCCAGGTCGCGAGATGCTGGGCGGTGCCGTGATAGGCCTGGAGCCCGCCGAAGCGGAGGCCCGGCGTGGCCGCGATCTGCTGCGCCAGCTTCACGGCCGCTTCGCCGGGCTCGACGCCGCAGCGCTGGGTGCCGACGTCGATCTCGACCAGCGCGCCCAGCACGACGCCGTAATCGCGCGCCGCCCGTCCGGCCGCCTCGACATGTTCCGGGGCATCGACGCACAGCGCAATCTTGGCGCTCTTGGCCAGGGCGGCCAGTCGCGCCAGCTTGCGGTCGCCGACCACCTGATTGCTGACCAGCACGTCGCGGACGCCGCCCGCGACCAGCACCTCGGCCTCGGCCACCTTCTGGCAGCATTGGCCGATGGCGCCGGCCTCGATCTGCTTCAGGGCGATGATCGGCGACTTGTGGGTCTTGGTATGCGGGCGCAGCCGCACGCCGGTGCGGCGCGAGACCTCCGCCAGCTTGGCGATGTTGCGCTCGAAGGCGTCGAGTTCGATGACGAGGGCGGGCGTGTCGATTTCGCTCACCGGCATGCCGATGTCGGCGGGGGGACGCAGGGGCAAGGCTCGACCTTTGCAAGGGATGAAATCACCGGTAGCGTATTTCAAGATTGAGCGAGCCGCGATGATTATTTGCCCTGATCGAACGTCCTACGCTACGGCACCGGCCGATGGCTGATATGCCGGCGGTGCCGCCATGCGTCGAGGTACTGGACCTGCACAAGCGCTTCGGCGCGCTGGAGGTGCTGCGCGGGGTCTCGGCCCAGGTGCATCGCGGCAGCGTCGTCAGCATCATCGGCGCCAGCGGATCGGGAAAGAGCACGCTCCTGCGCTGCATCAATTACCTGGAGATGCCGAGCGCGGGCGAGGTCCGCATCGACGGCGAGGCGATCGGCTTCGAGCGCCGGCCGGGCGGCGGCACCCGGAAGCGCTCGGCCCGGGAGATCGCGCGCTTCCGCCGCGACCTCGGCATGGTGTTCCAGCAGTTCAACCTGTGGCCCCATCTGAGCGTGCTCGGCAACGTCATCGAGGCGCCGATCCGGGTGCGCGGGATGCCGCGCCGCGAGGCGGTCGAGCTGGGGCGGACCTGCCTCGCCCGCGTGCAGTTGAGCGAGAAGGCCGAGGAGTACCCGGCGCGCCTGTCCGGCGGCCAGCAACAGCGGGTGGCGATCGCGCGCGCGCTCGCCATGCAGCCCAAGGTGATGCTGTTCGACGAGGCGACCTCGTCGCTCGACCCGGAACTGACCGGTGAAGTGCTGGAGGTGATGCGCGGGCTGGCCGCCGACGGCACCACCATGATCGTGGTCACCCACGAGATGGCCTTCGCCCGCGAGGTCTCCGACCGCGCCATCTTCCTCCATAACGGCCTGGTGGAGGAGGAGGGGCCGCCCGCGCAGGTGTTCGGCGACCCGCGTTCGGAGCGCTGCCGCCAATTCCTCGCCAAGCTGCTGCACTGACCGCCGATGTTCTCGCAAAACCTGCGCGAGACGCTGGATCTCGCGCTCTTCTGGGAATACCGGCACATCCTCCTGGCCGGCCTCGCGTTCAATTTCTACGTCTTCGCCGTCTCCGGCGTGGCGGCGGTCGCGCTGGGCTTCCTGGCGGCGCTCGGCCGGGTCAACCCGCTGCGGCCGCTGCGCTGGCTGGGTGCCATCCATGTCGAGACGTTCCGCAATGCACCCGACTACGTGATGCTGGTCTGGGTGCATTTCGTGCTGCCGCTGCTGCTCAGCCAGGCGCTCGGCACCCGCATCAGCTTCGAGCCTTTCGTCTCGGCGGTGATCGCGCTCGGCCTCGTCTATAGCGGCTACCTGGCGGAAACCTTCCGCGCCGGCATCCAGGCGGTACCCAAGGGACAGATCGAGGCGGCGCGCGCCTGCGGCATGGGCGGCGCCCTGATCATGCGGCGTATCGTCCTGCCCCAGGCGATCCGGATGATGCTGCCGGAGATGATGAACAACTTCGTCTCGCTCTTCAAAGCGACCACCATCGTCTCGCTCATCACCGTGCCCGACCTCATGTACCGGGTGTCCATGGTGACCCAGCAGGAGATGCGCCCGCTGCCGCTCTATACCGGTGCCGCCATCACCTATTTCCTGTTGATCTGGGGCGTGGCGGCCCTGGCGCGGGCCGTCAGCGAACGCTGGCGCCGCAAGATCTGGGCCTGACCGGCATGGGCAACTGGGAACGCCTCGTCTGGAACCAGCGCGACGTGCTGCTGCAGGGGCTGGCCGTCACCATCGAGATCTGCGCCGTCGCCTTCGCCGCCGCCATCGTCATGGGCCTCGGGCTGGCGCTGGTCCGGCTCTATGTCCGGCCGCTGCGCTGGATCGCCGGCGTGTGGATCGAATATTGCCGCGCGACTCCGATCTTCGTGCAGTTGATGTGGGTGAACTATGTCTGGCCGGAGCTGATCGGCTGGCCGACCTCCTTCTACACCGCCGGCTGGGTGGCGCTGGCGCTTCAGTCGAGCGGCTACCTGGCCGAGACCTTCCGGGCGGGGATCGAGAATATCGGCCGCGGACAGCGAGAGGCGGCCTACGCGGTCGGCATGTCGCCCATGCTGGCGTTCCGCCGCATCGTCCTGCCCCAGGTGCTGGTGTCGATCGCGCCCGCCATCGTCACGCAGTTCACCGTCATCGTGAAATCCTCGACCCTGGTGTCGGTCATTACGGTGCAGGATCTGATGTTCCAGTCCCAACGGCTGGTGAATGTGTGGTACGAGCCGATCGAGATTCTGACGGCCACGGCCGCCATCTACATCCTCTTGATCTTCGCCGTCTCCGCCGTGGGCAAGGCATTCGCCGACCGCCTGCGGCTCCGCTACGGCCTTGGAACGTGAGAATATGGGATACAGGCTCGGTATCGATATCGGCGGCACCTTCACGGACCTGGTCTTCCTGTCCCCCGACGGGCAGGTCCTGACCACCAAGGTCCTCTCCACTCCGGACGACTACAGCCGCGGCATTGCCGAGGGACTGGCTTCGGTCTTCGCGGCCGGCCGGGCGACGGCGGGTGGGGTCGACCAGGTGGTGCATGGCACGACGGTCGCGACCAATGCGATCCTGGAGGGGAAGGGGGCCCGGGTCGGGCTGCTGACCACGGAGGGCTTCCGCGACGTGCTGGAGATCCGGCGCCTGCGGATGCCGGTGCTGTACGACATCAACTGGCAGAAGCCGACGCCTCTGGTAACCCGGGCGCGGCGCCAGGAAGTGGCCGAGCGCATCGACGCGGAAGGCCGGGTCGAGCGGCCGCTGGACGCGGCCAGTGCCGCCGCGGCCA
The DNA here is from genome assembly GCA_964594715.1 of uncultured Rhizobiaceae bacterium. Classification (GTDB taxonomy): domain Bacteria; phylum Pseudomonadota; class Alphaproteobacteria; order ATCC43930; family Allostellaceae; genus Allostella. Next base: position 21,608 of record CAZQOA010000037.1, on the reverse strand, counting down.
TCGACGCCCTGCTGGCGGAAGGGGTGGACGCCATCGCCGTCTGCCTCTTGAACGCCTATGCGAGCGGCGCCCACGAGGAGGCGCTGGCGGAGCTGGTGGCGGCGCGCGCACCCGGCATCCCCGTCTGCCTGTCGAGCGCGCTGCTGCCCGAGATCAAGGAGTACGAGCGCAGCAGCACGACGGTGGTGAACGCCTATATCATGCCGGTCGTGTCGCGCTATCTGCGGTCCCTGACGGCGGGGCTGACGGGACTGGGCGTGACGGCGCCATTGCGCGTCATGCAGTCGAGCGGCGGGGCGATGGGGGTGGAGGCGGCCTCGACCCGGCCGATCCACCTGATCGAATCCGGCCCGGCCGCCGGCGTCGTGGGTGCGGCTGAACTCTCCCGCCGGCTCGGCGGCCGGGCGCTGATCGCCTTCGACATGGGCGGCACCACGGCCAAGGCAGCCCTGGTGTCGGATGGCCGCTTCGACCGTGTCGGTTCGCTGGAGGTGGGCGGCGGCATCAACATCGCCGGCCGGCTGCTGAGCGGCGGCGGCTACCATGTCCGCGCGCCGGCGATCGACATCGCCGAGGTCGGTGCGGGCGGCGGCAGCCAGGTGCGGATCGACGCCGGCGGCGGCCTTCGGGTCGGGCCGGAAAGCGCCGGCGCCATGCCGGGGCCGGCCTGCTATGGCCGCGGCGGCACCGTGCCGACGGTGACCGACGCCAACGTCGTGCTGGGCTTCATCAACCCCACCTACCTGGCCGGCGGCAGCATCCCGATCGATGCCGAGCTGTCGCGGCGGGCCCTGACGGAGCATGTGGCGGCACCCCTGGGACTGGATTTGGAGGCGGCGGCCTGGGGCGTCCACCGCGTCGCCAACGCCGCCATGGCGCGGGCGCTGCGCGCGGTCTCGACCGAGCGTGGCCGCGACCCCCGCGACTTCTCGGTCCTGGCCTTCGGTGGCAACGGCCCGATCCATGCGGCGGCGCTGGCCGCCTCGCTCGACGTCCGGCGCATCCTGATCCCGCCGGTGCCGGGTCTGTTCAGCGCACTCGGCATGCTCTTCCCCGACACCGAGCACCATTATGTCCGCACCTTCAAGCACCGGCTGGACGGGCTCGACCCGGCCCAGCTGGAGGCCGCCTACGCGGTGCTGGAGGCCGACGGCGCCAAGGCGCTGGCGGAGGACGGCTATGCCGCGTCGGCCATCCGCTTCGAGCGGCTGGCCGACCTGCGCTATCTCGGCGAGAACTCCGAGCTGACCCTGGCATTGCGCGGCGACGGCCTAGCCGCCGACGTGCTGCGGGTCGACTTCGACGCCGCCCACGAGACCACCTACGGCTATCATTCCGCCGACGAGGTGGTGGAGATCGTGAACATCCGCGTCGTCGCCCGCGGCCTGTCGTCGGGGCCGCGCGTGCCGGACGGCCTCGCCGTATCGCCGGCCCTTGGCGGCAGGGCGCCGGCCGGCAGCCGCCGGGTGCATTTCGGCCCCGACCACGGGACGCTGGAGGCACAGGTCGTCGGACGCAGCGCCATCGGGGCGGCCTGGGAGGACGGGCCGCTGCTGATCGAGGAATATGACAGCACCACCGTCATCCCGCCCGGTGCGCGCGTCCGCCGCATCCTGTGGGACGTGCTGGAAATCGAACTGCCGGACCCGCGAGGGGCATGATGAACGAAGTACCCGCCGCCACCGCGCGGCCCGCCACCATCGACCCCTTCGCCCGCGACCTGATCAAGAACGCGCTCGCGACCATCGCCGACGAGATGGCGCTGACCGTCGCGCGCACGGCGCGCTCGTTCGTGGTGAAGGAGGCGCTCGATTTCTCGACCGCGCTGTTCGACGGCAAGGGCGAACTGATCGCCCAGGGCACCTGCCTGCCGTTCCACCTGGGGGCGATGCCGTTCGCGGTGCGGGCGGTGATGAACGCCTTCGGCGACCGCATCGGGCCGGGCGACCTCTTCATCACCAACGACCCCTATGACGGCAGCACCCATCTGCCGGACATCGTCATCGTGAAGCCGATCCATGCCGGTGGCGAACGCATCGGCTTCTCCGCAGCACTCGCCCACATGACCGACATCGGCGGCCGCATCCCCGGCGGCAACGCCAGCGATTCGACGGAGATCTACCAGGAGGGGCTGCGCATCCCGCCGTGCCGCATCCATCGCGCGGGCGAGCCGGACGAGAACCTGTTCCGGCTGATCGAGCGCAACGTGCGGGTGCCGGACAAGGTGCTGGGCGACATCCGCTCGCTGATCGCGGCCTGCGGCCAGGGCGAGCGCGGGCTGCTCGACCTGGTGGCGCGGTATGGTGCCGCCGGCTTCGCGGAGCATTGCCGCGACCTGCTGGACTATACCGAGCGCTTCACCCGGGCGGAGATCGCCCGCCTGCCCAAGGGCACCTGGCATTTCGTCGACCATCTCGACAATGACGGCATCTCGCCCGACCCGATCCGCTTCGAGGTCACGCTCACCATCGCCCATGACGAGATCGTCATCGACTTCACCGGCACCGCGCCGCAGGTGAAGGGCGCCATCAACTGCGTCTATCCCTTCACGCTGTCGACGGCACTCGCCTGCGTGCGTTCGATCGTCGACCTGTCGATCCCCAACAATGCCGGCTATTTCCGGCCGATCAAGGTGATCGCGCCCGAAGGCACCATCGTCAATCCGCGGGCGCCGGCGGCGGTGGCCGCGCGCGGCATCACCGGCATCCGCATCGCCGACACGATCTTCGGCGCGCTGGCGCAGGCCGTCCCCGACCGCATCCCGGCCTGTGGCGCCAACGCGCCCGACGTCGGCGTCAGCTTCGGCGGCTACGGCCCCGACGGCCGCTCGCACGTCTTCCTGGAGTTCCTGGTCGGCTCGTGGGGCGGCGGCCCGTGGCGCGACGGCATGGATGCCTGCACCGGCACGTTGGTGAACTATTCCAACACCCCGGCCGAGATGATCGAGGCCGAGCTGCCGATCGCGATCGAGCGCTATGCGCTGGTGCCCGACACCGGCGGGGCAGGGCGGTGGCGCGGCGGCCTGTCGCTCGACCGCCATCTGCGCTTCAAGCTCGACGGCGCGACCCTGCAGATCCGCTCGGACCGGCGCGACCATCCGCCCTACGGCCTCGACGGCGGCGAGACCGGCGCACCGGCCTGGGTCGACATCCGCCGGGCCGACGGGCGGGTCGACACCTTTCCGCAGAAGTTCCTGACCACGGTCGACAGCGGCGACGTGCTGCGGGTGCGGTTGGCCGGCGGGGGCGGCCATGGCGACCCGCTCACCCGCGACAGCGCGCTCGTTCTGGCCGACCTGGCGGAGGGCAAGATCACCGCCGCCCATGCCCGCGAGAAGTACGGCGTGGTCGTCGCGGGCAGCCCCCCGGCCGTCCAGGCGGCGGAGACGGCGGCACTCCGCGCGCAGCCGCGCCGACTCGGTTAGCCTTGATGTAGCTGCTGAAGCTGCGCGGTGGGGGTGCCGAATTTTTCGCGAAGCCCGACCCCTCGACTACCTGCCGCCCGCGAAGGAGATCCCCCCGCCATGCCCCGCCACATCGCCTGCCTCAGCTTCGATTTCGATACCTGGTCGGGGTTCGCCGCCCGCGGGCTGACGACGCCGACGCCGGTGTCGCGGGGCGAGTTCGGCGTTCTCGGCGCCGGGCGCATCCTGGAACTGCTCGGCCGGCACGGCATCCCCGCGAGCTGGTACATCCCGGGCATCGTCATCGAGACCTACAAGGCGCGCTGCGAGGAGATCGTCGCGGCAGGGCACGAGGTCGGGCACCATGGCTGGACGCACGTCCCGCCGGCCAACCTGACGCCCGAGCAGGAGGCCGACGGGCTGGCCCGCGGCATCGCGGCAATCGAGCGGCTGACCGGGCGGCGTCCGGCCGGGTACCGGTCGCCGTCCTGGGACATCAGCGACCACACGGTCGACCTGCTGCTGGAGAACGGCTTCCTCTACGAGAGCAGTCTGATGGGCAACGATCATTGCCCGTACTTCGTGCGGCGCGGCGACGTGGTGCGGGCGGACGCGCCGGCCGTGTTCGGCGAACGCACCAGCCTGATCGAGATGCCGATCTCGTGGTCGCTCGACGATTTCCCGCATTTCGAGTTCCTGCGTGCGCAGAACCAGGTTCTTCCCGGTCTGATGAACGCGCGCCTGGTCCTGGAGAACTGGATCGCCGACTTCGACTACATGACGCAGACCTGCGACTGGGGCATCCTCACCTACACCTTCCACCCCTATGTGATCGGCCGTGGCCATCGGATGCTGGCGCTGGCGGGCCTGATCGAAGCGCTGCAGAAGCGCGGCGCGATATTCTTGACGCTCGAGGATGCCGCGCGGGAGTTCCGCGAGAAGGCGGCGTCCGGCGAGGTCGTGCCATATCCGTGACGCCTCCGAGCCCAAAGAAAAGGCGGCGGGTGACCATTCCTTTTGCTGCGGCGCAGCGACGATTCCGGGTTGTCGGGTAGAATGCATTCTCTGTAGCTTCCATTGAAAGCGCTTGCAGTGTCCCGTCGGGGCACCGGCAGCGTAACGAGGATTGGAAGCGGCGGATGGCCTCAGAGGATAGCGAGCGGATGGTCCCGGGCGTGAACCGGGACCTGCCCGGCATGCTGGCGGGCACGCGGGTGATCGAGATCGCCGACGAGCTGGGCGAATATACCGGCCTGGCGTTGGCCGGCCTCGGCGCCGATGTGATCAAGATCGAGCCGCCGTCCGGCAATTCGACCCGCGGCATCGGGCCCTTCCTCGACGACGAGACGAACCCCGAGCGGTCGCTGTTCTTCTGGAACTACAATCGCGGCAAGCGCTCGGTGGCGCTGGACCTGGATTCGACCGAAGGCCGCGAGGCCCTGCTGCGGCTCTTGGCCGATGCCGACATGGTCGTCGACACCAGTTGCGGTCGGATGAACCGGGCGCTGGGCCTCGACCGGGCCGCCCTGCTGGCGCGCTTCCCGAACCTGCTGGTCGGCCGCATCACGCCGTTCGGCGATGTCGGCCCCTGGAAGGATTTCAAGGGCTCCGACCTGGTGCATCTGGCGCTGGGCGGGGTCATGTCGAACTGCGGCTATGACCCGGCGCCCGGCGACCGCTACGACGTATCGCCGATCGCGCCGCAGGTCTGGCACGCCTATCACATCGCCGGCGACCAGCTTGTGGTCGGCCTGGTGGCGGCCCTGCTGCATCGCCTGCGCACGGGCGAGGGGCAGGAAGTGTCGGTCGCCGTCCACGAGGCGGTGGCCAAGAACACCGAGCTCGACCTGATGTCCTGGGTCATGCGCCGGGCGCCGCTGTTCCGCATGACCTGCCGGCACGCGGGCGAGGTCGCGAGCCGGGTCCCCAGCATCGGCCACACCAAGGATGGCCGCTGGTTCATCACCTATCTCGGCGGCGCCAAGGACGAGGCGGCGCTGATCGGCTTCCTCGGCAAGTACGGGATGCAGGCCGATCTCCAGCCGCCGGCCGAGGGTGCGGACATGAATGCCCGCGCCATCCCCGGCTCGTCGACCGGCGACGAGCGGCGCGCCCATATCTTCGAGGTGATGCAGCGCTTCATCCGCGCCTTCCGCTACGACGAGATGCCGTGGCAGGAGGCGCAGGCGGCGGGCCTGTTGTGGGCGCCGCTGCGCAAGCCGCACGAGAACGCGCTGGACGATCATTGGATCGCGCGCGGCACCTTCTCCGAGGTCGAGCATCCGGAGATCGGGCGCTCCTTCACCTATGTCACCAGCAAGTGGCTGAGCACCGCGACGAGCTGGCAGGTCGGGCGCCGCGCCCCGCTGCTGGGCGAGCATACCGCCGAGGTGCTGGCCGAACGCCCCCGCGTCGCGCCACAGCCGAAGGCGGCCCCGGCGAACCCGCCGCTGCTCTCCGCCCGCGGCAAGCCGTTCCCGCTTCAGAACATCCGCATCTTCGACTTCTCCTGGTTCCTCGCCTCGGCCGGCGGTACCCGCTACCTGGCGGCGCTGGGCGCGGAATCGATCAAGGTCGAGTGGAAGGCGAACCCCGACACCCGCCTGGCCGCGATGGCGCCGATCGGCGGGCGCGAGGCGCGGGAGAAGGCGACGGCTCCGCTGCCCGGGGTCAAGGACGCCGACATGGGCGGCCAGTTCAACAACAAGAATGCCGGCAAACGCGGCCTGTCCCTGAACATCCGCCATCCCAAGGGCCTGGCAATCGCCAAGGACCTGATCCGCCAGTCGGACATTGTGGCGGAAGGCTTCTCGCCGGGCGTGCTCCAGCGCCTCGGCCTCGGCTACGACGTGCTGAAGTCGATCCGGCCGGACATCATCTACATCCAGCAGTCGGGCATGGGCAGCCAGGGCAAGTATGGCCGCCTGCGCACGGTCGGCCCGGTCGCCGCGTCCTTCGCCGGCACCTCCGACATGTCCGGCCTGCCGGAGCCGGCGATGCCGGTCGGCTGGGGCTACTCCTATCTCGACTGGATGGGCGCCTACAGCTTCGCGCTGGCCATCCTGGGCGCGCTGCATCATCGCGAGCGGACGGGCGAGGGGCAGTGGATCGACGCCTCCCAGACCGAGACCGGCATCTATCTTGCCGGCAAGGCGATACTGGACTGGTCGGCCAACGGGCGCGTGTGGAGCCGCTACGGCAACCGCTCGCCCTACAAGCCGGCGGCACCGTCGGGCGCCTATCGCTGCCAGGGCGATGACCGCTGGCTCACCATCTCGTGCTTCGACGATGCCGAATGGGTGGCGCTGGCGCGCCATGCCGGCCATGCCGAATGGCTGGAGGACGGGCGCTTCGCGACGCTGGAGGGCCGGCTCGCCCATCAGGACGAGCTCGATGCCGCGGTCGGCGCCTGGGCGCTGACCCAGGATGCCTATGCGGCGATGGCCGGCCTCCAGGCCGCTGGCGTCGCGGCCGGCGTCAGCCAGACCGCGGGCGACCGCTACGACCGCGACCCGCAGCTCGCTTCGCTCGACTGGCTCACCGAGGTGACGGGAACCAAGATCGGCCGCTGGCCGGTGGCAGAGGTGCCGATGAAGATGTCGGCCACCCCGCCCTATGCCGGCGGCCCCATCGACCGCGGCGCACCCGGCTACGGCGAGGACAATGAACGGGTGCTGATGGAACTCCTCGGCATGTCGCGCGAAGAGGTCGCGCGCCTGGCGGAGGAAGGGATCATCTGATCCCAACCGGACGATCGAGGAAACGATAGGTCCCCCGCACCTTCGCGGCAGGGCCGGAACCGAAGAGGAGCCGCATGTCGGACTTCCGAGCACTCAAGGACAAGTTCGCCGTCGTCGGTGTCGGCAACACGAAGTACGGCAACTTCCCGGAGACGGACGATTACGGCCTGGGCGCCGACGCGTTCCGTGCCGCCGTCGCCGACTGCGGGATCGACAAGAACGAGATCGACGGGCTGCTGGTCTGCCGTATCCCGTACTACGCCCGCATGGGTGAGATCCTCGGCATCTCGCCGCGCTGGACGATCCCGCTGCCGCCGCACGGCCGGATGTCGTCGATGGGCATCATCGAGGCGGTGGCCGCGCTCAATGCCGGCCTGTGCAAGTATGTGGCCCTGATCTACGCCAATATCGGCCGCTCGCGTCGCGTCAACTATGGCGGCGACGAAAGCCCGAACGTATGGGACCCGTGGGGCTACACCTCGCCCGGTGCCGCCCACGCGCTGATGTTCCAGCGCCACATGGCGCTCTACGGCACCACCACGCGCCAGCTGGCGGAGGTGTCGGTCGCCTTCCGCAAGCACGCCTGCCTCAACCCCGATGCGGTGATGAAGCAGCCGATCAGCATCGACGATCACGAGAATGCGCGCCCGATCGTGCTGCCGCTGCGGCTGCTCGACTATTGCCTGATCAATGACGGTGCGGTGTGCATGATCCTCACCACCAAGGAGCGGGCGAAGGACCTGAAGCAGCCGCCGGTGATGATCTCCGGCCTCGGCGCCAGGGAAGCCTACAAGACGGCGTCGCTGTCCAACTTCCAGCGCGACTTCTGGTACGACGAGCTGCAGGAGATCGCGGCCGACACCTATGGCATGGCCGGGGTCGGGCCGTCCGACGTCGATGCCTTCATGTGCTACGACAATTTCGCCCCGACCGTGCTGTTCAGCCTGGAAGGGCTGGGCTTCTGCCCGCGCGGCGAATCCGGACGCTACGTCGAAGGCGGCACCTTGCAGGTCGGCGGCGCGCTGCCGACCAACACCGACGGCGGCCATCTGTCGAACTCGTACATGCAGGGGTGGGCCCTGAACGTGGAGGCCGTGCGGCAGATCCGCGGCGAGTGCGGCGCGCGCCAGGTCCCCGACTGCGAGGTCGTGCAGTTCGTGGCCGCGACGCCCTGCTCGCGCTCGATCATCTACACGCGCGGCTGAGGGGAGGAGCGATCACCATGTCCACCTACGACAAGCCGCTGCCGAAGATCGACGCCCTCAGCCGACCCTTCTGGGAGCTGGCGAAGGACCACAAGCTGGCGGTCCAGCATTGCAACGACTGCGGCGACCGGCATTTCCCGCCCAGCCCCGTCTGCCCGAACTGCCTTGGCAAGGACCAGGGCTGGGAGGTGGTGTCCGGCCGCGGCACGCTGTTTTCGTGGGTCACCTTCCACCGCGCCTATTGGGGCGGGTTTGCGAAGGACCTGCCCTACGAGGTGTGCCTGGTGGAGCTCGACGAGGGACCCTTCTTCGTCAGCAACCTCGTGGGCACAACGGAAGGGGCGATCGCGATCGGCGATCGGGTCGAGGTCGTGTTCGAGCGCGTGACCGACGAGATCACCCTGCCCAAGTTCAAACCGGCGAACTGAATGCCGGCTCAATCCAGCGGATCGGGAGGAACCAAGATGACATCGAACTGGAGCATGTGGACGGCCGCCGCCCGGGCGGCTCTGGTCGCGGCCGGCGTGCTGGCCATTTCCGCCGCGGCGCCCGCCGCGGCCGAAACGACGCTGAAGGTCGTCGTCCACGCCGACCTGAAGATCCTCGACCCGGTATGGACCACGGCGTACATCACCAACCGCCACGGCCTGCTGATCTACGACACCCTCTACGGGCTCGATTCCAAGCTCGAGCCGAAGCCGCAGATGGTGGAGAAGCACACCATCAGCGAAGACGGGCTGGTCTACACCTTCACCCTGCGGCCGGGACTGAAGTTCCATGACGGGGCGCCGGTGACGGCGACCGACGTCGTCGCCTCCTGGCAGCGCTGGAACAAGCGCGATTCCATGGGGCAGCGGCTCGCTTCCTTCACCGCCTCGCTCGATGTCGTCGACCCGATGACCTTCCGCCTGACGCTGAAGGAGAAGTACGGCCTGGTGCTGGAGACGCTCGGCAAGTCGACGGGCAATCTCTTCATCATGCCCGAGCGGGTGGCCAAGACCGAGCCGACGCAGCAGATCAAGGAGTATGTCGGCTCCGGTCCGTTCATCTTCGAGCAGAACGAATGGCGGCCGGGCAACAAGGTCGTCTACCGCAAGAACCCGGACTATGTGCCGCGCTCGGACAAGACCGACGCCATGGCCGGCGCCAAGATCGCCAAGGTCGACCGGGTGGAGTGGCTGTACATCCCCGACCACAACACCAGCCTGTCGGCGTTGCAGGCGGGCGAGGTCGACTATTTCGAGGCGCCGCCGCTCGACTTCATCCCGATCCTGGAGAAGAACCCGAAAATCAAGATCGTCAACATCGAGCCGCTGGGCTCGCAGGCGATCCTGCGCCCCAATTTCCTCTACCCGCCATTCAATAATCCCAAGGCGCGCCAGGCCCTGCTCTACATGGTGAAGCAGGAAGACTACATGCGTGCCGTGGTCGGCAACCCGAAGCTCTACATGAAGTTCTGCGGCGCCTTCTTCCTGTGCGGCTCCGACAACGAGACCGCCATCGGCTCGGAGCCCCTGGCCAAGCAGGATTTCGCCAAGGCCAAGGCCCTGATGAAGGAGGCCGGCTACAACGGCGAGAAGATCATCGTCCTGCAGCCGACCGACCGCGCGCAGTACAACGCGATGACGATGGTCACGATCCAGATGCTGCGGAAGGCCGGCCTCAACGTCGAGGCGCAGGCCATGGACTGGAGCACGCTGCTGTCGCGCCGCGCCAACAAGGGCAACCCCTACGAGACCGGCTACCACCTGTTCCACACCACCCATGGCGGCCCGGGCACCGCCAACCCGGTGTCCAACACCTGGTTCAACACCCGTTGCGAGCGGGCCAATCCCGGCTGGGCCTGCGACATGGAGCTCGACAAGCTGGTCGAGGACTGGTCGCGCGAGACCGACCGGACCAAGCGCAAGGCGATCCTGGAGCGCATCCAGGCGCGGGCCTACGAGACGGTGCCCTACATTCCAGTCGGGCAGTTCAGCCAGCCGATCGCGGTTCGCTCGAACATCTCCGGGATGCTGGTCACCAACGTGCCGGTCTACTGGAACATCGAGAAGAAGTGAGGCCGCGCGGTCGCTACGGGCGGGCCGATGCGGCCTGCCCGCAGCGGCCCGCTGGCTTCCATGGCTAGGAGAAGGCCAATGTCGAGAGTGAGCGGCCTTCGGGCCGGTGCGATCAGCGCCGCCCTGGTGGCAGGCGCCCTCCTGGCTGCGGCACCGGCCGCGGCAGAGTCGACGCTGAAGGTCGTGGTCCATGCGGACCTGAAGATTCTCGACCCGGTATGGACCACGGCGAACATCACCAGCCGCCACGGCTATCTGATCTACGACACGCTGATGGCGCTCGACGACAAGTATATGCCGCGCCCGCAGATGGTGGACAGGTACACGGTCAGCCAGGACGGGCTGGTCTATACCTTCACCCTGCGGCCGGGGCTGAAGTTCCATGACGGCCAGCCGGTGACCGCCGCCGATGCGGTGGCCTCGGTGCAGCGCTGGGGCAAGCGCGACGCCATGGGCCAGCGGCTGATGCAGTTCACGGCCTCGATGGAGGCAGTCGACCATGCGACCTTCCGCCTGACGCTGAAGGAGAAGTACGGCCTGGTCCTGGAATCGCTCGCCAAGACGACCAGCCCCGCCTTCATCATGCCGGAGCGGGTGGCGAAGACCGAAATCTCGACGCAGATCAACGACTATACCGGCTCGGGCCCGTTCATCTTCGTCAAGGATGAATGGCGGCCTGGCAACAAGGTCGTCTACCGCAAGAACCCCGACTATGTGCCGCGGGCGGAGCCGCCGAACTACCTGGCCGGCGGCAAGGTGGCGAAGCTGGATCGGGTCGAGTGGCTCTACATCCCCGACGCCAACACCGCCCTCTCGGCGCTGCTGGCCGGCGAGGTCGACTATTTCGAGGTACCGCCGCTCGACTTCGTGCCGGTGATGGAGCGCAACCGGAACATTCGCCTGGTGACGATCGATCCGCTCGGCTTCCAGGCGGTGCTGCGCCCGAACTTCCTCTACCCGCCCTTCAACAACGCCAAGGCGCGCCAAGCCCTGCTGCACATCGTGAAGCAGGAGGACTACATGCGCGCCACCATCGGCAACCCGAAATACTATCTGAGATTCTGCGGCGCCTATTTCATGTGCGGCTCGGAGAATGAGACGGATGTCGGGTCCGAGGCGCTGCGCAACCAGGATTTCGAGAAGGCCAAGGCGCTGCTGAAGGAGGCCGGCTACAACGGCGAGAAGATCATCGTCCTGCAGCCGACCGACCGGTCGGAATACAACGCGCCGACCATGGTCACGATCCAGAACCTGCGTCGGGCGGGCGTCAACGTCGAGGTCCAGGCGATGGATTGGGGCACGGTGCTGAGCCGTCGCGCCAAGAAGGACCCGCCCGATCAGGGCGGCTATCACCTGTTCCACACCGCCCAGGGCGGGACCAACACGTCGATGCCGGTCGCCAACACCTGGTTCAACTCGCGCTGCGAGCGGGCCAACCCGGGCTGGGCGTGCGACCTGGAACTCGACAAGATGGTCGAGGAATGGTCGCGCGAGCAGGACACGGGCAAGCGCAAGGCGATCCTGGAGCGCATCCAGGCCCGCGCCTACGAAACCGTGCCCTATGTCCCGACCGGCCAGTACAACCTGCCGACGGCGGTCCGCGCCAACGTCAAGGGCGTGCTGGCGTCGGGTTTCCCGGTCTATTGGAACATCGAGAAGCAGTAGGCGCCCGTGCGGGCGGGGACCTGGCAGCGATGCCGCCCCCGCTTGCCGCCGGTGTCCTGGGGAGCCGCCTATGTGGGCCTATCTGATCCGACGCATCCTGGCCATCATCCCCGTGATGGCCGTGGTGGCGCTGGTCGTATTCCTGATCCTCCACCTCAACCCGGATGATCCGGCGGCGATCATCGCCGGCGACCAGGCGCGGACCGAGGATATCGAGGCGATCCGCCGCCAGCTCGGCCTGGACCGGCCGGTCTATGTCCAGTTCTTCGAATGGGTGGGGCGGCTCATCGCGGGCGACCTCGGCTCGTCGATCTTCCTCGACCGGCCGGTGCTGCAGCTGATCCTGGAGCGGGTCGAGCCGACCCTGGCGCTGGCCATCAGCACGACCATCTTCTCCGTCCTGCTGGCGATCCCGCTGGGCGTGCTGGCCGCCTGGAAGGCCGGCACCTGGATCGACCAGGTGATCATGGCGATCGCCGTGATGGCCTTCTCCTTCCCGGTCTTCCTGATCGGCTATGGGCTGGTGCAGGCCTTCGCGCTGGAGATCGACCTGTTGCCGGTGCAGGGCTTCGTCAGCATCGCCGACGACCCCTGGCAGTTCCTGCTGCACCTCATCCTGCCGACGATCGCGCTCGGCCTCGTCTACACGGCCCTGCTCGCGCGCATGACCCGCAGCACGGTGCTGGAGATCCTGAACGAGGACTATATCCGCACCGCGCGCGCCAAGGGGCTGGCCAACGGCCGGGTGCTGATCATCCACGCGCTGAAGAACGCCGCCGTGCCGATCGTGACCACGGTCGGCGTCGGCATCGCCCTGCTGATCGGCGGCGTGGTGGTGACGGAGAGCGTGTTCGCCATCCCCGGCATCGGCCGGCTCACCATCGATGCTGTGCTGCATCGCGACTATCCGGTGATCCAGGGGGTCATCCTGACGGTCTCCGGCTTCTACGTCCTCATCAACCTCGCGATCGACCTGACCTACACGGTCCTCGATCCGCGCATCCGCTACTGACGGCCGGAGGGACATGATGACCGACATCACCGCAGAAGGCGCCGGCGCCGTCGAGGTGGCGAAGAAGCGCTCGAAGCTGGGGCGGATCGCCCGTCGTCACCCGATGATGGTGGCCGGCGGCACCATCCTGGTGCTCATCGCGATCACCGCCGCCGCGGCGCCGTTGCTGGCGCCATACGACCCGATCGAACTGAACGTCGTCGACCGGCTGCGGCCGCCGGACGAGACCTACCTCCTCGGCACCGACGCCTATGGCCGCGACATGCTGAGCCGGATGCTCTATGGCGCGCGGGTGTCGCTGGCGGTCGGGCTGGCGGTGGCCATCCTCAGTACCGTGCTGGGCCTGCTGATCGGCGTCGTCGCCGGCTACTACCGCCTGGCCGACGCCATCCTGATGCGCATCATGGACGGGCTGATGGCCATCCCGGGCATCCTGCTCGCGATCGCCCTGATGGCGCTGACCAAGGCCAGCATCGAGGTGGTGATCCTGGCGATCACCATCCCCGAGATCCCGCGGGTGGTGCGACTGGTGCGAGCCGTCGTGCTGTCGATCCGCGAGCAGACCTATGTCCAGGCCGCGATCGCCATCGGCACCCGCTTCCCGCGGCTGATGCGCAAGCACATCCTGCCCAACACGGTGGCGCCGCTGGTCGTCCAGGCGACCTACATCTTCGCCCACGCGGTGCTGATCGAGGCCTATCTCAGCTTCCTCGGCGTCGGCACTCCGCCGGAAATCCCGAGCTGGGGCAACATCATCGCGGAAGGGCGGCTCTATGTGCAGATCGCCTTCTGGCAGGTCCTGTTCCCGGGGCTGGCGCTGGCCGTGATGGTGCTTTCCATCAACGTATTGGGCGACGGGCTGCGCGACATGCTCGACCCCAAGCTGGCCCGCCGGAGCTGATCGGATGACGATGCCGAACCTGGCGCCCGCGACGCCGCTTCTGTCCGTGAGCGGCCTGGAAACCCGGTTCTACGAGGACGGCACCGCGCTGCGCGCGGTCGACGGCCTGTCCTTCGACGTGGCCCGCGGCGAGACCCTGTGCATCGTCGGCGAGTCCGGCTGCGGCAAGAGCGTGTCCGCGCTGTCGGTGATGCGCCTGCTGCCGCCGACCTCGCAGGTCGAGGGCACGATCCTGCTGGAGGGGCAGGACATCCGCGCCCTGTCGGAGCGCGAGATGCGGCGCATCCGCGGCAACTCCATCTCCATGATCTTCCAGGAGCCGATGACCTCGTTGAACCCGGTCGTCACCGTCGGCTACCAGATCGCCGAGGCCGTCCGCCAGCATGAGGGCAAGTCCTGGGCGGAGGGCTTCGAGCGCGCGGTGGAGATGCTGCGCCTCGTCCGCATCCCGGAGCCGGAGCGGCGGGTCCGGGAATATCCCCACCAGCTATCGGGCGGCATGCGCCAACGGGTGATGATCGCCATGGCCCTGGCGTGCCGGCCGCGGGTGTTGTTGGCCGACGAGCCGACCACGGCGCTGGACGTCACCATCCAGGCACAGATCCTGGAGCTGATGCGCGAGCTCCAGGACGAGACCGGCACCGCCATCGTCCTCATCACCCACGACCTGGGGGTGGTCGCCGAGATGGCCCACCGGGTCGTCGTCATGTATGCCGGCCGCAAGGTGGAGGAGGCGTCGGTCGAGGACCTGTTCGATCGCCCGTGCCACCCCTACACCGTCGGCCTGATGGGCTCGATCCCCGAACTCGGCTCGTCCCTGGATGAAACGAAGGCCGCCCGGCGCCTGGCGGAAATCCCCGGGATCGTGCCGTCGCTGCGGGCGATGCCGCCCGGCTGCCGGTTCGCGCCCCGTTGCCCGCTGGCGACCGATCGCTGCCGCACCGAGATGCCGCCGATCGAGGAGCATCGACCCGCACATTGGAGCGCCTGCTGGCATTGGGAGCGCGCGCAGGAGGCCGTCCATGGTTGAGACCGCAACGATGGCCCCGCTCCTTGAGGTCAAGGACCTGGTCAAGCATTTCCCGATCCGCAAGACCCTGTTCGGCCGGACGACCGCCAAGGTCCACGCCGTCGACGGCGTCAGCTTGACGATCGGCGCCGGCGAGACGCTGGGCCTGGTCGGCGAAAGCGGTTGCGGCAAGTCGACGGCCGGCAAGGTGATCCTGCGCCTGATCGAGCCGACTTCCGGCTCGATCCGCCTGGAGGGGCGGGACATCACCGCCTTCGATGCCGGCGAGTTGCTGGCGGTCCGGCGGCAGATGCAGGTCGTCTTCCAGGACCCCTATGCGTCGCTCAACCCGCGCATGCCGGCGGGCGAGATCGTCGGCGAGCCCTTCATCAACTATGGCATCGGCAATGCCGGCGAGCGCACCGACCGGGTGGCGGCACTGTTCCGCCGGGTCGGCCTGCGCCCGGAGCAGATGGCGCGCTATCCGCACGAGTTCTCCGGCGGGCAGCGCCAGCGGCTGGGCATCGCGCGCGCCCTGGCGCTGGGGCCGAAGCTGATCATCGGCGACGAGCCGGTGTCGGCGCTGGACGTGTCGGTCCAGGCCCAGGTCATCAATTTGCTGATGGACCTCCAGGCCGAATACGGGCTGAGCTACCTGTTCATCGCCCATGATCTGGCGGTGGTGGAACATATCAGCCACCGCGTGGCGGTCATGTATCTCGGCAAGATCGTCGAGGTGGCGCCGAAGCGCTCGCTGTTCGCGGCCCCGCAGCACCCCTACACCGAGGCGTTGCTGGCGTCGGTGCCGCTGCCCAAGCCGCGGGCGCGGCGCGAGCGGCAGACCCTGAGCGGCGACGTGCCGAGCCCGGTTTCGCCGCCATCCGGCTGCCGCTTTCACACGCGTTGTCCCTATGTCATGGCGCGCTGCTCGCAGGAGGAGCCGGTCCTGAAGACGATCGCCAGCGGTCACGAGGTCGCCTGCCATCTGCGCTGATGCTGCGCTGCGGCCTGCGGCCTGCTATGAGGCATCAGGAGGGGCGGGCTGGAATGAGTCGAGATGAGGCGGGCTAAGGCGGGGCCGACAGGCAAGGCGGGGGCCGCCGACGGGGGCGGCGACGCGACCCAGGGGCATGACCGTACCGGTCCCGCTCCCGCAGGTCCCCTGGCCTCGATCCGCCTGGCCGACGTGGCCGCCGCTGCCGGCGTCTCGTCCGCGACGGTGTCGCGTGCCTTCAACCTTCCGGCCCTGGTGCGCGACGACGTGCGCGCCCGCATCCTGGCGACCGCGGACGACCTGGGCTACGTCGCCCATGGCGCCGCCCGCACCCTGGCGTCGAAGCGGTCGCGGACCCTGGGCGCGATCGTGCCGACGCTGAACAACACCATCTTCGCCCGCGCCATCGACGCCTTCCAGCGCCGGGTGGAGGAGCGCGGCTACATCCTGCTGCTCACCACCTCCGAGTATGACGCGCAGCGCGAGTGGGAGCGGGGGCGGGCGCTGGTGGAGCGCGGCGTCGACGGGCTGATGCTGGTCGGCGCCGAGCATGACCCGCGGCTGATCCGCCTGCTGGAGATGACGGGGAAACCCTATATCAACACCTGGACCGCGAACCGCGGCGTCGGGCACCCGTCGGTCGGCTACGACAGCCGGGCGCTGGCCAACATGGTGGTCGACTACCTGGTCGGCCTCGGGCATCGCGACTTCGCCGTCATCACCGGCTCCACCACCCACAACGACCGGGTGAGCGGCCGCCTCAAGGGCATGGCCGACGCCATGCGCCGGCACGGGCTGAAGGTGGCGCCGGAGCGGATCATCCATCGCCGCTATTCGATCGACGAGGGGCGCGATGCGCTGCGCGCGCTGGCGGCGCAAGGGCCGCTGCCGGGCGCCATCATCTGCGGCAACGACATTCTGGCCACCGGCGTCCTCTTCGAGGCGCTGTTCATGGGGATCGACGTACCGGGCGAGCTGTCGATCATCGGCAATGGCGACCTCGACATCTCGGCCCACATGTCGCCCGGCCTGACCACCGTGCTGACGCCCAAGGTGGAGATCGGCAACTGGGCGGCCGAATATCTGCTGGCCTGCACCGAGGGCCGCGAGATCGAGCTGCCGCTGGAACTGCCCGTTACGCTGGTGGTCCGCGGCAGCACGGCGCCCCCGCCGGCGCGCCGGCAGAAGGTGGCGGGGCGGTAGGGGCTCCGAACCGACGCGCCTGACGGTCGGTCAGGCCACTTCGATGGCCCAGCCATTCTTCGGAATGACGACCTCGAATTCCTCGACCGTCGTGTTGCCGGTCGTGGCGGTGGTGGTGCTGGTGGTGGCCTGGTTGTACTCCAGCCGGAGATTGAGCTCGGTCTTCCCGCCGGTATCCGCCTTGACCTTGAAGATGCGGAAGGGGAACTCGACACCGGCATTGAGGAAGCGGCTGAAGATGGGGTTGAGTGCCGCCCCGAACGAGCTGTTCTGGATCGCCTGGTCCACCGCCTGGGTGACGCTCGTGGCAGAGACCTTGCGGGTTTCCGACAGCATGGTCGCCTTGAACACGATGTCCGGCTGGTCGGGAAGGGTGAATTCCCGCAAGCCGGGGATGATCGTCGAGGCGATGTCGGCGCGGACCGCGATGGTGGCCTTGCGGCCCTTTTCCAGGGTGAGGACCTCGGGGAAGAAGAACTGCCCGCTGGCCATCGCGATCGGCGCACCGCCATTGAAATCCACGGTCGAGCGGAGCTGGAAGAAGGACATGTTGAGGGTGAAGGTGCCCTCGGAGTAGGGGATTCCGTTCTCATCCAGAAAGAGGATCGACATCTGGTAGTCGCGCTCGCCGCTGGGCGCGGCCGGGGCGCCGACGCTCTCCTTCTGCTCTTTCTTCTGCGCCTCGGTCCCCGGCGCTTCGTTGATGCGCCGCACCTCGCGGGCGACCTCGGACTTCTGCTGCTGGGTCTGTGGCGGCGGCGGCTTCGGGGCGGCGGTCGCCGTCGGTGCGGATGGCGC
Organism: uncultured Rhizobiaceae bacterium; assembly: GCA_964594715.1. Lineage (GTDB taxonomy): Bacteria > Pseudomonadota > Alphaproteobacteria > ATCC43930 > Allostellaceae > Allostella. Next base: position 3,618 of record CAZQOA010000037.1, on the reverse strand, counting down.
CTGCAACGACTTCTGCACGATATCGCCGATCTGCCTCGCCACGTCGCTGGCGGCGGTGAGCGCCTGCTTCTGGGCGTCGCCGGCGAGCTGCGCGGAGGCCTTGGCCAGCTCCGCCGCCAGGTTCGAGAGATTGGTTATGGTGGAGGTCAGGGTTCCCGCGTTGCTGTTGATCAGGGTGCCGAGGTCGAGCTTGCCCGCCTCGCCGAGCGCGGCCAGGATCGAGGTCGGCAGCGGGATGTCCGGCGCATTCTGGATGGTCAAATTCGTGGTCGGGACATTGGGCGTGAGCTGGATGTCCTGCGTCCGGATGACATTCGGGTCCGCCGTCCCGATGCCGGGAGCCGGCAGGATCTCGTAGTGCGAGTTGCGGCGCATGTCATAGAGTTCGGCACCCTTGGCGTTGCTGAGGATGGGCTCCATGAACACGGCCGGGGAGGGCAGGCTGACCTCGTCGCTGCTGATGATCCGCCCCATCCGGCCGGCCAGCGATTTCTTCACCGACCCGTAGAAATCGAACAGGCGGCGGACATCGCCGTCGTTGGTCTTCGTCGGCGAATGGATGAAGGCCAGGATGGCGGCGCTCGACGCCATGACGCGGGCAAGCAGCATGGTGATGGCCGCGACGATAGGGGGAGGCAGGCCGCTGCCGGTTGCATTGCCGATGATGCCCAGGAGCTGCTCGATCTGGACCTTGAGGGTCCGGACGAGCGCCACCAGCTGCTGCTCGCGCACCGAGCCGTTGCCTTCGGTGCCGACCGACTGGAGGAACTGGGCAAGGAAGGTGCGCAGGCCGGCGACGTCGCCGGCGAGCGCCGCGATATCGGCCGCGTCGATGTCGCCGATCTGTCGCAGGATCGCCTCCAGCTTGGCGGTGTCGATGCCGATCGGGTCGTAGTTGGCGGCGGCGGACGGGCGGTTCTTCAGCGCAAGCACGACATGGCTGCCGCAATAGCCGAGTGGCGTGGTGCTGGCGAACGAGCTGAGGTCGACCCCACCGACCTCGACGCTCTCCAGCACCTCGATCACCTGCTCGCGCTCGGTGTTTTGCAGGATCAGCCGGGTGAAGCCGAAGCTGTTGGCATTGAGGAAGCTGAGGAGGTTGCTGAGCTTCGCCGCCACCGTGTCGGCCGCCTCCTGGGCGTCGGTCAGTTCTTCGACCTGCGCATTCACCCCCTCGAACTGGCTGCGAAGCTGCTCGGCCACGCCCCAGGCGATCTCCTGGCTGCGGTTGGCGCCGACCTTCAGCTGGTTGGCCAGCACCTGCTCGGTCTCCAGCGCGTCGATCTGGGGCAGGGCGGGCCGCAGGCCCGGCTTGCCGCGGATGGCGAGGCTGGCCGTGACGGCCTCGAACACGACTTCGCTGATGTCCATCGAGCCAAGGCCGAAATGGATCGTGAACTCGCCATTGTTGTTGACGACCTCGATACCCTCGATGTCCTCGACCGCGATCGCCTGGGTGACCTTGAAGCGGCCGACGAAATTGGGGTCGGAGTTGGCGGACGCGATCCGGGGAAGGGGGATCGTGCCGCCGGCCGTCACCAGGCGGACCTTGATCTTGTCCCGCTTGACGTGATCGAAGAGCGAGGCCGCGAAACCCGCGACCAGCCCCGCCAGCCCGACAATCGGGCCCGCCGCCAGGGCCAGGATGGCATTGCGCACCAGGTCGCGCATCGCCGATCCGTCGAAGTTGAGTGCGACCTCGACCGACTTCGCCTTCACCTCGCCGATCTCGGGCAGCTCGACCAGTTGTTCGGCGGGGCTCGGATCGGAGCTTAGCGCGACGAACTGCTCGTCCAGGGCGGCCACGAGGGCCCGGTCGGCGAGGAAGGTGCGGATGATCCACCAGAAGCGGACCAGGATCTTCTCGTCGAAGTGGAATGGCTTGAACGGCAGAAACAGGATGGCCGAGAAGTCGTTGGCGCTGATGTTCACGCGGTATTCGTTCAGCACCTCGAAATAGAGGGCGTTCAGGGCATGGATCCGGTTGTGGTTGGTGACGCGGTCCGTCCGGATCGTCTGCTGCTCGTCCTGCACGCTCTGGCTGACGATGTTCGACCAGAACGAGCGGATCGAAGATGAATTCTGGGCGGTCCGCTGCTGGATGTTCTGGGCGGACCTGGCAAAAATCTCGCGGTCGCCTTCGGCATCGGTCTCGACCGAGCCCAGCGTCGTGGCACCGGAGAAGATGAGGCTTCCGGCCGCGGCGCCGGCGATGCTGCCGACGGCCGTCCCGATGGCGGCGCCGGCGATGGTGGGTGCCCCGGCCGCGGCATTGGCGGGACCGCCCAGGACCAATCCGGCGAGCGCCCCGGAAATGCCGCCGCCGACGCCGCCGACGATGGCGCCCGCGGCGACGAAGCTCCCGGCCGTCGCCGCCGTGGCGGCGAACGACGAGGTGCCGCCATGCTGATGCTCCTCGGCCGTCGCCCGGGCCACCTCGTCGACGGCGCGTTGATGGAACAGGACGTTGCTCAGGCGCTCGGCGACCCGCGTGTCCTCGCTGCGCAGCGCGCTGTTGATCCGCCTCCAGTCGAGCACCGACACCTGGGTGTCCTGGCCCATGAACAGGGACACCGAGCCCTGCGGCTCGCCCAGATGGACGCCGGAATAGATCCACTCCTGCAGGTAGGACACCGAATACCCCAGGTGGATGATGTGCGATCCCTTTGCGCCGGAGTGGAAAAGGTATCCGATCAACGACTTGTTGCTGCTGAGGATGCTCAGGCCGCGGATTTCCTCCTGCTTGAAGAAGCTGACGAAGGATTTGCTGTTGCGGGTGAATTTCTTGCAGGTCGGCAGCACGCAGGCCGGCGCATAGGGGTCCGAGTTCTCGTCCACCGTGCGGGTGACGACCTCTTCCGCTTCGGCGAATGGGGGGAAGCCGGCGAGATCGGCAATCGTCTCGATCCCCAGTTGCTTCAGGATCGGCGCGCTCCGGCTACCCAGGCCCTTCAGCGCCGAGGCGGGCGACGCCAGGATATCGGCCAGGCTCTTGCCGCGCACCGCCTGGTCCAGGTAGGCGACGATCTCCTCCTTCCGCAGGAACCGGTCCTTCGCGGCCCGGATGAAGCGGGCGTTGCGAAAGGGCTGGTAGGCGAGAAGATCGCCCAGGGTGGAGATGCCGAGCGCATGGAGCGCCTCGATTTTCGCGTCGTCCAGGGAAGCCAGGGTGGCGAGGCTGCGAAAGTTGGAGATCATTTGTACCGCCTTTGGCAGGCACAGCGACGCTCGATCGACCTGTAGTCGCGCAGACGTCGATATCGTCCGATTCCTGAACGGATATCGCAGGTCGTTAATGTAGCACCCGGTCTATTCACTGACCATAAGGGGAAAGCCGCGACAATGCTTATTCAGTCGACATGCGTGGCCGTGAATATTAGGTATTAATCCCTGCACTATATCGAATGCACGGACCGTCGATGTCCCGGGCGCCGGCCGGTTCGCCGCGAGCGCCATCGCTCGCATCGGTCACGGTCGCCCGCGCGGAATCCGCTTTCGCGGATCGTTGTTTGCGCTAACCTCTCCCGCATCCTGTTTCCTGCCGGGCATCGCCGGCCGGGTCCCAATACATCCCAGAATCGGCCAAGGAGAGACGACCGATGTTCGGAAGACGTCCGA
>CAZQOA010000036.1:27943-40742 GCA_964594715.1 uncultured Rhizobiaceae bacterium | reverse complement strand
ATGCCCGCGCGGGCGCGCAGCGCCTGCCATACCGGGCCGCAATATTCCGCCGCCGCGGCCTCGACGGCAGCCCGGTCGACGAGCCGGAACAGGTCGAACGGCGTGTCCGAGACATGCATATGCGAGCGTTCGGGGGCCAGCATCCCGGGCGCGATCCCTGCGAAGGCGGCCAGCCGTTCCAGCTCGTGCCGATGGGACAGGCGGTCCATCGCGACCACCAGCAGGCGGTCGGGCGGCAGCAGCTCCATGGCCTTGGCATTGTGCCGGGCATACCAGCGCAGATAGCCCTCCAGGGCGAACAGCCCGTGCCGCGCCAGGGCCGCGTCGGCCTGGCCGTGGCGGTAGAGGTCGGGACGGAAGCGGACGCGCCGCAGCTCCCACCAGTCCCAATGGGTGCTGCGCGGCCGGGTGCTCTCGTGGCGGCACATCGATGCCACCCACGAGACCGGGTCGCGTACCGTCAGCACGAACCGGGCGTCCGGCTGCAACCGCCGGATCAGCGGCAGCAGGTGGTAGTTGAGGGTGGAGGAGTTCATCTCCCAGCCCCAGCCCGAGACCAGCCGCTGCAAGGGCGCAGAGGTGAAGAAGTCGCCGAAGCGGCTGCCGTCGGGATGCAGGGACAGGCGGATGATGCGCTGCCAGTCGGGCTCGTGGGCCGAGCGGAAGCGGCCGCCGAAGATGCCGCACAGCGATACCGTGCCGGTCTTGCCGAGCCCGATGCCGTAGAGGCGGAACCGCGGCGGTGCGTCCGCCGGATAGTCCGTGGGGAGGTAGCTGGCGACCATCGGGCGATCAGCCCGGCCGGTCGAGGGACTGGCCGGCGCGCCGTTTGCCGGCGGCGTAGTCGAGCATGCTTCGGGTCATGTCCGGCCAGCGGCTGAAGGCTTCGTGATAGGTCCAGCCGCGCTTCGCTGCCCCTGCCAGCCGGTCATGGAAGGTCGGCTCGTGGGCCAGCTTCCACAGGCGCGACCCCGGCCGCAGCGCATAGGCGACGCTGTGCCGGCCGGTCCAGGCGACGCTGTGGCGGCGGATCAGCGCCTGCATCATCTGGCGATCCTGTCCGGCACCGTCCTCGGCCGTCACCATGGTCCATGCCGCCAGCGGCAGCACCACCCGGCGCTTGTCGAGGATGTAGCAGTTGGTGTCGATCAATCCGCCGGCGATCCTGGCATACATGCCGCGCCCCGGGCCGAGGGATTCCCAACGGTCCTCGCAGATCAGCGAGCCCTCCTCGCCGTCGGCGAACCAGCGCAGCGAAAAGGCCCAGTCATAGCCGTCGACGGCGCGCACCATGTCGTCGAGATGGCCCGGCAGGAACCAGCTATCGTCGTCGAGATAGGCGATCAGCGGCGCGTTGGCCAGGAAGGAGAGGATGGTCCGCATGGCGCCGCCGCCGCGCCCGGCATGGATGCCGCCGTTGCGCAGCGCGGTGGAGTATCCGGGCGTCAGCAGCACCGCACCGACCCGCGCCGGACGGGCATCGAGGAGTGCCCGCAAGGCCGCCGGGTCGAGCCCGCCGTCGGTCCGGTCGCAGCCGATCACGATCAGCACCGTGCCGGGGAAGGTCTGCGCGAAGATCGACCGGACCATGGGTAGCAGCGACGGGCGCATTACGGTCGCGGTGACCACGGCGACGTCGGCCGGGCTTTGCACCGGCTGCCCGGCGATCGGCCAGACCTCGCCCAGCGAGGAAGAGATGGCGTTCATCGACATTGCCGGACTCGCCGAAGCGGCTGCTACCATAGGGCCTGCATGGCACCCGGGCGAACTTCGTCGGGGGGAGGGTGCCGGGTCAAGCGCCGACGAAGGGAAAAGTCCAATGGAAGGGTTTGCCAGCTATCCCAGCCTGCGCGACCGCGCAGTGTTCATCAGCGGCGGCGCATCGGGCATCGGCGCGGCGATGGTCGAGCATTTCGTCGACCAGGGCGCCCGCGTCGCCTTCGTCGACATCGACGAGGCCGCGGCGGCGACGCTGCTCGGCCACCTGAAAGGCAAGGGGCCGGAGCCGCTCTTCATCCCCTGCGACCTTCGCGACGTGGCCGCGCTGCGCGATGCCTGCGCCCGGGCCGCCGCCGCCATCGGCCCGATCCGCGCGGTGGTGAACAACGCCGCCCGCGACGACCGCCACACCATCGAGGAGGTGACGCCGGAGTTCTGGGACGAGCGCATGGCGACCAACCTTCGCCACCAGTTCTTCGTCTCCCAGGCGCTGGCCCCGGCGATGGCCGAGGCGGGCGGCGGCGCCATCGTCAATTTCGGGTCGATCAGCTGGATGGGCATGACCCCGCACATCCCGGTCTATCTGACCGCCAAGGCGGCGGTACAGGGCCTGACCCGGGCGCTCGCCCGCGACCTCGGCGAGAAGAACATCCGCGTCAACACGGTGGTGCCCGGCTGGATCATGACGGAACGCCAGGTGTCGCTGTGGCTGACGCCCGAGGCCGAGGCCCGGCTGATGAGCCTGCAATGCCTGAAGGAGAAGCTCTATCCGCCGGACATCGCCCGGATGGTGCTGTGGCTGACGGCCGACGACAGCCGGCTGGTGTCGGCCCAGACCTTCATCGTCGATGGCGGCCGCATCTAGCGGAGAGATCGCCATGGCCGACGCCCCCTACCCCCGCGACCTCCGCGGCCATGGCCGCAACCCGCCCCATCCGCGCTGGCCGGGTGCGGCGCGCGTGGCCTTGCAGTTCGTCATCAACTACGAGGAGGGTGGCGAGAACAACATCCTGCACGGCGACGGCCAGTCCGAGGCCTTCCTGTCCGAGATCGTCGGCGCCACCGCGTGGCCGGGCGAGCGCCATTGGAACATGGAATCGATCTACGAGTATGGCGCGCGGGCCGGGTTCTGGCGGCTGTGGCGCCTGTTCACCGGGCGCGGCGTGCCGGTAACCATCTATGGCGTCGCCACCGCCATGCAGCGCAGCCTGGAACAGGTGGCCGCCATGCGCGAGGCCGACTGGGAGATCGCCAGCCACGGCCTGAAATGGATCGAATACAAGGACTTCACCGCGGCCGACGAGCGCCGACACATGGCCGAGGCGATCCGCCTCCATACCGAGATCACCGGCGAGCGGCCGCTCGGCTGGTACACCGGCCGCTGCTCCATGCGCACCCGCGACCTGGTGATGGAGGAAGGCGGCTTCCTCTATTCCGCCGACAGCTACGCCGACGACCTGCCCTATTGGGTGACGGGGCCGAAGGCGCCGCACCTGGTCATCCCCTATACGCTCGACGCCAACGACATGCGCTTCGCCACCGCCCAGGGGTTCAATTCCGGCGACCAGTTCTTCGCCTACCTGAAGGACAGCTTCGACGTGCTCTACGCCGAAGGGGAGACCGCGCCCAAGATGATGTCGGTCGGGCTCCATTGCCGGCTGGCCGGGCGCCCCGGCCGCTCGGCCGCACTCGCACGCTTCCTCGACTATGCCCAGGGCCATCCGAACGTCTGGTTCTGCCGCCGGGTGGACATCGCCCGGCACTGGATGGCGGTGCATCCCTGGCAGGCCGACCGACGGGGCCCCCTCAGCTAGCGGGATGGGCGGCCGGCAGCTTCCGGCCGCGGTGCAGCCGGAAGCTCTGGGCGGTCGGCAGGCGCAAATCGACCGCGTCCGTCGCAGCCTCGGCCAGCAGGCGCACCAGGGTCCGGCCCATGGCGGGTGCGCCCATTGCCGCGGCGGCCCGGACGAAATAGTCGAGGCGGTCGGCCGGGATCCCGGCCCGCCTGGCGGAGATCGCGATCTCGCGGCTCGCCAGTTCCTCGATGGCATTGGCGATCGCGATCGCCACGGGAACGGCTTCGTTCGTCGTCAGATGCGCGGGATCTGGCCTTGCCGCCAGGGCCGCGACCGGGTCCTGCTGCCAGGCGTGATAGGCGGCGACATGGCGCAGCACCTGGCGCCCGAACCGCCCGGGAAGATGCCGGCCCAATGCTTCCTCGGTCGGCGGGTCGCCCTCGTCGCCGTCATCGCCGCCGAGCCGACCATGCGAGTAGGCGGCGTGCAGCAGCCCCGCCACGACGACGTCCGGGCGCAGCCGGAAATGGGCAAGGACGCTGGCGGTGCCGACCCCATGGTTGAGGAACGGCCGGCCGCACGGCCGGTAGCTGCCGTCGAAGAGGCGCATCGCCAGCGTGTGTGCCGCGGCGACCATGCCCAGGCCCCTGGAGGGATAGCCTAGGCGGGCAAGCTGGCGCACGAGGATGCCAAGGCTCTGGGCGGGTGCCAGCGCCTCGGCGCCGATGCCATCCGCCATATCCCCGGCCGCCACCAGGGCGGTGCCGGCGACGTGCTTGCGGGTGAAGCCGCGGATGCCCGAATAGGCTTCCGCATCCATGAGCAGGTCCCACTTGCGCGAGAAGGCGGCGAGGCTGGCCTCGACCGCATCCGGGCGCCAGCGCCAGTCGAAGTATGGCAGGTCGTAGAGGTGGTAGTCGGCAAAGGCGATGTAGTCGACCCGCGCGCGCGGCTCCATGAAGATGCCGAGCCCGCGGCGGCGCGCCAGGAACGTCAGGTCGATGTGCTCGTGGACGCAGACGATGCCGGGGTCCAGCCCGTCCGGCCCGCGGACCAGGTCCGTGCGCGCCAGGACGCAATGATATTCGAGGAAGTCGCAGGGCTCCGGCCGGGTGCGGCCATCCATCGCCGAGAGGTCGGCGTCGAGCAGCGTGTGCAGCTCGAACAGGGCCCGGCCCTCCGGCCGCGTCGCGATCCGCAGCTCGCCGCCCGCCATGTGGACGCGCGGCGGCGACTGGCCATCGGACCAGAGATAGAGCGGGCCGACGATCCCGGCATGGTGCTCGTCGGCGCAGGCCACCATGGCGGCGATGCTGCCCGGCTCCAGCAACCCGTCATTGTCCATGAAGAGGACGTATTCCGAGGTGACCGTGCCGAGGGCGGCGATCCGGCCATGGGTCGGCCACATCGGCCCCTCGAAGCGCAGCAGCTCGAAGCCGGCCTCGCGCGACCGCCGCTCCAGGTAGGCCGCGATGTGCGCCGGCGCGCCGGCGTCGACATAGATCAGCCGGAAGGGGATCGAGCGATCCGCCAGCACCGATTCCAGCGAGCGCTCCGAGAGGCTGAAGCGCTCCCGCTGGGTCACGATCACCGTGACGCGCGGCGTCGCATTGGTTGGATGAGCGGACACGAGGACCACTATAGTCCGCTTTCGCCGAGGCGCTAATTGCAGACGGCGCGGGATGGCGTGGCCTCTGCCTATGATTCAGGCAGGGATGACGGTCGGGGTGACGGGGGCGGAATGCAGGGCGTTGCGGTCGAGCTGATCGGGGTCTCGAAGCGCTATGGCGCGGTCACGGCCGTCGACGCGATCGACCTCAGCATTCCCGCCGGCAGCTATTGCTGCCTGCTCGGGCCGTCCGGCTGCGGCAAGACCTCGACCCTGCGGCTGATCGCGGGGCACGAGGCGGTCGATGCCGGCGACATCCGGCTGGGCAGCAGCGTCGTCACCGACCTGCCGCCCGCCCGGCGCGGCACCGCCATGATGTTTCAGTCCTACGCCCTCTTTCCGCATCTGAGCGTCGTCGACAATGTCGCCTTCAGCCTGAAGATGAAGGGAATGGCACGCCCGGCGCGGCGCGCCCGGGCCATGGATTTCCTGGCCCTGGTGGCGATGGAGGCCCTGGCCGAGCGGCTGCCGGCGCAGCTTTCGGGCGGGCAGCAGCAGCGGGTCGCGCTGGCCCGTGCCCTGGTGACGGAGCCCCAGGTGCTGCTTCTGGACGAGCCCCTGTCGGCGCTCGACCCGTTCCTGCGCGGGCGCGTGCGGGCGGAGCTGAAGCGCCTCCAGCGGGAGCTCGGCATCAGCTTCATCCATGTCACCCACACCCAGGAGGAGGCGATGGCGCTGGCCGACCTGGTGGTGGTGATGAATGCCGGCCGCATCGAGCAGGTGGGCGCGGCACGCCTGGTCTTCGACCGGCCGCGCTCGGAGTTCGTCGCCCGCTTCATCGGCGGCCACAACATCGTCCTGGCGGACGGCGGCAAGTCCGCCGTTCGGTGCGACCGGATGGCGCTCTCCCGTAACGGCGCGCCGCCGTCCGACGGCCCCGGATTGGCGGCCACGGTACAGGCGGTGGAGTATCGCGGCAGCTCGGTGGTGGTCTCTTTGCTGGAGGACCGCCACGCGGACCTGGCCGCCGTGCTCGACGATGCGACCTACTTCGCCGACCCGCTGCAGCCGGGCGACCGCGTGCGCGTGCGATGGCGCGCCAGCGATGCCCACCGCCTCGACTGACGCCGACAGAAAACAGGGAACGGGCCATGCAGAAGCAGTCCAGATCGATCTCGCGCCGCGCGTTGCTGAAGGGGGCGGTGGCGACCGCCGGTGTCGGGGTAATCACCGGCTTCCCGGCGATCGTCTCGGCGGAGCCGGTGACGCTGCGCTATCTCGGCACCGCCGTCGCCCAGTCGCGCGAGATCGCCGAGAAGGTGAAGCAGGATCTCGGCATCATCATCGAGTACATCCCGGTCACCACCGACGACGTGACCCGCCGCGTCATCACCCAGCCGAACTCCTTCGACATCGTCGACACGGAATATTTCTCGCTGAAGAAGCTGGTGCCGTCGGGCAATCTGCTCGGCATGGATGCCAGGCGAATCAGGTTCGCGGACAAGATCGCGCCGGTCTTCACCCGCGGCGAGATCGCCGGCAGGACGATCGGCGACCAGGGCACGGCACCCAGCAAGGTGTTCTATCTCGAGGGGCAGGCTTCGAAGAAATTCGCCAGCCAGCCGACGCAATGGATCACCCTCATCCCCACCATCTACAACGCCGACACGCTCGGCATCCGCCCCGACCTGATCAAGCGACCGGTCGAGAGCTGGAAAGAGCTGCTGAACCCGGAATTCAAGGGCAAGGCCTCGATCCTCAACATCCCCTCGATCGGCATCATGGATGCGGCCATGGCCGTCGAAGCCGCCGGCATCCACAAATATGCCGACAAGGGCAACATGACGAAGGCCGAGATCGACCTGACGATCCGGACGCTGATCGAAGCCAAGAAGGCCGGCCAGTTCCGCGCCTTCTGGAAGGACTTCAACGAGAGCGTCAACCTGATGGCGGCGGGCGAGACGGTGATCCAGTCGATGTGGTCGCCGGCCGTCGTCAAGGTCCGCTCCATGGGCATCGCCTGCACCTACCAGCCCCTGAAGGAGGGCTATCGTGCCTGGGCCCAGGGCTTCGCCCTGCCCAAGACGCTGAAGGGACGGAAGCTCGACGCCTCCTACGACTTCATCAACTGGTTCCTGTCCGGCTGGGCCGGCGCCTTCCTCAACCGCCAGGGCTATTACTCGGCCGTGCTGGAGACGGCGAAGGCGCACATGGAGCCCTATGAATGGGCTTACTGGATGGAGGGCAAGGCGGCCGAGCAGGACATCAAGGCGCCGGACGGGACGCTGCTGGAGAAGGCGGGCGCCGTCCGCGACGGCGGCTCCTACGAGACGCGCATGGGTGCGGTCGCCTGCTGGAACGCGCTCATGGACGAGAACGAGTACATGGTCCGCAAGTGGAACGAGTTCATCGCGGCTTGAGAGGGATCGGCGGGGGATGAGATCTCGCCGGCGACCTCTCATCACCGACCCGAAGCACAGCACCACCGCCGCCCTGTGGCAGGCGGCGCCGCTGGTGCTGCTGCTGGGCCTGTTCTTCGTGCTGCCGCTGGCGCTGACCGTCGTCGTCAGCTTCTGGGACTACAATGACTACGCCATCATCCCGGAATGGACGGCGCGCAACTATGGCGACGTCTTCGACGGCTGCATCGCGTCGCTGCCCGACCTCTGCCTCACCCTCAAGACCTACCTGTCGACGCTGAAATTCTGCCTGCTGGTGTGGGCGGCGACGCTGGTGATCGGGTTCGCGGTCGCCTATTTCCTGGCCTTCCATGTCCGTTCGCCGGGCTGGCAGGCGGTGCTGTTCCTGGTCTGCACCATCCCGTTCTGGACCTCGAACGTCATCCGCATGATTTCCTGGATCCCGTTGCTCGGCCGCAACGGCGTGGTCAACCAGGCCCTGCAATCGGCGGGGGTCACCGCGGCGCCGCTGGAATGGCTGCTCTTCTCGGACTTCGCGGTGCTGCTGGCCTTCGTCCACCTCTACACGATGTTCATGATCGTCCCGATCTTCAACTCGATGAGCCGCATCGACCGGTCCCTGATGGAGGCGGCCTACGATGCCGGCGCCACCGGCTGGCAAACCTTGTGGAACGTCGTGGTGCCCTTGTCGAAGCCCGGCATCGTCATCGGTTCGATCTTCGTCGTCACCATCGTCATGGGCGATTTCGTGACGGTCGGCATCATGGGCGGCCAGCAGATCGCGTCCATCGGCAAGATCATCAGCGTGCAGATGAGCTATCTGCAATTTCCCCTGGCGGCGGCCAATGCGGTCATCCTGCTGGCCGTCGTCCTGATGGTGATCTGGATCATGACGCGGCTGGTCGACGTGCGCAGGGAGTTGTAGGCCGGTGCGCCGCCCGGCCTCCTTCTGGCTCCTCGCGACCTTCTTCGCGCTCTTCGTGCTGTTCCTCTACGGGCCGATCATCGCCATCTTCGTGCTGTCCTTCCAGGGGCCGTCGGGCGGCCTCACCTTCCCCATGCAGGGCCTGTCGCTGCACTGGTTCGGGCGCTTGTGGGAGGGCCTCGGCGTAGTCGACATCTGGGCCGCCTTCGGGCGCTCGCTGCGCCTGGGGCTGGTGGTCATGGTCCTCACGGTGCTGGTGTCGCTGGCCGCCGGCTACGCCTTCCGCCGGCGCTTTGCCGGATCGGGATTGCTGTTCTATGTCGCAGTCGCGAGCCTGATCGTGCCCTCGATCGTGGTCTCGCTCGGGATCGCCGTGCTGTTCCGCCTGATCGACCTCGGCGTGCAGTCGTTCGGCGAGGCCTTCGCCATCGCGTGGATCGCCGACCACTTCGCCACCACCGCCGGCATCTATACTTCGGGCCTGGGCGCCCACCTGACCTGGACGCTGCCCTTCGGCCTGCTCATCATGTTCGCGGTATTCAACCGCTTCGACCCGCGCTTCGAGGAGGCCGCCCGCGACCTCGGCGCCACGCCGTGGCAAACATTCCGCCATGTCGTGCTGCCGATCATCGCGCCGTCGCTGATCGGCATCGGCCTCTTCGGCTTCACCCTGTCCTGGGACGAGGCCGCGCGCACCAGCCAGTCGCTGGGCGGCGACCAGAACACCCTGCCCTTGGAGCTGACCGGCCTCACCACCACCGTCACCAACCCGGAGATCTACGCGCTCGGCACCCTGACCACCGGCGTGTCCTTCGCGGTGATCGCGACCGCGCTGCTCACCATCCGGGCGCTGCGTCATCGCGCAGCGGTGCTGCGCGGCCGCGGGCGAAGGGCATAGCCGGCCCCATTCGGGACCTCACAGCCCGCCCGTCGCGCGCAGCGTGCCGCCATGGCAATAGGCGGCGGCGTCGGACAGGAGGAACATGATCTGGCCGGCGACCTCGTCCGGGCTGGCGGCGCGGCCGAGCGGGACCATCGACATCATGCGCTGGACCCGCCCCGGCTCGCCGGCGGCGGCATGGATGTCGGTGTCGGTCAGGCCGGGGGCGATGCCGACGACCCGGATGCCCTCGGCCGCGACCTCCTTGGCGAGCCCGATGGTAAGGCTGTCGATGGCGCCCTTGGAGGCGGCGTACCACACGAACTCGCCGGCGCTGCCACGGCTGGCGGCGCCCGACGAGACATTGACGATGACGCCGCCCTGGCCGCCGCGCGCGGTCGACATGCGCCGCACCGCCTCGCGGGCGCAGAGGAAGGCGCCGGTCACGTTGATGCGGAAGACGGCGTCCAGGGTCGCCGCCGACACGTCGGCCACCCGCCCGATCGGCCCGCTGATGCCGGCATTGTTGACGAGGCCGGCCAGCCGGCCGAGGCGAGCTGCCGCCTCGAACATGGCGATGACGTCGGCCTCCACCGAGACGTCGCCCTGGACCGCGGCCGCGCGCCCGCCGGCGTCGGCGATGGCACGCACGGTGGCGTCGGCGGAGGCGGCGTCCCGGGCATAGTTGACGCAGACGGCATAGCCGGCCGCCGCGGCCGCGCGCGCGGTGGCGGCACCGATGCCGCGGCCGCCGCCGGTGACGAGGAGCACGCCCCGGTCGCCGCTCATTCCGCAGCCGCCAGCTTGGCAGCCGCGCCGCCGGCGGCGGGTGCGAAGGCAGCCTCCATCTCGCGGCGGATGCGGACGGCCTCGACCGACGGGTCGACCGTGACGTCGGCCCAGCCGACCGGCTGGCCGGCGGCGATCGGCCGCCGCAGCTTCACGCCGTGGGCAAGGCCGAGCGGCAGGCCGCCCAGCGCCAGGGAATCCGCCGCCGGCATGAGGCGGCCATAGACGGTGTAGCCGCCCTCGCCATCCAGGGTTTCGCCGTCCGCCAGGTCGCGCTTGGCGGTCGCCACCACGTCGCCCAGGAAGTCACGGGGCGCCCCCGTCGCCTCGCCGCGCAACCCGGCCATGGCGACGGTGATGCCGAGCTCCAGGCCGATCAGGTGATAGGGCTTGTACATGGCGGCGAAGCGCCCGCTCGGGTCGGTCACCAGACCATATTCGCGAAAGCAGCGCGCGACATAGTCGTCGGGCGCCTCGAACACGGCATAGACGCCCCAGCGCAGGTCGCGGAAGACCGGGCGCCCGTCGCGCTCCAGGCTCGACACCACCTCGACCGTGCCCGAGATCGGCAGGGTGCCGCCGGCCGATGCCGGGCGCAGGATGCGCTGCAGGTCGTCGACGCCACAGGGCGGGAAGGACAGCCCGTGCGATTGCGGCACCAGCCCGGTCGCGTTGGCGACGGCCGCCATCTCGATCGCCGACTTGGTGCCGTCGAGGAACGAGTTGAACATCTGCGGGTTCATGCCGCCGGCTGCCGCATCCTCGGCCGACAGGCCGTAATGGCCCCACACCGTGTCGGGCGTGGAGGCGTGGTAGGCCGGCAGGTACTTGGTGCCCTTGCCGGCGCAGACGACGCGGAAGCCCGCGGCCCGCGCCCATTCCACCATCTCGGCGATGAGCGCCGGCTGGTCGCCATAGGCGAGCGAGTAGGCGACGCCGGCCGCGGCGGCCTTGCGCGCCAGCAGCGGCCCGGCCAGCACGTCCGCCTCGACATTCACCATCGCGACATGGCGGCCATGGGCGAAGGCGGCCAGCGCGTGGCGGATGCCGGCCGCCGGGTGGCCCGTCGCCTCGACCACCACGTCCAGCCCGTCGGCCGCGATCAACGCCAGCGCGTCGTCGGTGATGAAGGTGGTGCCGGCGCGACGCGCCTCGTCGAAGCCGGAGGCAGCATATTGCCCGGCCGGCCAGCCGCAGCGTTGCAGGGCGTCGCGGGCGCGCTGCGGCGCCAGGTCGGCGACCGCCAGGACGTGCAGCCCCGGGGTCCGCCGGGCCTGGGCCAGGAACATGGTACCGAACTTGCCGGCCCCCACCACCCCGACGCGGATCGGCGTGCCGGCGGCGGCGCGGGCTTCGAGCAGGCGATGCAGGTACATGGTTCAGGCCGCCTTGGCGAGGGTGAGCAGGCAATCGTCGGGCAGCGGCTCGATCGGGCGGAAGTCGCGATGGGCGATCCATTCCGGCCGCTTGAAGCGGCGGATCGCATTGTCGACCCGGTTGAGGCTGACATAGACGATGGTGCGGTCGAACGGCGACAGGTTGCCCGGGCTGGCGTGGACGAGGTTGCCGTGGAACATCAAGAGCGACCCGGCCGGCCCCTTGGGCGCCACCAGCCCGCCCTCGCCGACCAGCCGCCGGATCGTGTCATGGTCGATCGTCCATAGCGGATAGCTGGTGGTCGCGGTGTCGTGCCCGGCCGCCAGCACGCCCAGCCTGTGGGACCGCGGGATGAACATCAGCGCGCCGTTGAACTCCGTCACGTCGTCCAGGAAGACGGCGACGTTCATGGCGTGCGGTGCCGGCATGTCGTCGTCGTTGCTCCAGGTGCCGTAGTCCTGGTGCCATTGCCACTGGTCGCCGTCGAAGGCGGCCTTGCCGTTGATCTTGAACTGGTGGATGTAGGTCGGCCCGCCGAGGAGCTGGATCACCGGCTCCACCATGCGCGGGTGGCGGGCGAGTGCGGCGAAGGTCGGGTCGTAGGTGTGGGTAGCGAAGGCCGTGCGCACCACGTCGCCGGTGCGCTCGCGGACATTCTCCGGCCGGCGCTGGGCGAAGATGCGCGGCACCTCGCCGCGCATGATCGCGACCTCGGCCGGCGTGAACACCTCCGGCAGGAAAAGGTAGCCCTCCTCCTCGAAGCGGCGGGCCTGTTCGTCGGACAAGCGCATGGGCGTCCCTCCCGGACCGACAGGTTCCAGTGTGGGGACGCTAGGACGTAACCGGCAGGTCGGGCAAGCCGGCGCCACCACTAATCCGGGTCAGCGGAGCGCCGTCACCACCGCCATCACCGACGCCGCCGCCAGCACGCCCCAGGTGCCAAGCATGCCCAACCCCCGGCCGAAGCTCGCCGTGGGTGACATCGACAGGCCGATCGCATGGGCGATGCGGGCGACGAAATAGATCGCGGCCAGCAGGTGGATGTAGAGCGAGCCCCAGCCCGACATGGCGAGGAGCGCCAGCAGGATGAGGACGATCGGGGTATATTCGGCGAAGTTGCCATGCACCCGGATCGCGCGCTCCAACCGCGGGTCGCCGCCATCGCCGACGCCGACCTTGGCGCGGTAGCGGTGGCGCACCACCAGCAGCGCCAGGACGAGGTAGAGCAGGCCCAGCAGACCGGCCCACAGCAGCACCGCGGCGATGGCCGGCCTCATGACCCCA
>CAZQOA010000036.1:0-27843 GCA_964594715.1 uncultured Rhizobiaceae bacterium | reverse complement strand
CCTCATGGCGGGGGCACCGCGCCGGTGCGCTCGGTGATCAGCCCGTAATGTTCCGGCCGGCGGTGGGCGGCGAAGTTGAAGATCGTCTTCTTGTAGGAGGCGGAGAGGTCGAGGTCGCAGCGCGCGACCACCAGCTCGTCGTCGCGGCCGGCGGCCTGAGCCAGGATCTCGCCCGACGGCGCGATGATGGCGGTGCCGCCGATCAGCATGCAGCCCTCCTCGACGCCGGCCTTGGCGACGCCGACTACCCAGGTGCCGTTCTGGTAGGCGCCGGCCTGCATCGAGAGGTGGTTGTGGAAATCGCCCAGATGGTCCTGCTCCGGGGCCGGTGGATGGTGCTGCGGCGTGTTGTAGCCGAGCATGACCATCTCCACCCCTTGCAGGCCCATCACCCGATAGGTCTCCGGCCAGCGGCGGTCGTTGCAGATGCACATGCCCATGACGCCGCCGAAGGCGCGCCACACCGGCCAGCCGAGGTCACCGACCTCGAAATAGCGCTTCTCCAGGTGCTGGAAGGCCCGCCACGGCTCATGCTCCGCATGGCCCGGCAGGTGGATCTTGCGGTACTTGCCGACGATGGCGCCGGCCCGGTCCACCAGGATCGCGGTATTGAAGCGGCGCGTCTTGCCCTCCACCACCGCCAGCTCCGCATAGCCGATGGAGAAGCCGACGCCGAGGCGGGCCGCCTCCTCGAACAGGGGCCGCGTCTCCGGCCCCGGCATCTCGCGCTCGAAGAAGGCATCGACCTCGGCCTGGTCCGCCATCCACCAGCGCGGGAAGAAGGTGGTCAGCGCCAGCTCCGGAAAGACCACCAGCTCGCAGCCCATGGCATGGGCCTGGCGCAGCAGGGCGATCAGCCGGCGCACCACGTCGGTGCGGGAATGGGCACGCTGGATCGGCCCCAGCTGGGCCGCGCCGACGGTGATGATGCGCGTCATGCTTCCGCTTCCTCCGATCAATCGTCGGCCAGCTCCAGCAGCGTGTGCAGCAGCACGTCCGCGCCGGCAAGCAGGTCCTCGGGCTTGGTGAATTCCTTCACATTGTGGCTGAGGCCGCCGACCGAGGGGGTGAAGATCATCGCCGTCGGGCAGATGCGTGCCATCATCTGGGCGTCGTGGCCGGCGCCCGATGTCATGCGCCGGATGGAATGGCCGAGGCGCCCGGCGACGCGCTCGATGCGGCCGGCGATGGCGTCGTCGAACGTCACCGGCTCCAGCCGTGCCAGGCGCCGCGCGGTGATCGTCACCTGCTCGGCGATGGCAAGGTCGGTGCAGAAGGCGGCCAGCCGGCGCTCCGCCTCCCGCAGGGCCGCCTCGTCCGTGTTGCGCAGGTCGACCGTGATGGTGGCGCGGGCCGCGATGACGTTGATCAGGTTGGGCACCAGCTCGACCCGGCCGACGGTGGCGAGCTGGTTGCCGCCCATCGCCTTCGCCAGGTCGCGCAGGAAGACGGCGATGGCGGCCGCCGCCAGGCCGGCGTCGCGGCGCAGGCGCAAGGGGGTGGTGCCGGCATGGTTGGACTGGCCGGCGATCGTCAGTTCCTGCCAGGAGATGCCCTGGAGATTGTCGACCGCCCCCAGCGTGATGCCCTCCAGGTCGAGCACCGGCCCCTGCTCGATATGCGCCTCGACGAAGGCGTGCGGCCGGATCTCGCCCACCGCCATGTCGCCGGCATAGCCGATGCGCACCAGCTCGTCGCCGACCGTGCGGCCATCGATGCCGACCGCGGCCAGCGCCTCGGCCAGGTGCATGCCGCCGGCATGGACGAGGCTGCCCATCATGTCGGGGGCGAAGCGGGCCCCCTCCTCGTTGGTGAAGACGGCGACGCAGAGCGGCCGGCGGGTGACGATCTCGGCCGCGTTCAGCGCGCGCACCACCTCCAGCCCGGCCAGCACGCCGTAGTTGCCGTCATAGCGGCCGCCGGTGCGGACGGTGTCGATGTGCGAGCCGGTCATCACCGGCGGGCCGTCCTCGCGCCCCATGCGCAGGCCGAAGATGTTGCCGATGGCGTCGATGCGCACGAAGAGGCCGAGCCCGCGCATCCACTCGACCACCAGGTCGCGGCCCGCGCGGTCTTCGTCGGTGAGGGCCAGGCGACAGACGCCGCCGCCCTCGATCGCGCCGACCTCGGCCAGCGCCTCCAGCCGCGCCATCAGATGCGGGCCGTCGAGCCGAAGGTCGGCATGGCCCCCCGTCATGTCGCGGCGCGCACGGCAGCCGCGGGCCGGCCGACCAGCTCGGCGTAGAGCTCGGGGTCGGTGTCGCCCTCGCTGCCGAACAGCAGCACGCGGGACGAGGCGTCGAGGCCGAGGCGGCGCCGGGCATCGGCGTCGCCGACCGCCGCCATCAGCCCGGCCAGGCCGCCCACCGCCGATTCACCGGCCACGACCGGCGGCGTTCCCGCCGCCAGCGCCCGCATGGCCACGACCGCGGCCTCGTCCGGGACGGTCATGAAGGCATCCGCGCCACCATCCAGCACCTGCCAGGCGAGCAGCGAGACCTCGCCGCAGGCCAGCCCGGCCATGATGGTGTCGAGCGCGCCCGCGAAGACGGTCGGGCGGCCGGCCTCGACACTGGCGAACAGGCAGGCCGCCTTGTCCGGCTCCACCACCACGAAGCGCGGCCGCCCGGAGCCCCAGTGTTCCCAGAAATGGCCGCAGATCGCCGCCGCCAGCCCGCCGACGCCGGCCTGCACGAAGCAATGAGTGGGCCGGTCGGCAGGAAGGTCGCCGGCGGGCAACTGCGTCATGGCCTCGTCGGCCATCACCGCATAGCCCTGCATCACGTCGCGCGGTACGTCGAGATAGCCCTCGTAGGAGGTGTCGGAGACGACGAACCAGCCGTTGCGGTCGGCATCCGCGGCGGCGCGGCGAACCGAATCATCGTAGTTGCCGGGCGTGCGCACGACGTCGGCCCCAAAGGCCGCGATGGCCGCGCGGCGCGCCTCGCTCACCGTCTCGTGGATATAGATGACGCAGCGGCAGCCGAAGGTGCGGGCACCCCAGGCGACCGAGCGGCCATGATTGCCGTCGGTGGCGCAGGTGACGGTGATGCCGCCCGCGATGGCCGCATGGCGGCCGGCGACCAGGTCGTCGGAGGTCGGGCGCCGGCCGGTCTGGCGCTCGATCTCGCGCGCCAGCAGGCGGAACACGGCATAGGCGCCACCCAGCGCCTTGAAGCTGCCGAGGCCGAAGCGGCCGCTCTCGTCCTTGTACCAGACCTGGGCCAACCCAAGGTCGCGGGCAAGGCCCGGCAAGGCGACGAGCGGCGTCGGCGCGTAGCCCGGCCAGCGGGTGATTTCGGCCCTGGCTTCGGCGAAGGCGGCATGGTTGAGGACGGCCTGCTGGGCGGCGCCGTAGGCGGCGTCGCGGGCGGCCACGCGAGGGTTCGCGAAGAAAGCGTGTGGCATGGCTTCCACCCTATCGCACCTCGTGCGCCCTCGTCCCGCCCGCCGGGGCGACACGGTCATCGCGAGGCGATGCGTCCCTCGTCCGAATCCGCCTTGTCGCCCGGTATCGGCGCGCGGTACGGGAGTCGGTCCCGCTTTTTTCCGCCCTCCCATCCATCCGGCCCGGAGCGCCCCCATGATCGACCATTCGTTCAGCCACAATTGGCAGATGACCAAGGCTGCCGTCCGCTCCAAGGGCGGCATCGTCGCCTCGCAGAATCGGCGCGCGGCCGACGCCGGGGCGGAGATCCTGCGTGCCGGCGGCAATGCGGTGGATGCCGCCATCGCCGCCTCCTTCACGGTCGGCGTGCTCGAGAACTGGATGAACGGGCTGGGCGGCGGCGGCTGCATGCTGGTCTATGTCGCCAAGGAGCGCCGCGTCTATGCCGTCGACTTCACGATGGTGGCCCCGCTCGGCATCGACCCCGCCGACTATCCGCTGACCGGCACCAAGGGTGCGGCCGACCTGTTCGGCTGGCCGGGCGTGCTGGGCGACCGCAACGTCCACGGGCCGCTGTCGATGGCGGTACCGGGCTATCTGGCCGGCATGGACCTGGCGCTGAAGAATTTCGGCACCAAGCCGCTGGCCGACCTGGTCGCTCCGGCCATCGCCCATGCCGAGAAGGGCCTGATGGTCGACTGGTACGCGACCCTGATGATCGCGACCGGCGCCAGGGACCTGCTGAAGTACCCCGAGAGCGCCGGCATCTGGCTCGACCAGGGGGTGCCGCCGATCGGCGACTGGTCCGGCCCGCCCCGCATGCTGCCCTTCCCCAAGCTGGCAAGGACCCTGCGCCACATCGCCGAGAACGGCGCCGGCTCCTTCTATCGAGGGCCCCTGGCACAGCAGATCGTGGCCGACATGAAGGCGGTCGGCGCCAAGATCTCGCTGGAGGACCTGGCCCGCTACGAGGCGCGCATCGTCGAGCCCATCCGCCTGCCCTATCGCGGCTTCGACGTCCATGCCATGTCCGGCCTGACCGCCGGCCCGACCATCGCCAAATGCTTCGCGACCCTGGGCGCACAGCCGGCCAGCGGCGACGGCGGCCCCGACACCCGGCAGTACCTGGCCTATGCCCAGACCCTGCACGACGCCTACGTCGAGCGGCTGGAGACGATGGGCGAGGCCGAGGGCACCAAGGAGCCGGTCTCCACCACCCAGCTGGCCGCGATCGACCGCGACGGCAACATGGTGACGATCACCCAGACGCTGCTGTCGCTGTTCGGCAGCAAGGTGACGCTGCCGTCGACCGGTATCCTGATGAACAACGGCATCATGTGGTTCGACCCGCGGCCCGGCCGCCCGAACGCGATCGCCCCCGGGCGCCGCCCGCTCAACAACATGTGCCCGGTCATCGTCACCAAGGACGGAGCGCCGCGGCTCGCCATCGGCGCATCGGGCGGCCGGCGCATCATGCCGGCGGTGATGCAGATCGCCGCCTTCCAGATGGACTACGGCATGGAGTTCGACCGGGCCTTCCACCAGCCGCGCATGGATGTCAGCGGCACCGATGGGGTGACGGCCGAGCCCGGGCTTCCGGCCGAGACGCTGGAGGCGCTGCAGGCGCGCTTCCCGACGACGGTCTTCCCGCGCATGGTCTATCCCAAGAACTACGCCTGCCCGGTGGCGGTCGCGGTCGACCCGGCGACCGGCGACCGGGTCGGCACCACCGAGCCCTCGCAACCCTGGGGAGACGCTGCCGCGGAGATCTGACGATCGCGGGCACGGGACTTGCTTGACGGCGCATTGGGGCTTCGCGTGTCGTCTAGCGGTTCCCGTGCTTGTCAGGCTCAGCGGTCGAGCTATTCTACCGCACGATAACAAGAGCGCACGGGGACCCCTCGGGGTCGACAACCGTACGAATGATCCCCCCGCCGGGGGGATTGCTGGGAAGGGGAACCATGATGAAGCATTGGGCAACCGTTGCATCGGCAGCGGCGTTGGCACTGGCATTCGGCGCGCCGGATGCGGCCGCGCAGAAGTCCAAGGACACCCTGCGCATCGCCTGGGAACAGACGGTCGAGAACGTCGACAATTATTACAACACCAACCGCGAGGGCATCCTCTTCTCGCGCATGGTGTGGGATTCGCTGGTCGATCGCGATCCCAAGACCTTCAAGACCATTCCCAACCTCGCCACCACCTGGAAATGGGTCGACGACCGCACGCTCGAGATGGAGCTTCGCCAGGGCGTGAAGTTCCACAATGGCGAGGAATTCGACGCCGACGACGTCGTCTTCACGCTGAACTACGTCTCGAATCCCGAGAACAAGGTCATCAACCAGTCCAACGTGAGCTGGATCGAGAAGGCCGAGAAGCTCGACAAGTTCAAGATCCGGATCATCACCAAGAAGCCGTTCCCGGCCGCGCTCGAGTTCCTGACGATCCCGATCGTCATGTACCCGAACGAGTATTATGCGAAGGCCGGCCCGAAGGAGATGGGCCTGAAGCCGATCGGCACCGGCCCCTACAAGGTGACCAAGATCGTCCCCACCAAGGAATACACCCTGGAACGGTGGGAAGGGCATTTCGAGGGCGGCTCCAAGCCCCATGCCAAGATCAAGAACATCGTCATCCGCACCATCCCGGAGATGTCGACCCAGATCGCCGAGCTGCTGGCGGGCGGCCTCGACTGGATCTGGTATGTGCCGGTCGACCAGGCCGACCGCCTGGAGAAGGTACCCAACCTCCAGGTCGTGCGCGCCGAGACGATGCGGGTCGGCTATATCGGCATGGACGCCGCCGGCCGCACCCCGGTGAAGGCACTGCAGGACGTGCGCGTGCGCCAGGCGATCGCGCATGCGATCGACCGCCCGGCGATCGTGAAGAACCTGATCGGCGGCAAGTCGCGGGTGCTGAACACGCCCTGCTTCCCGACCCAGTTCGGCTGCGATGATTCGGTCGCCGCCAAGTACGACTACAACCCCGCCAAGGCCAAGGAGCTGCTCGCCGCCGCCGGCTACAAGGACGGCTTCGAGATGGAGTTCTTCGCCTATCGGCCGCGCGACTGGTCGGAGGCCATCCTCGGCTATCTCAGCGAAGTGGGCATCAAGGCAAAGCTGACGCAGATGACCTATTTCGCGGTGCGCGACAAGAACCACGCCAACGCGACCCCGTCCTACTTCATGGATTGGGGCTCCTACTCGGTGAACGACGTCTCGGCCATCCTGCCGAACTTCTTCGCCGGCAGCGGCGACGACTATGCCCGCGACCCCGAGGTCAAGGCATGGCTGGAAGCCGGCGGCGCCACCGTCGACGAGAAGGTCCGCAAGGAGAACTATTCCAAGGCGATCAAGAAGATCACCGAGCAGGCCTACTGGCTGCCGATGTTCACCTTCGTGACCAACTACGGCATGACGAAGGACCTCAACTTCGAGGCCTTCGCCGACGAGCTGCCGCGCTACTATCTCTACGGCTGGAAGTGACGAAAGCAGATGCCGGGCGACCCTCGAGGCCGCCCGGCATCCCGCCATCCTCCGGACGAGAGCTGTAGCGAATGCTCGCCTACTCACTGAAGCGACTACTGCTGGCGTGCCTGGTGGTGCTGACCGTGTCCGGCATCACCTTCGTCATGACCAACGCCGCCATCGACCCGGCCAAGGCGATCGCCGGCGCCAATGCGACCATCGAGGATATCGAGGCGCTGCGCCGGAGCTTCGGCTTCGACCGACCGCTGCTGGTCCAGTATCTCGACTGGCTCGGCAGCGCGCTTACCGGCGATTTCGGCGAATCCTACCGGCTGCGCACCCCGGTGGCGGCCCTGCTGGTGGAGCGGCTGCCCGTCACCATGACGCTGGGCGGCTGCGCGCTCTTCTTCGCGCTGGCGCTGTCGATCCCGCTCGGCGTGGTGGCGGCCCTCAAGCCGAACTCGCCGATCGACCGGCTGGCCCTGTCGATGTCGGTCCTGGGGCAGGCGCTGCCGACCTTCTGGTTCGCGCTGATGATGATCATCCTGTTCGGGGTGGTGCTGCGCTGGCTGCCGATCTCGGGCTCGGATTCCTGGGCGCATTTCGTGATGCCGGCAGTGGCGCTCGGCTACTACGCCACCCCCGCCTTCATGCGCCTGACCCGGGCCGGCATGATCGAGGTGCTGGCGTCCGACTACATCCGCACGGCGCGGGCCAAGGGCCTGCGCCCGACCACCATCCTCTTCAAGCACGCGCTGCGCAACGCGGTCATCCCGGTGGTGTCGCTGGCCGCCGTGCAGTTCGGCTTCATGCTGGGCGGATCGGTGGTGATCGAGACCATCTTCGCCCTGCACGGCGTCGGCTACCTGGCATGGGAGTCGATCAGCCGTTCCGACATTCCGGTGGTGCAGGCGATCGTGTTGCTGATCTCGCTCTTCTACATCTTCCTCACCCTGCTGGCGGACCTCTTGAACGCCTATCTCGACCCGCGCATCCGGGTGAGCTGAACCATGGCCACTCCCGCATTCTTCGGCGCCGGGCGCCTCGCGCCCGAGCAGATGCTGGCCCCCAGCCCCGCGGCCCTGCTGCGGCGGCGGGTGTTCGGCCATCACAGCCTGATGTTCGGCGCCATCGTGCTGGCGCTGATGTTCGTCGTGGCGCTGGGCGCCGCCCTGATCGCGCCCCACGACCCCTATGCCCAGAGCCTGGCCGCCCGGCGCATCCCCCCCATCTGGCACGCCTGGCTCTGGGACGATCCGAAGGCCGGCTGGAACCATGTGCTGGGCACCGACAAGGTCGGCCGCGACTATCTCTCGCGCCTCATCTACGGCGCCCGCATCTCGCTCCTGATCGGCTTCGCGACGATGCTGATCTCGGGCATCATCGGCACCACGCTGGGGGTGATGGCCGGCTATTTCGGCGGCAAGGTCGACATGGTGGTGACTTTCCTCATCACCACCCGCCTGTCGATGCCGGTGGTGATGGTGGCGCTGGCGGTGGTCGCCCTCTATGGCAGCTCGCTGGAGGTGGTGATCCTGGTCCTGGGCTTCCTCCTGTGGGATCGCTTCGCCGTCGTCATGCGCAGCGTCACCATGCAGGCTCGGTCGCTCGACTATGTGACGGCAGCGCAGGCGATCGGCTGCTCCACCCCCTACATCCTCTTGCGCGAGATCCTGCCCAACATCCTGAATTCCCTGGTCATCGTGGCGACCGTGGAAATGGCCAACGCCATCCTGCTGGAGGCGGCACTTTCCTTCCTCGGCCTCGGCGTGCAACCGCCCCTGCCCTCGTGGGGCCTGATGCTGTCGGAGGCCAAGGAGGACATGTTCTTCAGCCCCTGGATGATCACGCTCCCCGGCATCTGCCTCTTCCTGCTGGTGCTGTCGATCAACCTGCTGGGCGACGGGGTGCGCGACGTCACCGCCCCCGAAAACCGCAACTGACCGGAAGGCGATGCCCTAGCCATGAGCGCCATCCTTGAAGTCGAGAACCTGCGGGTCGAGATCCCAATCGCCACCGGCCTGCTGGTCCCCGTTCGCGGCATCAGCTTCAGCGTCGAGCGCGGCCAGACCCTGTGCATCGTCGGCGAATCCGGCTGCGGCAAGTCACTGACCTCGCTCGCGCTCATGAACCTGCTGCCGAAGCGGGCCAGGCGCACGGCCGGCAAGCTGGAGCTGGCCGGCGCCGACCTGCAGACCGTCGACGAGCGCGGCATGTCCGACATCCGCGGCAACCGGATGGCGATGATCTTCCAGGAGCCGATGACCTCGCTCAACCCGGCCTACACGATCGGGAACCAGCTCGAGGAGGCATTCCTGCGCCACCGCAAGGCGACCCGGCGCGAGGCGCGGGAGCGGGCGGTGTTCCTGCTGGAGAAGGTCGGCATCAGCGCCGCCGCCAGCCGGCTGCGGCAATATCCCCACCAGCTTTCGGGCGGGCTGCGCCAGCGGGTGATGATCGCCATGGCCCTGATGTGCGGGCCGGAACTGATCATCGCCGACGAGCCGACCACCGCCCTCGACGTCACCATCCAGGCCCAGATCCTCCACCTGCTCGCGACCTTGCAGCGCGAGTTGCAGATGGGGGTGATGCTGATCACCCACGACCTCGGCATCGTCGCCCGGGTCGCCGACCGGGTCGCCGTCATGTATGCGGGCGAGATCGTCGAGAGCGGCACCGTCCACGAGGTCTTCGCCCAGCCGCTCCACCCCTATACCCAGGGCCTGCTGCGCTGCATCCCGGTGCCGGGCAAGACCAGGCGCGGCGGGCACCTGGGCTCGATCCCGGGCGTGGTGCCGCCGCTGTTCGGCGAGGCGATGCAGTGCAGCTTCGCCAACCGCTGCGAATATGCCCATGCCGACTGCACCGCCGGGCCGATCCCGCTGACGCCGCTCGGCGAGGGCCGCGCCTATCGCTGCGTGCTGCCGGTCGAGACCTGCGTCGCCAACCAGGCGCGGCCGGTGGCGGCATGATTCCCATCGCCAACACCATCCCGATCCTGGAAACGGCCAACGTCTTCCGCACCTTCCAGGTCTCGTCCGGCTTCCTCAAACCCAAGCGGCCGCTGCATGCGGTGAACGGCGTGACATTGCGTCTGGCCAAGGGCGAGGTGCTGGGGCTGGTCGGCGAGTCCGGCTGCGGCAAGTCGACCCTGGCCAAGATGCTGCTCGGCCTCCTGCCGGCGACCTCCGGCGACATCCTCATCTCCGGCGAGCCGATCGCCCGCCTCGACCGGCGGGCCACGGCGCGGCGCATCCAGCCGATCTTCCAGGACCCCTACTCCTCGCTCAACCCGCGCAAGACGATCGGCGACATCATCACCCTGCCGCTGCGCGTCCACCGTGTCGGCGCCTCGTCGGAGTGGCCGGCCAAGGTGCGCCAGATCATGGACATGGTGGGCCTGCCGCACCGCTATGTCGGCAACTATCCGAGCCAGCTCTCCGGCGGCCAGCGCCAGCGCGTCGCCATCGCGCGCGCCCTCATCATGCGCCCCGAGCTGGTCATCTGCGACGAGCCGACCTCGGCCCTCGACGTCTCGGTGCAGTCGCAGATCCTCAACCTGCTGCTCGACCTGCAGCGCGAGCTCGGGCTGACCTACCTCCTCATCAGCCACAACCTGGCGGTGGTCGAGCACATGGCCCATCGGGTGGCGGTCATGTATCTCGGCCGCATCGTCGAGGAAGCCGAGACCGACCAGCTCTTCCACGACCCGCAGCACCCCTACACGCGCGCGCTGCTGGCCTCGGTGCTGACGCCGGAGCCCGGGCTGGGCGTGCCCGACGCACAGCTCGGCACCGCCTTTCCCAACCCGATCGACCCGCCGCCCGGCTGCACCTTCCACCCGCGCTGCCCGCACGTCATGCCGGTCTGCCGGACGATCGCGCCGAAGCCGCTGGCGACCGCGACCGGGCAGGTGGAATGCCATCTCTACGACACGGAGATGAAGCAGGCATCGTGACCGGACTTCCGCAAGGGCATCCTGCATCCAGGATCGCGCGCACGTTTGCAGAAGCAGGGTTCATCGGGCCGGCGCCGGTCCTGTCGCCAGGACAATGCGCGCTGATCCTGCGCCATGACGAGGTATCCCTGCACCCGGCGCCGCTGGACTGGAACAAGGGCCGGGCCGCCACCGATCCCCTGTTCGCCGATATCGCCCGCCTGCCCGCCCTGGTCGACCGGCTGCGGCCGCTGCTCGGTGACGACATCGTCCTGTGGGGGGCTTCCATCGTCCGGCGCGGCCGGGGCCAGGTCCACACCTGGCATACCGACATCGAAAGCTCGGCCCCGGAGGGGCGCTTCGTCTCCGCCTGGATCGGCCTGGAGAACACCAGCCGGGAATCGACCATCGCGCTGATCGGGCGGTCGCACCGGCTGCCCCGCACTATCCAGGAGGAACTTCACCTTCGGGGACTGCGGCGGGAGGAGGTCGACGAGCAGGCGGTCCTGGCCATCGCCCGCGGCATGGACCCGGCCGCGAGGCTGGAGCAGCCCTCGGCCAGCGACGGCGAGGCGATCCTGTTCGACGGCCGCATCTGGCACGGCTCGCGCGATGACCGCGCCGGCGCCCCCCGCAGCGCCCTGCTGCTGCAGTATGCCGCCGCGGCGACGCCGGTGCGCATTCTCGATTCGACGAAGCTGGACTGGCCGTTCCGTTTCCTCGACCGCCCCCGCCCGCCGGCGGTGCCGATCGCCGGGCGCGCAGACGAAGGGGCCAACCGCATCGTCGACCCCTGGCAGGGCCGCACCGGCGCCAGGCTGGCAAGCCTGATCCACCGCCTGTCGCTCCCCTTGCGACCGCCCCCGGGCATCGAGCGTCCATGGCAACCGCACCCGATATTTTCCGGCGCCACCGCCAACCTCGTCTCTCTGACCTGCCATGCCTCGGTCCTGGCCCAGGGCCACAGCCCGCATCGCCCGCACGCGCACCTGGAGGAGGAACTGCTGGTCGTCCTCGACGGCGAGGCCGACCTCGTGATCGCCCGGTCCGAAGATGACCCCGCGCCGCGGATCGAACACGTCTCGCGCGGGGCATTCGCCTATTATCCCGCCTACCAGCACCATACGATCCGCAACCCCGGCGACCGCCCGCTGGTCTATGCGATGCTCAAATGGTCGGGCGAGCCGAACGCGGCGAGCCGCGCCCTGGATACGACGATCATCCGCCCGGACGATGCCTGGCGCCCGCCAGCCGACACGTCGGGCGGCATGCGCCTGCTGTTCGAACAGGAGACGGCGTTTCTGGGCAAGCTGCACGCCCACCTCACCCTCATGCCGCCGGGCGGCGGCTATGCCACCCACGCCGACGAGCACGACATCGCCATCATCGTGCTGTCGGGCCGCCTGCACACGCTGGCCGAGGAGGCCGGCGCCAACGCCGTCATCTTCTATGCCGCGGGCGAGATGCACGGCATGGAGAACCGAGGCCCCGCGCCGGCGGCCTACCTCGTCTTCGAGTTTCACCGGGCGGCCGCCACCGCGCCCGCCGTGCCGGCCGTCGACCGGGAATGGTACCTGGCACAGTATCCGGACGTGGCCGCCGCCGGGATCGACCCGGTTGCCCATTATCGCCGCTACGGGGCGAAGGAAGGCCGGCGACCGCGGCCGCCGGCCAGGCCCGCGCCGGCCGCCGCGGCGCTGGTCCTCGATCGCGACTGGTATCTCGCCAACAACCCGGACGTGGCCGCGGCGGGCCTCGATCCGCTGGAACATTATCGGACCCATGGCGCGGCCGAGGGCCGGCCGCCCTGCGCCGACCATGATCGCCGGCTGCTGGCGTCGTCCGGGCTCTTCGACGCCGACTGGTACGAACGCCGCTACCCCGATGCCGCCACCGGCGGCGATCCCCTGGCGCACTACCTCGCGACCGGCGGGGCCGAGGGACGTGCGGCCGGCCCGCTGTTCGACGGCGCCTCCTATCTGCAGCGCTATCGCGACGTGCGCGAGGCCGGCCTCAACCCGTTGCTGCATTACCTCAAGTTCGGCAAGGCGGAAGGCCGCATGCCGGCCGGCCCGCGGGACTGGAACCCGCCACCCGACATCGGTGCCCGAGTGGCGCGCTATCGCGCACGGGACACGGCCCACCCCCGGCGGTTCGCCGTCTGCACGGCAATCATGGGCGGCTACGACACATTGACGGTGCCGGACCGCCTCGACCCCGCGATCGACCATGTCTGCTTCGCGGACGCCGGCATCGACGGCTATGACGTCTGGGACGTCCGCCCGACGCCCTTCCTGCATGACAACCCGACGCGCCGCGCGCGCTACGTCAAGGCGCACCTGCCGGACCTGCTGCCCGGCTATGCGGCGGTGGCATGGCTCGACGCCAACATCGCCGTCCGCGGCGACCTTGCCCGCTATTTCCGCATGGTGATCGACCAGGATTGGGGCATCGGCTTCGTCCGCCACCCCGCGCGCGCCTGCATCTATGACGAGGCCGAAGCCTGCAAGCAGGCAAGGCGGGACGACCCCGCCGTCATCGACCGCCAGATGGCGCGCTACCGGGCCCTGGGGGTGCCGGCCGGCGAGGGGCTGTACGAAACCAGCTTCTTCGTCGCCCGTCCCGGCCGACCCGGTGTCGAGGACACCTTCCGGCTGTGGTGGGACGAAATCAGCCGCGACAGCCGCCGCGACCAGCTCAGCCTCGGCTGGGCGCTACGTCGCTCCGGCGTCCGGCACGGCGCCCTCATGGAAGACGGCCGCTCGCTACGCAACCACCCCGACTTCACCCGCTACACCCACGAGGACAGCCGCGCCTTCATCGTCCCCCAAGCGATCACCGCGGGGGGACAGGCGACGGCCCCATGAACGGGACCGCCGCCGGCGTCAGGCCCGCCGGTTGCGCAGCCGGTCCTCGGGCTTGTCCCACATCAGGAAATCGGGGCCGAGCCGGTCGATGCTGGGACAGCCCATCTGGGCCATGGCGAGGTCGATCTCGCGCTTCATGATGGCGATGGCGCGGGCCGCACCCGGCTTGCCGGCGGCGGCCACGCCATAGAGGGTGGAGCGGCCCATGAAGACGAACCGGGCGCCCAGGCATTGGGCGATCAGCGCGTCGCTGCCGCGACGCACGCCGCCATCCAGCATCAGCGTCATGCGGTCGCCGACGGCCGCGTCGATCGCCGGCAGCACGTCGAGCGGCGCCGGGGAGCGGTCGAGCTGGCGCGCGCCGTGGTTGGAAACCATGATGCCGTCGACGCCGAGGTCGGCCGCCCGGGTCGCGTCGTCGGGATGCATGATGCCCTTCAGCACCAGGTTGCGCGGCCACATCCGGCGCAGCTTCTCGACATCCGCCCAGGTCAGCGCGGGATAGGATTCCGCGACGACGAAATCCGCCACCTCGTCGGCGGTGGCGCCGGCCTTGGCATAGGTCGCCCAGTTGTCGAACATCGGCATGCCGGTGCGAAGATATTCGAGCATCCAGCCCGGATGCGTCAGCGCCTCCAGCCGGGTGCGGAGCGACATCCGGAGCGGCCGCGCGAAGCCGTTGCGCACATTGCGCTCGCGGTTCGACGGGCAGGGCACGTCGACCGTCAGCACCAGGGTCGAGAGGCCGGCATCCCGGGCGCGACCGACCATGCCTTCGGAGATGCTCCAACTGCGCGCCGGGTAGAGCTGGTACCAGCCATGCTCGGGCGCCACCCGGGCCAGGTCCTCGATCGAGCCGGTGGCGCTGCCGGACATGATGAACGGGATGTCGCCCTCGCGCGCCGCCTCGGCCAGCATCATGTCGGCGCCGGGGCGGAACAGGCCCGCGATGCCGGTCGGCGCGATGCCGAAGGGGCTGGCATATTCGCGGCCGAACAGCGTCGTCTTCTGCTGGCGCTGGGTGACGTCGACCATGAAGCGCGGGACGATGCGCCAGTCGCGGAACGCGTCCACGGCGCGATCCAGACCGTCTTCGTCGTCGGCCCCGCCCTCGATGAAGTCGTAGGCGATCTTCGGCAGGCGGCGCTTGGCCATCCGCCGCAGGTCGTCGAGGTTGATGGCGCGGTCGAGCTTCATCGTTTCCCCCTAGGGCAGATATTCACGTCGGCGATTGTTTGTCTTGGCAGTGGATGGTGCTGCTGGGCGGGTGCCGACTCGTCCCCCATTCTGGTTCGCCGGAGCCGCCCTTCCAAGGGGTTCCGGGTGTCGGACGGGGGTTCCTGCTGGCCGAAAGCGGCGGTTTCGTCGTAGTCTGCCGCACCTTCCGAGGCGCCCTCAGCGGTGGCCCCCCTTCATCGTTCCCATCTTCGTCCAACCGGCGAGGCCCTTGCCATGTCCCGCACCGAAGCCGTCCAGGAAGTCGAGCGCCATTTCGACACCGGCGCCTTCCACCTCGACCTCGCCCGGCGGGTCGCGATCCCGACGGAAAGCCAGAACCCGGACCGCAAGCCGGTCCTCTACCAGTACCTGACGGACGAGATCGGCCCGGCGCTGGCCGCGCTGGGCTATGGCTGGGAGGTGCTGGAGAACCCGGTCGCGGGCGCCCCGCCCTTCCTCGTCGCCGAGCGGCGCGAGGACGACCAGCTGCCGACCGTCCTCACCTACGGCCATGGCGACGTGGTCCGCGGGCAGGAGGAGCAGTGGCGCAAGGGCAAGGGCCCATGGCAGCTCGACATCGACGGCGAGCGCATCTATGGCCGCGGCACCGCCGACAACAAGGGCCAGCACACGATCAACATCGCCGCCATCGCGGCGGTGCTGAAGACGCGCGGCCGGCTCGGCTTCAATTCCCGCATCCTGATCGACATGGGCGAGGAGGTAGGGTCCCCCGGCCTCGACGAGTTCTGCCGGCTCCACCGCGACCGCCTGGCCGGCGACGTGCTGATCGGGTCCGACGGCCCGCGCCTGCAACCGGGTGAGCCGACCCTCTACATGGGCACCCGCGGAGCCTTCAATTTCGACCTGTCGATCGAGCTCCGCGCCGGCGGCCACCATTCCGGCAATTGGGGCGGGCTGCTGGCCAACCCCGGCATCATCATGGCCCACGCCCTGGCCAGCCTGACCACGCCCAACGGCGCCATCCGCGTCCCGGAATGGCGCCCGGCGCCGATGTCGAACTCGGTCCGCCAGGCGCTGTCGGGCCTGTCCGTCGATGGCGGCCCCGACGGGCCGGAGATCGATGCCGACTGGGGCGAACCCGGCTTCTCGCCGGCCGAGCGCGTCTTCGGCTGGAACAGCTTCGAGGTGCTGGCCT
Source organism: uncultured Rhizobiaceae bacterium (assembly GCA_964594715.1). Taxonomy (GTDB): domain Bacteria; phylum Pseudomonadota; class Alphaproteobacteria; order ATCC43930; family Allostellaceae; genus Allostella. Next base: position 11,810 of record CAZQOA010000036.1, on the reverse strand, counting down.
TCCGCACCGGCAACCCCGACAAGCCGGTGAACGCGATCCCGCCGCGGGCCACCGCCCATTGCCAGATCCGCTACGTCGTCGGCTCCGACCCCGAGCAGTTCTTGCCTTCGCTGCGCCGCTGGTTCGACGCCAACGGCTTCCCGATGGTCGAGATCAAGCGCTCGCGCGACGCGGCGGCACCGGCTACCCGCCTCGACCCCGAGCATCCCTGGGTGGTCTGGACCTCCGATTCCGTCGCCCGCACGCTGGGCCGGAAGCCGGCACTGCTGCCCAACCTGGGCGGGACCCTGCCCAACCACGCCTTCGCGCTGACCTTGGCGACGCCGACCGTGTGGGTCCCGCACTCCTACGCGTCCTGCTCGCAGCACGCCCCGGACGAGCACATGCTGGCGCCGATCGCGCGCGAGGGACTGCGCATGATGGCCGGCATCTTCTGGGACCTGGGCGAGCCCGGCACGCCCGCGCGCGCCGCCTGACCCCCGAAATCGAATATCACCCATCCGAACGCCTGACAGCAAAGGGACCCCTCCCATGAGCCAACTCGTCGACCAGTCCGCGGTCGAGCTGCGCCGCCTCATCGGCACGCGCCAGCTGTCGCCGGTGGAATTGCTGGAAGCCTGCCTCGTCCGCATCTCCGAGGTGAACCCCACCCTCAACGCCGTCACCGCCATGTGCGTCGACCGCGCCCGCGACGAGGCGAAGAAGGCCGAGGCGGCGGTGATGCGTGGCGACGCGCTGCCGCCGCTGCACGGGCTGCCGGTCGGCATCAAGGACCTGAACGAGACGGGCGGCCTGCGCACCACCTGGGGCTCGCCCTTGTTCGCCGACCATGTGCCGGAGAAGGACGAGCGCATGGTGGCCGGCGTGTGCGCGGCCGGCGCCATCGTCGTCGGCAAGACCAACGTCCCCGAATGGGGCGCCGGCGCCAACACCAACAACCCGGTCTGGGGGCCGACCGGCAACGCCTGGGATCCGACGCGGATCTGCGGCGGCTCGTCCGGCGGGTCGGGGGTGGCGCTGGCCACCTCCATGCTGCCGATCTGCACCGGCTCCGACACCGGCGGCAGCCTGCGCATCCCGGCCGCCTTCTCCGGCATCGTCGGCTACCGCCCGTCGCCGGGCCTGGTGCCGTCGGAGCGGCGCGGCCTCGGCTGGACCGCCCTTTCCGTGGTCGGCCCGATGGGCCGCACTGTCGCCGACACCTGCCTCCTGATGGAAGGCATGGTGTCCGACGATAGCCGCGACCCCTTCGCGGGGCCGGTCGACGCCGCCGCCTTCGGCCGGCCGGGCCGTTGCGACCTGTCCTCGATGCGGGTCGCCTTCTCCGAGGATCTGGGCTTCGCGCCGGTCGACAATGCCATCCGCGCGACCTTCCGCGAGCGCGTCGACCTCTTCAAGCACGTCTTCCGCAAGGCGGAATGGCGCGACCCCGACATGGCCGGGGCCGACTTCGCCTTCGACACCATGCGGGCGCAGAATTTCCTCGCCTCGCACAAGGACCGCTACGAGAAGCACCACGACAAGCTGGGCCCCAACATCGTCGCCAACTACGAGCAGGGGCTGCAATTCACCGCGCTCGACATCGCCGAGGGCCACAAGGCGCAGACGCGGATCTATCGCAGCTTCCAGGACTTCTTCCGCGACTTCGACATCCTGATCTCGCCGACCGTGCCGGTGGCACCGTTCCCGCTCGACCAGCTCTACGTCACCGAGGTCAACGGCGAGCCGCTGCGCCACTATTTCCATTGGCTGGCGCTGACCTACGGCATCACGCTCACCGGCCACCCCTCGCTCAGCATGCCGTGCGGGCTGGAGCCGACGGGGACGCCGTTCGGACTGCAGGTGATCGGTCCCCAGCGCGGCGACCTGAAGGTGTTGGCCTTCGCGCACGCCCTGGAGCAGGTGCTGGAGGACGACCCCCGCACCGCCCGCCCGATCCCCGACCTTGCCAAGCTGAAGAAGTGAGACTTCGCGATGCCGCGCCTGCTGCTCGTCCATGTCGCCCATGAGACCAACACCTTCTCCAGGCTGAAGACGGACCTGCCCGCCTTCCAGCGCCGCTACCTCCATCTCGGCGACGAGGCGGTGGCCAAGGCGATGCGCGGCACGCGAACCGAGATGGGCGGCTTCCTCGACGCCGCCCAGGCCTACGGCTGGGAGGTGCGGCACCCGATTTCCGCCGCCGCCACCCCCAACGGCACGGTCACGGCCGATGCCTGGGCAGCCTTGACCAAGCCGGTCATGGACGCGCTGGAGGAACCTTTCGACGGCATCCTGATCGCCTTTCACGGCGCCATGGTCGCCGAGGGGGCGGACGACGCCGAGGGCGAGCTGTTGACGCACATCCGGGCCCGGATCGGCCCGGATGTGCCGATCGCCATCACGCTCGACCTGCATGCCAACGTCACCCAGACGATGTGCCGGCATGCCGACATCGTCATCGCCTACCGCACCTATCCGCATATCGACCAGTATGAGCGGGCGCAGCAGGCGGCCCTGCTGATGAAGCAGACATTGGCGGGCGAGATTCGTCCCAAGGCCCTGGTGGTCAACCGGCCGACCCTGCTCGGCTTCGATGGCGGCAAGACCACCATCGAGGGCGTGATGACCGAGGCGTTGCGCCGCGCGGATGCCTTCGAGAAGGAGCCGGGCATCCTCGTCGTCAGCGTCCATGCCGGCTTCACCCGCTCCAACATCCGGGATGCCGGGCCGTCGGTCGCGGTCACCCATGACGGCCAGCCGGAGCGGGCGCGGGCGATTGCAGAGGCGCTGATGGATTATTGCTGGGACAACCGCCAGACCAGCTCGACGCGGCGCTACACCGTCGGCGAGGCGGTGTCGGTCGCGCGCCGGCCGGACGACAGCGGCCGGCCGCTGGTGCTGGCCGACTTCACCGATAACCCCGGCGGCGGCGGCTATGGCGACGCCACCAACCTGCTGCGCGGGCTGCTGGCGGGCGGCGTCGAGAACGTCGCCGTCTCGCCGGTGATCGATCCGGAAGCGGTCGAGGCCTGCCGGGCGGCCGGCGTCGGCGCCACGGTGGAGCTGCTGGTCGGTGGCAAGATCGATCCCGACTTCGGCGGCCCGCCGCTGAAGGTGAAGGGTGTCGTCAAGTATCTCGGCACGGGCGAGTTCACCTTCGACGGGCCGATGTCGAAGGGCGTCCGCTCGACGATGGGCAATACCGCCGTGCTGCAGGTGGAGGGGATGGAGATCGTGCTCGCCGCCAGCCGCTTCCAGACCATTGACCGGCAGCATTTCCTGTCGGTCGGCATCGACCCGACCAAGAAGAACGTGCTGGTGGTGAAGTCCGCCCAGCATTTCCGCGCCACCTTCGGGCCGATGGGCCGCGCGGTCCTGACGGTGGACACGGGGGCCTTCACGACACCGGAGCTGACCCGCTTCGACTTCACCAACATCCGCCGCCCGATCTGGCCGCTCGACCCGATTGCCTGACGCCAGCGCTCACTCCTCCAGTCGCGCCGTCCGCTGCGGCGGGAACTCCAGCACCGCCCGGGTACCGTGGCCGGGGGTGCTGGTGATCCGCAGGCGCCCCTGGTGGAGCGCGATCAGCTCCTTCACCACGCCCAGGCCGAGGCCGGTGCCGGCCGGACGGTCGGCACCGGTGCCCTCGCCGCGGTAGAAGGGCTCGCCCAGGCGGGCGATCACCTCGGCCGACATGCCGGCGCCGGCGTCCGACACGACCACGTCGACGCCGCCATCCTCATGCTTCTCGGCCGACACGGCGACGGTGCCACGGTCGCTGAAGCGAACGGCGTTCGACAGCAGGTTCAGGACCATCTGGCGCACCATGCGCGCGTCGCCGCGCAGACCCAGGGTGGCGTCGGCCAGGTGCAGCATCAGGTCAATGCCGGCGGCCTGGGCCAGGGGTGCGATCACCGTCACCTCACGCCGCAGCAGCGCCGAAAGGTCGATGATTTCCTCGCGGAGGGACGCCGCCAGCTCCTCGGGGGCGTTGTTCGCAAGGCCCGAGACGAGGTCCAGCAGATGCTGGCCGGAATGACGGATGAGGGCGGCGTATTCCTGGTACTTGGGCGTCGCCAGCGGCCCCTGTACCTCCTGCTCGATCATCTCGGCATAGCCCAGCACGGCCGACAACGGGGTGCGGAAATCATGGCTGAGCCGGGTGACGAAGCTGGCCCGCACGGTCGATTCGGTTTCCAGCCGCTCCTTGGCCCGCCGCAGTTCCTCCTGCACGCGGCGCACCTCGGTGATGCGGGTGCGCAGCGACAGCCGCATTCCCGTCGGCGTCGAGGTCGTGCGCACCAGCTCCCAGTTGCCCGATGCGGTCATCCGCTCGGTGATCTCGGGCTGGCCGGCGCGGAACTCCGCGACCCGGCGGGCGACATAGCCGTCCGGGTCGTTCTCGGCCTGGGCGTCGGCGAAGCTGCCGGCGGCCAGCGTCCGCCGCAGCATCTCGCCGAAGGTGACGCCGGCCAGGTCCTCCTCGGCCGGCAGATGCGGGTAGCGCGCATGGTAGGCGCGGTTCCCGAAGAGATAGCGGTCGTCCCGGTCATAGGCGACGACGCAGGTGTCGAGGCAGTCCAGGATCTGGCGCAGGAAGGCGCCGTCATCCTGCGGCGTCGGCACCAGCACCGCCCAGGCGCCGCCCTCCAGCGGGATCCGCCGGACCACGACGTCCCGCCCGTCCGGCAGCAACAGGCGGCCGTCCACGTCGGGCAGCGCCGCCACCTCCGGATCGCGGCCGGCGAGGAAGCGCTTCAGGCTGGCATTGACATGGACGAGGTCGCCGGAGAGACCGAAGATCGCGACGCCGGTGCCGACGCGATCCAGTGCCGCCGCCGCGTCGATTTCGCCCTGCTCGCGATCCTGCTCGCTCATTCGGGGTACCTGACGGGAGGGTACCCGCCGTCGTCAAGCGCGAACGACCCGCAAGCGGCCGTCACCCCGATCGGACGGTAGGGCCGGATCGGGCAATGGGAATGGTCCGGTCCGCCGGGAAGGACAGGGTGGCCGTGGTCCCCCGCCCCGGCTCGCTGACGATCGACAGGCGGCCCTGGTGGAGCTCGACCAGCTCCTTGGCCACCGCCAGCCCAAGGCCGGTGCCGGGCTCGATGCCGGATGGCGGGATGGGCCCGCGGAAATAGGGGTCGCCCGCCCGCGCCAGCACGTCCGGCGTCATGCCGATGCCGTTGTCGGCGACATGCAGATCGATGCCGCTGTCCTGGCGCCGGCGCAGCGACACCACCACCGTGCCACGCTGGGTGAAGCGGACGGCATTGGAGAGCAGGTTCAACACCATCTGCCGCACCAGCCGCGCGTCGCCGCGCAGGGCCGGGAACTCGCCTGGCAGATCGAGCGCCAGCAGGGTCTGGTTCTGGCGGGCGACCGGCTCGACCACGGTGATCTCGCGGCGCAGCACGTCGACCAGGTCGATCGGCGCTTCGGACATCTCCATCCGGCCCGCCTCCAGGCGGCTCAGCGCCAGGATGCGGTCGACGAGGTCGAGGAGGCGCCGGCCGGCCTGCGATATGGACGCGGCATATTCCCGATAGCGTGCCTGCCCGACCGGGCCGATCGCCTCGTTCTCGATCATCTCGGCATAGCCGAGGATGGCGGTCAGCGGCGTGCGCAGCTCATGGCTGAGCTTGGCGACGAAGGCCGCGCGCTGGGCGCCTTCGGTCTCCAGCCGCTCCAGCGCCAGGCGCAGGTCGTCCTGCACCCGCTTCTGGTCGGTGATGTCGGTGCGGATCGACAGGCTCTGCCCCGCCCCGGTCCGCCGCAGCCGCAGGAAATCCCACGTCCCTGATGTGTTCAGCCGCTCCGACCCCGCTCCGTCATGGCGATGCAGCTCCCGGACCCGGCGGGCGAGGTAGGCTTCCGGATCGTCGACGGCCTGCTTGTCGATGATGGCATCGACCTCGAGGGCGTAGCGCAGGATGTCCTGGAACGACTTTCCCGCCAGCTCGGGGTCGGCCGGCAGGTGTGGATAGCGGCGATGATAGGCGTTGTTGCCGTAGAGATAGCGGTCGTCGGCACTGTAGGCGGCGATCGATTCGTCGAGGCGGTCGAGGATCTCGCGATAGAGCCTGACCCCGGCGAGCGGCGGCACCCCGGCCCGGTCCGCGGGCTCGGCCGGCCGGGCGTTGGCCGCCTCGTCGGCCCGCACCACGCGGAGCACGGTCGCCAGCCAGCCGGCCAGCTGCGCGCGACCGTCGGGCGGCGGCACCGTCATCGTTCCGCCCCGGCATCGACCGGCGCCACCGAGCGTTCCGGCGGGAAGGACAGGGTGGCGACCGTGCCGGCACCCAATGTACTGGCGATGGCGAACCATCCCTGGTGCAGGCCCAGCAGGTCCTTGACGATGGCGATGCCCAGTCCCGCACCCGCCTCGCCGTCGCCGGGCGGCGCCGGCCCGTGGAAATAGGGTTCCCCCACCCGCGCCAGCAGCTCGGGCGCCATGCCGACGCCGGTGTCCTTCACCTCGATGTCGATGCCCTGGTCGTCACGCTGGCGGAGATGGATGGTGACGATGCCGTCGATGGTATGGCGCACGGCATTGGAGACCAGCGCCAGCGCCATCTGCCGAACCATCCGCGGGTCGGCCCGCAAGCCAGGGAAGCCGGACGGCATGCCTAAAGACACCTGGGTGCGGTTGGCGCGCGAGAGGGCCTCGATGGCGGGCAGCTCGCCCCCCAGCAGCGCCGGCAGGTCGATCGGCACCTCGGACATCTCCACCCGCCGCGCCTCGTTGCGGCTGGCTTCCAGCAGCTCCTCGATCAGGCCGAGAAGCCGCTGCCCGGATTGCCGGATCAGTGCGGCGTACTGCTGGTACCTGGGAGAACCGAGCGGTCCCATGACCTCGCTCTCGATCAGCTCGGCATAGCCCAGCACCGCCGACAGCGGCGTGCGCAGGTCATGGCTGAGCTTGGCGACGAAGCGCGCCCGGGCAGGGCCCTCGATCTCGAGCCGTTCCTTGGCGCGGCGCAACTCCTCCTGGATGCGCTTCTGCTCGGTGATCTCGGTGCGCATCGACAGGCGCAGGCCCGTCGGGGTGAAGCGGGTACGCAGCAGGTCCCACCGGCCGGACGGCGAAAAGCGCTCGGACTCCCCCGGCTGCCGGTTGCGGAACTCCGACATGCGCCGCCGGACGTAGCCTTCCGGGTCGGTGGCCGCCTGTGGTTCCGCCACATGTCCCGCCGCCAGCGACGCCCGCAGCAGCTCCTCGAAGGTGCGGCCGACCTGTCCCGCACCCCCGTCATGGTGCGGATAGAGGCGGTGGAAGGCGGCATTGGCGTAGCGGTAGCGTTCCGCCTGATCGTAGACCGCGACCGTGCTGTCGAGATGGTCCAGCATCTCGCGGAACATGTGCTCCTCGTCCTGGCGGACGAGGATGAGCATCGACCCGTCCGGCAGCGGGCGCTGCCGGATCAGGAAGTGCGGCAGCGAGCGAAAGCGGCGGAGCGTGACTGGTGCCGGCTCGCCGGGGCGGTCGGCAAAGTGGCGCCACACCGCGTTGGCATAGGTGAGCCCGCCATCGGCCGCGGTCACGGCGACGGCCTCCTGCACCTGGTCCAGCAACAGGCCCAGATCCGGCAACGGCCCCGAATCCGGCAACCGACCGGGCGATGCCGGCGCCTCGCTGCACATTCCCGGTTCCGGGTCGTCCGTTCGCATGGACCGATTGTGACGCCGCCGCCCCGCGCCGTCGACCGGCTTCCGGCGACAGGGCGGCGGAATCGTGCAGGCTCAGGCGGCTTGCAGGTCCTGCCGGCGCAGCAGGCGGCCGGGCCTGGCGCCGGTGGAGGCGCCGTCCGCCCATACCGGCTGGCCGTTGACGATCACCCGCTCGATACCGCGCGCCGGCCGCGCCGGGTCGGCGAAGGTCGCGGAATCGATCACCGTCGCCGGATCGAAGACGGTGATGTCGGCGTGTGCACCCACCGCCAGGCGGCCGCGCCCGGTCAGGCCGAAGCGCTCGGCCGGCAGCCCGGTCATGCGGCGCACCGCCTCCTCCAGCGGGAACAGGCCGACATCCCGGGAATAGTGGCCGAGCACGCGCGGGAAGGTGCCCCACAGGCGCGGATGGGGATGGGCGTCGTGCGGCAGGCCGTCCGAGGCGACGATGGTGTGCGGGTAGGAGAGGATGCGGCGGACGTCGGCCTCGTCCATCATGAAATAGATGGCGCCGGCCGGGTTCAGGCGGTCGACCGCCTCGAGCTGGGTGATGCCCCATTCGGCGGCGATGTCGGCCAGGTCGCGCCCGCTCACCTCGGGGTGCTTGGTCGACCAGGTCACCATGATCCGGCTGGAGCGTTCGAGCCGGCTTGCGTCCAGCACCGTCGAGGCGGCCACGTAGGGGTAGCAGTCGAGGCCGATATCCTGCTTGGCGCGGGTGCGCTCGATCAGCTCCAGCGTCTCCGTCGAGCGGCCGAAATTGGGTTTTCCGACCACCTTGTGGTGGCTGATGATGGCGCGCACCCCGGCCTCGCGCCCGATGCGGAAGGATTCCTCCAGCGAATCCATCACCTTCTCGCCCTCGTCGCGCATGTGAGTGGTGTAGAGCGCCCCGGCCGGCTCCAGCAACTCGGCCAGCGCGATCACCTCCTCGGTCGGGGCGGCATTGGCGGGACGGTAGAAGAGCCCGGTCGACATGCCGATGGCGCCGGCCGCCAGCCCCTCGGCCAGCCGCTCCTTCATGTTGTCGATCTCAGCCGGGGTGGCGGGGCGCAGCAGGTCGTCCATGGCGCCGACCCGCAAGGTGGCGTGGCCGACCAGGCAGGCAGCGTTGACGGCGGCGGGGGCGGCGTCGACCGCGGCCATGTAGTCGGCCATGCGCGGGAAGCGGTACCAGTCCTCCTCGCCCAGGAGGTCGAGCGGCGGCGGCGGGCGGTGGTCGATCGCCAGCGGCGACAGGCTGACGCCGCAATTGCCGACCACCACCGTGGTCACCCCCTGGCTGGTCTTCATTGCCATGTCGGGGTTCGACAGCAGCGCCCGGTCGTCATGGGTGTGGACGTCGATGAAGCCCGGCGCCACCGCCTTGCCCGTCGCATCGACGATGGTGTCGGCGGCGGCCGCGGCCAGGTCGCCGATGGCCACGATGCGATCGGCCCGGACGCCGACATCGGCTGGCCGGCCGGGTGCGCCCGTGCCGTCGAACAGGGTGCCGCCGCGGATGAGGAGGTCGAAATGTTGGGTCATGGCGAACTCGCTTGGGAGATGTTGGAACGGATCGGGAATGGCGCTCAGGCCATGTGGGCGGCGACGTCGGCACGTTCGGCCGGGGTCAGATGCAGCCCTTCCTTGGTGCGGCGCCAGAGCACGTCGTCGGCCGTCTCGGCCCACTCGGCCCGGCGCAGGCGGTCGATCTCGCGGGCATAGAGGCCGGCGCCGAAGTGCCGGCCAAGGTCGGCTTCCACCCGGGCGTCGCCCAGCACGTCGAGGGCGAGCGTGCCGTGCCGCCGCGCGAGGCGGCGCAACCAGGCCGCATCGATGCCCGGATAGCGGCGCGCCAACCCGGCGCAGAAACGGTCGAAATCGCCGTCCTCGATGGCCCCGCCCGGCAGGGCGGCCCCCGCCGTCCAGGCCGGCTTCACGGCGGGCAGTACCGCCGCCAGCTTCTCCATCGCATGCTCGGCCAGGCGCCGGTAGGTGGTGATCTTGCCGCCGAAGACGTGCAGCGCCGGCGGCCCACCCTCGCCCGCATCCAGCTGCAATACATAATCCCGGGTGACCGCCGAGGGATTGGCGGTGCCGTCATCATAGAGCGGCCGCACCCCGGCATAGGTCCAGACCACATCGGCCGGCGTCACCGGCCGGGCAAGGTAGCCGGACACCGCGGCGCACAGATAGGCGATCTCCTCGGCGCTGGCCGTGACCGCGCCCGGGTCGCCGGCGGCGGCGACGTCGGTGGTGCCGATCAGCGAGAAATGATGCTCGTAGGGAATGACGAAGACGACGCGGCGGTCGCCGTTCTGGAGGATCAGGGCATGGTCGCCGTCATGCAGCCGGGGCACGACGATGTGGCTGCCCTTGATATGGCGCAGCGGCGGCGTGCGGTTGCCGCCCATGACCTGGCCTGCAACCCGGTCGGCCCAGGGGCCGGCGGCATTCACCAGGACGCGGCCCCCCACCTCCGTCTCGCTGCCGTCGCGGCGGTCGCGCAGCCGCACCTCCCAGACCGGGCCGGCGCGGCGCGCGGCGATGCATTCGGTGCGGGTGCGGATGTCGGCCCCGCGGTCGGCGGCGTCGCGCGCGTTCAGCACCACCAGCCGCGCATCGTCGACCCAGCAGTCGGAATAGACGAAGCCGCGTCGCAGGTCCGACCGCAGGCCGGCGCCGTAGGGCGTGCGGCGCAGGTCGACGCCGCGCGACCCCGGCAGGCGGCGGCGCCCGCCCAGATGGTCGTAGAGGAAGAGCCCGGCGCGGATCATCCAGGCCGGGCGCAGGGACGGCGCGTGCGGCAGGGTGAAGGCGAGCGGCCAGATGATGTGCGGCGCCATCGACAGCAGCACCTCGCGCTCAGCCAGCGCCTCGCGCACAAGACGGAACTCGTACAGCTCCAGGTAGCGCAGCCCGCCATGGATGAGCTTGCTGGAGGCGGACGAGGTCGCCCGCGCCAGGTCGTCCTGCTCCACCAGCAGCACCGACAGGCCACGGCCCGCGGCATCGCGTGCGATCCCGGCCCCGTTGATGCCCCCACCGATGACGACTAGGTCGTAGATTCCCGTTCCCGACATCCGGCCCGTGCCCACGCTGTCATTCACGAAACGCGGCGCACACTCCGCCGAAAACGCCGGAATCTCAAGCGGTGGGCTTATCGAACGCGGCGATCCTGGCAAGGAACCGCCGCTCGACAGTCCCGGCCTCCAGGCCGGCGGCGGCGAACAGGCCCACCAGGTCGAGACCCAACCAACTCGCGAAATAGGGCTCGTGGAAGACCGCCGGGAATCGCTCCAGCAGGCTGTCATAGGGCGGGTGGTCGCCACGCTGCAGCGAATCCACCAGCACCAGCCGGCCGCCCGGGCGCAGGACGCGCGCGATCTCGGCCGCAACCCGGACGCGGACCCTGGGCGGCAGTTCGTGGAACAGGAAGATGCAGGTGACGACGTCGATGCTGCCGTCGGCGACCGGCAGCCGCTCGGCCGCGGCCTGGATCAGCGCGGTGCGCCGGCGCGACCGCAGCCGGCGCCGCGCCTCGTCCAGGTAGGCGGGGCTGAGGTCGACCCCCAGCACCGGCAGGCGGGGCCAATTGTCCTTGACGGTCTCGAGGAAGCGGCCGGTGCCGCAGGCGAGATCGAGCAGGCGGGCACCGGGACCGGCCGCGCGCAGCGCCGCCCCGGCCGGGACCAGCGCACCGCGGCGCATGGCGTCGGCCGCGCCACCGAACAGCACCTCGACCTGGAAGTCGTAGAGCCGCGCGGATTCACGGCTGAGCCAGCCATCGGTCTGGAAATGGAAGTTCTGCCGATAGTAGCGCGGCAGGCGGGCGGCGGCGGGCGCGGCCGCGACCTCCCGGTGGGCGCCCTCGCGCCGCCGGCGCCGCACCTGCGGCAGGTCGGAGAGAAAGGCGCGGCTGGCGGCCAGCGCCCGCGACGGCAGCGCCCACTGGTCGCCGGGCGGCAGGTAGTGGCCGGCCGCGATCGCCGCCCAGTCGGCGGCGAAGAGCGCATCCAGGTCGCGATCGAGCTCGCCGCGGCCGGGGCCGCGGGCGCCCGACCCGGCCGGCCGCCGGTCGCGGTCGAGCATGGCGGCCACCATCCAATGGCCGCGGAACCAGGTGCGGCGCACGCGCTGGGCCGCCTGGAAGGCGATGCGGTCGAGGG
>CAZQOA010000035.1:22476-43313 GCA_964594715.1 uncultured Rhizobiaceae bacterium | reverse complement strand
TGGTCGGGATAGCGGTCGACCAGCTCCTCGAGCTGCACCAGGCGCAGCAGGTCGCGGACGCGGTCGCCGATGTCGGCCTTGGACGGCCGCCTGGCCCGCGGCCGGACCTGGAGCCCGAAGGCGACGTTGCCGAACACCGTCATGTGCCGGAACAGCGCGTAATGCTGGAAGACGAAGCCGACATGGCGCTCGCTCGCGCGCACGCCGAGCGCATACTCCCCCTGCATCAGCAGGACGCCGTCGTCCGGCCATTCCAGCCCCGCGATGATCCGCAGCAGCGTCGTCTTGCCCGACCCGGACGGCCCCAGCAGCGCCACCAGCTCGCCGTCGGCGATACGCAGCTCGATCTCGTGCAGGGCGGCGAAGCGACCGAAATTCTTCGAGATGCCGATGATGTCGATGCTCAACTTGTCCCTCCCCGCCGGGCCGCGACGCGTTCCCGCCCGAGCCGCCATTCGACGAACTCCTTGGCGACCAGCGTCACCAGCGCCAGCATCGCCAGCAGCGAGGCGACCGCGAAGGACGCGACGATCGCGTACTCGTTGTAGAGAATCTCGACATGCAGCGGGATCGTGTTGGTCTGGCCGCGGACATGGCCCGACACCACCGACACCGCCCCGAACTCGCCCATTGCCCGCGCATTGCACAGCAGCACGCCGTAGAGCAGGCCCCACTTCACGTTGGGCAGGGTGATCCGCGTCAGGATGCGCCAGAAGCCGGCACCGAGCGATGCCGCGACCTCTTCCTCGGCCGCCCCCTGCTCCTCCATCAGCGGGATCAGTTCGCGCGCGACGAAGGGGAAGGTGACGAAGATCGTCGCCAGCACGATGCCCGGCAGGGCGAAGATGATCTTGATGTCATGGTCCTGCAGCCACGGCCCAAGCCAGCCCTGCAGCCCGAAGAGCAGCACGAAGACGAGGCCCGCGATCACCGGCGACACCGAGAAGGGCAGGTCGATCAGGCTGACCAGCAGCGCCTTGCCGCGGAACTCGAATTTGGTCACCGCCCAGGCCGCGAGCACGCCGAAGACGACGTTCACCGGCACCGCGATCCCCGCCACCAGCAAGGTCAGCCAGATCGCCGACCACGCGACCGGCTCGTGGAAGGCCGCGAGATAGGCGGCCCAGCCCTGGCGGAACGCCTCCACGAACACTGCGGCCAGCGGCAGCACCACGAAGAGGCCGAGGAAGGCCAGTGCGCCCGCGACCAGCAGGATGCGTACCGCCCCCGTCTCCGTGGTCGGCCGGCGCGGCTGCCGGCGGACCGGGGCCGTCGCGTCCTGGATGATGGCGGTGAAGGTGGTCATCGCACGCGTGCCCTGGAACCGCCGAAGCGGCGCTGCAACAGCGAGATGGCGAGCAGGATGAGGAAGGAGGCGACCAGCATGACGGCGGCGATCGCCGTCGCCTCGGCATAGAGATATTCCTCCAGCCGGGTGACGATGAGCAGCGGCGCGATCTCCGACACCATCGGGATGTTGCCTGCGATGAAGATGACCGAGCCGTACTCGCCGACCGCCCTGGAGAAGGCCAGCGCGAAGCCGGTCGCGAGCGCCGGCAGCAGGGCCGGCAGCATCACCCGCGCGAAGGTCTTCCAGCGGCCGGCGCCCAGGGTGTAGGCGGCCTCCTCGAACTGCGGGTCGAGGTCCTGAAGCACCGGCTGCACCGTGCGCACGACGAAGGGCAGGCCGATGAAGACCAGCGCCACATAGATGCCGAGCGGCGTGTAGGCGACCTTCACCCCGAGTGCCGCGAGCGGCGCGCCCAGCCAGCCATTGTCGGCATAGATGGCGGTCAGCGCGATGCCGGCCACCGCCGTCGGCAGGGCGAAGGGGATGTCGACGATGGCGTCGGCGATGCGGCGGCCGGGAAACTCGTAGCGGGCCAGCGCCCAGGCGACCAGCAGCCCGAAGACGAGATTGGTCGCGGCGGCGGCGAGTGCGGTGCCGAAGCTGACTTCGAGGGCGGCCAGCACGCGCGGGCTGGTGGTCGCCACCCAGAACCGCTCCCAGCCCAGGGTCGCGGACTTGAGGAACAGGCTCGCCAGCGGGACGAGGACGATCAGCGACAGCCACAGGATGGTGACGCCCAGGGTGATCCCGAATCCCGGGATCACCTTGGGCCGGATCAGCTTGGGATGGCGACCGCGCGCGTGGGCGGCGATGGTCATGTGGGCAGTCCTTGGACCCGGGCCCGTCCTAGCGGCTGGGCCGGTAGATCTGGTCGAAGACCCCGCCATCGGCGAAATGCGTCTTCTGCGCCTTCTGCCAGCCGCCGAAGACCTCGTCGATGGTGAAGAGCTCGACCTTGGGGAAGCGTTCGGCGTACTTCGCCTGCACCGCCGGCAATCGCGGGCGGTAATAGTGCCTGGCCGCGATCTCCTGGCCCTCGGGCGTGTAGAGATATTCGAGATAGGCCTGGGCGGCCGCCCGCGTGCCCTTGCGATCGACCACCTTGTCGACGACCGCGACCGGCGGCTCGGCCAGGATGCTGACGCTGGGGATGACGATGTCGAGCCGGTCGCGCCCCAGCTCGTTGACCGCCAGGAAGGCCTCGTTCTCCCAGGCCAGCAGCACGTCGCCCTGCTGGCGCTGCACGAAGGTGATGGTGGAGCCGCGGGCACCGGAATCGAGGATCGGCACGTTCTTCAGGATGCGGCCGACGAAGTCCCGGGCGGCGGCGTCCCCGCCGCCCCGGCGCAGCGAATAGCCCCAGGCGGCCAGGTAGTTCCAGCGCGCCCCGCCGGACGTCTTCGGGTTCGGGGTGATGACCTTCACGTCGGTGCGGACGAGGTCGTCCCAGTCCTTGATGGCCTTGGGGTTACCCTTGCGCACCAGGAAGACGATCGTCGAGGTGTAGGGCGAGCTGTTGTCCGGGAACCGCTTCTGCCAGTCGGCGGCCAGCAGGCCGCGCTCGGCGATGACGTCGATGTCGTAGGCCAGCGCCAGCGTCACCACGTCGGCCGGCAGCCCGTCGATCACCGAGCGCGCCTGCTTGGCGGCACCGCCATGGGATTGCTGGATGGTCAGGGCCTGGCCCGACTTCTCCTTCCAGTGGCGCAGGAAGGCCGCGTTGAAGTCCTGGTAGAGTTCCCGCGTCGGGTCGTAGCTGACGTTGAGCAGGGTGGCCTGTGCGGCCGCGGGGGCTACCGGCATGGCCAGAAGAGGGGCGGCCAGCAGGGCGGCGCCGAGGGTGCCCAATGCAAGTCGTCGGTTCATGGCGATCTCCATGGGTCCGAAGGCGGGTGCCCGCACCCGGAATTCGACCGATGTTGCTGCAACAATCATCGAGGGTGGGCTGCTGTTCCGTCCGCCCGTCTCCGCAGCGGAGATCGGCCGATCCAGGACGGCCGCACTATCGAAGCGGGAATGCTGCGCCGCAAACAAATCTTCCTGGGGCGGACCTCAAGTTTTCCTGCCGGTACCGGCTCGATTTTCTGAAAGATCAGTGACTTGGCAGCCTCATGAAACGGTAACCGAGCGCTGTCATCCTTCGCCCATGCTGATCCATGACCTGATCGATTGTTTCACCAAGGGGCTGGCGGTCACCGGTCTCACCTGTTTCGCGCTCTATCTCGCCGGCGCCCTTCATTGAGGCCCCGATCGAGGCCCCACATTGAGCGAGGGGCCGCGATCGGCGGTTGCCCCCGCTGGGGGCTGGTCCGCGACGCGTGATTCGCGCTATCGGATGGGGATGCGACGTCTCGGACCCCTGGGAGTACTCCTCCCCATCATGCTGCCCGCCATCCTGCTGTTGGGCGGCTGCGGCACGAGCAAGCCCGCCCCGGCGGAGGTGACGACCTATGGCTGCGCCCTCGGGCGCGGCTTCCAGGTCACCGTCCGGCCCGGCGACGACCGGATCGTCCTGGCGGCCGGGCCCATGCGCCTGCTGCTCGGCCGTCCGGAGGGCGCCGACGGCGAGAACAAGCCGGCGAAGCGGGACTCGGGCGAGCCGGCGGCCGCCGAGGGCCAGTTCACCAACGGCGCCGTCACCCTGATGCTGGCGGGCGAACAGGCGACCCTGGAGGGCGCGCCGGGCGGCCCCTACGACAATTGCCGCGCCACCGGCCCGGCAGAGAAGATCGATCCTGCCAGCCCGCGCCTGAAGGTCGAGTGAGCTCCGGCTATGCGTGAGATCCGGGCGTGAGGGAGCCGCTGCTCCGCGTCGAGGGCCTCACCACGCTCTTCCGCACCGACCGCGGGGTGCTGCGCGCGGTCGACGGCGTCTCCTTCGCCGTCGGGCGCGGACGGACCCTGGCCGTCGTCGGCGAATCCGGCTGCGGCAAGAGCGTGACCGCGCTCTCCATCATGGGGCTGCTGCGGCGCCCCCCGGCGGAGATCGCCGGCGGCCGCATCCTGTTCGACGGCCGCGACCTCCTGACCCTTTCGCCCGAACAGCTCCAGGATATCCGCGGCGACCGCATCGCCATGGTCTTCCAGGAGCCGATGACCTCGCTCAACCCCGCCTTCACGGTCGGCGACCAGATCGCCGAGGCCATCATCCGCCATCGCGGGGTGAGCGCCGCCGAGGCCAAGGCGCGCACCATCGCGCTGCTGGCGCGGGTGCGCATCCCGGCCCCGGAGCAGCGCTTCGCGGAGTACCCGCACAAGCTGTCGGGCGGGATGCGGCAGCGGGTGATGATCGCGCTGGCGCTCGCCTGCGACCCCGACCTGCTGGTCGCCGACGAGCCGACCACCGCGCTGGACGTCACCATCCAGGCGCAGATCCTGGCCCTGCTGCGCCGCCTGCGCGACGAAAGCGGGCTGGCGCTCCTCCTCATCACCCATGATCTGGGGGTGGTGGCCGAGATGGCGGACGACGTCATCGTCATGTATGCGGGCAAGGTGGTGGAGCGGGCGCCGGTCCAGCGCCTCTTCGCCCAGCCGCAGCACCCCTACACCATCGGCCTGATGGGCTCCGTCCCCCGCCTCGACGATGGCGGCCGGCGCCTGGCCGCCATCGAGGGCCAGGTGCCGAGCCCGCTGGCACCCCCCGCCGGCTGCCGCTTCCACCCGCGCTGCCCTTTCGCCGAGCCCGCCTGCCGCGAGGCGGAGCCGGCGCTGACCGCGATCGCGGACGGCCACGAGGTGGCGTGCCGGCGGGCGCCGCTGGGGATCGAAGCGGCGGCGTGAGCGGGCAGCGCGGCAACACCCATGTCCGCCGAATCCCTGCCCCTCACCCTGCTGATCTTCCTGACCGCCATCGTCTACTCGACCGTCGGGCAGGCGGGGGCGACCGGCTACCTCGCCGCCATGGGCGCCTTCGGGTTCGAGCCGGCGGTGATGCGGCCGACGGCGCTGGCCCTCAACCTCACGGTCGCCGGCATCGGGGCGGTGCGGTTCGCCCAGGCCGGGTATTTCGACTGGCGCAGCTTCTGGCCCTTCATGCTGCCGGGCATCCCGGCCGCCTATGCCGGCGGCACCATCCAGCTGCCGTCGGCCGTCTACTACCCGCTGGTGGGCGCGGTCCTGCTGATGGCGGCCGCCCAGCTGGCCCGGTCCGCCCTGGCGCCCGCGAACGGCGATCCTGCACCCATGCCGGATCGGCCGCCGCGCGGCTGGTCGATCGCGACCGGCGCGGCGGTCGGCCTGCTGTCCGGCATGATGGGGACCGGCGGCGGCGTGTTCCTGGCACCGGTCGTGCTGCTGGCCGGCTGGGCCGACGCGCGCCGGACGGCCGGCCTGTCGGCCGCCTACAACCTGGTGGCGTCGGCCGCAGCACTGGCCGGGACCTGGACGATGGTACCCGCCCTGCCCCCGGCCCTGCCCGGATGGGTGCTGGTGGTTGCGGCCGGCGCCCTGATCGGCAGCCAGCTCGGCCGGCGCGGCCTGCCGACCAAGGCCCTGCGGCTGGTCCTGGCGGCCGTCCTGGTCGCGGCCGGGGTCAAGCTGCTGCTGGCATGAGGGAGCCGCATTCATGCCGGCACTGGCCTTGCGCGGCGCCCGGCCGCAAGATGCCCGCTGTAAGATGACCCGCGCATGACGAAGCTCCTCCAGGTCCGGGACCTGGCCAAGCACTTCCCGGTGCGCCGCGGCGTGCTGCAGCGCGTGGCGGGCCATGTTAAGGCGGTCGACGGGGTGTCGTTCGACCTGGCCCAGGGCGAGACCCTGGCGGTGGTCGGCGAATCCGGCTGCGGCAAGTCCACGCTGGGCCGCCTCGTCCTGCGCCTGATCGAGCCGACCGCGGGCAGCGTGTGCTGGAAGGGCCAGGACATCTTCGCCCTGCCGCCCGAGCAACTTCGCCGGCTGCGGCGCGAGATGCAGATCGTCTTCCAGGACCCCTACGCCTCGCTCAACCCGCGGCTGACGGTGGGCGAGATGGTGGGCGAACCCCTGATGCTGCACGGCATCGCCCGCGGCCGGGCGGCCGAGGCGCGGGTGACCGAGCTCTTGGCGCTGGTCGGGCTGGCACCGGAGCATGCGCGGCGCTACCCGCATGAATTCTCCGGCGGGCAGCGGCAGCGGATCGGCATCGCCCGGGCCCTGGCGGCCGGCCCTCAACTGCTGGTCGGCGACGAGCCGGTGTCGGCGCTCGACGTCTCGATCCGCGCCCAGGTGGTGAACCTGCTGCAGGACCTGCAGCAACGCCTCGGCCTCGCCTATCTGCTGGTGTCCCACGACCTGGGGGTGGTCCGGCATGTCGCCGACCGGGTGGCGGTCATGTATCTCGGCCGCATCGTCGAGATGGCGCCGAAGGCGGCCCTCTATGCCACCCCGCGCCACCCCTACACGGCCGCCTTGCTGGCCGCGATCCCGGTGCCCGACCCGCGCCTGAAGCGCGACCGGCCGATCCTGGAGGGCGACGTGCCGAGCCCGATGGCGCCGCCGCCGGGCTGCCGCTTCCACACCCGCTGCCCCTATGCGATCGAGCGCTGCCGCAGCGAGGACCCGGCCCTGGTCGCGGGGGCGGACGGCCATGCCGTCGCCTGCCACCGCTGGCAGGAGATCCAGCCCCTGGCGTCGGCCGCATCGGAGGGCGTCGAGATCGATCCCCGTCTGACCGCGCTGCAAGGCGCTTTCCGGCGCAGCGCGGCCACGGTGGAAGACGGCGTCAGCGCAGCACCGTGAAGCCGTGCCGCTCGAAATGGGCGGCGGCATCCGGCGAGCGCAGCCAATCCAGGAGGCCGGCCGCCGCCGGCACCGCGTTCGCGGTCAGCGCCACCGGGTAGATGATCGGTGGGTGGCTGTCGGCCGGGAAGGCGCCGAGGATGCGCACGGTCCGATCGGCCGCGGCGTCGGTTGCATAGACGATGCCGAGCGGCGTCTCACCGCGCGCCACCAGCACCAGGGCGGCGCGGACATTCTCGGTCTGGGCGAGGTGGCCGGCCACCGCCGGCCACAGGCCGAGCTTTTCCAGGGCCGCCTTGCCGTACTTGCCGGCCGGCACGGAATCCACCTGCCCCATCGCCAGACGGCCGCCCCCCAGCGCCCCGATAATGTCGTAAGCCGGCCCGATCGTTCCGGCCTTGGCCTTCGAATCCTTGGGGGCGATCAGGACGATGCGGTTGCCGAGCAGATTGGCGCGGCTGCCCGGCCGGATCAACTTGCGCTGCTCCAGATAGTCCATCCAGTCGAGGTCGGCGGAGAGGAAGATCGATGCCGGCGCCCCCTGCTCGATCTGCCGGGCCAGCGCCGAGCTGGCGGCATAGGAAATCTTGGCCTGGCCACTGGTGCGCCGGCGCCAATCGGCGACCGCGTCGTCGAGCGCATTCTTCATGCTGGCGGCCGCGAACACGATCACCGCCGGCTCCTGGGCCGCCGGCGCGCGCGGCATGGCGAGGGCGAAGACGGCCGCGATCAGCGTGAGTACGAGCCGACGCCAGGCGGGGCGAGCCGCGGTGGATGAAACGCGGAGCATGGACGAACTCATGGTTCGTCAAGCTCACCATGAGGGCCGGAGCGGTGGCCTTTCCTCATGGTGAGCTTGTCGAACCATGAAATCTCTCCGGCAGCCGATGGCGGCTTCGGAACAACACTACCCGGACGCATGGCTTGGCTCCGCGAACATCGATGTATCTCACCAGATATAACGAAGGCACAACTTCCGGCATAGCCCCGCGATGCGCCGGCGGTCGAGGAACGAGCCCGGCCCGTCCGCGTTGACGGCGACCGGCGCCACAGGGAAGGCTGGCGCCGGAGTTTCGCCTTGGGGGCCCGACATTGACGACACCGCAGATCCTCGCCGTCGCCATCTTCGGGCTGACGCTGGCGGCCTTCGTCTGGGACCGGGTGCGCTACGACATCGTGGCGCTGGCGGCACTCGCGGCGTGCGTCCTGGCCGGGCTGGTGAAGGCGGACGAGGCCTTCGCCGGCTTCGGCAACGCCGCCGTGATCACGGTTGCGGCCGTGCTGGTGCTGAGCCACGCCCTGGCGCGCTCCGGCGTGGTCGGGCTGGTGGGCGAGCGCATCGACCGCATCGTCGCCACCCCGACGCAGCAGACCGCGCTGCTGTGCCTGGTGGGCGCAACCCTGTCGGCCTTCATGAACAATGTCGGCGCGCTCGCCATCATGATGCCGATCGCCATCGCCGGCGCCCGGCGCTTCAACTCGTCGCCGGCCCTGGTGCTGATGCCGCTCTCCTTCGCCACCATGCTGGGCGGCATGTGCACGCTGATCGGCACGCCGCCCAACCTGCTGGCGGCGGGGTTCCGCGACCGCTACGACCAGCCGGCCTTCGGCTTCTTCGACTTCGCCCCGGTCGGCATCGCGGTGACCGTCGCCGGCATCGCCTTCATGGTCTTCTTCGCCCGTTTCCTGATGCCGGCCGACCGCAAGGGCGTCGCCTCCGCGATGGAGCAGTTCGACGTCGGCCACTATGTCACCGAGGTGCGGGTCGGCGAGGCCTCCGCGCTCGCCGGCCTGACCGTGGAGGAGATCGAGCGGCAGCACGAGGACCGGCTCTTCGTCGTCTCCCTGACGCGTCATGGATTGCGCCTGCGCGGTCGGTTCCCGACCAGCAAGCTGGTTGCCGGCGACGACCTGCTGGTGCAGGCCGACGCCGAGCTGTTGCAGGAGCTCGTGCGCAGCGGCGCGCTGGAGCTGGTGGCCGCGCGCACCACCGAGGGCACCGACGAGAAGCCGGCACCGGCGGCGGCGATCGATACGGCCGAGGTGATCGTCACCCCGAACGCCTGGATCCAGGGTACCACCGCCCGCAGCCTGCGCCTGCGCACGCGGTTCGGCGTCAACCTGCTGGCCCTGTCGCGCCAGGGCCGGCCGGTGCCGCGGCGGGTCCGCGACACCCCCTTCGCCACCGGCGACGTGCTGCTGCTGGAGGGCGACGAGGACCAGATGATCGACGCCGTGCGCGAACTGGGCTGCCTGCCGCTCGCCAACCGGCGCATCGCCCTCCACCCGTTCCGCATCTACACCTCCGTCCTCATCATGACGGCTGCCGTCGGCCTCGTGGCGGCCGACCTCCTGCCGGCCTCGATCGCGTTCATGCTGGGCGTGCTGGCGACCATCGCGTTCCGCGTCATCCCCTTGCGCGAGCTCTACGGCGCGGTGGAATGGCCGGTGATCATGCTCCTCGGAGCCATGATCCCCGTCGGCGGCATCCTCGAATCGACGGGGCTGGCCGAGGTCATCTCCGGCCAGGTCGCCGGCGCCAGCGGCAGCCTGCCGGACTGGGGGATGCTGGGGGTGGTGATGGTCGCCACCATGGTCCTGACCCCGGCCCTCAACAACGCCGCCACCGTCATCGTCATGGCGCCCATCGCCATCGGCGTCGCGCAGCAGCTGGGCGTCGATCCCGACGCCTTCCTGATGGCCGTCGCGATCGGCGCCAGCTGCGACTTCATCACCCCCTTCGGGCACCAGAACAACACCCTCATCCTGGCCCCCGGCGGCTATCGCTTCTCGGACTATTGGAAGATGGGCCTGCCGCTCGACGTGATCGTCCTGACGGTCAGCCTGGCCCTGCTGCCGATCATTTTCCCGTTCCGCTGACCGCGAAGGCGGGCCGCTGACCGCGAAGGCGGGCCGCTGACCGCGAAGGCGGGTTGCGCGCCCCTGCCTGCCCGTGGTTACGATCCAATCCTGAAATTCCAGCCGGCGACCGGGACGAGCAAGATCCCCCACGCCGGCGGCAGGTGGGAATGGGGAGACGGCACATGAAACGGTTCATCGCGCTTGCCTTCGCGGCGACCCTGGCGGCCACCGGCGCCGCGCACGCGCAGACGACGCTGCGCATCGGGCTGGCGGAGGATCCGGACGTCATGGATCCGACGACCGCCCGCACCTTCGTCGGCCGCATCGTCTTCGCGGCGGTCTGCGACAAGCTGCTCGACATCGATAAGGACCAGAAGCTGGTCCCGCAGCTCGCGACCGAGTGGAAATGGTCGGACGACCAGAAATCGCTGACCCTGAAGCTGCGGTCCGGCGTGAAGTTCCACGACGGCGAGCCGATGGACGCGGCCGCCGTCAAGTACAGCCTGGAGCGCCACCTCACCTTCCCCGGGTCGCGGCGCAAGGGCGAGATCAGCCAGATCAAGACCATCGACGTAGTCGACCCGCTGACCGTCCGCCTCAACCTCGACGTCCCCTTCTCGCCCCTGATCGCCCAGCTCACCGACCGCGCCGGCATGATCATGTCGCCCAAGGCGGCCAAGGCGATGGGCGACAAGTTCGGCTCGGCCCCGGTCTGCGCCGGCCCCTACAAGTGGGTCGAGCGCATCCAGCAGGACCGCATCGTCGTCGAGCGCTTCGCGGACTACTGGGACAAGGCCAACATCCATTTCGACCGCGTCATCTACCAGCCGGTGACCGACGCCACGGTGCGCCTCGCCAACCTGCAGGCAGGCCAGCTCGACCTGGTGGAACGGGTGGCGGCGACCGACGTCGATGCGGTCAAGAAGAACAATCGGCTCCGCCTCGTGCAGGCGACGGAGCTGGGCTATCTCGGCCTCAGCTTCAACATCGCCAATGGCGAGCAGGCGAAGACGCCGCTCGGCCAGGATGCCCGCGTGCGCCGGGCGATCGAGCTGGCGATCGACCGCGACGCCATTAACCAGGTCGTCTTCGACGGCCTGTTCAAGCCGGGCAACCAGTGGGTGTCGCCGGAAAGCCCCTGGTATGTGAAGTCCATGCCCCCGCCCAAGCGCGACGTGGCCAAGGCCAGGCAGCTTCTCAAGGAGGCCGGCGTCCCGAACCTGTCCTTCACCGTCAACGTGCCGTCGGGCAGCGAGAACGCGCAGGTGATGCAGGTCGTCCAGGCGATGCTCCAGGAAGCCGGCATCGACATGAAGCTGCGCACGGTGGAGTTCGCGACCTCGCTCCAGATGGCCGCCAAGGGCGAGTT
Organism: uncultured Rhizobiaceae bacterium; assembly: GCA_964594715.1. Classification (GTDB taxonomy): domain Bacteria; phylum Pseudomonadota; class Alphaproteobacteria; order ATCC43930; family Allostellaceae; genus Allostella. The sequence goes on along the minus strand of CAZQOA010000035.1, from coordinate 32,016 downwards.
CGAGGCCTATTTCATCGGCTGGTCGGGCCGGGTCGACCCGGACGGCAACATCTGGACCTTCAGCTCCTGCGAGGCGGCCCAGAATGACGGGCGCTACTGCAACCCGGAGATGGACAAGTGGATGAAGGAGGCGCGTTCGACCAACGACCGCGAGCGCCGCATGGCCGCCTATGAGCAGGCGGTGAAGGTCCAGGCCGCCGACCTGCCGCGCATCTACCTCTACCATCGCACCTGGTTCTACGGGCTGTCGAACAAGCTGCAGGGCTTCCAGTCGCCGCCGGACGGACTGATCCGGTTGCAGGGGCTGAAGCTGGGCTGAGCGCCGCGACACACCGCCGATGAAACGAGCCTGGGCAAGCTCCTGGTTCGTCAGGCGCACCATGAGGGCAAGAGCACCAGCCTCTCCTCATGGTGCGCCTGTGGAACCATGAAATCTCTCCCGCGTCCTCGCAATCCCTGACCGATGGGCAGCCTGCCCGCCTATATCGCGCGCCGCCTCCTGGTCGCCCTGCCGACGCTGGTCGTGGTCTCGTTCATCGTCTTCGGCCTGCAGCTGCTGCTGCCGGGCGACCCGGCCCTGCTGCTGGCGGGCGAGGATCGCGACCCGGAGGTCATCGCCTACATGCGTGCCCTCTACCGGCTCGACGAGCCGATCTGGGTGCAGTACGGCGACTGGGTGCTGCGCCTCCTCCAGGGCGACCTCGGCGAATCGATCCGGCTCAAGGAGTCCGTGGGCGGGCTGATCGCGACCAAGCTCTGGGTCACCGCCGAGCTGGCGCTGCTGTCCATGGCCTGGGCCATCGCCATCGGGGTGCCGGCCGGCATCGTGTCCGCCGTCCGGCGCGACACGATCTGGGACTGGGCGGCCAGCGCCGTCGGCCTGGCCGGTCTGTCGGTCCCGAACTTCTGGCTCGGGATCATGATGATCCTCTTCTTCTCGGTCGAGCTCGGCTGGCTGCCGGCGTCGGGCTATGTCGACCCGTGGGAGGACCCGCTGGGCAACCTGGCCGCGCTCATCATGCCGTCCTTCGTGCTGGGGTCGGGTGTGGCGGCGGTGCTGATGCGGCACACGAGGTCGGCCATGCTGACCGTGCTCAACACCGACTATATCCGCACCGCGCGCGCCAAGGGGCTGGCCGAGAAGCGGGTGGTGCGCCGGCACGCGCTGCGCAATGCGCTGGTTCCCGTGGTCACGCTGGGCGCCATCCAGCTGGGCGAGCTGCTGGGCGGCGCGGTGCTGACCGAGCAGGTCTTCTCCATCCCCGGCTTCGGCAAGCTCATCGTCGATGCCGTCTTCAACCGCGACTATGCCGTGGTGCAGGGGGTGGTGCTGATCACCGCGCTCGCCTTCATCCTCCTCAACCTGGTCGCCGACCTGATCTATTTCCTGGTCAATCCCAGGATGCGAGGATGAGGGGGATGCGCGGATGACGGGGATGCGCGGATGACCGTCACCGTTACCCCCGCCGCCGCAACCGCCGTGCCGGAGGCGCCGCAGGACCGCTTCCGCGCCTGGCGGCGGCTGAAGCGGCGGCCGGCGGCGATGGTCGGCCTGGCCGTGGTGCTGGCCTTCGCGGCGCTGGCCCTGGCCGCCCCCTGGATCGCACCCTACGATCCGCTGAAGACCAACTTCCTGCTGGTGCGGAAGGCGCCGTCCGCCCTGCATTGGTTCGGCACCGACGAGATCGGCCGCGACGTCCTGTCCCGCGTCATGTGGGGGGCCCGGGCCTCGCTGCTGGCGGGCGTCGTCTCGGTCACCCTGGCGCTGGCGGTCGGCGTGCCGCTCGGCCTGCTGTCGGGCTATGCCAAGGGCTGGATCGACGGCCTCCTGATGCGCATCACCGACGGGCTGCTCGCCTGCCCCGCCCTCATCCTCGCCATCGCCATGGCGGCCTTCCTCGGCCCCAGCCTGACCAACGCGATGATCGCCATCGGCATCACCGCGATGCCGGTCTTCATCCGCCTGACCCGCGGCCAGGTGCTGGCGGTGACGGTGGAGGATTACGTCGAGGCCGCGCGTGCGCTGGGCAACCCGCCGATACGCATCGCCTTGCGCCATGTCCTGCCCAACGTGCTGCCGCCGATCATGGTCCAGGCGACGCTGGCGATGGCAGGCGCGATCATCGCCGAGGCGGCCCTGTCCTTCCTTGGCCTCGGCCAGCAGCCGCCCGCCCCCTCCTGGGGCTCGATGCTGAACGTCGCCCGCAACTTCATCGGCCAGGCGCCGTGGATGTCGTGGTGGCCGGGGCTCGCCATCGTCGCCGTGGTGCTGGCCTTCAACCTGCTCGGCGACGGGCTGCGCGACGCCTTCGACCCCAAGGAAGATTGACGCCGCCGCGCACTCGGCCGACACGAAACCGATTGTCATCCCTGGCGGTCGAAGCTAATCCATGCTGGATGCTGCGATGCAGCAAGATGCGCCGCCGCCAGCCCATCCCGCCCCTCCGCTGAAACCCGTCGAAACCGCGCCTCCCGCCCCCGAGGTCCGGATGGAGCCTTGTCGGCATGCCGCTTTCCGTTTCCAGGCTGAGGACCGAGTGGCTCGGCAATATCCGCGGCGACGTACTCGCCGGGCTGGTGGTGGCGCTGGCGCTGATACCCGAGGCGATCGCCTTCTCCGTCATCGCCGGGGTCGACCCCAAGGTCGGGCTCTACGCCTCGTTCTCGATCGCGGTGATCATCGCCTTCACCGGCGGCCGGCCGGGAATGATCTCGGCCGCGACCGCCGCCACCGCGGTCCTGATGGTGACCCTGGTGAAGGAGCACGGGCTCCAGTACCTGCTGGCGGCGACCGTGCTGGCCGGCCTTCTCCAGATGGCCGCGGGCTGGCTCCGCCTCGCCTATGTGATGCGGTTCGTCTCGCGGTCGGTGATGACCGGCTTCGTCAATGCGCTGGCGATATTGATCTTCATGGCGCAACTGCCGGAGCTGGTCGGCGTGCCGTGGCTGACCTACGTCATGGTCGCGGGTGGCCTCGCCATCATCTACCTCTTTCCGCGCCTGACGAAGGCCGTGCCCTCGCCGCTCATCTGCATCATCGTGTTGACCGGCGCGGCACTCGCGTTCGAGCTCGACCTGCGGACGGTGGGCGACATGGGAGAGCTGCCGTCGACCCTGCCGGTGTTCCTGCTTCCCGACGTGCCGCTCGACCTGCGGACGCTGCTGATCGTGCTGCCCTATTCGGCGGCCATCGCCGTGGTGGGCCTGCTCGAATCGCTGATGACCGCGGCCATCGTCGACGAGCTGACCGACACGCCGAGCGACAAGAACCGCGAATGCATCGGGCAGGGCATCGCCAACTTCGCCACCGGCTTCATCGGCGGGATGGCCGGCTGCGCCATGATCGGCCAGTCGGTGATCAACGTGAAGTCCGGCGGCCGCGGCCGCCTCTCCACCTTCTGCGCCGGCCTCTTCCTGCTGATCCTCTGCGTGACCCTGGGCGACTGGGTGAACCGCATCCCGATGGCAGCGTTGGTCGCGGTCATGATCATGGTGTCGATCGGCACCTTCGGCTGGTCCTCCATCCGCAACCTCGCGGTCCATCCGCGCAGCTCGTCGGTCGTCATGCTCGCGACCGTCATCGTCGTGCTCGCGACCCATAACCTGGCGCTGGGCGTCCTCGTCGGCGTGCTCCTGTCCGGCATCTTCTTCGCGTGGAAGATCGCCCAGATATTCCGCGTTACCTCGACCCTTTCCCCGGATGGGGCCGCCCGCACCTACGTCGTGGAAGGACAGGTATTCTTCGCGTCCGTCGACGACTTCCTCGCCGCATTCGACCTCAAGGAGGCGCTGCAACGGGTGACCATCGATGTCGGCCGCGCCCATATCTGGGACATCTCCAGCGTTGCGGCCCTCGACACCGTGATGCTGAAGTTCCGCCGCGAGGGCGCCGATGTGGAGATCGTCGGCCTCAACCAGGCGAGCGAGACGATCGTCGACAGGCTTGCCATCCATGACAAGCCGGGCGCCATCGGGCGCCTCATGGGGCACTGAGGGAGGAGCCGGTGACGAAGCTCATCGCACTGGTCGACGGGTCGGTCTATTCGCAGAGCGTCTGCGACCACGCGGCCTGGATCGCCACCCGCACCCATGCCACGGTCGAGGTGCTGCATGTCCTCGGCCGCCGCGATGTCGCCACCGCCCCGGTGAACCTCAGCGGCAACCTCGCCGCCGAAGCCCGCGACACGCTGCTGGCCGAGCTGGCCGGCCTCGACGAACAGAAGGCGAGGCTGGCGCAGCGGCGGGGACGCGTGATCCTGGACGAGGCCAAGGCGCGGCTGGCGGCGGCCGGCGTCGCGGACGTGGCCGCCCGGCTGCGCAACGGCGACCTCGTCGATACCGTGCTGGATTTCGAGGAAGGCGCCGACCTCATCGTCATCGGCAAGCGCGGCGAGGCGGCGGATTTCGCGCGCCTGCATCTCGGCTCCAACCTGGAGCGGGTGGTGCGTGCGACCGCCCGGCCGGTGCTGGTGGCGTCGCGCGCCTTCCGGCCGGTGCAGCGCGTCCTCGTCGCCTTCGATGGCGGCGCCAGCGCCATGAAGGCGGTCGAGCATGTCGCGGACAGCCCGGCCTTCGCCGGGCTCGAATGCCATCTCCTCACCGTCGGCGCGGACAGCCCCGACATCCGCCAGCGGCTCGACGACGCCGCGGCCTTGCTGCGCGGCGCCGGCCGCGTCGTAGGGACGGGGATCGAGCCCGGCCGGGCCGACGCGGCGATCGCCCGGCGGGTGGAGGCGGGCGGCATCGACCTGCTGGCGATGGGCGCCTACGGCCATTCGCGGATCCGCAACCTGATCATCGGCTCCACCACGACGGAGATGATCCGTTCCTGCAAGATCCCGGTGATGCTGTTCCGCTGACCGCGGCCGGATGCCCCCTGGGGGTAGCGGGGCCGCTCAGACCACGTTCAGCTCGTGGACGAGGCGGCCGTCGGCGAAGCGGGTATAGGCGAAGCGCGACAGGTCGAGCGTCGTGAAGCGCCCGTGCAGGATCAGTTCCGACACCGCCCGGCCGGTGGCCGGGGCCTGTTGCAGGCCGTGGCCGGAGAAGCCGTTGGCGAAGACGAGATTGGCCACCTCCGGGTGGCGCCCGATGATGCCGTTATGGTCGACGGTGTTGTAGTCGTAATGCCCGGCCCAGGCGTTCGACAGCTTGATCGCCTCGAAGGCGGGGATGCGCCCGGCGATGGTCGGCCACACCACCTCCTCGAACATGGCGTAATCCAGCTCCAGGTCCTCGCAGTCCGGGTCGGCGTCGTCGGGCGGCGAGGTGCCGCAGACATAGCCGGCCCCTTCCGGGCGCACCCAGACGCCGTCGGGGCAGATCACCAGGGGCATGTCGGGGAAGCGCTCGCGACAGTCGAAGACATAGACGAAGCGCTTGCGGTGGGCGACCGGCAACAGGGTCCCGGCCAGGGCCGCCACCCGGCCGGCATTGGGGCCGGCGGCGCAGACCATGGTACCGCAGGCGATGCGCCCGCCCGATGCCAGGCGCACGGCCTGCACCCGGCCGCCGTCGCGTTCCACCTCCACCACCTCGTCCTCGACATAGACGGCGCCCTGGGCCCGCGCCTTGCGACGGAAGGCCATCAGCAGGGTATAGGGGTCGAACCAGCCCTCGTTGGCGGTGCCGAGCGAGCCGGCGGCGAGGCCATCAGTGGAAAGCCAGGGAAACCTGGCCGCCAGCTCCTCCGGACCCAGCAGCGCCACCGCCGCGTCGCATTCCCGCTGCACGGCATGGTTCGCCCGCAGCACCGGCAGCCCACTCTCGGTCGCCAGGAACAGGTAGCCGTTCTCGCGGAACCCGACATCGATCGGATCGCCATCGACCGACAGATGGCGGTCGATGTCGCGCAGGAACGCCATGCCGAACTGCGACATGCGGATATTCTCGGGCGTGGAGAATTGCTGGCGGATCGAGCCGGCAGACCGCGGCGTGGAGGCCCGGGAATAGGTGGCGTCCCGCTCGACCACCACGACCCGGCCGGTGAAGGTCGGGTCGCGGGTCAGGAAATAGGCGGTGGACGAGCCGACGATGCCGCCGCCGACGATCACCACGTCGGCCGCAGCGGGGGGTGGGGAGGCAGCGGAGGTCATGGCAGCTTCTGTAGCAGAGTTGCCGGCGGCCCGGCAGTGGCAGCACCGTCCACCGGCACCATCGATGGACGATTTGCCATCACACTAAGAAACCCTGGATTTCACCCCACTCTACTTTGAGGAATCATAGAGGAAGATTATACTGCCGCACGCGCATGCCCTTGCCTTCGAGGTGGCGGCCATGAACGACATCACCGGATTGCTGGACAAGACGGAACAGTTCGAGCGGCTGGTCTTGCTGGCCCAGCAATGCGCGCCGGCGTTCTTCGCCATCCTGTTCGCGCTGGTCATCCCGATATTCGGGCAGCGCTGGCTGCTGGCCAGCCTGGACGCCAAGATCGAGGACCGCAAGCAGCGCGACATCGTGATCGAGACCTCGCGCCGCTACTGGCGGATGAACTCGATCTTCGCGATCGTCCTGGTGGCGGTGGCGATCATCTGGTTCTTCTATGTCCAGGTCTTCGTGGTCTTCCCCGAGCAGGAGCGCCGCAGCCGGGATTTCGTCAATGCCCGGATCGAGGAGACCTGGTCGCGCAAGGTCTTCGAGGGCTACATCTACGCATCGGCCGACGACGTGCTGATGCATCTCTTCGACGACCCGCGCTATCGCGTCTACCTCTATCCCGAAGAGACCCATAGCCCGCGCCGCTATCGCTTCGTCGTCATCCGCAACGACGCCGAGGGCGACATCAAGCGGATCAAGTACCTGTACATGACGCGCGCGCTCTACGAGGTGACCATGCGGGACCGGCTGGGCTTCCCCGCGACCGAGCTCGAGCTGTGCATGCAGCCGAACGTGGTCAGCTACACCCTGCGCAGCGCCGACCGCGACGTGGTGCCCTCGTTCCATCCCGGTTGCTGAGGGAGGGCCCGCAATGCGCTTTCCGGTTGCCGGCCCCCTCCTCGGCCTCCTGCTGGCTGCGCTTGCCGCCGCGCCGGCCATGGCGCAGACGGCTGCCTGCACGCCGCAATGCGTCCAGTCCTACCAGGCGCGCGGCCTGCCGGCATGGGAGGCGCAGCGCGTCTGCCGCTGCACCGGGGCCGCCCCCGGCACCGCGTCCACCTGCGTCACCCGGACGGGGTCGTGCCGCATGTCGGCCGCGGCCCCCGCCGGCAGCTACTGCGTCTGCGGCTCGCAGCAGGGACCGGTCGCCGGAAAGGCGCAGTGAGCCTGCGCGCCGGACGCGGCCGCCGGCGCCCCCTTCCCCCGGACCACAAAAAATACGCATCGATGTCGGATGGCAGGATGCCCGCTCGTCCTATGGGCAACCGAAGAGGAGAAGACCGATGAGCTGCGTCATAGAACTCACCCCGATCGCCGACCGCGAGCTGGTTCTGACCCGCATCATCGATGCACCGCGCGAGAAGCTGTTCCGGGCATGGACCGACCCCGAGCTGCTGAAGCAATGGTTCGCGCCGCTGCCCTACATCACGACGGTGGCCGAGCTCGATGTCCGCCCCGGCGGCAGCAGCCTGGTGGTCATGCGCGGTCCGGACGGCCAGGATCTGCCCAACCGGGGCGTCTATCTCGAGGTCGTCGAGAATGAGCGGCTGGTCCTCACCGATGCCTTCACCAAGGCTTGGGAGCCCGCGTCGAAGGCATTCATGACGGCGATCGTGACCTTCGAGGATGTCGGCGGCAAGACGCGCTACACGGCGCGCGCGCTGCACTGGACGGTGGCCGACCGCGAGGCGCACGAGCAGATGGGCTTCCACGAAGGCTGGGGGCAATGCGCCGACCAGCTCGCGGCCCTGGTCGCGAAGCTCTGAGGCGCCCGGCTGAAGGCTATCGGCGGGAGAGGCGCTGGGCCGCGTCCTCCCGCAGCCGGGCGCGCTGGATCTTCATGCCGTTGGCGCTCTCGGTGGTGGGGAACGCCGCCACCGGAAAGACGCGCACCGGCACCTTGTAGCGCGCGAGCATGGCGCGGCCGCGGGCCAGCACCGCGCCCTCGTCCAGGGCCGCCCCGGGCCGCAGCGTGACGAAGGCGACCGCGCGCGGGCCGTCGCCGGTGTCGGCCACCACCACCTGGGCGCGGTCGACGGTCGGCTCGTCCTCCAGGAAGGCCTCGATCTCCCGCGGCGATACCAGGAAGCCGCCGAGCCGCATCACGTCGCCGGCGCGCGTCAGGTAGACGAAGCTGCCGTCGCCCTCGCGATAGCCGATGTCGCCGGTGCGCAGGAACCCGTCTTCGGTGATCGTGGCCGCCGTGGCCGCGGGGTCGTCGAGATATTCCGCCATCAGGCTGGGGCCGGACAGTTCCAGCAGTCCCGCCTCGCCATCGGGCAGGACTCGCCGGCCGGCCTCGTCCCCATCCGCCGCCACCACCCGGACCCGCGCGTCCGCCGCCACCGGCGTGCCGCCGCCCAGCACCCGCCGCGCCGGCGGATCGCCGGTCGCGCGCATCGCATAGAGCGCCTGCACCTCGCTCATCCCGTAGAGCCCGTGCAGGCGGGTGCCGAAGCGGTCATAGGCATCCACCAGGTCGAACCGCTCCGGGGCCTTGAAGGCGGCGAAGCCGCACCGGCGCAGGCCACCGAGGCGGGTGCCCGACGGATCGGTGGCCAGCATCCGTTCCAGCATGTCGTCGGTGGCATTGGTCGCGGTCAGGCGGTGGGCGGCGATGGCGGCCACCGCCCGGTCGGGATCGAAGAACGGCTCCACCGCCATGGGGGCGCCCGCGGCCAGGCTCGCCATCGTCTGGCACATCCCGAACACGCCGCACAGCGGCAGCGCCTGCAAGGTCGCGGTGCCGGACGCGAAATAGCCCATGGCGCGCGCCGAGAGGACCGCGTGGGCGGTCAGCGACCGGTGCGGGTGGAGCACGAACTTGGGCGCCCGGGTGGTCCCCGACGTGGTGAAGACGGCCGCACCCATGTCCGGGTCCGCCCGGTCGCGGGCCAACTCCGGCGAGGCGGCGAGGTCGGCGAAGCGCACCTGCCGGGCGCCGGCCAGTGCCGGCGGCAGGGCCGGCACGGCCTCGCCCTCGTCGTAGAGGACGACCGTGTCCACCGCCGCGAAGGCGGCCGGGTCGGCGTCGGCCAGGATATCGAGGAAGCCCAGGCCCTTGAAGCCGGGCCAGACCACGATCGCGCGCACGCCGCCGCGGCCGACCAGGTCGGCCATCTCGCGCTGGCGGTAGCGGGTGTTGGCGCAGAACACCGTGGCGCCGAGCCGGGTCGCACCGAAGAAGAAGGACAGCCAGGCCGGACCGTTCGGCAGCCACAGCAGCAGCCGGTCGCCGCTGGCAATGCCGAGGCGGGCGAGCCCGCCTGCGACCCGCCGGCTTTCCGCGGCAAGGCCGGCGAAGCTGCCGGAGCGCCCGCCATGCCACCAGGCGGTGCGGTCGCCGTGCCGGTGCGCCAGCCCGTCCAGGAAGCGACCCAGGGTCCTGCTCATCTTCGGCACCGACGCTCCCGACCCCTCGCCCGCTTGCGGGCGGCATGG
>CAZQOA010000035.1:0-22376 GCA_964594715.1 uncultured Rhizobiaceae bacterium | reverse complement strand
TGCCGTCAGAGTACCATGGGCGGCGGGTCACGGAAGCAGGAGCGGCAGGTCCAGATGCGTCGTCCGACATCGGTACGCGGGATGGAGGAGCTGGGTCGGGTCCGCCTGTCCCGGTCCTTCTTCCTGCGCGACTTCCTGGCGAGCGAGATCGCCGCGGTGCATGGGCTGCTCAACGCGCCGGACGACCCGGGCCTGGCGATCGCCGCCGGCCGGCGGCTGTGCGAGGAGCTGCTGGAGCCGCTGCAGGCGACCTTCGGCCGCATCGCCATCCGCTCGGCCTACCGCGCGCCGGCGGTCAACGCGCTCGGCAACCGCCTCGGCCTCTCCTGCGCCAGCAACGCGCGCAATCATGGCCGGCATATCTGGGACCGGCGCAACGCGGACGGGCGAATGGGCGCGATGGCCTGCATCGTGGTGCCGTGGTTCGCCGACCACTATGCCGCCGGCGCCGACTGGCGCGCCATGGCCTGGTGGGTCCATGACCACCTGCCCTATTCGGAGCTGCAGTTCTTCCCCAGGCTGGCCGCCTTCAACATCGGCTGGCATGAGGCCCCGAAGCGCGAGATCCGCAGCTATATCCGGCCGCGCGGCCTGCTGACGCGGCCTGGCATGCCGAACCATGACGGCGACCACGGGGACTGGTATGCCGCCTTTCCCCGGACCGCACCCCTCACCCCGGCTGGCGCCGCCACAGGACGGTGAGCAGCCCGGCCCCGACCAGGAAGCCGCCGCCGGTGCGGTTGACGGCGCGCTGCACCGCCGGCCGGCGAACCGCCCGCCGCGCGCCCGCCGCCAGCAGCGCATAGGCGGACGCGTTGGCCGCGGCGATGACGACGAAGGTCGACCCCAGCAGGAAGAGCTGCCAGGCGACGTCGGCGCTGCGGTCGACGAATTGCGGCAGGAAGGCGACGAAGAAGACGATCCCCTTGGGGTTCAGCGCCGTCACCCCATAGGCGTGCAGGAAGATGCGCCAGGGGGGTGCCGGCGGCGCAGCCGGCACCCCTTCGGCCGATACCGGCGCCCGCCACAGCCGAACGCCGAGATAGATCAGATAGGCCGCCCCGACCCATTTCAGCGCGACGAAGAGGGTGGCCGATGCGGCCAGCAGCGCCCCCAGGCCCAGCAGCGACGCCATCACCGCCGTGGTGTCCCCCAGCGCCACGCCGGTCACGGTGGCGACAGCGGACCGGCGGCCGTGGCCCAGTGCGTAGGAGACCACCAGCAGCACCGTCGGCCCGGGGATGGCGACCAGGACGGCGGACGCGGCGGCGAAGGCGAGCCATTGTTCCAGCGGCATGATGTTCCTTCCCGGACGATCGGCTGTGGATCAATCCATCGCCGCGGCATCGACGCAAGCCCCGGCCGTCTCGAGCAGGGGGGTGTCGGCCGCCCTTGATCCGCGGCGCCGTGGCCCCGATGCTGCCGGTCGCATCCGATCGGATCGCCCGACCGCTGGAGGACATCATGGAACTGACCGCCCTGCCACTGAACCAGGAGGCGTTCGCCCCCTATGGGGAAGTCCTGAATGCGCCCGAAGCCGCCGGCCGGACCTATTTCGAAGAGAGCCTCGGCAATCTCCGCCCCGGCGCCTGGCCCAGCCTGTCCCTGTCGGTGCGGGCGCCCGTCGCGGCGCTGCCCCTGCGGGCGAACCTGCTGGAGCGCCACGAATTCTCGTCCCAGAGCTTCGTCGCCATCGATGCGTCGCGCTGGATCGTCATCGTCTGCCCGCACGCCGCCGACGGCGGCCCGGACGTGGCCAAGGCGATCGCCTTCGTCGCCGGACCCGGCCAGGGCGTCACCTACCGGCCCAACACCTGGCACCACGGCCTGACCGTGCTCGACCGGCCGGCCAAGTTCGCCACCTTCATGTGGCGCGACGGCACCAAGGGGGACGAGGAGTTCGTCCCCGTCGACCCCTTCACGGTCCAAGTCGGTTCCTGAAGCGGCGTCCGCTCGGATCATGGACGCGCACCAGGCATGGACGCGCCTCCGACCATTGCCAGAGGACGAGGTTGTGGTCGTCGGGGGTGGCGCCAGGGGCGAAGCTCGGGACGAGGATGCCACGGCAGCCGGACGCCAGGAGCCGCCGGACGATGCCCCAGGAGGGCGGCTCGATGGCATCGGCGATGCAGGAGAACCAGGGGCAGCGCAGGTCGATCAGCGACACCGCATGGGCCTTGCGGTCGCGCGCCGTCCGCAGGTCGACGATGTCGTCGCAATCGACCTCATAGGAGCAGAGCACGCAAGGATCGATGCGCCGGGCCAGGCCCTGGCTGACTTCCTTCACCGCTCCGATGACGCCGAGGCTGAGGTAGAGCGCGGGCTGGCCCTTGAGGTTGAAGCGACCGCCGCGCAGCGCCGCCCCCTCGCCCGAAAGCGGCCGGAACGCCCAGCGCGGGTCGTGCGCGCGATAGCAGGTCCCCCTGAACCGCATCGGACCGGCAATCCGCCTGACAGTGGCAGGCCCGACAGCGTCAGGCGTAGCCGCCGATCGCGAGATGATCCAGGTAGTCGCGCACCGCCGCCGCCCGGCCGGTCTTCACCAGCGCCTCGGCCGTGCGGCCGCCGAGCGCCGGGATCGGCTGGGCGCGATACCAGGCCATCGCCTGATCGCGCCCGCCTGCCCATTCGGTCAGCAGGCCGACGATCTCCAGCATCTCCTTGATCCGAACCTGGGTCTTGGCGGCGCCGGCGCGGGCGGTCTTGTAGAGTGTCTCGCGCCGGAGGCCGACCGTCTCGGCAAGCTGGAGCTTCGACATGCCGAAGCTTTCCGCCACCCGGTCGATGGCGACTGCCCCACGGTCGTCGAGGAACGTGCTGATCAGGGGTGTGGCCAGCGGCTTGGCGGAGGACATGTCCGATATCTCGTCCGGTTTGACGGACATAATATAGGGCATCCGCCCTGCTCGCCAAGCATCCTCCATCCCTATCGGCGCTGCCGCAGCCCGACATACTGGACTTCGGCGAAGCCCAGGACGGTCACGGCCTGGACCAGGACGAAGGCGACGCCGAGGCCGGTCGGTGCCGCCCAGCCCAGCACCAGCAGCAGGACGCAGTCGACCGCCCACAGCAGGTTGCAGGCGATCACCGCCCATACCGCCGCCCGCGGCATCGGCCGGCGGCCGGCCAGCCATGCCAGGAAGAGGGCGTAGGGCAGCAGGGCCAGCCCCGCATAGTGCAGCAGCGGGGCCGACAGGCCGAGCAGGCCGGAGAGCGGCTCGGCGCCGAGCGCCATCAGGAGGCCGCAGGCGGCGCTGACGCCGGCATCGCCGATGATCGCCCACCGCAGCAGCGTGGAGGGGGCGGACGGACGCCGGTCGGTGGTGGCCGAAAGAACGGAAGCCATGGTGGGGTGCCTCTCTCGTCAGGTGATGCGGCTCAATGGCCGTGACGAGGGCGATCATCCCGGCTCGGGCGGTGCCGGGTCGATTACCTGGAGCGTAATGCCCACCGGGCAGCGATCGATGGCGGTCGCTCAGTCGCGGGCGAGCAGGCGGTCGGCGCCCTGGAACAGCCCCGCCGTCCGGGCCGCCCGCGCCGCCTCCTCCTCGTAGCGGCGATAGCTCCAGGCGGCGGCGGTGGCCGCGACCGCGGCGGCGACGCCGGCGATGCCCATGGCGCCGGCGGCGACCGCCCCCGACCCGGCCGCGGTCCCGCCCGCGATCGGCGCTGTGCCGAGGGGTGTCACGGCCAGGGGCATGGCGGCCAAGGGAGCGGCTGCGCCGGGGGCGGCGGCTAGCGGCACGGTCGCCATGGTGGTGGCCGCCGATACGGCGACCGTCGACCCGCCGGCCAGCGCCTTGGCGGCCAGCCACAGGGTAGCCGCCTGGACCCCGACATAGACGGCGTCGACGGCCTGGTTCTCCAGCAGCATCCGGGCGGCCCTGGCCGGCGAGGTGCGCCCGTCCAGCACCTCGTAGACGGTGAGCGCGGCGCCGACGCCGGGCGGCAACGGCAGCCGCGACTTCGCCACCTGCAAGCCATTGATGAGGAAAAGGTCGGCCACGCCGTCGGCCGGCGCACCGGCGCTCCAGCCGATGACGGCGGCATGGCCCGCCATCGCCGCCTCCATCGCCCGCCCCCCCTCGCGATCGGAGTCGGCGGCCGCGAGCGCGCGCGTCGCGATGTCGAGGGCGCCCGGTCCGGGGCCCGGCCATTCCGCCTGGGCGGGCAGTGGCAGGAAGGCGGGCAGCGGCAGGAAGGCCGCAATCACCGGAAGCAGCCAGCGGCGCATCGACTACATCTCGGCCGGCAGGCGCTTCGGCGCCGCCACCATGTCGGCGACGACGCGGATGCGCGCCTCCTCGCCCAATTCCCGCCACAGGCGCTGGAACAGCTCGCCATGGACCGTCTGCACCGCCGGCTCGAGCTGGCGGACCTCCACCGGCCCCAGCCACTCCACCATTTGCGCCGCGATCTCGGCCTTGCCGGCGCCGCGCAGCGGGATGTCGCTGAGGTTGGCCCGCGCCCAGGCATCGAGCGCGCGGGCGCGGTCCAGGGCCCAGAGGTCGTAGCGGCGCTGCTGCTCGCGGGCCCAGCCGCCATAGGCATCCTCCAGCCGGCGCTGCAACGCCCGCAGATCGGCGTCCACATCCCCGTCCCCGCTATCCGACCGCGCGCGCGCCAGGGCCACCCGCGCGGCGGCCAGGTCGGCCAGCGCCACCGCGGCAGGTGTCTCCGCGGCCACCGCCTCATGGGCGGCCAGCGCATCCAGCACGGGCGCCAGGATGGCCTGGCGTGCCGTCCCCCGGGCCTCGGCGACGCGCGCCCGGACCGCGGCGATCTCGCCGGCCAGGCAGGCGCCATGGCGATGCAGCCGCGCCTCCAGCGCCGACAGGGTGCCGACGGCCGCGGACAGCAGGCGGCCCTGCTCCCAGGCCGTCAGCGTCGGCGCCGCGGCGTCGGCCAGCAGCGTTTCCACCTCCGCCAGGCGCTCGCCGCCCAGCCGGCATTCATCGCCGGCCGCCGGCCCGTCCACCTGTGCGGCCACCCGCGGCGGCGTGCCGCCCCCGTCCGGCACCATGAGGGCCAGCACCATGAAAGCGGCGACGCCGCCGGCGACGGCACCCAGGAAGGCCGCCGCCAGGATTGCCAACAGGGGTCTGGCCGGCGGTACCGGCGGGGGTCGAGGGTCGCTCATCGGTATCTCCCGGGGCGGGGCAAGCGCCGCTCCACGCCCCCACGACGATGCCCGGTTGCGCCTATTCGCGCAAACGGGGGCTGGCAGCGGCGCGCCATTCGGGGCAAAACCCTTGATGGCGGCAGGAGGAACCGGGCCATGATCAGGATCCCTCGATCGGGCGGCAGGCTGTTTGCGGTGGCGATGGCGGCGGCAAGCATCGCCGCCGGGACGGCTGGTCCGCTTCTCGCCCAGGGTGCCCCGCCCGGCGCACCGCCCCCCTCGGTCGTGGTCGCGGCGGCGGAGAAGCGGCCGCTCACCCGCTCATTCCCGTTCGTCGGCCGCGTCGAGGCCCTCGACAAGGTCGAGCTGCGCGCCCGGGTCCAGGGCTTCCTCCAGCGCCGGGCGTTCGAGGAGGGCGCGGTGGTGAAGGAGGGCGACCTGCTCTTCGTCATCGAGAAGGCGCCGTTCGAGGCCGCGGTCGCGCAGCAGCGCGCGGGCCTGGCGGTGGCCCAGGCCGGCGCCCAGAACACGGCCGTGCAGCTGGGCCGCGCCCGTGAGCTGTCGCGTACCCAGAACATCCCCCAGGCGACCGTCGACCAGCGCGCCGCCGACGACGCCCAGGCCCGCGCCCGGGTGCTGGAGGCGCAGGCCACCTTGCGCGATGCCGAGATCAATCTCGGCTACACCGACATCAAGGCGCCGCTCGATGGGCGCATCGGCCGCTCGACCTATACCACCGGCGCCTTCGTCGGGCCGGAATCGGGCACCCTTGCCGTGATCGTCCGCGAGGAGCCGATGACGATCACCTTCAACGTGCCGCAGCGGATGATGGTGGAGGCGAGGCGGTCGGGCCTCGCCGACGAGAAGTTCACGGTCCGCGCGATCCTGGCCGACGGCAAGCCCTATGCCCATCCCGGCACCATCGATTTCGTCGATGTCCAGGTCGACCAGCGCACCGACAGCGTCGCCATCCGCGCGCGCTTCCCCAACCCCGAGCGCATCCTGGTCGACGGCCAGGCGGTGCGCGTCGCGGTGGAGACGACGACGCCGGAGGAAGCGGTGATGATCCCGCAGGCGGCGATCCAGCAGGACCAGAGCGGCGCCTTCGTGCTGGTCGTGGGCGCTGGCGACAAGGTGGAGGTGCGGCGGGTCAAGACCGGGACCGTCGATGCCGGCTGGATCGCGGTCGAATCCGGCGTGGCCGTGGGTGACCGGATCGTCGTCCAGGGCGTGCAGCGGGTCCGCCCCGGGCAGGTCGTGGCACCGACGACCGCGCCCGCCGCACCGCGCGGTTGAGGCCAGCATTTTCCGACCGGGGGGCCGCCAATGATCTCCACCGTCTTCATCGACCGGCCCCGGCTGGCCGCGGTCATCTCCATCGTCATCACCTTTGCCGGCCTGATCGCCATGCGGGCGATCCCGGTGGCGCAGTTTCCCGACATCGTGCCGCCCCAGGTGACGGTGAGCACCAGCTATCCGGGCGCATCCGCCGCCGTCGTCGAGGCGACGGTCGCCCAGCCGATCGAATCCCAGGTCAACGGCGTCGACCGCATGCTCTACATGAAGTCGACCAGCGGCAATGACGGCAGCTATACGCTGTCCATCGCCTTCGAGGTCGGCTCCGATCCCGACCTCAATGCGGTCAACGTCCTGAACCGGGTCCAGCTCGCCCAGTCGAAGCTGCCGTCGGAGGTGACGCGCGCCGGCATCAACGTCGCCAAGCGGTCGTCGGCCCTGCTGCAGGTCGTCAGCCTGAATTCGCCGGGCGGCACCCACGACGCCCTCTTCCTGTCGAACTATGCCACCATCACGATCCTGGACCGGCTGGCCCGGGTGCCGGGCGTCGGGCAGGCGATGATGTTCGGTCCGCTCGACTACAGCATGCGCATCTGGCTCGGGGTGGAGCGGATGGCGGTGCTGGGCGTGACCGTGCAGGACGTCGTGTCGGCGCTGGCGAGCCAGAATGTCCAGGCCGCCGCCGGCCGCATCGGGGCGGCGCCGTTCGGGCCGGACACGCAGTTCCAGCTCAACATCCAGACCAAGGGCCGGCTCGACGACGTTCCCTCGTTCGAGAACGTGGTCATCCGCGCCGAGCCGAACGGCAGCTTCCTGCGCATCAAGGATATCGGCCGGGTCGAGCTCGGCGCCCGCTCGTCGGACGCCTATGGCCGTCTCAACGGCAAGCCTGCTGCCGTCATCGGCATCTTCCAGGCGCCCGGCGCCAATGCGATCGCGGTGGCGGAGGGTGTGACGGCAGCGCTCGAGGACCTGGCGAAGCGCTTTCCCGAGGACCTCGCCACGACGGTGGTCTACGACACCACGCTCTTCGTCCAGGACACCATCACCGAGGTGATCAAGACGCTGATCGAGGCGTTCATCCTGGTGGTTCTCGTCGTGTTCCTGTTCCTGGGCCAGGTGCGGGCGACCCTGATCCCGATCCTGGCCGTGCCGGTGGCCCTGATCGGCACCTTCGCGGTGCTGCTGGCGCTGGGCTTCAGCGCCAACACCATCTCGCTGTTCGCGCTCGTGCTCGCCATCGGCATCGTTGTCGACGACGCGATCGTGGTCGTCGAGAACGTCGAGCGGGTGATGGAGGAGGAAGGGCTGCCGCCGCGGGAGGCGGCCAAGAAGGCGATGGGCCAGATCACCGCGCCGATCATCGCCATCACGCTGGTCCTTCTGTCGGTCTTCGTCCCGGTCGGATTCGTGCCGGGCATCGTGGGCCAGCTCTACCAGCAGTTCGCGGTGACGGTGTCGGTGGCGATGGTGATCTCCGCCATCAACGCGCTGACCCTGTCGCCGGCGCTGTGCGCGCTCATCCTGAAGCCGACGCACAAGCGGCCGCGGGTGATCGGCGCCATCCTGGGCGGCATCGACCGGGCGCGCGACGGCTATGCCCGCGCGGTGGGCGTGCTGGTCCGGCGCATCGCCCTTTGCCTGGTGGCACTGGTGGCGGCGGCGGCATTCACCGGCTGGCTTACGACCAAGACGCCATCCAGCTTCCTTCCGGAGGAGGACCAGGGCCTCTTCTTCATCGAGGCACAGTTGCCCGACGGCGCCTCCAGCAACCGCACCCAGGCGGTGGTGGAGCAGGTCGAGGCCATCCTCGCCCGGACCGAGGGGGTGCGCCTCGTCACCTCGGTGGTCGGCTACAGCTTCATGAACTCGCTGGCGCTGTCCAACACCGGCTTCTTCGTCGTCGGGCTCGACCCGTTCGAGCAGCGCACCCGGCCGGAGCTGTCGGTGCAGTCGATCATCCGCCAGGTGCAGATCGCGGGTGCGGCGATTCCGGGCGCCAACGTCATCGCCTTCAACCTGCCGCCGATCATCGGCCTCGGCACCGCCGGCGGCTTCGAGTTCCAGGTCCAGGATGTCGGCGGCGGCAGCCCCGAGGACCTGGCGGCTGCGACCCGCGGCCTGTTGTTCCAGGCCAACCAGCAGCCGGAGCTGACCCGCGTCTATAGCGGCTTCAGCGCCGCCTCGCCGCAGATCTTCCTCGATATCGACCGCGAGAAGGCCCAGCAGCTCGGCCTCGACCTGGCCGACATCTTCCAGGCGCTGCAAGCGGTCCTGGGCGGGCTCTACGTCAACGACTTCAACCTGTTCGGGCGGACCTGGACGGTGACCATCCAGGGCGAGGCGGAGAACCGCGACCAGGTGCCCGACCTCTACCGCATCCATGTCCGCAGCCGGACCAGCGGCGAGATGGTGGCCCTGTCATCGATCGCCGACGCGCGCATCGTGCTCGGGCCGCAATTCCTCGTCCGTTACGACAATGCCCGCAGCGCGTCCGTCTCCGGCAGTGCGGCGCCGGGCTACAGCTCGGGCGCGGCGATCACCGCCATGGAACGGGTCGCCGACGCCACGCTGCCGCAGGGCTACGGCTATGCCTGGACCGGCTCGTCCCTGCAGGAGAAGCAGGCCGGCGGCCAGACCCTGATGATCCTGGGGCTGGCCGTGCTCTTCGCCTACCTCTTCCTGGTCGCGCTCTACGAGAGCTGGACCATCCCGATCGGCGTGCTGCTGTCGGTCATCGTCGGCCTGGCCGGCGCCATGGCGGCGCTCTACGTCGCCGGCCTGGCCAACGACGTCTACGCCCAGATCGGCATCGTCGTGCTGATCGCGCTCGCGGCCAAGAACGCGATCCTCATCGTCGAATTCGCCAAGGAGGAGCGCGAGGCCGGCACCCCGCTGCTCGACGCCGCCGTCGCCGGCGCCAGGCTGCGCTTCCGCGCCGTCATGATGACCAGCTTCGCCTTCATCCTCAGCCTGGTGCCGCTGGTGATCGCGACCGGGGCGGGTGCCGCCAGCCGGCGTGCCGTCGGCACCGCCGTGTTCGGCGGGATGCTGGCGGCCTCCGTCATCGGCATCTTCCTCATCCCGCCGCTGTTCGTGATGCTGCAGCGCATGCGCGAGGCCTTCCACGCCCGCTTCGGCGGCCGCGGCAAGCCGCCGGAGCGCCCGCATTAGCGCCCGCGGATGGTGTCGAGGCGGAGGCGGATGGCGGCGCGCGTCACCGGCCCGGCGACGCCGTCGACGATAAGTCCGGCCAACGTTTGGAACGCGCGAACGGCGGCGGCCGTCGCCGGCCCGGCCTTGCCGTCGACGGTCAGCGCGGGTGCTGCGCCGAGATCGTTCAGGGCCTGCTGCAGCCAGCGCGTGTCGGTGCTTTCGTCCGCCGCCTGCCACGCGGGCGGCGGCCGGCCGCCGCCATTGGCCAGCGGCCAGACCTTGGCGAACCAGCGCCGGCGGTCCTCCAGCCCGTTGAACCCGCCATTGATGCGCCGGGTGATGGCCTCGATGTCGTTGCGGTCGGCCGCCAGGTTGAGGTTGCCGTCCGACCATTCCTGCAAGGCGGGCTTCAAGGCATGGTCGGGCGAGACGACCAGTTCGGGGTCGCCGTGCAGATCGATGCCGCAGCGATCGCCCATCCGGCGGTAGTTGCCGCCGCCCGTCGTCTGCAACAGGCCGCCGCCGCGATAGAGGAAACCGTCCCCCTCGCGCTCGTTGCCGAGTTCGCGGGCCTTGCGCGGGTTGCCCAGGCCATAGACGCGCTCGGCCAGGGCCTTGGCGTTGCCCAGCAGGCCCGGCACCTCCTCCGGGCGGATCGCCGCCGAATGGCGCCCGATGCCGAATATCTCGCTCAGCCGCGCGGCCGTGGTGTAGCGCAGGTTCTCGAACTTGACGGTGCCGCCGCCGGATTCATGCAGCACCTGGGCCAGGAAGTGCGCCATGCGCAGCGGCGTATGGATCTCCGACTGCTCGAACATCGCGCTCCCCGCCGCCATCGCGTCGCGGTAGCATTGCTGGGACCTTGGCGCGACGGCCTGGAATATTTCGGCGACCTTGGACATGACCACCTCCGCGTGCAGTAGAGGCATCATAGATCCGATCTATGCAGAAGGCACGCCCTCGCCGTCGCGTCCCGGCACGGAGGAGAGCAGGAGTTGGGTGTACTCGTGCTGCGGGCGGAACAGCACGTCGGCCGTCGGCCCCATCTCGACGATCACGCCACGCCGCATGACGGCGATGCGGTCGCAGACCTGGGACGCCACCCGCAAATCATGGGTGATGAACAGCACCGCCAGCCGCAGCTTGCGCTGGATGTCGGCCAGCAGCGCCAGGACCTGGGCCTGCACCGAGACGTCGAGGGCCGAAACCGGTTCATCGGCCACCAGCAGCTCCGGGTCGAGCGCCAGCGCACGCGCGATGCCGATGCGCTGCCGCTGCCCGCCAGAAAACTCGTTGGGAAAGCGCTCGGCCGACGCCGGGTCCAGCGCCACCAGCGCCAGCAGCTCGTCGACCCGCGCCCGGGCGGCCCTGCGGTCGACCCCATGTGCGATCAGGCCCTGGGCGATGATCTCATGCACGCGCCGGCGCGGGTTGAGCGACCCCCACGGGTCCTGGAAGACCATCTGGATGCGCCGGCGCACGGGCGCCAGCCGGCGGCGGCGCAATTCCAGGAGGTTGCCCTCCACCCCGGCCAGCCGCAGCATCCCGGCATCCGCATCGAGCAGCCGGACGACGAGCCGCGCCAGGGTCGACTTGCCGGACCCGCTCTCGCCCACCACGCCCAGCGCCTCGCCGCGGCGCAGCGACAGGTCGACCCCGTCGACCGCCAGCACCCGGCGCTGCGGCCGGAACAGGCCGCCGCGGGTGGCGAACCGCTTCACCAGCCCATGCCCTTCGAGGATCGGCTCGCCCAGTTCCGCCGACCGGTCGGGCCGCGGCGCCAGGCGCGGCACCGCCGCCAGCAGGCGCTTCGTATAGGGATGCTGCGGCCGCCCCAGGACCGCCGCGGCGGTGCCGACCTCGACCACCTGCCCCTCCTGCATCACCGCCACCCGGTCGGCCATCTCGCGGACCACGCCGATATCGTGGGTGATGAGAAGGACGCCCATCGACCGGCCGGCCTGGATGGTGCGGAGCAAGGCCAGGATCTGCGCCTGGGTCGTCACGTCCAGCGCCGTCGTCGGCTCGTCGGCGATCAGCAGCACCGGGTCGAGCGCCAGGGCCATGGCGATCATCGCCCGCTGCCGCTGCCCGCCCGACAGCTGGAACGGCCGGGCGTGGCGGATCAGCGCCGGGTCCGGCAGGCCGACCGCGTCCAGCAGCGCCAGGGTCCGTTCGCCGTCGCGGTCGCGCCGCCCGTGGAAGCGGAAGACCTCGGCGATCTGGTCGCCGATGCGCATCACCGGGTTGAGGGCTGCCATCGGCTCCTGGAAGATCATCGCCATGCGGCTGCCGCGCAGGCGGCGGCGCTCCTTCTCGGCCATGCCCAGCAGTTCCCGCCCCTCGAAGCGGATCGAGCCCGAGACGCCGAGCCCCTTCGGCACCAGCCCCAGCACCGCGTGGGCGGTCAGCGACTTGCCGGAGCCGGATTCCCCCACCACGCACAGCACCTCGTTGCGCGCCATCTCCAGCCCGATCGCATCGACCGCCAGAGGGCGGTCGGCCCCCTCCGGCAGGGCGATCGAGAGGTCGCGGATGGCGAGCAGCGGCTCGCTCACAGGGAGCCCTTGCGGCGCAGATGGGGGTTGAGGGCGTCGTTCAGCCCCTCGCCCACGAGGTTGATCGCCAGCACGGTGACGAAGATGGCGAGGCCGGGGAACACCGACAGCCACCAGGCCTGCCGGAACACCGCCCGCGCGGCCCCGATCATGTACCCCCAGGAGATCCGGTTGGGATCGCCCAGGCCGAGGAAGCTGAGCGCCGATTCGGTCAGGATCGCCGTCGCCACCATCAGCGAGGCCATGATGACGAGCGGCGTCAGCGCGTTGGGCAGGATCTCGCCGAAGATGATCCGGACATGGGAGACGCCGGACAGGACCGCCGCCTCGACGAATTCGCGATGGCGCAGCGCCATGAACTCGCTGCGCGCCAGGCGGGCGACCGGCGGCCAGGTGACGACGGAGATGGCGATCACCACCGACGACAGGCCGGGCGTCAGGATGGCGACCAGCAGGACCGCCAGGACGAAGCTGGGGATGGTCTGGAAGAACTCGGTGAAGCGCATCGCCAGGTCGTCGACGAGGCCGCCGAAATAGCCGGCGACCGCCCCCACCACCACGCCGATGACGACAGCGATGAAGGTCGACAGCACGCCGATGAAGAGCGACACCCGCGCGCCGTGGAAGATGCCGGCCAGCACGTCGCGTCCCAGCATGTCGGAGCCCAGCGTGAAGGCGTCACCCGGCGATTGCAGCGGCGCCCCCCGCGTGTCCCAGGGGTCGAAGGGGAAGAGGAAGGGGGCGGTCACCGCCAGCAGGACGACGAGCAGCAGCGCGCCCAGCCCGATGACGGCGCCGCGATTGCGCGCGAAGCTCTGCCAAAAGCTCATGGGCAGAAGCTCACGGGCAAAAACTCATCAGGGCCGGGCGCCGATGCGCGGGTCGGCGAGGCGTAGCAGGAGGTCGGTGACGAAATTGAACAGCACCACCGCCACGGCCGAGGCGAGGAACACCCCCAGCAGCAGGTTGTAGTCGCGCTGGAGCAGGGCGTCGAAGGCGAGCCGGCCGATGCCGGGCCAGGCGAACACCGTCTCGGCGACGATGGCACCGCCGACAAGGTGGCCGGCCTGGAGGCCGGCGAAGGTGATGATCGGCAGCAGCGCATTGCGCAGGATGTGGGCCGTGACCACCCGCCATTCCGGCAGGCCCTTGGCGCGCGCGGTCTTGACGAAATCGAGGCCGGCCGTCTCCAGCATGGCGCCCCGGGTCAGCCTGGCATAGACCGCGACATAGAAGAGCCCGAGCGTCAGGGCCGGCAGCACCAGGTGGCGGGCGACGTCCAGCGCGCGGGCCAGGTCGCCCGCGGGCGGGATCATGCTGCGCATCCCGAAGGGCGGCAGCCAGCCGAGCGTCACCGAGAAGAGCAGGATGAAGAGGAGCCCGACCCAGAAGATCGGCATGGCATAGAAGATGAGGGCGGCGACGGTGACCAGCGTATCGGCCGGCCGGCGGGCGCGGATCGATGCCAGCACCCCCAGGGCCGGGCCGACGACCAGCGCGAAGATGAAGGCGGCACCGGTCAGCAGCAGGGTCGCCGGCATCCGCTCCAGCACCATGTCGACGACCGGCCGGCGGGTGCGGTAGCTGACGCCGAGATCGAACGACAGGACGTTGCCGACATAGGTCGCGAGTTGGACCGGTAGCGGCCGGTCGAGGCCGAAATCGGCCCGCGTGCGCGCCAGGAAGTCGGCATCCGCCGCCCCCGATTCCCCCGCCAGCACCGTCGCGACGTCGCCCGGTGCCAGGCGGACGAGGCAGAAATTCATCACGACGATGGCGAGCAGGATCAGCGCCGCCTTGACCAGCCATCCGCCGAGGAAGAGCAGCAGGCGCAAGGCGGCACTACCCCCGGCCCCGGCGGCTGGGAGCATGGGCAAGCTCATGGTTCGTCAGGCTCACCATGAGGGCCGGAGCACTAACTTCGCCTCATGGTGAGCTTCCTCACCCCGAGCTCTTGTCGAGGGGCGAACCATGACATCTCTCCGACCGCCGGTGCATCGCCCTTCAGTGGGATCCTTACTTCGCGAGCCAGGCGTCCGCGAAGCTGTCGTTGGGGCCGAAGCCGTTGATGATGGCGCCATGCAGCTTCGCGTCGTGGATGGTCGGCCACTCGATCTCCACCAGCCACGCCACCGGCACGTCGCCGGCGACGATCTTCTGGAGGCGTGAGTAGAGCTGCTTGCGCTGGCCCTCGTCGGTGCTGCCGGCGGCCTTGGCGAACAGCTCGTCGACCTCCGGCCGGCTGTAGCCGGACGTGTTGGTGAAGAGCACGCCCTTGCGGATGTTGGAGGTGAGGTAGGTGCGCGACACGCCCAGCGCCGGGTCCGCCAGCATCGACAGGAAGGTCGTGGTCATGTCGTAGTCCCAGTTGGCGAAGCGGCTGCCCCAGCCGGCGACGTCGGAGCTTTCCAGGGTCACCTGGATACCGGCCTTGCCCAGTGCCTGGCGGATATATTCCGACAGGCGGTTCCACAGCTCGCCATAGGGCAGGCCCAGCAGCTTCACCCGGGCCCGCACGCCGCCCGCATCCGGCTTCAGCCCCATCTCGTCCAGGAGCGCGGTCGCCTTGGCCAGGTCGAACGGGTATTTCGGCACGTCCGGGTCATAGAAGGGCGAGCTCGAATGCAAGGGGCCGGTCGCCACCTTGGCCAGGCCGAAGAAGATGTTGGTGCGGATGAATTCGCGGTCCAGCGCATGCAGGACCGCCTGCCGGAAGCGCGGGTCGTCGAACGGCTTGCGGCGGTGGTTGAGCTCGATCCAGGAGATGGTGGAATTCCATTCCCAACCCTGGGTGGTGACCTTCAGGTTGGGCAGCTTCGCCAGGCGCGCGACGTCGACGAACTCGATGTCGGTCTGGGCCGCGAGCTGCACCTGGCCGGTCTCCAGCGCCAGCGCGCGCGATGCGCTGTCGGGAATGAAGCGGTAATAGATGGCGTCGAGATAGGGCTTGCCGGCCTGCCAGTAGGCGTCGTTGCGCACCAGGTGGATGTACTCGCCCTTGCGCCATTCCTTGAACTTGAAGGGGCCGGTGCCGACCGGCGTCTGGTTCATCGGGTTGCTGCGGAATTCGGTGCCCTTGTAGATGTGGGCCGGCATGATCGGCGCGCTCAGCGTGTCGAAGCTGCGGATCAGCGGCGCGTAGGGCTCGGTCAGCCGCAGCTCGACCGTGTGCGGGTCGATGGCCGTCGTCTTCACCCGCTCGAAGGTCGGCTTCGACCGCGAATGCACGGCCGGCATGAACTCGTTGAACGAGAAGACCACGTCCTCGGCGGTGAAGGGCTTGCCGTCGTGCCACTTCACGTTCCGGCGCAGCTTGAAGGTGTAGACGAGGCCGTCGGCGGAGATCTGCCAGGACTCCGCCAGCACCGGGATCGGCGCCAGCTTGAAGTCATAGGTCATCAGGCCTTCGAACATCTTGGTCGCCGGCAGCAGCGTCGGCGCGTTGATGTTGACGCCGATGACGATGCCCGGCGGCTCCGGCCACAAGGTCGAGTTGAGGATGCCGCCCTTCTGCGGCGTCTGCGCCGCAGAAGGAACCGTCGCGAGGGCGACCGCGGCGATGGCGAAAGCGAAGGATTTCCAGACGCAAGACATGCCCGACCCCCGACCTGTTCCTCGGGAGATTCTCTCCCGTTATTCGGATCGTGCCGTGCAATCCGCGCGCCCCGCAAGGGGTGGTGCGGGGTCGGCGGTCAGAAATCGGGGGAAACGGCCCGGCCGGTGGCGTGGGCCTCCTCGGCGGCGAGGCAGACGGCGATCGAGGCGCGCGCCTCCTCCGGCGGCAGGGGCGAACGGCCCTGGCGGAAGGCGGCGAAGGCGCGGCGCAGGTTCTCCTCCAGCTCGAAGACCTCGCCGGACTTCGGCACCGCCACCGTCTCGACCTCTTCCTGCCCGCGCCGGCGCACCTTGAGCTGGAAGTCCGGCGTCAGGGTGCGGGCGACCGCGCCCGACCACCAGGTGCGCACCGCCCCCTCGGTGCCGGCCAGTTCCAGCATGGTGTGGTGCTCGAAGCCGGCCAGCGTCTGCGTCAGGAAGGCAGTCGAGCCGTCCTGCCACTCCAGCAGCGTCCCGAAATTGGCGACCAGCCCCTGCCCGGCCGGCTCGCCGAACGCGCGCACCGACGCCGGCAGGCCGTTCTCGCGCGCATACCAGAGGACGAGGTCGTAGAAATGCACCATCTCCTCCAGGATCCACGATCCGACGCGGGCCGGGTCGTGGCGCCAGCCGCCGGAGCCGCCGCGGAAGGGGTGCCGGAAGAGGGTGAAGTTCTGGTAGCGGACGCGGCCAATGTCGCCTGTCGCGACGATGTCGCGGATGGCCCCCCATTGGCTGGACACGCGCAGCTCGTGGTCCAGCGTCACCTGGCGGCCGGTCCGCCGGGCCGCGGCGACGACGGCGTCACACTCCGCCAGGGTCAGGCCCATCGGCTTCTCCAGGAAGACATCGGCGCCGGCCTCGAGCGCGGCCACCGCGAAGCGGGAATGGACATGGTTCGGCACGGTGACGGAGACGACGTCGAAGCCGCCCGCCGCCAGCATCGCCTGGTAGTCGCGGTAGCGCGGCACATCGGGGAACTGCTCGGCCGCCGCCGCCGCGGAGCGGTCGCCATGGCAGAAGATGGCGACGATGTCGGCCCCCTCGATGGCGCCGATGGCGCGCGCATGCATCTGCCCCCAGGCGCCGAATCCCCCCATCGCCACCCGCGTGCGGTCCGTCATCCGAGATCCTCTCCTCACCAGGGCAGCGGCTGGCCCGCATAGGTATAGAAGCCGCCGGTCTGGTGGTTGCCCAGCCGGCGCGCGAAATCGCGCATTGCCGCCACGCTCTCGGTGGCGGTGATCGGTGCATCGTCGTCGGCGCCGGCGGTGCGCACCCAGCCCGGATGCAGCATCACCACGGTGATGCCGCGGGGGAAGAGGTCGATGGCGAGGCTGCGCCCGATCGCGTTCAGCCCGGCCTTGCTGGCGCGATAGCCGTAATGGCCGCCCGACAGGTTGGCGCCGATCGCGCCCATGGCGCTCGACACCACCAGCAGGCGGCGCTCGCGGCCGGCAGCGAGGTTGGGGGCGAAGGTCTCCACCAGCTTCAACGGCCCGACCGTGTTCACCGCCAGCATCCGCTGCACGTGGGCGAAGTCGATCTGGCCCAGCCGGCGCACGTCGCGGCCGATGCCGGCGTTGGAGACGAGGATGTCGATGGGCTCGCCCGCCAGTTCGGCGGCCAGGGCATCGAACTGGGTGAAGTCGGTGACGTCGAGCGCCCGGTGGCGCATCCGGGCGTCGTCCGGCAAACGGTTGGCGAGGTCGCGGTAGGTGGCGATTACGGCATAGCCGGCATCGGCGTACTGCACCGCGAACTCCCGCCCGATGCCGCTGTCGCAGCCGGTGACGAGGACCGTGCCCATGGACGACCTCAGCCGGCGAACAGCGGTTCGGGCAGGCCGCGGGCGCCGACGCCGTCGATGCGGAAGAGCTTGCCGGCGTCGGGCCAGGAGGGTCGTTCGTCCGGCGCCAGCATTTTCGTCGCCGAGGTCACGAACATCTGGTCGAGGTCGGCGCCGCCGAAGGTCACCATGGTCGGCTGCTTGGCCGGAACGGGGATGCGCTCCACCAGCTTGCCGGCGGGCGAGAAGCAGGCGATGGCGGCGCCGTGGATGAGCGCGCACCAGTAGTTGCCCTCGCGGTCGACGGTGGCGCCGTCGACTCTGCCGCCGAGGCCGACCGTGGAGATGAACTGCCGGCGGTTGGAGATGGCGCCCGTCTCGATGTCGAGGTCGTAGACCCAGACCACGTCGCTGCGCGTGTCGGAGAAGTACATGCGGCGGTCGTCGGGCGAGAAGGCAATGCCGTTGCCGACGGTGAAGTCGCCGTCCATGCGGTGGAAGGTGAGGTCGGGGTCGAGGCGGAACAGCTCCGCCTGCCGGCCGATGAAGTCCGAATGGACGCTGCCGCACCAGTAGCGGCCGCGCCGGTCGCACTTGCCGTCGTTCAGCATCAGGCGCGGGTCGCGGGCGACCGGGTCGGCGATCGGCGCCACCGTGCCGCGCATGAGGTCGATGCGGTTGAAGCCGGTCCGCATGCCGCCCACCAGGGTGCCGTCGCGAGCGAAGACGAAGGAGCCGATATCGGCCGGCATCGGGAAGCTCTTCACCGCCCCGGTCGCCGGGTCGAGGCGGCGGATGGCGGGTGCGAAGGCATCGACCCAGTAGAGGCGCTGCTGGGCTGCGTTCCACATCGGCCCTTCGCCGAGGATGTCCACCATGTCGGACGCGATCGAGACGGAGATCAGGGCAGGCTCCCATCGTTCCAGGACCAGGCGACGCGATGATGCACCGCCTGCCCGGGCGCGAGAAGGCGCATCGAGGGCCGTTCCGCGAGTTCGCCCGCGAAATCCACCGGGTCGCCATGCCCGGTCCAGCTTTCGATCGACAGGAAGGGCGCGCGAGGCCGGCTCCAGAGCGCGATATGGGGGAAGCCCTCGGCCGCGACCGTGATGGCCGCGCCAGCGCCGTTCTCGAAGCGGACGCGGCGGCTGGCGGCGTCGAGGAAGCAGAGCGCGTCGGAGGCGAAGAGGGCGTCGTCCAGGGCCAGCTCCCGCCCGTCCCGCAACGGCACCGCCCGCGTCCGGGGCGAGAAGAGGCCGCCCGGGGCGATCACCGGCACGTCGGCCCGCTCCAGCCGCTCGAAGCGGATACGGTGGCGGTCGCGCGCCGCCCCCGCCAGCGGCCAGGCGAAGCCCGGATGGACGCCGACGGCATAGGGCAATTCCACCCGACCCGGATTGTCGACCGTGATCACGGCCGCCAGGCCGTCCGGCCGCAGGTGCCATTCAACGGTCAACCGGAAGGCGTAGGGATAGTGGACCCGCGTCGCCGCACCGTCGCCCAGCGACAGGCGAACGCGATCGGGCGAACGGTCGAGGACCTGGAAGTCGCAAGTCCCGGCGAAGCCATGCACCGGCATCGAGTAGGCTTTGCCGCCGGTCCGCACCACGCCCCCGCGCGACCAGCCGACCACGGGGAAGAGGATCGGGCTGGTCCCGGCCCACCAGGCGGGATCGGCCGCCCACAGCAGCGGCACGCCGGCGACCGCCCAGGCCACCGGCTCGGCGCCGCGCACGGCGATGGTCGCGCGCGCGGCGCCGCTGGCGAGGTGGATGAGGTCCGGCTGCATCTCGGAGACAGCATTGCCCGCGACGCGGGTGCTTCGCTACCCTTCAACGACAAGGACGGACCCACATCCCGCCCGGCAGAGGCAGGAGGCCGTCGCTTCAGGAGGAGCTGCCCGTGGCGGACTGGGACTACATCATCGTCGGCGCCGGCTCCGCCGGCTGCGTGCTCGCCAACCGCCTCAGCCAGGACCCGTCCTGCCGGGTGCTGCTGCTGGAGGCCGGCCGCAAGGACGACAGCTTCTGGATCCCGATTCCGGTCGGCTTCATGAAGCTGATCAGCGACAAGACCTACAACTGGTGCTTCGCGACCGAGCCGGAGGCCAATGTCGAGGGCCGCTCGATCGCCATCCCGCGCGGCAAGACGCTGGGCGGGTCGAGCTCGATCAACGGCATGGTCTATGTCCGCGGCCAGCCGCTCGACTACGACACCTGGTCGCAGCTCGGCTGCCGTGGCTGGTCCTACGAATCGGTGCTGCCCTATTTCCGGCGCTCGGAGAATTTCCAGGGCGGCGGCAACGACACGCGCGGCACGGGCGGCCCGCTGCATGTCTGCGAGGTGGCGGAACGCCACCAGATCCTGGACGCCTTCATCGCCGCGGCCGGGGAGGCCGGCTACAGGCGCAATCCCGACTACAATAGCGGCGACCAGGAGGGGATGGCCTATTTCCAGGTCACCCAGCGCCGCGGCCGCCGCTGGTCGACGGCACGCGCCTTCCTCGACCCGGCCCGCGCCCGCGCCAACCTGAAGATCGAGACCAATTCACAGGCGACCCGCATCCTCCTGGACGGACGGAGCGCCGTCGGCGTCGCCTATGTCCAGGACGGGCAGGTGCGCGAGGCGCGCGCGGCCGGCGAGGTGATCCTGGCGGCCGGTGCGGTGCAGTCGCCGCACCTGCTGGAGTTGTCCGGCATCGGCCAGCCGGCGCTGCTGCGCGGCCACGGGATCGAGGTCCGCCACGCGCTGCCGGGGGTGGGCGAGAACTACCGCGACCACTACGCGCCGCGCATGAACTGGCGCGTCAAGCTGCCGGTCACGCTGAACGAGCAGACCCGCGGGCTTGCGTTCGTGCGCGAGCTCGCCAAGTACGCCATCGCCGGGCGCGGCATCCTGACCATGCCGGCCGGCATCGTCGCCGGCTTCGTGAAGACGAGGCCGGAGCTGGAAGGCCCGGACGTGCAGTACCATTTCGCCCATGCCAGCTATGCCTCGGCCGCCGTGCGCACGCTCGACCGCCAGCCGGGCATGACCGTCACCATCTGCCAGCTCCGGCCGGAATCGCGGGGCTCGATCCATGTGAAGTCGGGCGACCCCTTGGCCGCCCCCGCCATCCGGCCGAACTTCCTGGCCGAGGCGGTCGACCGGCAATGCGTCGTCGACGGCATGAAGATCGCGCGGCGCATCGTCGAGCAGCCGGCGATGGACCGCTTCCGCGCCTTCGAGATGACCCCCGGCCCCGACGTGCGGAGCGACGCGGAATGGCTGCATTTCGCAAGGGCCAACGGCCAGACCGTCTATCACCCGGTCGGCACCTGCAAGATGGGCCATGACCCCATGGCGGTGGTCGACGACCGGCTGCGCGTCCACGGCATCGCCGGCCTGCGGGTCGTCGACGCCTCGATCATGCCGACCCTGGTGTCCGGTAACACCAACGCCCCCACCATCATGATCGGCGAGAAGGGCGCCGACATGATCCGCGAGGATGCGAAGGTGCGGGCGGCGGCGTGAGGCGAGGCGGCAGACCGGAGGTGATCTACAACCTCGACCTGGACACGCTGCTGCGGATGCAGGCTTGGCACGACGGCTACACCACGCGCCTGCGCGAGGACGAGATCGATGTACGCCGCTTTGGGGGGAACCGTTAGATCCGAACAAAGAGAAACCAGCGCTCTGGCCCTCATCCGCTGCTCCAGCCCTCATGGTAAACCTGACGAACCATGCGCTTCCCCGGCCCAAGTGCTTCACCCGCAGCGCCAAATCATCGCCTCTGCTACCTGCCTCCCTGCCATTCCAATATTAGACAACACCTGCCGATCGATTCGACTTGCGCTGCGAATGACATTGCGTCCGGCCGGAGAAATTTGTCTTAATGGCGGCAGCGATGTCGCGCGGATCGGATGCAGGAGGCACTCGTGAAGTCTGTTCGCTGGATGATGAATGGCGTGATCGGCCTTGTCCTCGGCATGGGCGGCACCGTCGCCGCCTCGGCGCAGGGGACCATCGACAACAGCGCGCTCGCCAGCGACGGGTTCCGCGAGCACAAGGCGACCTACGGCCTCGTCTATCGACTGCCCAAGGATGTGACCGGCATCCTCGACGCCCGGATCAACGGGCCGCTGGCCGACCACCTCCAGCGGCTCGGGCTGCACGAGGAGGCGCGGACATCGAACATCCCGCACGTCACCGTCGTGCATATCCACAGCGCCGACCCCTCGACGCCGGCCCGGATGCTGAAGGCGCTGCCGAAGCCACCGCCGCCCGTCAGCCTCGTCCTGAAGGGCTTCTATACGACCGAGGCCGCGAAGGATGCCGGTCACCCGTGGTGGCTCGACCTGGGGATCGTCAAGACCGGCGACGGCTTCGAGAGCATGATGGCCTACAACACCGTGGCCACCGCCGCCCTGGCGCCGCTGCGCGACGGCCCGCTGCCGCGCTGCACCGGTCCCGTCTATGCGAAGATGGGCGACGCCGCCAAGGACCTAGTGAAGACGGTGGGCGTCAGCGGCGTCAATGTCGTGAAGGACGGCAAGGAACTACGCGCCCACAATCCGCACAACACGCTGGTCTACAGCATGGCCAGGTTCGACCCGCCCATGCAGGCGGCGATGAAGCAGGTGGCGGACGAGTTCAACACGGCCCTGCCCGACGGCATCGCCACCACCTTCAAGGACGTGTCGATCGTCGAGATCGGCTTCTCCGGCAACGTGCTGCGGGAATTCTACCGGGTCGACCTGGCCGACGGCACCGCCTACGACGTCGCCACCGGCAAGACGGTCGCGACCATAGGAAAGTAATCGGGCGCGGGTTGAGGGTCGCCACGCTACCCCGGGGGCGCAATACGAACGTGCCGGCGCCG
>CAZQOA010000034.1:36810-44254 GCA_964594715.1 uncultured Rhizobiaceae bacterium | reverse complement strand
TCCGCTGACAGCGCACACGGCAACGAGGGAGGTTGAACATGTCGCTCTACATGTATCAGGCTGCCTATACCGCGGAATCGATCGCCGCCCAGCTTAAGAATCCGCAGAACCGGGTTGACGCCGTGGGCCGTTCGGTGTGCGAGGCCGTCGGAGGGAAATTCGTCGGTGGTTGGTATTGCTTCGGTGATTACGACTTAACCCTCATCGCCGACGTGCCGAGCAATGAGAGCATGGCCGCCATCGCACTGGCCATTAGCGCCGGGGGCGCGATCAAGTCCGCCAGGACGACCGTGCTGATGACCGGGGCCGAGGCCGTGGCGGGCATGAAGAAGGCGGACGCGGTCGCCAAGGTCTACAAGCCCGCCCGATAGGCAAGTCGTCGGACTGCGACGTCCGGAGCGGCGGCCATTGCCACCGCCATCTTCCTTCAAGGCGACGGCGCATAGGCAGTGGTCCTGATGTCGAAGTGCGTGCCGAGGCCGGCGACGAAGACGACGTCCTGCAAGCCCACTGACGGACGGAGGGCCGGACCGCCGATACGGCCGGCCCTCCGTTGCCCTCAGACGAAGAAGATCAGCGTGACCAGGGCGAACAGCGGCAGCAGGAAGACGGCCGCCCAGCCCATGTAGCCGAAGAAGCTCGGCATCTTCACGCCGCGCTCCTCGGCAATCGCTTTCACCATGAAGTTGGGCGCGTTGCCGATATAGGTGTTGGCGCCCATGAACACCGCGCCGGCCGAAATGGCCGCCAGGGTCGAGGCCAGGGTGCCGGTCAGCTGGACCGGATCGCCGCCCGCCAGGTTGAAGAAAACAAGGTAGGTCGGCGCGTTGTCGAGGAAGCTCGAAAGCGCGCCCGCGAGCCAGAAATACCAGGCGTCGATCGGGCGCCCGTCGGGGCCCGTGACCAGGGCGACCAGCGCGGCCATGGCGCCGTCCGGCCCGGCCCGCAGGATCGCGATCATCGGCACGATGGTGATGAAGATGGCGGCGAACAGCTTCGCCACCTCCACGATGGGACCCCAGGAGAAAGCATTGCCGGCCCTTGTCTCCGCCTGGGTCAGCCGCAGCGACAGGAGGCCGATGGCGACCAGCAGCAGGTTGGACGCCACGCTCTCCAGCGGCACCGGGACATGATAGATGACGAAGTCGAGGCCCGGCTGCCAGATGCCCCGCACCAGCACCGCGCCGACGATGGCCACCAGCAGCAGGATGTTGACGCCGCCCTCGACCCCGAGGCGCGCGCCCGATTTTTCCTTCGGCGCCGCCGTCTCGCGCGCGAAGAGCCAGGTGTCGAGGCAGAAGAAGATCACGAGCAGCGCGCCCGCCACCACCAGCATCGGCAGGAACAGGGCCGTCGTCGGCCAGAAGAACGGCACGCCCTTCAGGAATCCGAGGAAGAGCGGCGGGTCGCCGATCGGCGTCAGCGAGCCGCCGACATTGGCGACCAGGAAGATCATGAACACCATCACATGCGCCTGATGGCGCCGCCATTCATTGGCGCGGATGAGGGGGCGGATCATCAGCATGGCCGCGCCGGTGGTGCCCATCCAGCTCGCCAGCACGGTACCGATCGCCAGCATCGCCGTGTTGGTGGCGGGCGAGGAGCGCAGGTCGCCGACCAGCCGGATGCCGCCCGCCACGGTGAACAATGCCCACAGCAGGACGATGAAGGGGATGTATTCCAGAAGCACGGTGTGGATCAGTTCATAGGCGGCGACGCTGGGCCCGAACGACAGGATGGCCGGCACGATGAAGGCCAGGGCCCATGCCGCCGAGACCTTGCCGAAATGATGGTGCCAGAAACCGGGTGCGATCAGCGGCAGGATCGCGATCGACAGCAGGATGCCGGCGAACGGCACCGCCCAGAGCAGCCCCAGGCTGCCGCCATCGATATGCGGGGCGCCCGCCTCCGCGGCGGCCAGCGGCCCGGTCAATGCCAAGCCGGTCATGACAACGGATGCGCTGAACGCCAGCGCCCACAAGATAAACCTCATCCCCCCTCCCCTCGACGAACGCCCCCGTACGGTACCGGCTTCGGGCCGGTGGCCCGTTTCACGCCGGCGGTTTGGAGGCGTCCGGCGTCAGATGTTCGACGGCCCGACGGCGCCGGTTCCGGCGCGCCCGGAGGATCATGAGGATGGCAAACAGCGCAAGGCAAGTGAGCAACACCAAACCGATGCCCTGCACCCACTCCCCGGCCACCGCCTCGAAGGCCTCGCCGAAGACGTAGCCGGCGCCGCTGAATGCCAGCGCCCATACGAACGCCGCGATGAAATTCAGCCCGGCGAAGCGCAGTGGCTGTACCCGCGCCATCCCCAGTGAGAAGGACGCGAAATTGCGTACCCCATAGATGAAACGGAAGGTCAGGATGAACCAGGTGCTGTTGCGCTGGACCTGGGCCAGGGCGCCCTCGACCCCGCTGCGCCAGCGCGGGAACTTCGACAGCACCTTGGGGCCGTACAGGCGGCCGATCCAGAAATAGCTCTGGTCGCCGCAGAAACTGCCGAACCACGCGCACAGGAACAGGGTCCACCAGTCGAGCAGGCCCTTCTGGGCCGCGACACCGGCGATGATGACGAACGTTTCCCCTTCAAGAAACGTCCAAAGGAACGTGATGACGTAGAACCACGAGCCGTAGTCGGCAATCAGTTCCTCGACGCTCAAAAGCTTGCCCCGGACATGACGATTTGCACGGGAAATACCCGTATTAAGCCCCCGCTGGTCGCCCCATCGGTCATTGGCTGCGAATCCTACGCGCCTCGGCGCCAGGATTGCCGACGGTGGCGGGCCAACCTTGCTCAGAACCCCTACTTCGTGCAAGCGCATTGTCGTTGCGGTTGGGGAGGCATGGCTTGCCCGGCGGAAAGGGCGACTATAGGTTCGCCCGAAGGCCGTCAGCGAGGAGCGATTCATCATGGACATGTCGGGCGAATATCGGATCGCAGCCCCGCGCGAGGTGGTCTGGGCCGCGTTGAACGACCCGGACCTGCTGCGCGAATGCATTCCCGGCTGCGAGGAGATCGAGAAGACCTCGCCGACGGAGTTCATCGCCAAGGTGACGGCGAAGGTCGGCCCGGTGAAGGCCCGCTTCACCGGCAAGGTCAACATGACCGACCTCGACCCGCCCAATGGCTACAAGATCATGGGCGAAGGCCAGGGCGGGGCTGCCGGCTTCGCCAAGGGCGGCGCCGAGGTGAAGCTCGAGGCGGACGGGCCGGAGACCAATTTGCGGTACACCGTCAGCGCCAATGTCGGCGGCAAGCTGGCCCAGATCGGCTCGCGCCTGATCGACGCCACGGCGCGCAAGATGGCGGAGGAGTTCTTCAGCCGCTTCGCCGCGGTGGTGGCCGAGCGCGCGGCGGCAGCACCGGCGGAGGGCATTCCAGCCACCCCTGCGCCGCCACCCGCCGCCGAAGCGCCGGCCGAGACCTTCGCGGCTCCGCCGCCCCCGCCGCCGCCGGCGGCACCCGCCGAGGCGGCGTCAACCCGGCGCGCCCTCAACCCGACGGTATGGATCATCGGCCTGATCGCGCTGGCGGTTCTCATCCTGCTGGTGTTCGCGACGCCGCGCTGAGCGACGGCTTGACCAATCGTTGCGGCCGTTCGACAGTTGCGCCCCTGAAGCTTTCCGGAACCGATGCCGGCGAAGCGCGCATGCGCGGCGCGGCCTCGGAGTCCAACCATTCTCGCTAACGATCCTGATTGCAAACTCGAGGGAGGAAACATGGCCAGCACCGTGACGATGACGGTGAACGGCAAGTCGGTGACGGGACCCGTCGAGGCCCGCACCCTGCTGGTTCACTTCCTGCGCGAAACGCTGGGCCTGACCGGGACCCATGTCGGCTGCGACACCAGCCAGTGCGGCGCCTGCGTCGTCCATGTCGACGGCGCCTCGGTCAAGAGCTGCACCATGCTGGCGGTCCAGTGCGCCGACGCCGATGTCCTGACCATCGAGGGCCTGGCGACCGATGCGGCACTGCATCCGATGCAGGAAGCATTCCGCGAGAACCACGGCCTGCAATGCGGGTTCTGCACCCCCGGCATGGTGATGAGCGCGGTCGACCTCGTGAAGAACAACCCCGATCCGTCCGAACAGGAAGTTCGCGAATGGCTCGAGGGCAATCTGTGTCGCTGCACCGGCTACCACAACATCGTCAAGTCCGTGGTCGCCGGCGCCAAGACCATGCGGGGGTAGCACCATGAATACCCTGCCGGAGACCGGGATCGGCGCACCGGTGCGCCGCCGTGAAGATTTCCGCTTCCTCACCGGGCGCGGGACCTACACCGACGACATCAACCGCCCGGGCCAGTTGCATGCCTGGATGGTCCGCTCGCCCCACGCCCATGCGACGATCGAGGCGATCGACAGCACCGCCGCCAAGGCGGCACCCGGCGTGGTGGCCGTGTTCACCGGCGCCGACATGGTGGCCGACGGCGTCGGCAGCCTGCCCTGCGGCTGGCTGATCCACAGCCGCGACGGCACGCCGATGATCGAGCCGCCCCACATCCCGCTGTCGCCGGAACGGGCCCGCCATGTCGGCGACCAGGTGGCCGTGGTGATCGCGGAAACCCGCCAGCAGGCGCGCGACGGGGCGGAACTGCTCGACATCACCTATGGCGAGCTGCCGGCGGTCATCTCCATGCCGGAAGCGATCAAGCCGGGCGCCCCGCTGGTCTGGGACCAGGTGCCGCAGAACTCCTGCTACGACTGGGAGTTCGGCGACAAGGCGGCGGTCGAGAAGGCCTTCAAGGACGCCCACCATGTCGCGCGGCTGGAGCTGGTCAACAACCGGCTGGTCCCGAACGCGATGGAGCCGCGTGCGGCGATCGGCGACTTCGACCGCGGCACCGGTGACTACACGCTCTATACGACCAGCCAGAACCCGCACGTCATCCGCCTGCTGATGGGCGCCTACGTCCTGCACATCCCGGAGTCCAAGCTGCGCGTCGTGGCCCCGGACGTCGGCGGCGGCTTCGGCTCGAAGATCTTCCACTACGCCGAGGAAGCGGTCGTCACCTGGGCCTCGGGCAAGCTGAACCGCCCGGTGAAATGGACGGCCGACCGCTCGGAATCCTTCATGTCCGACGCCCATGGCCGCGACCATGTCACGACGGTCGAGCTGGCGCTGGACAAGGACGGCAAGTTCCTGGCGCTGCACGAGCACACGCTCGCCAACATGGGCGCCTATCTCTCGACCTTCTCGACCTGCATCCCGACCATCCTGCACTCGACCCTGCTGGCCGGTGTCTACACCACGCCCGCGATCTATGCCGAGGTGCGGGCGGTCTTCACCAACACGGTGCCGGTCGACGCCTATCGCGGCGCCGGGCGACCGGAGACGACCTTCCTCCTGGAGCGCATCGTCGACGTCGCCGCCGACGAGATGGGGATCGATCCGGCGGAACTGCGCCGGCGCAACTTCATCCCGGTCGATGCCTTCCCCTACCAGACGCCGGTCGCCCTGCAATATGACAGCGGCGACTACTTCACCACCCTCGAGATGGCGCTGAAGGAAGGCGACTACGCCGGCTTCGAGGCCCGCCGGGCGGAAGCGGCCCGGCGCGGCAAGTATCGCGGCATCGGCATCTCCACCTACATCGAAGCCTGCGGCATCGCCCCCAGCCAGGTGGTGGGTGCCTTGGGCGGTCGGGCCGGCCTCTATGAATCGGCCGAGGTGCGGGTCCATCCGACCGGCTCGGTCACGGTCTTCACCGGCACCCACAGCCACGGCCAGGGCCACGAGACGACCTTCGCGCAGCTCGTCTCCGACCTGCTGCAGGTGCCGATGGAAAGTATCGAGATCGTCCATGGCGACACCAACAAGGTTGCCTTCGGCATGGGCACCTACGGCTCGCGGTCACTGGCCGTCGGTGGCATGGCGATCATGAAGGCGGTCGAGAAGGTGGTGAACAAGGGCAAGAAGATCGCCGCCCACCTGCTCGAGGCCTCCGAAGCCGACATCGAGTACAAGGACGGCAAGTTCCAGATCGCCGGCACCGACAAGTCCAAGACCTTCGGCGACATCGCGCTGACCGCCTATGTGCCCCACAATTATCCGATGGAGACGGTGGAGCCGGGCCTCGACGAGACGGCGTTCTACGACCCGAAGAACTTCACCTTCCCGTCGGGGACCCATATCTGCGAGGTCGAGATCGACCCCGACACCGGCGCCACGACGATCGTCAACTTCGTCGCGGCGGACGATTTCGGGCGCATCATCAACCCGATGATCGTCGACGGGCAGGTCCATGGCGGCATCGCCCAGGGGATCGGCCAGGCGCTGCTCGAAGGCTGCGTCTATGACCAGGAGTCGGGCCAGATCCTGACCGGTTCCTACATGGACTACTGCATGCCCCGGGCGGACGACCTGCTGAACTTCAAGGTCTCCACCCACAATGTTCCGGCGGTCGACAATGCCCTGGGTGTGAAGGGTTGCGGCGAGGCCGGCGCCATCGGCTCGCCGCCGGCGGTGATCAACGCCATCGTCGATGCGCTGTCGTCGCTGGGCGTGAAGCATGTCGAGATGCCGGCCACGCCCCAGCGGCTGTGGCAGATCATCCACGACAAGCGCGCGGCCCAGGCTGCCTGACGGTCCGAAGGGAAAAGGACGATCCCATGTACAATTTCTCGTACCATAAGCCCGCCTCCGTCGCGGACGCCGCAGCGCTCCTCGCCAAGGCGGACGACGGCAAGCTGATGGCCGGCGGCATGACCCTGCTGCCGACCCTGAAGCAACGCCTGGCCCAGCCGTCGGACGTCATCGACCTCGGCGCGCTGGCCGACCTCAGGGGCATCCGCCGCGACGGCAACGCCATCATCATCGGGGCCATGACGACCCATGGCGCCGTGGCCCGTTCCAGCGAGGTGAAGGCAGCGATTCCCGGCCTCGCCGCCCTGGCGAAGCTGATCGGCGATCCCCAGGTCCGCAACCGCGGCACCATCGGCGGCTCGATCTGCAACAACGACCCGGCGGCCGACTACCCGGGGGCGCTGGTCGCGCTTGGTGCGACGGTCACCACCGACAAGCGCACGATTGCGGCCGAGGCCTTCTTCACCGGCATGTTCGAGACGGCACTGGCCGAGGACGAGATCGTCCGGTCGGTCAGCTTCCCGCTGGTCGAGAAGTCGGCCTACGAGAAGTTCCCCAACCCGGCCTCGCGCTATGCCATCGTCGGTGCCTTCGTGGCCAAGACGGCGGCCGGCGTGCGCGTCGCCATCACCGGCGCGGGTGCCTGCGTCTTCCGCTGGAAGGAGGCCGAGGCCGCGCTGGACAAGTCCTTCGCGGCGGCGTCGGTGGAAGGGCTGAAGGCCCCCGCCGCCAACCTCAACAGCGACATCCACGCCTCGGCCGAATATCGCGCCCACCTGATCGGCGTGATGACCAAGCGCGCGGTCGCCGCTGCCGGGTAAGGCGTCCGGTATGGATGTAGAAAGGGCCGGTCCG
>CAZQOA010000034.1:0-36710 GCA_964594715.1 uncultured Rhizobiaceae bacterium | reverse complement strand
CCATGAAATCTCTCCGGCCGCCGATGGCGGTTTCCATCACATCACCTCGATCGCATCCCCCGGCCGCACCGTTCCCTCCACCAATACCGCGCAATACAACCCGGCCAGGTTCTGGTGCGCCTCGGTCAGCCTGCGCAGGATATTCGGCGCCGCCTCGCCCGTCTCGGGGTCGAGGGTGATCATCTTGCAGCGCGGGTCGAGCTCGACGACCGAGACCACGGCCTTCGGCCCGATGCGCAGGGTGCGGCCGAGCAGCGCGTTCTCGGCGAAGCCCCCGCCGGAATCGAAGTCGGCATAGAGATTGGCGCGGAAGCGGCGCTGATCGAGTTCCATCCCGGCCTCGTCACCGATCTGCTTCACCGTCTGGCGCGAGAAGAGCGAGATCGGGCGGCAGTCGGTGAGCGCGCGGACCGAATGCAGGACGGAGATCGGGTCGTCGACCGGCAAGCCCGCCTTCAGGTCCGCGATCAGCGCCGGGTCGTCGATGGCGAAGCGCCGCCCGTCCGGGGCCGTGACCTCGACGGCGAAGCCGGCCCGGTCGGCGAACTGCGGCGTCACGCCGATCGCACCGCCCTCCGCCGCCTTCAGGTTCACCGGCCGGGCGGCCGCCGCCTCGTCCAGGAAGCGCGGTTGATAAAGCACCATCCGCGCCTGCTGGCGGGCCGTCAGATACGGGAAGCGGTCTCCGGCCGCGGCATTGTGGAAGGCATGGACCCGGTCTCCATAGACCCCGGCATAAGAGAGGAAACCCTCCTCCAGCTTCTCTCCGCGCATGCTCTTGACGGGATAGCGCCATATGGACTCGATCTGGCCGATCTTCATGATGCTTCCCCGCACTCCATTCCGTTCATAGCGCCGGGCGCCGGTCCCGCCACGGCGTCGCCCGCTCGTAGGCGTCGCCCACCCGCAGCACCGTCGCCTCGTCGAAGCGCCGGCCGATGACCTGCATGGCCAGCGGCAGCCCGCTTTCGGAGAAGCCGTTGCACACCGAGAGCGCCGGCAGCCCGGTCACGTCGCAGGGCGCCGTCAGCAGCGGGCGGCGAAAGAGGTAATAGGGCGCGATGGCGTCGATGCGCGGGGCCGGCGTCCAGGCGCCGGCCGTCAGCAATACGTCGTAGCGCTCCAGTGCCGCCTCCATTTCCGCCGCCAATTGCCGCCGCACCCGGGTCGCCTGGACATAGTCGGCCGCCGTCAGCAGGCTGGCCAGGATCATCCGGTCGCGCAGGATCCAGCCGAACTTCTCCGGCCGGCGGCGAAGGTCGGCCTCGTGGATGGCGAAGGCCTCGCTCAGCATGATGATGTTGCAGCAGGCGCTGTAGTCCTGGGCCGGCGACAGGGTCACGTCCTCGACCGTGGCCCCCATGCCGCGCAGCACGTCGAAGCCGGCATCCATCGCCGCCAGGACCTCGTCGTCGGCCCGGTCGTCCGCCTCGTAGAAGTGGCGGATGACGCCGATGCGCAGGCCCGCGACGCTGCCGGTCAGGGCCGACGCGAAATCGGGCACCGCCACCGTCGCGGACGCCGGGTCCTGCGGGTCATGCCCGGCGATCCCCTGCAACAGCAGGGCGGCGTCGCGCGAGGTCCAGCACATCGGCCCGGCATGGTCGAGGCTGAAGGCAAGCGGCGTCACGCCACGGCGCGGGACGCGGCCATAGGTCGGCTTGATCCCGGCGATGCCGCAGAAAGCGGCCGGCATCCGGATCGAGCCCGCGGTATCGCTGCCGAGCGCCCCCATGCAGAGGCCGCTTGCCACCGCCGCCCCCGACCCGCTCGACGAGCCGCCGGTGAAATGCTCGGTGTTCCACGGGTTGCGCGCCGGCGGAAAGGGCAAGGTCCAGTCCGGGCCGCCGAAGGCAAATTCATGGGTCGCGAGCTTGCCCAGCACCACGGCACCCGCCGCGCGCAGGCGGGCGACCGGGACCGCATCCTCGGTCGGGACATTGTCGGCCAGGATATGGGAGTGGCAGGTCGTGCGCACCCCGGCGGTGGCGTAGATGTCCTTGATCGCGACCGGGATGCCGTGCAGCGGGCCGCGACGGCGGCCGGCCGCGATCTCCGCGGCGGCGGCCCTGGCCTCGGCCAGGGCGGCGTCCAGGGTCGGCGTCACATAGCTGTTGATCGCGCCGTCGACGGCCGCGATGCGATCGACGAACGCCTGCGTCAGCGCCACCGGCGACAGCTCGCCGGCCGCGATCCGCCGCGATGCCTCCGCAATGGTCAGGTGATGCAGCGGCGTGCTCATCGCCGGCCCTCCGGCGGAAAGATGTGCGCCGGTTCGTCGGCGTAGCCGAGCGGCCGCCGCATGCGCCGGGTCAGGGCCATCAGGTCCTGGTAGGCGTCGTACAGCGCCTCCAATCTTTCTTCCGCATGGGGAATCCCCTCCGCCTCGATGCGGGCGCGGAACTGCTCCATGGACAGGCTGGGAACCGGTTCAGTCACGGGGACGTGCTCCTTGGAATGGCGAAGGGGGACTGGCGAGGGGTGGCTGGCGATGGCCTCCGTCTTGCAATAGCATTCGCCGTCCGCCGAACCACGATAACGGGAGGCTTCAAATGTCGGTCGGAACATCCAAAGGGATCAAGTGGACTTTTGCCGCCGCGACCCTGGCGGCGATTGCATGGCCGACCGTGGGCGAGGCCGGCGGCACGCTGCGCGTCGCCATGACGGCATCGGACGTGCCGACGACGACCGGCATGCCGAACAACGGCTACGAAGGCATGCGCTTCCTCGGCTACCCGGTGTTCGAAAGCCTGGCGCTGTGGGAGCTGGGCCGTGCCGACGCGCTGGCCGACATCCGTCCGGGTCTGGCCGAAAGCTGGAAGCAGGACGCTGCCGACCCCAAAAAATGGACCTTTTCCCTGCGCAAGGGGGTGAAGTTCCATGACGGGTCGGACTTCAACGCCGATGCCGTGATCTGGAACCTGGAGCGCTTCTACAACTCCAACTCGCCGCAGTTCGAGACCCAGGGCGGCGCCATCGTCCGCGGCCGGGTCCCGAACGTCCGTGCCTGGAAGAAGGTGGACGACTCGACGGTCGAGATCACGCTGGACCGCGCCATCTCCTATTTCCCCTATCTGTCCGTCTATATCCTCTTCGCCAGCCCGACGCAGTTCGAGAAGACGGGCAAGAACTGGGCGGAGTTCGCCAAGGCGCCGGCCGGCACCGGGCCCTTCCGGGTCACGGATTTCAAGCCGCGCATCTCGGTCGACCTTTCGCGCTGGGACGGCTACTGGGACAAGGCCAAGGTCGCCAAGCTCGACAAGATTGTCCTGGTGCCGATGCCGGAGGCGACGACGCGCCTCGCCGCGCTGCGGTCGGGCCAGGTCGACTGGATCGAGGTGCCGCCGCCCGACGCCATCCCCAGCCTGAAGCAGGCCGGCTTCGTCCTGACCACCAACTCCTATCCGCATGTCTGGCCATGGGTGTTCAACCTGGCCAAGGCGGATTCGCCCTTCCGCGACGTGCGCGTGCGCCAGGCGGCCAATCATTGCGTCGACCGCAAGGGCATGGCGGAGCTGCTGAACGGCATCGCCGAGCCGTCGGTCGGCTTCTTCAACGCCAAGAACCCGTCCTTCGGCAACCCGCAGAACAAATACGGCTACGACGCCAAGAAATCGCAGGCCCTGCTGAAGGAGGCCGGCTACTCGAAGGAGAAGCCGGTGAAGGCGAAGATCATGATCTCGACCT
Organism: uncultured Rhizobiaceae bacterium; assembly: GCA_964594715.1. Lineage (GTDB taxonomy): Bacteria > Pseudomonadota > Alphaproteobacteria > ATCC43930 > Allostellaceae > Allostella. The sequence goes on along the minus strand of CAZQOA010000034.1, from coordinate 33,023 downwards.
CGGGCTCGGGGCAGATGCTGCCGATCCCGATGAACGAGTTCCTGCAGCAGAGCATGGCCGACTGCTGGTTCGACATCTCGTTCGAGGTGGTCGAATGGGGCACCGTCCTGCTGGCGCTGCGCAGCTCGCCGACCGCACCCCAGGCCCTCAATGCCGACGCCATGAACATCAGCCTCGTGTCGTCGGACATCTCGCAGATGGCGCGCTGGTTCTGGAGTGCGAACTTCGCGCCGACCGGTTCCAACTGGGGCAACTGGAAGAACGCGGAGTTCGACCAGGCGATCGAGACCATCGCCGCCACCGCCGACCCCAAGGCGTGGGAACCGCACCTGAAGCGCGCCAACGAGATCCTGGTCGACGACGCGCCCTGGCTGTGGATCGTCCACGACCTGAACCCGCGGGCGATGAGCAAGAAGGTGAAGGGCTTCGTGCCGGCCCAGTCCTGGTTCAACGACCTGACGCTGGTCGACCTCGACTAGCGTCGCGATCGGCGCCGGCGGCATCCGCCGCCGGCGTGCCTTCCGTTTCAGGCAGCCAGGCATGTTCATCTTCATCCTTCGCCGGATCGTCTATGCGATCCCGGTCCTGCTCGGCGTCTCCATCGTCGTCTTCGCGCTGGTCCAGATGGTGCCGGGCGATGCCGCCGATATCCTGATCCCGCCGGAGGCGCCGCGCGAGGTGGCCGAGCAGCTGCGCGCCCGCCTCGGCCTCGACCGGCCGGTCCATGTCCGCTACCTACTGTGGCTGAAGGCGGCCATGACCGGCGACCTCGGCCTCTCGATGTTCACCGGCCGCCCGGTCGGGGCCGAGCTCGTGGAGGCGCTGGGCAACACCCTGAAGCTGGCGGTGCCGGCGGCCATCCTCGGCTTCTCGCTGGGCTGCCTGCTCGGCGCGGCCGCCGCGGCCTGGCGCGGCACCTGGCTCGACCGGCTCTTCTCCGGCATCGCCATCACCGGGGTCAGCCTGCCCCACTACTGGACCGGCATCGTCCTGGTCGCGATCTTCTCGGTCGTCCTCAACTGGCTGCCGGCCCAGGGCATGGGGCCGGGCGGCTTGCCCACGACCCTGGAGCAGGCCCGTCACCTCGTCCTGCCGGTGGTCACCCTGTCGCTGATCCCGATGGGCGTGGTCAGCCGGCTGGTGCGCGCGACGGTGCTGGAGATCCTGGGGCAGGAATACGTCCAGGCGCTGCACGCCAAGGGCCTCGGCGACCGGCGGGTCGCCTGGCACATCGTGAAGAACGCGGCCCCGCCGGCGCTGGCGCTGATGGGGCTGCAATTCGGCTACCTGCTCGGCGGCTCGATCCTGGTGGAAACGGTCTTCAACTGGCCGGGCTCGGGCGGGCTCATGAACCTCGCCATCTTCCGCCGCGACGTGCCGGTGCTGTCGGCCACCATCCTGGTGCTGGCCACCATCTTCGTCTTCATCAACATCCTGGTGGACATCTTCCAGGCCCTGATCGACCCGAGGATCCGGCGATGACCACGACCGCCGCCGCGCTCGACGCGTCCGACCTGCTGCGCCGGGCCCAGGCCGGCAAGGGGTACTGGCGCCGGGTGCGCGAGAAGCTGGCCCACGATCCGGCAACGCTGATCGTCGGCGCCATCCTCCTCCTCATCGTGGCCGCCGTGATCCTGGCGCCCTTGCTGGCGACCCACGACCCGGCGCGCGGCTCGGTCCTGGCCCGCCTGAAGCCGTTCGGCTGGCGCGGCCACATCCTCGGCACCGACGAGACGGGCCGCGACCTCTTCTCGCGCCTGCTCTATGGCGGACGGATGACCCTACTGGCGGGCGTCCTGCCGGTCGCCCTGGCGCTGGTCATCGGCGGCTTCCTCGGCGTGCTCGCCGGCTATGCGCGGGGCTGGGTCAACACCGTCATCATGCGCGGCATGGACGTGCTCTACGCCTTCCCCTCCATCCTGCTCGCCATCGCCATCACCGGCATCCTCGGGCCCGGCCTCACCAACACCATCCTGGCGCTGACCATCACCTTCATCCCGCCGATCGTCCGCATCTCGGAAACCGTGACGGCGCAGGTGCGCGGGCTCGACTTCGTCGACGCCGCCCGCACCAGCGGCGCCGGCACCCTGTCGATCCTGTGGTTCCACGTCCTGAACAATGTGCTGGGCACCATCCTCGTCTACGCCACCAGCCTGGTCAGCCTGTCGATCATCCTGGCCGCGGGCCTGTCCTTCCTCGGCCTCGGCGTCACCCCGCCGGACGCGGAATGGGGACTGATGCTGAACGCGCTGCGCCAGGCGCTGTGGGTCGAGCCGGTGGTGGCCGCCATGCCGGGGGTGATGATCTTCGTCACCTCCATGTGCTTCAACCTGTTCAGCGATGGCCTGCGCCAGGCCATGGATGTGCGGCTGTGACGACGCCGCTCCTGTCCGTCCGCGGCCTGCGCAAGCACTTCCCCGTGCAGCGCGGACTGCTGGGCCGCGCGCGCTCGTCGGTGCAGGCCGTCGACGACATCGATTTCGAGGTCCTGCCCGGCGAGACCCTGGGCGTGGTCGGCGAATCGGGCTGCGGCAAGTCGACCACGGCGCGCCTGCTGATGCGCCTCGTCCGGCCGGATGCCGGCCAGGTCCTGTTCGACGGCGCGGCGGTCGGCACCGCCGACGGCCTGTCGCAGCGGCAACTCTATCGCCAGGCGCAGATGGTCTTCCAGGACAGCTATGCCTCGCTGAACCCGCGCATCCCGGTCGGCCTCTCCATCGCCTATGGGCCGATGGTGCATGGCACGCCGCGGCAGAAGGCGCTGGAACGGGCGGTGGAGCTGCTGGATGCGGTCGGGCTCGACCCGGTGCTGTTCGCCAACCGCTACCCGCACGAGATTTCCGGCGGCCAGCGCCAGCGGGTGAACATCGCCCGCGCGCTCGCCTTCTCGCCGCGGCTGGTCATCCTCGACGAAGCGGTGTCGGCGCTCGACAAGTCGGTCGAGGCGCAGGTGCTGAACCTGCTGCTCGACCTCAAGGCCCGCTTCGACCTCACCTACCTCTTCATCTCGCACGACCTCAACGTGGTGCAGTATGTGAGCGACCGGGTGATGGTCATGTATCTGGGCAAGGTGGTCGAGATCGGCCGCGTCGAGGACATCTACGCCAAGCCCAGCCATCCCTACACGGTCGCCCTGATGTCGGCGGTGCCGTCGATGGACCCGCGCCGGCGGACCACCCGGGCGCCCCTGACCGGCGACCCGCCGAACCCGATCGACCCGCCATCCGGCTGCCGCTTCCGCACCCGCTGCATCCATGCCGACCAGGTTTGCGCGGCGGTTGAGCCACGCCTGACCGTGCGGCCCGGCACTGGCGTGGCCCAGGCGGTCGCCTGTCACCTGTTCGACCCGGCCAGCGGCCATCCGGGCGCCAGGGCCGCGCCGTGACGGTGCCCCCCGCCCCACCGGTACTGGAGGTCGATGACCTCCGCGTCCGCTTCCGCCAGCGCAACGCCGAGATCGCGGCCGTCAACGGCGTGTCCTTCCAGCTGGCACCCGGCGAGGTGCTGGGCATCCTCGGCGAATCCGGGTCGGGCAAGTCGGTGACGCTGCGCGCCATCATGCGGCTGCTGCCCCCGGAACGGACGGTGATCGAGGGCCGGGTCCGGATCGCCGGCACCGACATGCTGGCGCTAGGCCGGGCCGAGCTGGACCGCGCGCGCGGCAAGCGGGTGGCGATGATCTTCCAGGAGCCGATGCTGGCCCTCGACCCGGTCTTCACCGTGGGCGAGCAGATCGCCGAGACGGTGATGCGGCACGAGGGTGCGGGGCGGGCCGATGCCAATCGCCGCGCGCTGGAACTGTTCGAGCTGGTGCAGATTCCCTCGGCGAAGCGCCGCCTCGGCGCCTATCCGCACGAGCTGTCCGGCGGAATGCGGCAGCGGGCGATGATCGCGCTGGCCCTGTCCTGCCGGCCGCAGGTGCTGCTGGCGGACGAGCCGACCACCGCGCTCGACGTCACCGTCCAGATCCAGATCGTGCTGCTGCTGCGCGAGTTGCAGCAGGCGCTGGGCATGGCCGTGGTGTTCGTCACCCATGATGTCGGCGTCGCCATCGAGATCGCCGACCGGCTGGCCGTCATGTATGCCGGCCGCTTCGTCGAGAACGGGACGACGGAGGCGGTGATCGATGCGCCGCGCCACCCCTATACCGAAGGACTGCTCGGCTCGATCGTCCATGGCTCCCGGCGCGGCCACCGGCTGGAGCCGATCCCGGGCGCGCCGCCCGACCTGTCCGCCCTGCCGCCCGGATGCAGCTTCGCCGCCCGCTGCCGCCACGCCGGCCCGCCCTGCCTGACCCAGGTGCCGGAGCCGGTGGCCCTGGGCCACGGCCATTCCGCGCGCTGCGTGCGGCTGCTCGAAAACGCAGGCCAGGCATGACCACCGACTGAAACCGCGAGGTTCGCCATGACCGACGCGACGCCGAAGCCGAGGAAACGCCATATCTGGTGGTGGACGAGCCTCGGCCTCGCCGCCGTCGTAACCGTGGCGTCGTTCGCCGCCCCGTCGATCGTCGAGCGACTGGTCCTGGAGCGCCTGTCCGCCCATGCCGTCGACGGCACCCGCCTCGCCGTCCGGCGCGTCGGGCCGTTCGAGACGTTGATCGAAGGGGTCCGCATCGCCGGTGCCGTGACGGTCGCCGCCGACCGCGTCATCGTCCGCTACACGCCGCTGGCCGTGTTCCGCGGCGATCTCTATTCCATCACCCTGGAGGGCCTGGCCTTCGCAGGCAGCGCCCGGGAGATGGCGCTGGCGGCCGAGCGCATCGAGCACGCCATGCGCACCGCGTCGGGGCTGCGCATCGCCCATGTCGAGTTCGGCGAGGCGAAGCTGAGCCTGTCGGCGCCGGGTGGTGCGTGGAACGCCAGCCTGCGCGGCGCGCTGGCGCAAACGCCGTCGGGGGCGTTCGACGGTGTCATCTCCGTCGTCGCCACCAGCGTCGCCGGAGCGTTCGGCGGCGAGATCGTCCTGGCCCCCGACGAAGCCGGCCGGACCGCGGCCAGCCTCCGCCTGCGCGAGGCGGTGGTGCGCCTACCCGGCCTGACGCTGGAATCCGTGGCCGGCGAGATCGCCGTCGCGCGCAGCGATGCGCCGCTGCCGCTGGTCCAGGTCGACCTGGAGATGGGCGGCCGCACCGCCGACGGCGGCGGGCTGGAACGGGCGCGGCTGCGGCTGGTCTCGGAAGGTACGGCCGCCAGCGCGTCGGTGGCCGGCATCGACCTCGCGGGCCGCCGCTTCACGATCGAGAGCGCGGCCGAGGTGACGGCGGAGACCGACGGCATCGCCTTCCGGCTGTCGCGGCCCGGCAGCTTCGCATTCCTCGGCCGGCCCGTCCGGGGCGCCGCCCCGCTGTCGCTGGAGGCGCGGATCGAGCCCGGGGACGCGCCGGTCGCCCGCCTGATGGCCGACGCGGACGGCATCCGCATCGTCCATGCCCTGCGCCTGGCCCTGCGCCCGACGACACTCGTCACCGCCCTTGGCCCGACCCGCATCGAAGACGGCCTGCTTTCGCTGGATGGAAGCCTCGGTCCCGGCGGTGCCCGTGGCATTGCCGTGCTGCGCGTCCCCCGCCTGGCCGCGGCCGATGCCGGCATCCTCGCCGACGACCTCGTCCTGGCCTTGCATTGGGAGGAAGGGCCGTTGCGCTTCGACCTGGCGGCAGCGCGCGTCGCCTCCACGGCGGCACCCGCCTGGTTTGCGCCCTTGCCCGCCGCTTTCGCCGGGACCGCGTCGGCGACGGAGATCGCCTTTCACGGGCGGCTGGGTGGGAGCGCCGCATCGGCGACCGTCGAGATCGACGGCGAGGCCGCCCTGGGCGGGACCGGCCGCGCCCACCTGCGGCTGCGACCGGTCGAGCTGGGCGCGCTCGGCCGGCTATCGCCGGCGCTGGCCGGGCTGGCCGACGCGGCCAGCGGCCAGGTGGCGGCCAAAGGTGAAGTCGCGTGGGGCGCCGGCCGCCTCGACGGCAGCGCGCGGGTGCTGCTGCGGGACGCGGCCGGCACCCTGCCCTTCGGCCGGGTGGAACGCGTCAACGGGGTGGTCGCGCTCGATCGCCTGGTGCCGCCCTCGACCGCCGGCCCACAGACGCTTTCGGTCGGCGCCGTCGAGGTCGGCTTGCCCCTCACCGACGGCACGGTCACCTTCCACCTCGATGGCGGCGTCCCGACCCTGGCCGCCGCCCGGTTTGCGTTGGCGGGTGGCCTCGTCACCCTGGCCGAGGCCACCCTCGCCCCGGCCCTCGACGGCGCCGCGCTGAAGTTGGACGCGGTCGGGCTCGACCCAACCCTGTTGGCGGCGGCCGGGATCGAGGGGATTCCCGCCACCGGCCCCCTCTCCGGCAGCCTCGCGGTCGAAATCGGGCCCGAACGGGCCTCCAGCGCGCTCCGGGATGGGAAGGCCGAGCTGGTCTTCTCCGCCAGGCGGGTCCGCGGCGAGCCGGCTATCGGCCCGTTGGGGGCCGACCGCCACCGCATACCCGAGGCCACCCGGCGGCAGATGGAGGCCTATGGCGAGCCGTGATGCAATGCCGCCCCACGTTGCAACCCGGCGGTCGAGCCACTAACTTTCGCCTATCCCCCGTCTTCGCGCGGCACCCATCGCCGCCACCCCGCCGATCGCCCGGAAAGGTTCTGCCTCCATGTCGCTTCCCGCCTCCGTGGACGAGACGTTGGCCCTGCTCGGCAGTGCGAACTACATCGCCGACCGCAGCCTCGCCACCGCCGTCTACCTGTCGCTGTCGTTGGGCCGGCCGCTCTTCCTGGAGGGCGAGGCGGGGGTCGGCAAGACGGAGATCGCGAAGGTCCTGTCGGCGGCCCTCGGCCGCAAGCTGATCCGCCTGCAATGCTACGAGGGGCTGGACATTGCGTCGGCCGTCTATGAGTGGAACTACGCCCGCCAGATGATCGAGATCCGCCTGGGCGAGGCGTCGGGGTCCGGCCGCCAGTCGATCGAGGACGAGATCTTCTCCGACCGCTTCCTGATCCGCCGCCCGCTGCTCCAGGCGCTGTTGCCCGACCCGGCCGGCCCGCCCGTCCTGCTGATCGACGAGCTCGACCGCACCGACGAGCCGTTCGAGGCCTATCTGCTGGAGGTCCTGGCCGACTACCAGGTGACGATCCCGGAAATCGGCACGATCAAGGCGACGGCACCGCCCATCGTCATCGTCACCTCCAACCGGACGCGCGAGATCCACGATGCGCTGAAGCGGCGCTGCTTCTACTACTGGGTCGACTATCCCTCGGCCGGGCGCGAGATGCAGATCCTCAAGGTCCGCTGCCCCAAGGCGGGCGAGAATCTGTCGCACCAGGTGGTGGGCTTCGTCCAGGAGCTGCGCAAGATGGACCTCTTCAAGCTGCCGGGCGTGGCCGAGACCATCGACTGGACCCATGCGCTGATGCAGCTCGACGCCTTCGAGCTCGACCGCGACACCGTCAACGACACGCTGGGGACGCTGCTGAAGTACCAGGACGACATCGCCCGCATCCAGGGCAGCGAGGCCAACCGCATCCTCAACCAGGTGAAGGCGGAACTGGCCTCCAGCGGCGCGGTCTGACTTATGGATGCGCCGCGCCGGCCGCCGGAACGCGACGATTTCGGCGGCAGCCTCGTTCCCAACCTGATGCATTTCGCCCGCACCCTGCGGGCGGCCGGCCTGCCGATCGGGCCGGGCCGGGTGATCGACGCGGTCAACGCGGTGGTCGCGGTCGGCATCACCAACCGCCGCGACTTCTACTGGACGCTCCATTCGGTGTTCGTGAACCGGCAGGAGCATCGCGAGCTGTTCGACCAGGCGTTCCACGTCTTCTGGCGCAACCCGGAGCTGCTGGAGAAGATGATGGGGCTGCTGCTGCCCAATGTCGGCCGCCCCGACGAGATGCAGGACCCGCTGTCGCGCCGCGTCGCCGAGGCGATGCACGGCAAGGACGGCCCCGCCCGCTCGCGCGAGCGCGAGGAGGAAGAGCTCGAGATCGACGCCGCCCTCACCTGGTCCGACCGGGAGCTGGTCCAGGGCATGGATTTCGAGGCGATGTCGGCCGAGGAGGTGGCGCGGGCCCAGGCGATCATCCGGCGCATGCGGCTGCCGATCATGGATGTGCCGACCCGGCGCTTCCACCCCGACCAGCGCGGGACGCGGGCGGACCTGCGGGCGACCCTGCGGGCGGCCCTGCGATCCGGCGCCGGCAGCATCCCGCTGAAGCGCAAGGAGCGGCGCCGGCGCCACCCGCCGCTGGTCGTGCTGTGCGACATCTCCGGCTCGATGAGCCGCTATTCGCGGATGCTGCTGCATTTCCTGCATGCGCTGACCAACGATCGCGACCGCGTCCACACCTTCGTCTTCGGAACCCGGCTCAACAACGTCACCCGCCATCTCCGCCACCGCGACATCGACCTGGCCCTGGGCAAGATCGCCGAGGTAGTGGACGACTGGTCCGGCGGCACCCGCATTGGCACCGCGCTGCATGATTTCAATCACAATTGGTCGCGCCGGGTGCTGGGCCAGGGTGCCGTCGTGCTGCTGATCACCGACGGGCTCGATCGCGACGCCGGCGAGGGGCTGGGGCGAGAGATGGAACGGCTGCACAAGTCCTGCCGCCGGCTGATCTGGCTCAACCCGCTGTTGCGCTATGACGCCTTCGCGCCCAAGTCATTAGGGATGCGGGCGATCATGCCGCATGTCGACGAATTTCGCCCGATCCATAATCTCGAGAGTCTCGGGGCACTGGCCGCCGCATTGGGGCGCTCCGCCCCGGCCAACGCCACCGAGATTTCCCGCTGGAAGGAGGCCGCGCGCGCATGACCGAGCCTGATATCCTCGACCAGGCGGATGCCTGGCGCGCCGCCGGCAAGGGGGTGGCGCTGGCCACCGTCGTCGTCACCTGGGGCTCGTCCCCCCGTCCCGTCGGCAGCCAGCTCGCCGTCGACGAAGCAGGTGCCTTCGTCGGCTCCGTTTCCGGCGGCTGCATCGAAGGTGCCGTGGTCCGCGAGGCGCTCGACTGCATCGGCGACGGCAAGCCCCGGCTGCTCGATTTCGGCATCACCAACGAGCAGGCCTGGGACGTCGGCCTCGCCTGCGGCGGCAAGGTCCAGGTCTTCGTCGAGCGCGTCGAATGAAGACCGCCACGCTCGCCACCCTGCGTGCCGCCCGCGCGGCCAAGGACCCGGTCGCGCTCGCGACCCATCTTGCCAGCGGCAAGGAGCGTCTGGTCTGGCCGGCGCGCAGCGAGGGCGCGCTCGAACTGGACGAAACCGCGCTGGTGGCCGCCCGCCTGGCGCTCCGCGACGACCGCAGCCGCACCATCGAGACCGCCGCCGGCCCGGTCTTCGTGAATGTCTACAACCCGCCGCGCCGGCTGGTGGTGGTGGGGGCCGTGCATATCGCCCAGCCGCTGGTGCCGATCGCCGCCATCGGCGGCTTCCAGGTGATCGTCATCGACCCGCGGCACGGCTTTGCCACCGACCAGCGCTTTCCCGAGGTGACGCTCGACACCGACTGGCCGGACGAGGCGATGGAGCGCCTGAAGCCGGACGTCCGCACCGCCGTCGTCACCCTGACCCACGACCCCAAGCTGGACGACCCGGCGCTGGCGGTCGCGTTGCGCTCGCCCGCCTTCTACATCGGTGCGCTGGGCAGCCGCCGCACCCATGCGGCCCGGGTCGAGCGGCTGCGGGAAATGGGCTTCGGCGCCAACGAGATCGGCCGCATCCACGCGCCGGTCGGCATCGATATCGGCGCGGTATCGCCGGCCGAGATCGCGGTCTCGATCCTGGCCCAGATCACCCAGACGCTGCACGCGGAACCGGCGGCATGAGGTTCGGACCCATCCCAGCCGCCGAGGCGGCAGGCGCCATCCTGGCCCACAGCCGCAAGGTCGGCACGCGCACCCTGAAGAAGGGGCGGCTGCTGACCGACGCCGACGCGGCGGAACTGGTTGCGGCCGGCGTGGAGTCAGTGATCGCGGCGCGCCTCGATGCCGACGACGTGCCCGAGGACGAGGCCGCAAGGCGCATCGCCGAGCGGGTGGCGGGGCCGGGCCTGTCGGCCAGCGCCCCCTTCACCGGCCGCGTCAATCTGTTCGCCGAAGAGCCGGGCGTGACCGCCGTCGACGCGGACCGGCTGGACGCGCTCAACCTGGTGGACGAGTCGATCACCGTCGCCACCCTGCCGCCCTGGACCCCGGTCGAGGCCGGGCAGATGGTGGCGACCATCAAGATCATCCCCTTCGCCACCCCCGGTGCCGCCCTCGACGCCGTGCTGGCGGCCGCCGGCACCGACCTCGTGCGCATCGCGCCCTACCGCCAGCTCGCCACCATCCTGATCCAGACCCGCCTGCCGGGCATGAAGGAAAGCATCTTCGACAAGACGGTCGGCATCACCCGCGCTCGCCTGTCGGCGGTCGGCGGGCAGCTGGCCGAGGAATGGCGTGTCCCCCACGAAGCCGACGCGGTCGCCGAGGCGGTGGTCCGGGCGCGCGACGCCGGCGCCGGGCTGATCCTGGTCGCCGGGGCATCGGCCATCGTCGATCGCCGCGACATCCTGCCGGCCGGCATCGAGCAGGCCGGCGGCACGGTCGAGCATTTCGGCATGCCGGTCGACCCCGGCAACCTCCTGCTGCTGGCGCGGATGGGCGAGACGCCGGTCCTGGGCCTGCCTGGCTGCGCGCGCTCGCCCAAGCTGAACGGCTTCGACTGGGTGCTGCAGCGCCTGGCGGCCGGCATCCCGGTCAGCCGGCGCGACGTGATGGCGATGGGTGCGGGCGGCCTGCTGGCCGAGATCCCGACCCGGCCGCAGCCGCGGGCCGAGGACGGCACCCCGGCCGCGCCGCGCGCACCACGCATTGCGGCCCTGGTCCTGGCGGCCGGCCGATCGACCCGCATGGGCACCGCCAACAAGATGCTGGCGCCGATCGACGGCCAGCCGATGGTGGCGCGCGTGGTCCACGCGGTCCTTGCCTCCAAGGCCAGGCCCGTCATCGTCGTCACCGGCCACGAGCCGGACGCCGTCCGCGGCGCACTGGCCGACCGCGGCGTCACGTTCGTGCACAATCCCGATCATGCCCAGGGCCTCGCCACCTCGCTCCGCACCGGCATCGATGCCCTGCCGAAGGAGGCCGACGGCGTGCTGGTCTGCCTCGCCGACATGCCGCTCGTGTCGTCGCAGGTCGTGGACCGGCTGATCGCCGGCTTCAACCCGGTCGAGGGCCGCGCCATCTGCGTACCCACCGCGGGCGGCAAGCGCGGCAACCCGATCCTGTGGTCGCGCCGCTTCTTCGCCGAGATGCGCGCGGCCACCGGCGATGTCGGCGCCCGCGGGCTGCTCGCCGCCCACGCCGACCAGGTCGTCGAGGTCGAGACCGGCGACGACGGCATCCTGGTGGATGTCGACACACCCGAGGCGCTGGCCGCCCTCGGCAGCCGAAGGGCAGCCATGGCATGAGCTTCGATCCGGCCGCCTTCCGCGCGCAATTTCCGATCTTCCAGGCACCGACCGAAGGCCCGGCGCTGCACTACCTGGACAGCGGCGCTTCGGCCCAGGTGCCGCAACTGGTGATCGATGCGGTGGCGCGGCAGGACTCGACCGCCCGGGCCAACGTGAAGCGGGGCGTCCATCGCCTGGCCGAGGCGGCGACCGAGGCCTATGAGACCGCACGCCTGGTCGCCGCGCGGTACCTGAACGCCCCCTCCCCGCGCGAGGTCATCTTCACCAGCGGCACCACCGCCGCCATCAACCTGGTCGCGCACGCCTTTGGCGACGCGCTCGACGAAGGTGACGAGGTGCTGGTTTCGGTCCTGGAGCATCACAGCAACATCGTTCCCTGGCAGCTTCTCCAGGCGCGCCGGGGCGTCCGGCTGGTGGTCATCCCGGCGACGGCCGACGGCCGGCTCGACCTGGAGCGGCTGGAAGGGCTGGTGACGCCGCGCACCCGGCTGATCGCCGTCACCCACTGCTCCAACGTGACCGGTGCGGTCACCGACTTCGCCCCGATCGTGGCCGCCGCCCGCGCGGTCGGCGCCAAGATCCTGGTCGACGGCGCCCAGCGCGCGCCCCACGGGCCGCTCGACGTGCAGGCGCTGGGGGTCGATTTCTATGCCTTCTCCGGCCACAAGACCTTCGGGCCGAACGGCATCGGCGTGCTGTGGGGACGGGGCGAGCTCCTGGACGCCATGCCCCCCTTCCTGGGCGGCGGCGAGATGATCAGCCATGTCAGCTTCGCCGGGACGAGCTGGGCGCCGATCCCCAACAAGTTCGAGGCCGGCACCCCGCCGATCGCCCCGGCGGTCGGCCTTGGCGCAGCGCTCGGCTGGCTCTCCGAGCAGGACTGGCCGGGCATCCTCGCCCATGAATTGCGTCTCACCGGGCGGATCCTCGATGGGCTGTCGCGGATCCCCGGCTGCCGGGTGCTTGGCCCGGCCGGGTTGCAGCGGCGCCTGGGGGTGGTCTCCTTCGCGCTGGACGGCATGCATCCCCACGATGTCTGCCAGTTCATCGATGCGACCCACGGCGTGGCCCTGCGCGGCGGCCATCATTGCGCGCAACCGCTGATGGAAAGCGTGGGCCTGGTGGGGACGGTGCGGGCCAGCCTCGCCCCCTACAACGACGATGGCGATGTCGACGCGCTCCTGGAGGGGCTCGACCATGCCCGGCGACAGTTGCGCCCCGCCTGACCTTGAGCCGCCCGACCTTAAGCCATCTGGCCCTGAAGGGTGGCGGTAACCGCCTGCCGCCCCTAGAATGCCCAAGGGTTGGCTTGAGCATGTCCAGATCATCATTCCCCCGCGCCGTCGCTGCCGGCGCCCGAAGCGTCGCTGTCGCGCTTGCCCTGGCGGCCGCGGCGGCCGGCCCGGCGCCGGCCCAGACCGTGCCGGCAAGCGCCATGTCCACCTGGCTGGAGGCGGGACCGGCCGTCCGTGACCGCAACTGGGTCGAGGCGCGGCGCCTGGCCGATGCCAGCGGCCAGCCGGTCGCGGCCAAGCTGGTGCGCTGGCTCGAATGGACCCGCGACGACGGCCCCGCGAACCCGGCCGAGATCGCCGCCTTCCTCGATGCCAATCCGGGCTGGCCGTCCGCGACGCGCCTGCAACGCCGGATGGAAGAGCGGCTGGACCCGCTGCCCCCCGATGCGACGCTGATCGGCTGGTTCGACCGCCGCCAGCCGGAGACCACCACCGGCAGGGTCGCCTATGCCGCCGCCCTGCTCCGCTCCGGTCGGACCGAGGACGGCAACGCCGCGCTGCGGCGGGCCTGGGTCGAAGGCAGCCTGCGGGCCGACGAGGAGCAGGAGTTCCTGGCCCGCTTCTCCGCCGCGCTGCAGCCGGTCGACCATGCCGAGCGGCTCGACCGCCTGATCTGGTCGAACGAGGCCTCGGGTGCCCAGCGGATGCTGGTGCTGGTCGACCCCTCGCGTCGCCGCGTGGCTGAGATGCGGCTGCGCCTGCGGGCCGGCCGCGGCACCGATGGGCTGGCCGACCTGACCGACGCCGAGCGGGCCGAGCCCGACCTACTCTACGATCTGGTCCGCCACTATCGCCGGGTGGAAGACGACGCGTCGGCCGAGCGCATCCTGGTCGCCGGCCCGTCGGAACAGGCGCATGCGGCCAACTGGTGGGTAGAGCGCAACGTCCTGTCGCGGCGCGCGCTGCGCAACGGGGCCACCGCCAGCGCCTATCGGATCGCCGCCACGCATGGCTACGCCGAAGGTTCGCCCCTGGCCGAGGCCGAGTTCCTGGCCGGCTGGATCGCGCTGCGTTTCCTGTCGGACCCGGCCAAGGCGGCCGGCCACTTCGCACGGCTCGAAGCCGCGGTCGGCATGCCGATCAGCCTCGGGCGTGCCGCCTACTGGCGCGGCCGCGCGGCCGAGGCCGCCGGCGACGGCGCGGCGGCCAAAGCCCATTACCAGCGGGCGGCCCGTCATCTGACGACCTATTACGGCCAGCTCGCGGCCGAGCGCATCGGCCTGTCCACCGCCCCCGACTGGGTGGCCGTGCCGGCGGTGGAGCCGACCGAGGCCGAGGCCCGGGCCTTCGCCGCCAGCGAACTGCCCGTCGCCGCCGAGCTGCTGGCCCAGATCGGCCAGGCCCATGCCGCGCGCCCCTTCATCGCCCGCCTCGTCATGGATGCGGCGACGCCGACCGACCAGGTCCTGGCGGCCGCGCTGGCGCAGCGCATGGGCCAGCCCAACCTGGCCGTGCTCGCCGGCAAGCGCGCCGGCTATGCCGGCGTCCATCTGCCCCGCTACTCCTTTCCCTTGCAGACGGTGCCGACCGAGAGCGACCCCGAGGCGGCCCTGGTCAACGCGATCATCCGCCAGGAGAGCATGTTCGACCCGGGCGCGGTCAGCAGCGCCGGTGCCCGCGGGCTGATGCAGCTGATGCCCGCCACCGCCCGGCAGGTCGCCCGGCAGCTTTCCGAGACCCATTCCGACCAGCGGCTGGTCACCGACCCCGGCTACAATGTGTCGCTCGGCAGCCGCTACCTGGCCGACCAGATCCGCGGCTTCGACGGCTCCTACGTCCTGGCGGTGGCCGCCTACAATGCCGGCCCGGGCCGCTCGCGGCAGTGGGTGCAGGACTATGGCGACCCGCGCAACGGCGGCGTCGACGCGGTCGACTGGGTGGAATCGATCCCGTTCAACGAGACGCGGAACTATGTGCAGCGGGTGATGGAGAACCTCCAGGTCTATCGCTGGCGCCTCGCGGGGGCAGGATCCCCCGTCGCCCTGTCGGCGGATTTGCGGCGATGAGCGCCACCGCGCTGGCTGCCACCAAGGTCTGCGTCTTCGACGCCTACGGCACGCTGTTCGACGTGGCCGCGGCGGCACGCCGCTGGAAGGACCTGCTGGGCGACCGCACGGCCACCCTGTCCGAGCTGTGGCGGCGCAAGCAGCTCGAATACACCTGGCTGCGCAGCCTGATGGGCCGCTACGAGGATTTCTGGCACATCACCGGTGCAGCCCTCGACCACGCCTTCCGCACGCTCGACATCGCCGACCCGGCGCTGCGCGCCCGCCTGATGGCGAGCTATCTCGAGCTCGACGCCTATGCCGACGCCCACTCCGCGCTGACCCGGCTGAAGGCGGCCGGGCGGCCCACCGCCATCCTGTCGAACGGCACCCCTTCGATGCTGGCCGCCGCCGTGTCCGCCGCCCGCATCGGGCGCCTGCTGGACGCCGTGCTGTCGGTCGACCCGGTCGCGATCTACAAGCCGCACCCATCCGTCTACGCGCTCGTGTGCGAGCGCTTCGGCTGCAAGCCCGACGAGGTCTGCTTCGTCTCGGCCAATGGCTGGGACGTCGCCGGCGCCTCCACGTTCGGCTTCCAGGCCATCCATATCGATCGCAACGGTCGCGAGAAGCCGGCGACCGAGGGCCTGCCGGGCAACCCGGTGGCGACCGTGACCAACCTCGAGCAATTGCCGGGCTTGCTGGCGCTTTGAGTTCCAGGCGATCGGTCGATCGCCCGCCCCGTCTTGCGGCCGACTACACGTGCCGCGTCCCTTCGGAGGATCAAGATGACCGCTCCCGCCGCGCTCGCGATCAGGCCCACCCTCGCGCCCGATCGCATGCCGCCCCTGGCGCCGAATGCGCCGGACATCTCCGCCATCGAGCAGGCCGCCGAGCGCCTTCGCGGCGAGGCGGTGCTGACCCCGTTGCTGGAGGTGCCGGCCGCCAACGCGCTCCTCGGCGGACGCCTGCTGATGAAGGCGGAGATGCTGCAGCGCACCGGCTCGTTCAAGTTCCGCGGTGCCTATAATTGCCTGGCCGCCCTGCCGGCCGACGTCCGCGCCCGCGGCGTCGTCACCTATTCGTCGGGCAACCACGCCCAGGGCGTGGCCGCCGCCGCCCAGGCGATGGGCGTGCCGGCCGTGATCGTGATGCCGCAGGACGCCCCGACCATCAAGGTGGAGAACACCCGCGGCTACGGCGCGGAGGTCATCTTCTACGACCGCTACACCGAGAACCGGGAAGAGCTCGGCGAGCGCCTGACGCGCGAGCGCGGCGCCACCATCATCCGCCCCTATGACGAGCCGGGGGTGATCGCCGGCCAGGGCACCTGCGGGCTGGAGATCGCCTCCCAGGCGGCCGCCAAGGGCGTCAAGCTGGACGCGGTCCTGGTTCCGGCCGGCGGCGGCGGACTGGTCGCCGGCGTGTCGACCGCGATCGCCGCCCGCAGCCCGGGAACCCCTATCTATTGCTGCGAGCCGGCCGGCTTCGACGACACCACGCGGTCGCTCGCTACCGGGCAATGGGTCGAGAACGACCCCGCTGCCCGGTCCTTCTGCGATGCCCTGCTGGCGCCGACGCCGGGCCACCTTACCTTCACCATCAATGTCCGCCGCCTTGCCGGCGGCTACGCCGTCACCGACGCCGAGGTCGAGGAGGCGATGCGCTTCGCCTTCCGCCACTTCAAGGTGGTGGTCGAGCCGGGTGGTGCCGTGGCCCTGGCCGCGGTGCTCGCCGGCCGCATCGACATCAAGGGCCGCGCCATCGCCATCGTCTGCTCCGGCGGCAACGTCGACCCCGCCCTCTTCCAGGAGGTGCTGGGCCGGGGGTGAGCGAAGCCGGAGCTTGGGTAAGCTCATGGTTCGTCAGGTTCACCATGAGGGCCGGAATACCGGCTTTTCCTCATGGTGAGCTTGTCGAACCATGACATCTCGCCGGCGTTGCGGGACCTCAGTCCCCCTCGGCCTGCAGGAAGTCGAAGTCGCAGCCCTTGTCGGCCTGCATGACGTGGTCGACATAGAGCTTCTCGTAGCCGCGCCTGGCCCTCGGCGGGGCGGTCCAGGCGGCGCGGCGGCGGGCGAGTTCGGCTTCGTCGACGAGCAGGTCCAGGCGGCGTTCGGAGACATCCAGCTCGATCGGGTCGCCGTCGCGGACCAGCGCCAGCGGCCCGCCGACGGCCGCCTCAGGCGAGACGTGCAGGATGATCGAGCCGGACGCCGTCCCGCTCATCCGGGCGTCCGAAATGCGGATCATGTCCTTGACGCCGGCGCGCGCGAGCTTCCTCGGGATCGGGATGCCGCCCGCCTCCGGCATGCCGGGAGCGCCGACCGGGCCGGCGTTGCGCAGGACCAGGACATGGTCTTTGGTCACGGCCAGGTCGGGGTCGTCGATCCGCGCCATCAGGTCGGCGATGCTCTCGAACACCATCGCGGGCCCGCGATGGCGCATCAGGTCGGCCGACGCCGCCGCGCGCTTGATCACGGCCCCGTCGGGGGCCAGCGTGCCGCGGACGATGCATAGCGCCTCGCCCTTCTCGATCGGGTCGGAGAGCGGCCGGATGATCTTGTCGTCGACCCAGTTCGGAACCTTGGCCAGGGCTTCGCCGAGGGTGCAGCCCATCACCGTCGCCGCGCCGAGGTCGAGCCGGTCGCCCAGGCGCTTCATCAGCGCGGGCAGGCCGCCGGCGCCGTGGAAATCCTCCATGTAGTTCTTGCCGACCGGCTTCACGTCGATCAGCACCGGCGTGTCGCGGCCGATGCGGTCGACCTCCTCCAGGTCGAGCGGGATGCCGAGGCGCCCGGCGATGGCCGAGAGATGGATGATGCAGTTGGTCGACCCGCCCAGGGCCTGGAGCACCACGGCGGCGTTGCGCAGCGAGGCGGCGGTGACGATCTCGGTCGGCCTGGGCGACCCGGCGATCGCCATCTCGGCCGCCCGGCGCCCGGCCGCCTCGGCATGGCGCAGCCGCTCGGAATGCACGGCCGGGATGGAGGTGCCACCGGTCAGCATCAGGCCCAGCGTCTCGGCCATCGCCGCCATGGTGCTGGCGGTGCCCATGATGGTGCAGGTGCCGTGGCTCGATACCAGGCGGCCATGGGAATCGGCCAGCTGCTGGTCGTCGATCTCGCCCGCGCGGTGCGCCGCCCACAGGCGGCGGCAGTCGGAGCAGGCGCCCAGCCGCTCCTTCTCGAAGCGGCCGGTCACCGTCGGCCCGACCACCAGCATGACGGCCGGCACGTCGGCGCTGATCGCGCCCATGATCTGGGCCGGCACCGTCTTGTCGCAGCCGCCGATCAGCACCACCGAATCCACCGGCTGGCGCCCCAGCATCTCCTCGGTGTCCATGGACATGAGGTTGCGCAGGATCATGGTCGACGGGTGGATGAAGGATTCGTGCAGCGAGATGGTCGAGAAGACGAAAGGTATGGCGCCCGCGTCGCGGACGCCGCGCGATACCGCCTCGACCAGCTTCGGCACCGTGGCGTGGCACGGGTTGAAGTCGGACGCCGTCGAGGCGATGCCGACGATGGGGCGGTCGAGGGCGCTGTCGTCATAGCCGGCGGACTTCAGGAACGCGCCGCGCAAATAGAGTGCGAACCCCTCGTCGCCATAGCTGGTGAGACGAGAGCGCAGACCCTTCTTCTTCATGATGCGGCTTTCCTGACAGTGACCGCAGGGAGCCTGCGAACCACCGGGGCTTATGTCAACAATCCGCTGCCGGCGGGGCACGAAAACCCGATATGGGCGAGGAACTGTTGACATCAGCGCCCGCCCTCCCGATCGTCCGCTCCCGCATCGGCACCGGCCGACAATCTCCAGACGCTCAGGATCGTCGAGCGCGCCTACGCGATCGGCTGACGCCTGCATCACGGGCGGCGATGCGCTGAAGGTAGGCATCCTTGCTGGGGCGCACATGATGGACGCAGAGTTCCGCCAGCGCCCAGGCATCGCTGCCGGCGAGATAGTCGAGCATCAGCGCATGGTGGGCCCGCGACACCGCCAGTTGGGCGGGCTCGGCCAGGGTCTTGGCGCGGATGGCATAGGTCAGGTCCATGTACTGCTTCACCAGCCCCAATAGATACTCGTTGCCGCACAGGCCGAAGAGGGCGGTGTGGAAGCGGTCGTTCGCCTCGTGGACGCCGCGCAGGTCGCCGGCGTCGGCGCAGCGCTCGTAGTCGGCATGGATGGCCGCGATGCGCGCGATGTCGGCCGGCGCCACCGGCAGGGGGATGCGCATCGCCGCCTGCCGCTGCAGCATCTCGCGCACCTCGTAGATCTGGAGCACCTCCTCGGCCGAGAAGCTGCGCACGGCGGCACCCTTGTTGCGCTCGCGCACCACCACGCCGGCGCGTTCGAGCCGGACCAGCGCCTGCCGGACGAAATGGCGCGACCCGCCGAAGCGGTGGTGGAGATGTTCCTCGCGCAGGCGCGCCCCCGGCTCCAGGCGGCCGAAGATGATGTCCTCTTCGATCTCGCGGGCAATCTGCTCTTCGAGGGTCGTGTTGGCGTCGTGCATTCGCGTCAGGGGGCCTTCGGATTCGACTGAAGTTCTCTTGCCGAAATTATAGGCAGGTCTCGCGAAAGGCGAATGATTTGCCGGACGTGCCATGGTTTCATTTACCACGGAGGATGATGATGGATCTGGGAATGGGCGGACAGACGGCCCTGGTGACGGGCGCCAGCAAGGGAATCGGGCTGGCGGTGGCCGAGAGCCTGGCGGCGGAGGGCTGCCACCTCCATCTGGTCGCGCGCGGCGCCGAGGGGCTGTCGCGGGCGGCCGACGCCATCCGCGCCCGCCACCAGGTGACGGTGACGCCCCACCCGATGGACCTGGCAGCACCAGGTGCGGCCGAGCACCTGGCGGCGGAATGCGGCGAGGTCGACATTGTCGTCAACAATGCCGGCGCCATCCCCGGCGGCAGCCTCGACGCCGTCGACGAGGCGCGCTGGCGGACGGCGTGGGACCTGAAGGTGTTCGGCTACATCAACATCTGCCGTGCCTATCACGGTCGCATGAAGGCGCGGCGCGCCGGCGTCATCGTCAACGTCATCGGGCTGGCCGGCGAACGCTTTGACTATGGCTACATCGCCGGCAGCACCGGCAATGCCGGCCTCATGGCCTTCACCCGCGCGCTCGGCAGCTACAGCCTGGAGCACGGGGTGCGGGTGCTGGCGGTCAATCCGGGCGCGGTGATGACCGATCGCGTCATCCAGCTCATGCGGACCCGGGCCGAGGCCGAGCATGGCGACCCCGAGCGCTGGCGCGAGAACTTCCAGCATCTGCCGATGGGCCGGCCGGCCGAGCCCCGGGAGGTCGCCGACGTCGTCGCCTTCCTCGCCTCACCCCGCGCCTCCTACGTCAGCGGCGTCGTCTATGCGGTCGACGGAGGAGCTGCCGCCCGCAGCGGCCGCCCGCCGGCATAGGGCGGCTATCGACTACATCACCCCCACTACATCACATAGATGAGGATGCTCCCGTCGCTGGCGAGCATCGTATCGGTGTAATGGGGCCCGGCCAGGTCGTCGAAGGTGATCGCGCCGCCGCCGACCTTGCCAAGCGAAAGCACCCCGTCGGTGATGGCGATGTCGTCGAGCAGCTTGCCGTACTTCGAGGCGAGGCCGGTGACGGCGATGACATCGCCCGACTTGCCCGTCTCGAAATCAGAGATCGTATCGTCGGTCAGGTGCGCGACCGTGCCCTGGATGGTGTCCTTCGACTGGTCGTCGCCCAGCACGATCCAGTCGCCCATGGCGTCGCCATACAGCCGGTCGGCATCGGCGCCCCCGAACAGAGTGTCGGCGCCGTCGCCGCCATGGAGGGTATCGAGGCCGGGCCCGCCGTCGATCACGTCACCGGCGGCCCCGCCTTCCAGCCGGTCGTTGCCGCCGTCGCCGGCCAGGCTGTCATTGCCGGCCTCGCCAAAAATGGTGTCGTTGCCTGCCCCGCCGAAGCCGCTGTCGTTGCCGTTGCCGCCCCAGAGCGCGTCGCGGTCGCCACCGCCCATCAGGTAGTCGTTGCCGTTGCCCCCCTTCAGCGTGTCGTTCCCGGCCTCGCCGAACAGGGTGTCGTTGCCGTTCTTGCCGTCGACATTGCTCGGCCCCGCCCCGGCCGCGAGCACGTCGTCGCCATTGCCGCTGCCCGAGCCGCTGCCGGCGACCCAGAGCTGGAACGGCGCCGACAGCGGGCCGTCATTGCCGGCCGCATCCTCGGCGAAGGCGGTGTAGGCATGGCCGCCCGGGGCCGCGCCGGGATCGGTCCAGCTCCATTCCCCCTCGCCGTCGGCCATGACGGTATCGACCGCCATGCCGTCGCGGTGGACATGGACGATCGCGCCCGCCTCGGCCGTGCCTTCGAAGGTCGGCGTCGTATCGGTCGTGATGCCGTCGCCCAACTCGCCGGTATCGTCGGCGAAGCCGGCGATGGTCGGCGCCAGCGGCAGGGAGGTGTCGACCGTCCAGCTGTGCGTGGCCGGCGTCGTGTCCATGTTGCCGGCCGCATCGGTCGCTCGCACCAGCAACGTATGCTCGCCGTCGGCGAGGCCGGTGAAGCTGGCCGGGTCGGTGACCGCCGCATACCCCTTGCCGTCGAGGTTGGCCTCATAGGTGACGCCGCCTTCGCTGGCGGAGAAGTCGAAATCCGCGTCGCTCGATCCGGTCAGCGTCGCCGGGCCGGAGAGGATGAAGGTGTCGGGCACCGTGGTATCGACCGACCAGTCGATCGTCTCGGCCGAGAGGTCGGTGTTGCCGGCGACGTCGACCGCACGCACCACCAGCCGGTGCGACCCGTCCGAGAGGCCGCCGATCGTGTGCTCGCCATCGACCGCGACGAAGGAGCCGTCGTCGAGCCTGGCCTCGAAGCTCGCCCCTGGCTCGGAAGAGAACTCGAAGCCGGCCGTGTCCACTGCCAGGGCACCCGAGGGCGCGGCGTCGACCGTGGTCTCCGGCGGCGTCGTATCGATGGTGAGGTCGAGCGCGGTGGCGACGGTGCTGTTGCCCGCGAGGTCGGTCGCGATGGCAGAGACGTCGTAATCCCCTTCATCCAGGGCAGCGGTGGTGACCGACCAGTTGCCGACGCTGTCCGCCGTCACCGCGTCCAGCGTGTCTGCGCCGATGACCAACCGTATCGATGCCCCCGCCTCCGCCGTGCCGGTGAAGGTGGGGGTGACGTCGTTGGTGATGTCGTCGGTCGATGAAGCGCCGCTGTCGCTCAGGACATCGAGGTCGGCCCCGGACACGGTCGGCGCCTGCGTGTCGATGACGACGTCGATCGTCTCGGAATAGCTGGTGTTGCCCAGCTCGTCGGTCGCCTCGGCCCGCAGCACATAGGAATCGTCGCCGAGCGTGTCGGCGTCGATCGACCAGAAGCCGTTGCCGCCGACGATGGCGGTGCCCAGCGCGTCGGAACCGTCCAGCAGGACGATCGTGTCGCCCGCCTCCCCGGTACCCTCGAAGGTCGGCGTCGGGTCGTTGGTGATGTTGTCGGTCGGCGAGGCGCCGCTGTCGCTGGCAGCCGCCAGGTCGATGGTTGGCGCGGTCGCGCTGGCGTCGATGGTGACGGCGAGCGCGCCGGAGGTGGTTTCGTTCCCGGCCGGTTCGGTCAGCCGTGCCGTCATCTGGTAGGTGCCGTCGCCCAGGCTGTCGGCGTCGATCGACCAGTTGCCGTCGCCGTCGACGGTGGCCGCCCCGACCTCCAGCGTGTCGGCCATCAGCACCACCCGGCCGCCCTTGTCGCCGGTGCCGGTGAAGGTCGGCGTCACGTCGCTGGTGATGTTGTCGGTATCGTTTCCGAGGTCGCTCGACGCCACCAGGTCGGGCACCGAGACGCTGGCCTCGGTATCGATGGTGAAGGACAGGGTATCGGAAGCGCCGCCGACATTGCCGGCCGCGTCGCTGGCAATGGCATAGGCGACGTAGTCGCCGTCCGGCAGCGTATCAGACGTGAAGGACCAGTGGCCGACGCTGTCGGCCACGCCAGCATCCAGCGTGTCGGCCGCGATGGTGTCGCCGGTGTCGTCGAAGACCAGGCGGACGAGCGCGCCCGCCTCGGCCAAGCCCTCGAAGGTCGGGGACGCGTCGTAGGTGATGTTGTCGGTGTCGATGCCGGTGTCGCTGTCGGCGACCAGATCGGGGGCCGAGACGGTGGGCGCGCCGGTGTCCAGGGTGAAGGACAGGGTGCCGGACTGGCTGGAGTTGCCGGCAAGGTCCGTGGCGATGGCCGAGACATTGTAGGTATCAGCGTCAAGCGTGTCGGCGGTGACCGACCAGTTGCCGACGCTGTCGGCCGTAACCGGGTCCAGCGTGTCGCCCCCGATCACCAGGCGCACCGACGCCCCCGCCTCCGCCGTCCCGGTGAAGGTCGGCGTCGTATCGTGGGTGATGTCGTCGCTGTCCGAGGTGCCGCTGTCGCTCAGGACATCGAGGTCCGGCGCGGAGACGGCCGGGGCGACGGTGTCGATCGTGAAGGCGAGGGACCCGGAGGTCGAGCTGTTGCCCGCCGTGTCGCTGGCGACGGCATGGGCGACGTAGTCGCCGTTCGCCAGCGTGCCCGCCGTGAAGGACCAGGTGCCGCCGGCGACGGTGACCGCGGCCAGCGTGTCGGCCGCCAGCGTGTCGTCGCGATCGATGATCAGCCGCACCACCGCACCCGTCTCCGCCGTGCCGGTGAAGGTCGGCGTCGGGTCGTTGGTGACGTTGTCGGTGTTCGAGGCGCCGCTGTCGCAGGTGTCGGCGAGGTCGGGGGCGGACACCGTCGGCGCGATCACGTCCGACTGCGGCTGCAGGGCGCCGGACGGGGTGTAGGACGCGATGAAATGCCGCCCATCGCCCGATCCGCCGTTGAAGCTCGCGACGGCGGTGCCCGGGTCGAAATCCACCGTGCCCACGAACTTGCCGGCGACGAAGGCATTGCCGCTGCCGTCGACCGCGATTCCATGGCCCAAATCATCGCCGGTGGACGAGCCCTTGGAATCCACGGCCCACTGGAAGGCGCCGGTGGCGTCGTATTTCGTCACGAAGAAGTCGTAGTCGGCGGTGCCGCTGGAACTGAGGATGGCCGCGCTCGCCGTGCCCGGGTCGAAATCCACCGTGCCGGCGAAATAGCCCGTCGCATAGGCATTGCCGGCATCGTCGACGACGACGTCCTGTCCCACGTCGGCGCCGGTCGTGCCGTCGTGATGCTGCACCCATTGGAAATTTCCGCCCGCGTCGTATTTCGCGAGGAAGTAGGCATGGGGGTCGCCTTCGACCAGCGCCTGGGCGGTGCCGGGGTCGAAATCCATCTGCCAGCCGACTTCGCCCGTGACATAGACGTTGCCGGAGCCGTCGACCGCGATGCCATGGCCGTAGTCGTTCCCCAGCTTCGTCTCGGTCGGCGTGATGACCCATTGGAGGCTGCCGGTCGCGTCGTACCTGGCGACGAAAAGATCCACGGTCGGGCCGCCGCCGCCATCGTCGTCGGCGACGAGTTCGCCCCCTGCGGAGTCCGGATCGAAATCCACCGTGCCGAAGAACCAGCCCGTGACGTAGCTGTTGCCCGAGCTGTCGACCGCGACGGCCTCGGCCACCTCGCCGTTCATTCCGCCGTCGGTGCTGGTGGCGGTGCGGACCCAGTCGACATTGCCGTCGGTGTCGTACCTGGCGACGAAATGGTTCTGCCCGTTGGCGGTGATGGCCGCCACGCTGGCGCCGGAATCGAAATCCGCCGAGCCGTAGAAGGTGCCCACGACATAGCTGTTGCCGGCGCCGTCGACCGCGATGCCGGCACCGCGCTCCTCCCCCGTCGAGCTGGCGGCATGGCGCACCCATTCCAGGTCGCCCGCGGCATCGTACTTCGCCACGAAATGGTCGAGGTCGAAATTCGGCGTCGAATCCATCGCGCCCGTGGCGACGAGCTGCTCCACCCCCTCGCCCGGATCGAAGTCCACGGTGCCGGAGAACATGCCGGTGACGTAGCTGTTGCCGGCACCGTCGACCGCGATGCCATGGCCTTCCGAGAAGAGCCCCGACCCGGTGTTCACCCACTCGAGTTGGCCGTTTACGTCGTACTTCGCGACGAAAAGGTCGGTGATGCCGGTGGCATTCCGCGCTTCCACCCCGGCACCGGGGTCGAAGTCGACCGAGCCCTGGAACCAGCCGGTGACGAGCGTATTGCCCGCGCCATCCACTGCCACGGACAGGGCCTGGGAAGTCCCGCCCTGCCCCGCGATTACCCCGAACGACATGGTTCCCCCCGAAGGCGCCACCCCCATCACCCGGCGCACAACCATTGATAAAACTCAAATCGACCGCCGCACAACCTGAAAGCAGACGCACCGAGGCGAGAAGCTTTCCCTTCCGAACCCGCGCCACCGTCCTTAGAGTGCGCGCCATGAGTGATCTTGAGGGAGGGATTTGGTGAAGATTACCCGCATTCTCGGCCTCGCCGCGCTGGCCGGCATGTTGGCGACGGCCTCCGGTCTCCAGGCCCAGACCGCAATCAAGATCGGCTACCCGCTGCCCAACGCCTCCCATTACGGCGAGGGCGCCAACGCCTTTGCGGCCGAGCTCGCCCGGCTCACCGGCGCCCGTTACAAGGTCGAGCAGTTCCCGGCGAGCGCGCTCGGCGGCGAGCGCGAGATGATCGAAAGCGTGCAGCTCGGCACCCTGGATGCCGTCATCACCTCCAGCGGCCCGGTCGGCAACTTCGTGCCCGAGGTCGCGATCACCGACATCCCCTTCCTCTTCCGCGACACCGCCCATGCCCGCGCCGTCCTCGACGGGCCGATCGGCGAGGAACTGCTGACCCGGTTCCCGCCCAAGGGGCTGGTGGCGCTGGCCTGGGGCGAGCAGGGCTTCCGCCACCTCACCAACGGCAAGCGCCCCGTCGCCTCGCCCGAGGACATGAAGGGCCTGAGGCTGCGCACCATGGAGAACCAGGTGCATATGCTGGCCTTCCGCACGCTGGGCGCCAACCCGACGCCGATGGCCTGGCCCGAGGTCGTCCAGGGCCTCCAGCAGGGCACCATCGACGGCCAGGAGAACCCGATCTCGGTCATCGTCAGCGCCAAGATGGCCGAGGTGCAGAAGCACCTGACCTTGACCCGGCACGTCTTCTCGCCGGCGCTCGTGATCTTCTCCAAGCAGCGCTACGACGCCGC
Organism: uncultured Rhizobiaceae bacterium; assembly: GCA_964594715.1. Taxonomy (GTDB): domain Bacteria; phylum Pseudomonadota; class Alphaproteobacteria; order ATCC43930; family Allostellaceae; genus Allostella. The sequence continues at coordinate 7,174 of CAZQOA010000034.1, read as the reverse complement.
CAGCACCGAGGACAAGGCCGCGTTCAAGGCCGCCGGCAAGGCGGCCGCGGTCGCCATGCGCCGCTTCGTCGACGAGGTCGAGCAGAAGGGCGTCGAGACGCTGAAGGGCCAGGGGATGCAGGTCGTCGGCAGCGTCGACACGGCCAAATTCCAGGCGGTCCTGGCGCCGGCCTATGCCGAATACGCCAAGCGCTTCACCCAGGCGCGGATCGACCGCATCCGCAACTACCAGTAATCCCTGCCCCGGGCGGCCGGCGACCGGGCCGGCCGCCCCCCTCCTCGCTTCCTCTCCCTGCCGTGGAAAACCGCATGTTCGCCACCGTCGACCGCGCGATCCTCGGCGCCAACCGCGTGGCGATGATCGCGGCCCTGGCCGCCATGTCGGCGATCGTCTTCATCAATGTGGCGCTGCGTTACCTGACCTCGGAATCGATCGTCTGGGCCGAGGAGGTCGCGCGCTACCTGATGATCTGGCTGACCTTCCTCGGCATCGGGCCGGTCCTGCGGATCGGCGGGCACGTGGCGATCGACAACCTCCAGGATGCGGTGCCGGCCGCGGCCGCCCGCCTGCTGCGGGTGGTGATCGCCGCCATCGTCTTCGGCTTCTGTGTCTTCCTGATCTGGGTCGGCATGGGCTTTGCCAGCCGCACCATGGTGCAGACGACGCCGGTGCTGGAAATCCCCTTCGGCTACATCGCCGCCGCCATCCCGGTCGGCGGCGCGCTGGCGCTCTGGCACCTCGCGGCCGTGGTCCGCGGCTTCATCGCCGAGCGGCGGTTCGAGCAGGTGGAAGAGTTCGACCCCAACATCGCGGGCTCGCTGTGATCACCGCCACCCTGTTCGGCAGCCTGGTGCTGCTGCTGGCGCTGGGCGTGCCGGTGGCGTTCGCCATCGGCGGCGCCACCCTGTCGGCGATGGCGGTGCAGGGCCTGCCCTACATCAGCCTGGTCCAGAAGCTCTTCACCGGCATCGACAGCTTTCCGCTGATGGCGATGCCCTTCTTCCTCTTGGCGGCGGAGCTGATGACCGGGGGCGCGCTGGCCCACGTGCTGCTGCGTTTCGCCGCCATGTTCGTCGGCCACCGCCGCGGCGGGCTCGGCCACACCAACATCCTGACCCTGACCTTCTTCTCGGGCATCAGCGGCTCGGCGCTGGCCGACGCGGCCGGGCCCGGCGCCATCCTGATCCGCATGATGCGGCAGTCGGGATACCCGCCGGCCTATGCGGCCGCCCTGACGGCAGCCACCGCCATCGTCGGGCCGATCATCCCGCCTTCGATAATCATGATCATCTACGCACTGCAGGATCAGCGGGTGTCGGTGCTGGCGCTGTTCTGGGCCGGCGTCATCCCCGGCCTGCTGATCTCGGGCGTGCTGCTCGCCTACAATGCCTGGATCAGCCGGCGCCACGACTATCGCGGCGAGGGTGGGCCGCCGACCGCGGCGGAGATCGTCCGCACCACCTGGCGGGCGCTGCCGGCCCTGTTCCTGCCCGTCGTCATCGTCGGCGGCATCCATAGCGGCATCTTCACCCCGACCGAGGCCTCGGTGGTGGCCGTGTTCTACGCCATGGTCGTCGGGCGGTGGGTCTACGGCACGCTCACCTGGTCGATGCTGCCCGGCATCCTGACGCGCTCGGCCCTGCTGACCGCCTCGGTGCTGCTGATCGTCGCCATGTCGGCCGCCTTCGCCTGGGTCCTGACCTATGCCCAGGTGCCGCAGGCGCTGGCCGCCTGGATCGGCACGCTCGACCTGTCGCCGGTCGCCTTCCTCATCGGCGTCAACATCCTGCTGCTCCTGTTCGGCATCTTCATCGAGCCGCTGCCCGGGGTGATGGTGCTGGTGCCGATCCTGGCACCGATGGCCGCGGCATTGGGCATCGACCCGATCCAGTTCGCCATCATCGTCATCGTCAACCTGACCATGGGCCTGATCACCCCGCCGGTCGGCGGCCTGCTCTTCATCGTCTCGCTGGTGGCCAAGGTGCCGATGTCCGCGCTCAGCCGGGCATTGATGCCGATGCTGGGCCTGCAGATCCTGGTCCTCCTGGCCCTGACCCTGATCCCGGAGTTGAGCACCTTCCTGCCCAGGCTGGTCGGGCGTCACTGAGGGTCGTCAGGCACCCGGAAGGGGGAATATCGATACCCCGCCGCTCACGAAGCGGTGGCAGGGGTTCCCGCCACGGTTGCCGCATGTGTCCGGAATACAACGAGCGCCGGTCAACTCACCGGACGGTTGAATGGCCGCACGCTTGGGCCAGACCGACAGCTATAGTGATCCGGCTTCCTGCCCTACCCCAAGGTTCACCAACATGTTCGAGCGCCAAGCGACGCTGTCGCTGTTCCCCACGCTTGTCTGGGTGTTCGACTTGCCCGGGTCGGAATACATGACGATCAACGGTGGAATTCTTCGCTGGCTGGCCCGGATGCGACGGCCGAACGAGCGCGACAAAAACAACCTGTCCCAACAGACCGAACATGACTTTCACTTGAAGCCGGAATTCTATCGACTGAACACCTTTGTCATACAGGCGGCAAACGATGTTCTTGGGAACCTTGAGCTCAAGGTCGACAATGCCGAGATTACCGGTTGTTGGGTGAATGTCGGGGCCACGGGCAGCCGCCATCACGAACACAGTCATCCCAACAATTATTTGAGCGGTGTCTATTATCTCACCACACCGCCAGGCGCCGGAAGCATCGTATTCTACGATCCGCGCCCGCAAGCACATGTCCTTTCCATGCCCACCAAGCGCTTTACGCCGCACACCGCCAGTTCGATGACGGTGAGCGTACAGCCGGGCCGGCTCATTCTCTTCCACTCGTGGTTGCGGCATGCGGTGGAAACCAACAATGCCGCGCAGGATCGCGTCAGCCTTTCCTTCAACCTCATGTTCTCCGGCTTCACCGAACGCTACAGCCGCCCCATGTGGTCGCCCAAGATCAGGGCCGAACCCGGCGGGGCATGACCGCCGGCGGATTGTGGGACTTCCATCAGGGTCCGCAAACATGGGACGCTCCGCTTCCCCCATCCGCCCGTTCCCGCCCGAGGAGGCCCATTCCGTGAAGACCGAGATCGAATGGCGCAAGCTGCGCGCCGACGAGTTGCGCCAGCGCGCCCAGGCCGATGCCATCGTCATCCTGCCGGTCGGGTCGATCGAGCAGCATGGTCCCCATCTGCCGGTCGAGGTGGATACGATGCTGGGCGAGACGGTGGCGCTGGAGGCGGCGCGCCGCGTCGCCGACAGGGGCGAGCCGATCGTCGTCCTGCCGATGCTGTGGACCGGCCTTTCCGAGCATCACATGAGCTTCGGCGGCACCATCACGCTGGACGACGCGACCTTCCTCGCCGTCCTGCGCTGCATCTGCAAGTCGGTGGTGCGCCACGGCTTCCGGCGGCTCGTACTGCTGAACGGCCATGGCGGCAACGACAACGCCATGCGGGTCGCGGCCGACATGCTGACGCCGGAGCTGGAGGTGCCGATCCTCCAGTTCACCTATTGGTATGCCGCCGCCGAGCCGATCGCGGCCATCCTGGAGACCCAGAAGGGCCTGCGCCATGCGTGCGAGGCGGAAACCTCCATGATGATGGCGCTGCGGCCGGACCTGGTGGCGCGGGACCGCATCCCGCTCGCCAAGTCCAACACGACGCCAGAGGTGAGCGACCTGGTCGGCGGCGGCATCTATCGCTGGCGCACGCTGGGCGCCATGTCGGCCGCGGGCGTGATCGGCAACCCCGAGGCGGCGACGCCCGAGAAGGGCGAACGGCTGATCGCCGGCATCGCCGACGAGCTGGCCCGGAAGCTGCTGAACAAGGACCTGTGGGCGCTCCCGTTCCTGTCCGAGCGGGTCGCGACCTGAAGGGGAGGTGACGGCATGCCGAAGATCGACGGGGCGCGGCTGATCGCCGACCTGAAGCGGATGGCCGATTTCGGGCGCTACAAGACCGGCGTCCATCGGCCGACCTTCTCGGAGCAGGATGTGGCGGCGCGCCATTGGCTGGCCGACCGCATGAAGGAGGCCGGCCTCGACTCGGTGATCGACGGCATCGGCAACGTCGTCGGCCGGCGGCCGGGCGCCGGCCCGCGCCTCCTGGTCGGGTCCCACACCGACACCCAGCCGCGGGGCGGCTGGCTCGACGGGGTGATGGGCGTGCTCTACGGGGTGGAGCTCGCCCGCGCCTTCCGTGACGACCCGGCGATGCACGGGGTCGGGATCGACGTCGCCTCCTGGGCCGACGAGGAGGGCCATTTCCTCAATTTCCTCGGCAGCCGGTCCTTCGTCGACGAGTTGAGCCGGGCCGACATGGACGCCGCCCGCAACCGCGACGACGGTACCCCGCTCGGCGATGCCCTGGCCCGGGCCGGGCTGGCCGGCCGCGAGCGGCTGGTGGTCGACGAAGGCCGCTATCTCGGCTACCTCGAAGCCCATATCGAGCAGGGCGGCTATCTCGAGAGCGAACGGCGGCGGATCGGCGTGGTGACGTCGATCGTCGGCATCCACGCCTACCGGATCAGTTTCACCGGCGTGCAGAACCACGCCGGCACGACGCCGATGCCGATCCGCCGCGATGCCGGCGTCGCCCTGGTGCGCTTCTGCAACCGGATTTACGAGCGCTTCGCCGCCATCGCCGGGCCGCGGTCGGTATGGACGGTGGGCCGCATCCTGCTGGAGCCGGGGGCGCCGGCCATCATCCCCGGCCGGGCGGAGATGCTGCTGCAGTTCCGCGACGGCGAGGCCGCCATCATGGCCCGCTTCGAGGAAACGCTATACGCGCTGGCCGAGGAAACCAACGCGGCCGGCCCCTGCCCGGTCGCGATCGAGGCCATGTCGCGGACCCCGCCGACGGTGATGGATGCCGGCTTCCAGGAGGCATTGTCGGCCGCGGCCGAGCAGCATATCCCCGGCGGCTGGATGGCGATGCCCTCGGCCGCCGGGCACGACGCCCAGATCATCGCCCACCGCCTGCCGGCCGGGATGATGTTCGTCCCCTCGATCGGCGGCGTCAGCCATCATTACTCCGAGGACACCGACGAGGCCGACATCATCCTCGGCTGCCAGGTCTTCGCCGATGGCGCGGCGCGGATTCTGGCGGCGGCGCAGCGGTAGGGGTAGTGCAGCCACCGCGCTCGACGGCGCGCCGTGGAAGGGACGGTCGAGCCCAGGCGGGCCAAGAAATCTCCCTGCACCGACTTCTCGGTTCCATGCGCCGCCGCCCAATCGATCCCGCTCCCGGCACCGAGCGGGAACAAGACGGTAGCTGGGTCACGTCAGGGGTACGGCGATGGGCGGCCACTACGGCAGCCGCAGCCTATAGGCCCCGATGACAGGTCGCCCGCGCTTCGGCAAACCCAAAGGCGCCGTGCTTGGGGTCCCCTCCATATGCGTGCACCTATTATCTGTTTTTCTCGCGTCTCGCGTATACGCGAATTGCGATCATCCAACGTCCTGTGCACAACCTCCCTTTTCTATACAATCTGCCGGAGATAATATACCCGCTCTGCGCTGAAGGATTGGTGGATGGCAATAATCGGTTGGGATGATCGGCTAGCGGTCGGCTATTTCGTCGACACGGCCTACTACCCGTTTAGTGCCGTCGTCAGCATCACCGCGACATTTCCAAACGGCCAGAGCTACATCGGTTCCGGTGCGATGATTGGGCCGAATGACGTGCTCACGGCCGGGCATGTGCTCTACATGCCGTCGGCCGGCGGATACGCCACATCGGTAACCATCATTCCGGCACGTTACGGCGGTTACGAACCCTATGGCCGCGCTGCTGCCAAGAGCATCCAAGTCGACCCCACGTTCGTGGGTGAGAGGGCCTTCACCCAGGTAGCCGAGAACCACGACTACGGGATCATCACGCTCGGCAGCAATCTCGGACACAGCACTGGTTGGCTGGGCACGGGCTACATCACGAACCCATCGCAACTGGTGGGTCGCTTGGTGGAATCCTTGGGCTATCCAGGCGATGCCGGGTGGGACGGGCGGTACATGGCCTATACGGCCGGCACGGTTGACCGTGCGACGTTCACCCAGATGGAGTTCGTCGATGACCTTGACACCTATCCTGGGCAGAGCGGATCGCCCGTCATCATCAGCGAAGGGGACGACACCTACATCATCGGAGTCGTCTCGAACCAGAGCTTCTATCCAAGTACGGTCAACGGCGTGCTCGCGATCAGCGGCGAGTTCAACAACTACATTTCCTTCTGGACCCAGCACAACGACGAGACAGGTGCGTCGGACTCCATCTACGGCGGGCCATGGAGCGAGACCTGGCACGGGTATCAGGGCAGCGACGTGATCTTCGGGGGGGATGGTAGCGACCGGATCTACGGCGACGAAGGCAACGACGATCTCAACGGCGCGACGGGAAACGATTTCGTTTACGGCGGCGTGGGCGCCGACTTCGTTCGCGGCGGCCAGGGGTTGGACTGGGTCTACGGCGACGACGGTGACGATTGGCACGTCAACGGAAACATGGGCATCGACCGGGTATACGGCGGCACGGGGAACGACCAACTTTTCGGTGGCCCCGATGCCGATACGATCTGGGGTGGCGCCGGGGACGATCGCCTATCCGGCGACCTGGGCAACGACGCCCTGTATGGGGAGGCCGGGCGCGACGTGTTCCTGTTCGACAAGTCCAGCGGTATCGACACGATCATGGATTTCGGCCCGACGACCGGCGACGCGATCCGTATCAGCTACAACGTCAACGGCAGCGGCATCACCAGCAGTCAGGTGGCACTTTCGCGCGTCGTGGCGTCGGGTTCGGGTTCGCGGCTCGACCTGGGTGGAGGGAATGCCATCATCATCAGTGGGGTGACGCCGAACAAGCTGTCGCTCGACGATTTTTGGATTGTCTGAGGGCTGAAGTTCCGGTGCCGCACCAAGGCCGGGCACGACGCCCAGATCATCGCCCACCGCTTGCCGGCCGGGATGATGTTCGTCCCCTCGATCGGCGGCGTCAGTCACCACTATTCCGAGGACACCGACGAGGCCGACATCATCCTCGGCTGCCAGATCTTCGCCGATGGCGCAGCGCGGATTCTGGCGGCGGCGCAGCGGTAGGGGCCCGTGGAGGCGACGCTGGGTCCGGGTAATCTCTCCGACACTGGCTTTTCCGTTCCTCGCCCGGCCGGCGCCGATCAATCCCGGTCGGGGGCG
>CAZQOA010000033.1:26842-45147 GCA_964594715.1 uncultured Rhizobiaceae bacterium | reverse complement strand
GGGCCGCACATGACGGAGGAACGGCGCATGATCGGCACGAGAAGAAGCTTCCTCGGCGCGACGGCCGCAACCGCGGTGGCCGCCGTGGCACCACCCGCCTTCGCGCAATGGCAGCCGGAGCGGCGCTATCCCGACCCGCTGGTGGAGGTGCTGGACCCCACCTTCAACAAGTACCGCCTGGGGCTGGCCGGGGTGGAGCGGCTGGCGACCGGGTTCCGCTGGTCGGAGGGGCCGGTCTGGTTCGGCGACGGCCGCTACCTGCTGTGGAGCGACATCCCGAACAACCGGATGATGCGCTGGGACGAGATCACCGGAAAGGTCAGCGTCTTCCGCCAGCCCTCCAACAACTCCAACGGCAACACCCGCGACCGCCAGGGCCGGCTCGTCACCTGCGAGCACGACACGCGCCGCGTCACCCGCACGGAATATGACGGCACCATCACCGTGGTCATCGACAAGTTCGAGGGCAAGCCCCTGAACTCACCCAACGACGTGGTGGTGAAGTCGGACGATTCGATCTGGTTCCCCGATCCGCCCTTCGGCATCCTCGGCCACTATGAGGGACACACGGACAGGCCGGAGTTGCCCACCAACGTCTATCGGGTGGATGGCAGGACCGGCCAGGCGACGGTCGTCGCGGGCGACATCAACCGGCCGAACGGTCTCTGCTTCTCCCCCGACGAGAGCAAGCTCTACATCGTCGAATCCGGCGTCGTTCCACGGGTTGTGCGGGTCTATGACGTGACCGAGGGCGGGACGAAGCTCGCCAACGGCAAGGCGTTCATGGATGGCGGCCCGTCCGGCACCCCGGACGGCATGCGCTGCGACGTCGACGGCAACCTGTGGATGGGCTGGGGGATGGGCGAAGGCCATGACGGGGTCATGATCGTCAACCCGGCCGGAAAGGCGATCGGCAAGATCAACCTGCCGGAACGCTGCGCCAATGTCTGCTTCGGCGGGGTGAAGCGGAACCGCCTGTTCATGGCCGGCAGCAAGTCGCTCTATTCGCTCTATGTGAACACGCAAGGAGCGAAGGGCGGCTGAGGCGACCGCCGCCCACGTCCCTCGCCCCGTCGACAAGCGCCGGGGCGGGGGACGCGAACGGCGACGGTGCTATGGCGGGCCGCCGGCCGCTCGCCCGGCCATCGGCAGCCCTGCGTGCCGGAGCGCGAGCGCGACCGGCACGGTGAGCGCGATCCAGGAGAGCACCTGCCAGACGCCCTCCGCCAGCAAGGCCGCGACCAAGCCGAAGATGGTCAGGACGGCCAGCAGCAGCGGTATCCGGAAGATCTGCCAGCTCGAACGCTCGTGACTGCGCAGCTTCATTGCGCCGCCTCCCCGACCGGCGCTCGTAGCGGTTCCGCACGCGCCCGTCTGGCGAGCCAAAGATAGAGCCCGCTGCCGAGCACGATGATCGTCATGAGGTCGAGGATCGCCCAGATCACCTTCAGCGGCATGCCGCCATAGTCGCCGAAGTGGAGCGGCTGGGAGACCAGCAGCGTGGTCACGTACCAGGGCATGTCGCGCGTGTCCGTCAGCACGCCCGTCTCCGCGTCGACCAGCACCGGCTTCACCAGCCGCGAGGTCAGCGGCGCGTCGCCGCGCATGAACACACCGTAGTGGTGCGGGCTGGTGAAGGCGGTGCCGGGCATCGCCAGGAAGGCTCGCTTCATCTGGGGCGTCGCGCGTTCGGCGACGGTGACCGCGTCCTGCACGGCCGAGAGGGTATGCGGCGGCGGCTGTCCCACATAGGGGGCGACCATCTCGGCGAGCTGATCCCGCTGCCAGAGCCCAAGCACGATGTCGGCCAGGGTGTTGATCGAACCGGTGACACCGACCACCAGGACCCAGGCGACCGTGACCACGCCCAGCAGATTGTGCAGGTCGAGCCAGTACAGGCGGCGCGAGCGCCCCACCCGCACCGCCCCGAAATCGAGCCGGCGCATGAACGGCCCATAGACCACCACGCCCGAGACGATCGCCGCGACGAACAGCAGCCCCATGAAGCCGAGGAAGAGCTTGCCGGGCAGGCCGGCGAACATGTCGACATGGAGCCGGAACACGACTCCCATGAAGGTATCGCCGCCGACGGGCGGGCCCAGCACGGCAGCCGTACGGGCATCGACCACCACCACCCGGTTCGCCGCATCCGGCGCCTCGGCAGTGGGTGCTATGACGAGGTGGACGAGTGCCGGGTCGTCCTTGTCCCACACGATATAGCGCAGCACCTCGCCCGGCGTCGACGCGAGCCCTGCTGCCACCACCCGGTCAAGCGCCGCGTCCGGCGTGCCCGGCGCCACCTGCGCCGGCTCGGGCGCGTTGCCCAGCAGGTGATCGATCTCGTGATGAAAGATCAGCGGCAGCCCGGTCACGCAGAGCAGCAGCAGGAAGACGGTGCAGACGAGGCTCGTCCACTTATGAACCGCCAGCCAGACGTGCAGGCCCCGCCGATTGCCGTTCACCACGAGTAGCGCACCGTCGCCAGCGCCATCCGCCCGGCGCCATAGCTGCAATAGGCCGTGCCGTAGCAATAGGTGACGTGTTTCTTGTCGAAGAGGTTGGTCACGTTGAGCGCGACCTGGGCGCCCTCCATCCTTGGGCTGAGGGCACCCAGATCGTAGGTCAAGGCAGCATCGACCAGCGTGCGCGCAGGCACGTCGACCGGATCGGGGCTGGTGGTTTCAGAGATCGTGGTGCCGACATAGCGCACCCCGCCGCCGAGCGTCAGGCCGGGGACGACGCTGGCAGGAAGGCTGTAGTCCAGCCACAGCGAGGCGCTGTGCCGCGGCGTCATGTGCAGGGGGCGGCCCAGCTCGTAGGGGTTCGCGCTGTGCGTGATCTCGGAATCCAGCAGCGCATAGCCGGCGGTGAAGGAAAGATCGGTGGTGATCCTGCCCTTCGCCTCCAGCTCGAAGCCGCGCACCTTCGCCTTGCCCGATTGGAACGAGACGAAGTTCAGGTCCGACGTGACCGCATTCTCCTGCGTCAGGTCGAAGACGGCCGCCGTGAACATCGCGTTCATGCCCGGCGGCTGGTACTTGATGCCGGCCTCGATCTGCTTGCCGGTGGTCGGCTTGAACTTCTGCGCACTGCCGTCGTTCAGGTTGACCTGGAACGACGTCGAATAGGCGACGTAGGGAGCGAAGCCGGAATCGAACTGGTAGCTGAGGCCGGCGCGATAGGTGAAATCATGGTCGCTCTGCCGCACGCTGCCGCCGGTGAGGCGGTTGTCCGTGTCCGTCTCCGCCCAGTCGAACCGGCCGCCCAGGGTGGCGATCCACTTGCCGAACCGGACCTGGTCCTGGACGTAGATGCCGGTCTGGTCCAGCCCTTGGCGCAGGCTGGAGAAGGGCAAGAAGGCGATGGCCCCGAGATTGCCGTAGACGGGATTGTAGATGTCGGTCGGCGCGACGCTGAAATTGCCGTCGAACACGTAGGTGCCGCGCAGACGCTGGTAGTCGAGCCCGACCAGAAGCTGGTGCGCCAGCGGCCCGGTGGAAAATTCCGCCTGGACCTGGTTGTCGACGGTCAGCGTCCGGGCCTTGGCGGTAAGGTGATAGGCGCCGCGGTTCAGCGTGCGCAGGTCGTCCTGCAGCCCCTCGCCGCGCAGCCCCCTGAAATCCGCCGAAACGCCCATGTAGCGGACGTTCTGCCGAACCGTCCAGATATCGTCGAAGCGATGCTGGAACTGATAGCCGATCGATGCCTGGGTGCGGTCGAAATTGTCGAAGTCCTCGTCGCCGACATAGGTGTGGCGTGAGATCCGGCCGTTCGGATTGCCGTGGATCGTGCCCTGCGCCGGCAGATACTGGTGCGCGAAAGTGCCGCCATCGCGCGCATACTGGCCGAGGATCGTCAGCTCCGTCCTCTCGCCGGGGCGCCAGGTGAAGGCCGGCGCGATGAACAGGCGCTTGTCCTCGGCCTTGTCCACCGCCGTGTCCGACAACCGGCCGAGGCCGGTCAGCCGGTAGAGGAAGGTCTTCTCGCGATCGAGCGGCCCGCCGACATCGAAGGCGCCCTGCCGTCGCGCGTGGCTTCCGGTCTGCAGCTCGACCTCGCCGAACGCGGTGTCGGTGGGACGCTTGCTGACGAAATTGACGAGCCCGCCCGGGCTGTTCTGGCCGAACAGCACCGAGCCCGGCCCCTTCAGCACCTCGATCCGCTCCAGGCCGTAGGTCTCGGTCCGCGGCGTGCCCCACCATTGCAGCAGGGGCAGGACCGTACCGTCCTGGTAGGCGAGCGGGTTGAAGCCGCGCACGCGCAACTCGTCATAGTGCGAGCTCTCGCCGTTCGGCTCGGTGAACAGGCCCGGGGTGTAGCGCAGCGCTTGGCTGACGCTCTGCGCGCCCTTCGCCCGGACCTCCGTCGCGGGAACGACCGAGACGGATTGCGGCGTCTCGATCAGCGGCGTGTCGGTCTTGGTGCCGGTGGCACTGCGCCGCGCGGCAAAGCCATCGACCGGTCCGACGGCGCTTTCCCGCGTCCCATGCACCTCCAGCGGGTTGAGCAGGATGACCGCGGGTTTCTCCTGCGCCTGCGAAGCAAAATTGATCAACGCCAGCGGCGCCACCCCGGCAAACAGCCCCATGCCGGCGTAACGCCGCCGACCCCCACTCCCCAACCGCATCAGCCTCCCCCCGATCACGAGATCACGAACGCGTGAGGTCAGTCTAGCTCAGTTGCGGATGATAGTGAGAATCATTTTCGCATCGACAGCTCAGGACGATTGGCGGTCGTCCGGTCCTTCGCCGGACAATCGCTGCACCGCCCACTCCGCCGCATCCCGCACCACCGGGTCGGGGTCCTCGAGCAGGCGCCGGGCATCCGCCGCGCGCCGGGGATCGCCGCAATTGCCGAGCGCGTAGAGGACGTTGCGCACGAAGCGGTTGCGGCCGACCCGCTTGATCGGCGAGCCCGAGAAGAGCGCGCGGAAGCCGGCATCGTCGAGCTGCACCAGATCGGCCAGGCGCGGCGCCGTCAGCTCCGCCCGCGGCAGGAAGGCGTCCTCCCCGGTCGGCTCCGCGAACTTGTTCCACGGGCAGGCCGCCAGGCAGTCGTCGCAGCCATAGATGCGATTGCCGAGCTTCGGCCGCAGGGCGGGGTCGACCGGGCCCGCATGCTCGATGGTGAGATAGGAGATGCAGCGCCTCGCATCGAGCTGATAGGGCGCCGGGAACGCGTCCGTCGGGCAGGCGTCGAGGCAGCGCCGGCAGCTGCCGCAATGATCCACCTCGGGCGCGTCGAGGGGCAGCTCCAGCGTGGTGTAGATCATGCCGAGGAAGAGCCAGGACCCGTGCTCGCGGGACACCAGGTTGGTGTGCTTGCCCTGCCAGCCGATGCCGGCGGATGTCGCCAGCGGCTTCTCCATCACCGGCGCGGTATCGACGAAGACCTTCACCTCGCAGCCGCGGTCGGCATGGAGCCAGCGCGCCAGCTCCTTCAGCCGGCGCTTGACCAGGTCGTGATAGTCGCGGTTCCGCGCATAGGCCGACACGATGCCGCGGTCGGGATGCGCCAGCAGCGCCATCGGGTCCGAGGCCGGGGCGTAGGACAGGCCGAGCGCGATGACGGTGCGCGCCTCCGGCCACAGCGTGCGCGGGTCGCCGCGCCGGTCGCCCTTGGCCTCCAGCCAGCCCATGTCGCCATGCCGCCCGGCCGCCAGGAAATCCGCCAGCCAGCCCCGCACCCGGTCGTCGAGCGCCGCCGGCGCGAACCCGACCGCATCGAAGCCGACGGCCAGCGCCCGGTCCCGGATCGCCGCCCGGATGTCAGCCGCGGCCGCGATAGGGCTCGACCTGCTGCGGCGGGATCCAGACCCCGTCCGGCGGCGGTCCCGACTGGTGGAAGACGTCGATCGGCATCCCGCCGCGGGGGTACCAGTAGCCGCCGATGCGCAGCCACAGGGGCGCGATCTCGGCCGCCAGGCGCTTGGCGATGTCGATGGTGCAGCCCTCGTGGAAGGCGCCGTGGTTGCGGAAGGCGCCGAGATAGAGCTTCAGCGACTTGCTCTCGACGATCCAGTCCTGCGGCACATAGTCGATGACGAGGTGGGCGAAGTCGGGCTGGCCGGTGATCGGGCAGAGCGAGGTGAATTCGGGCGCCGTGAAGCGCACCAGATAGCGCACGTCCGGGTGCGGGTTGGGGACGCGCTCCAGCACCGCCGCCTCGGGCGAGGCCGGCAGCGCGGTGATGTGGCCGAGCTGGGTCAGGGTGTCGGTCATGCTGTGTCCTGTGCCGGGATGTCGCCTTCCGCCCATCCGCTTTCAAGCGCCGCCACATGCTGGGCCAGGCGCCCGCCCGCGATGGCCGCCCGCAGACCCGCCATGAGGTCCTGGTAATATTGGATGTTGTGCCATGTCAGCAGCATCGGTCCCAGCATCTCGTCGGCCTTGAAGAGATGATGCAGGTAGGCGCGGGCGTGGCTGCGGCAGGCCGGGCAGCGGCAGTCGGCGTCGAGCGGCCGCGGGTCGTCGGCGTGGCGGGCGTTGCGGACGTTGAGCGTGCCGCGCCGCGTGAAGGCCTGGCCGGTGCGGCCGGACCGGGTCGGCATGACGCAGTCGAACATGTCGATGCCGCGGGCGACCGCGCCCACGATGTCGTCGGGCCGGCCCACCCCCATCAGGTAGCGCGGCCGGTCGGCCGGCAGCAGCGGCGCGGTATAGCCGACCATGCGGAACATGGTCTCCTGCCCCTCGCCCACCGCCAGGCCGCCGATGGCGTAGCCCTCGAACCCGATCGCACTGAGGGCAGCGACGGATTCCGCGCGCAGGTCGGGGTAGATGCCGCCCTGGACGATGCCGAAGAGACCATAGCCCGGGCGGGCGACGAAGGCGGCCCGGCTGCGCGCCGCCCAGCGCATCGACAGGCGCATGGACGTGGCGGCCTGCTCCTCGGTCGCCGGGAACGGCGTGCATTCGTCGAAGGACATGGTGACGTCGGCGTCGAGCAGGTGCTGGATCTCGATCGAGCGTTCCGGCGTCAGGGCATAGGCGGTGCCGTCGAGGTGCGAGCGGAAGGTGACGCCCGTCTCGTCGATCTTGCGCAAGCCCGCCAGCGACATGACCTGGAAGCCGCCGGAATCGGTCAGGATCGGCCCCTGCCAGTCCATGAACCGGTGAAGGCCGCCCAGCCCGGCCACCCGCTCCGCCCCCGGCCGCAACATCAGGTGATAGGTGTTGCCGAGGATGATCTCCGCCCCCGTCCCGCGCACCGCGTCGGCGGTCATCGCCTTCACCGTGCCGGCGGTGCCGACCGGCATGAAGGCCGGCGTCTCGATGGTCCCATGGGCGGTGGCGACCCGGCCGCGCCGCGCCGGGCCGTCGGTCGCCAGCAGCTCGAACCCGAGCGCGCTCATGCCGCCCGCTCGATCAGGCAGGCGTCGCCATAGGAATAGAAGCGGTAGCCGGACGCGATGGCGTGGCGGTAGGCGGCCTGCATCCGCTCCAGCCCGGCCAGGGCCGAAACCAGCATGAACAGGGTGGAGCGCGGCAGATGGAAGTTGGTCATGAGCAGATCGACGACCTGGAAGCGATAACCGGGCAGGATGAAGATGTCGGTGGTGCCGGAGAAGGGGCGCACCCGGCCCTCGCCCGCAGCCGCACTTTCGAGCAGGCGCAGCGAGGTCGTGCCGACCGCGACGACGCGGCCACCCTGCCGCCGTGTCTCGGCGATGGCGGCGGCGGCATCGTCGCCGACCTCGCCCCACTCTGCATGCATCCGGTGATCGATCGGGCGCTCGCTCTTCACCGGCAGGAAGGTGCCGGCCCCGACATGGAGCGTCACCAGCGTGCGGCGGATGCCGGCGGCGTCGAGGGCGGCCAGCAGGTCGGGCGTGAAGTGCAGCCCGGCGGTCGGGGCCGCCACCGCCCCCTCGCGTCGCGCGAACAGGGTCTGGTAGTCGTCGCGATCCTCGGCCGCCGCTGCACCGCCGCGGATATAGGGCGGCAGGGGTATCCGGCCGTGGCGGTCGAGGGCCGCCAGCAAGGCACCGCCGCCGACCGAGAAGCGCAGCGCCACCTCGCCGCCCTCGCCCTTCTCCACCACTTCGGCCGACAGGTCGGGCGCGAACGCGATGACGTCGCCCGCCCGCAGGCGCTTGGCCGGCCGGGCGAAGGCGCGCCAGCGATCATCCGCCTCGCGCAGATGCAAGGTGACCTCGACCGCGGCCGATCCGCGGCGGCCGGCCAGGCGGGCCGGTATGACCTTGGTGTCGTTGGACACCAGCAGGTCGCCCGGATGCAGCAGGGCCGGCAGGTCGCGCACGCCCCGATCGGCCAGCTCGCGGCCGACATGGAGCAGGCGGGCGGCGTCGCGCGGGCGGACGGGGGTCTGGGCGATCCGGTCGGCGGGCAGGTCGAAATCGAAATCGTCGGTGCGCATCATGCCCTAAATGGGTATCGGGGCGGGACAGGTATCGGGGTCGGGGTCGATGTCGGGCGCGCAGATATAGGGGCGGATCGCCGCCGGCGCGAGAGACCGTTGACAGATGCTGCAACTGCACACTACCTCCCCGCCCCATGACTGCGCATCCCGATCATGTCTCGCAACGCTTCCTGGCCATCGTCGCCGTGTTCGTCACCTGCCTGGTGGTGGCCAACATCATCGCGGTGAAGCTGGTCTCGGTCGGCGGCATGATCGTGCCGGCGGGCGTCGTCGTTTTCCCCGTCACCTATATCCTGGGCGACGTGCTGACCGAGGTGTACGGCTATTCGCGCGCCCGCCGGGTGATCTGGCTGGGCTTCGTCTGCAATGTCCTGGCGGTCGCCGCCATCACCGTCGCCGGCGCCCTGCCTGCCGCCCATTTCTGGGACGGGCAGCCGGCCTTCGAGCGCATCCTCGGCATGGCGCCGCGCATCCTGGTCGCCTCCTTCGTCGCCTATCTCGTCGGCGAGTTCATCAATGCCTACATCCTGGCCCGCCTGAAGGTGGCCATGGAGGGGCGGATGCTGTGGGTGCGCACGATCGGGTCCACCCTGGTCGGGCAGTTCTTCGACAGCGCCGTCTTCGTCACCCTGGCCTTCGCCGGCATCATGCCGGCCGAGATCATCGTCGCCGCCATCGTCACCCAATGGCTCTTCAAGTCGGCCTACGAGGCGGCCGCCACGCCCATCACCTATCTGGTGGTCGGCTGGCTGAAGCGGGCCGAGGGCGTGGACGTCTATGACCGCGACACCCGCTTCAACCCGATCGCCCTGTCGAAGTAGGAATGGCATCCTATTTGGGTGTTAATGGGTGAAGAATTGGCTGGCTAATTGGGTGTAAACGGGTGGATATTCGGGTGTGAACACCGGAACCATCCACATCACGCCGGGCTTCCTGGCCGCGATCGCCGAAATCGACGAGTTCAAGGGGGCATGGCGCGCGCTTGGAACCTTGGCGCCAGAGCGCCTGTCGGCACTCCGACGGGTCGCGACGATCGAGAGCGTGGGGTCGTCGACGCGCATCGAGGGCAGCCAACTCACTGACCGCGAGGTGGAACGGCTCTTGGGAAACCTGGAGATTCGATCGTTCGCCAGTCGCGACGAACAGGAGGTCGCCGGCTATGCCGCGGCTATCGAATTGGTGTTTCGATCATGGACGGACATCCCTCTGACGGAGAACCATATCCGCCAGCTCCATCGCGATCTCCTGATTCACAGCGTCAAGGATGAACGTCACCGCGGCGGTTACAAGACGACCTCGAACAACGTCGCCGCCTTCGATGCCGATGGACGGCAGATCGGCATCGTCTTCGAAACGGCGACGCCGTTCGACACGCCGCGGCGGATGACGGAACTGGTGGAGTGGTTTCACAGATCATCGGCCGAGCGCGAGCTGCACCCACTCCTGCTCATCGGAATCTTCATCGTCGTCTTCCTGGAAATCCACCCATTCCAGGACGGCAATGGACGCCTCAGCCGAATTCTCACGGCTTTGATGCTGCTGCGAGCCGGGTATGCCTACGTTCCCTACAGTTCGCTCGAAAGCATCATCGAGCAGAGCAAGGAGGGATACTATCTGGCGCTGCGCCAGACCCAGGCGACGATCCGAGGCGGCACCCCGGATTGGCAGCCATGGCTGGCGTATTTTCTGGAAACGTTGCGGCACCAGACCCGTCGGCTGGCGATCAAGATCGAGCACGAGCAGACACTTCTCTCGCGTCTGCCGGACCTGTCGCTCAGAATTCTCGACCATGTACGAGCCCATGGCCGGGTCAGCACCGGGGATATGATCAAGCTGACGGCGGCAAGCCGAAACACCCTGAAGGAACATTTCCGCCAACTCGTCGGAAGGGGCCTCCTCATCCGGCAAGGCGGCGGGCGCTCCACCTGGTACCACCTGCCCTGATGGGCTCTGCGCCGACGCAGGGTCGGGCTTGAGTTTCGCCCCGGCGTCGCCCATCCTGCCCCTACTCCATAGAGGGCTTTCCGCCCCCACCGACACTGCCATCTGCGATGGAAAGGGCCTGCCATGACCGGCAGCTTTGAACTGCGTCCCCTGCCCGGCGCCACTTTCGGCGGCCTCTTGCGCCATTCCGGCCGGCCCGGCATCGACTATACGTTGGCGCTGATCGAGGCCGCCGAGGCGGCCCCCGACTGGATCCCGGACGCGCTCGCCCGCTCCGAGGGGCTGCTGCTCGTCCCGGGGATGGGCAGCATGGCCCGGGACCCCGGCCTGCTGGTCCGCCTCAGCCGGCTGTTCGGCCCGGAGGTCGAGAACTACCACGAGACCCTGACCGAGAAGACCAAGGTCCACGAGACCGTGCCGGAGATCATGGTCGTCTCCAACATGCCGCCGGCGAGCAAGCCGCCGCCGCCCCTGCCCGACCCGCCCTTGACCGCCGATGGCGGCCTGCCCCTGCAATACCCCCACCGCAGGGGATGGCACACGGACCAGAGCTACCGCCGGCCGCCGCCGGACATCTCGCTGTTCTTCGCCGCCATTGCGGTGCCCAAGGGCCAGGGCCAGACGCTGTTCGCCAACTGCGCGGCCGCCTACGACGCCCTCTCGCCGGCCCAGAAGCAGCGCATCGAGGGGCTGGAAGGGCTGCACATCATGCCGGGCAGCGGCCGCTCGATCGAATCGATCCGCGCCGGCAAGACACCCAAGCCGCTGCGCCCGCACGAGCAGCCGCAGCGCCAGCCGCTGGTGCGCAGCCACCCGGTGACCGGCCGGCGGTCGCTCTATCTTTGCGAATCCGGCCAGATGGACTGGATCAACGGGCCGGTCGTCGGCATGCAGCCGGGCCCCGACGGCGACGGCGGCGCCCTCATCCACGAGCTGATGACGCACCTGACCCAGCCCCGGTTCGTCTATGCCCAGGACTGGGACGATGGCGACATGATCATCTGGGACAATCGCTGCCTCGTCCACGCCGCCACCTGGTTCGACGCCGACCGCCACCAGCGCCTGATGTGGCGGACCACCGTCCGCGGCAATCCCGGCCAGGAATACGCCGGCGAGAAGCGGAGCTGGATTCCGGCGGACCAGGCCGCGGCAGCAGAGTAGAGACACCCGCCCGGTGCGCCCTCGAGGGGGCGCACCGGGCGCCGGCCACTCAGCCGCGCGTGAGCGCCTCGATGCCCTGGCGCATGACCATGCGCGAGCGCCACAGGACCATTTCCCGCCACTCGTCGCTGTCCGGGTAGAACTGCTTGCGCAGGGCCGCCTTGATGCGCCTGGTCTCGGGCGCATCCCAGTCGAAGGGGCCGCGATTGTGCAGCCAATGGTCGTCGCGGAGCGCGCTGCGGCCGCTTTCCGGCGGGTAGGTGCCGTATTCGACGGCGATGAAGGACACCCGGTCGCCCAGCATCCGTTCCCAGCCGATCTCGCCCAGCCCGTGCTTGGCAACCGACGCCGAGGTGCCGAGCTGTGGCTCCGTCACCGATTCCCCCCACCATTCCTTGGCCCGGCGGACATTGACGCTGTCGACCGTGTGGTCGCAGATCAGCTCGCCATAGCCGAACGGCCCAAGGCCGGTGTGGTAGTCGATCGCGGCCACCAGCCGGCGGTCGGCCAGCTTCTCGTCCGCCACGATCGCCTCCATGGTGCGGCGCGCCCAGGTCGGCCCGCTGCCGCCATAGAAGAGGCCCCCGGCATGGCGGTACTGGCCGCCGGAACGCGCGACGGACGCGGCGTGTGCGCCGTTCTTCTCGCGGAACGCCCGGACCTTCGCCTCCGCCGCCTCGAACGCCGGCCCCGAAAGCTCGGCCGGGATATAGGCGTCGGCCAGCTCGTCATAGCCCGGGTTCTCGGGCAGCGGCTGGCTGAAGTCGATATAGTTGCGGTTGAGGTCGCAGCCCTCCTCCGTCACCCGGCGCAGCCAGGCGAAGCCGTGCGGGTTGATGGCATGCACCAGCAGCACCGCGACATCGCCCGGCAAGGCCCGGCTGGCACCGGACGCGAGCCAGTCGACCAGGCAGCCCGACCCGCAGAAGCCCTCGACGCCATGGGTCCCGGAGATCGCGACCAGCACGGTCGGCGCATCGGCGCGCCCGAACCACGCCGTGTCGGTCGCCAGCTCCTCGCCGCGCGGCCCCCGATTGGGGTTCACATAGGACCGCATCCGGCCGCCGGCGGCACCGGCCGCGTCCGCAAACTTCTTGCGCGCCTGGGCATAATCGACGGCAAAGCTCTCCGTCATCGACTGCAGCACATCCATCGGCATTACTTTCGCTGTTACGCCCGCCACCGGACGTTTCGTTGTCACGCCCGCCAGCGGGCGATGGTGTCGGACAGGCGGTACCAGGAACCGACCACGGGCAGGAACCAGGGGTTGCCGCGATAGAACGGCTTGGTCGGGAACGGCAGCCCGTCGAAGGCGCATGGGCGGTTGGTCTGCCCCAGGATCTTCAGCGCCACCTGGTTGCCGAGATAGCTCGCCATGGCGACGCCGCTGCCCTGGCAGCCCATGGCGTAATGCACCCCATCATGGATGCCCATGTGCGGCACCATGTCGAAGGTGAAGGCGACGTTGCCCGTCCAGCTATGGGTGATCTTCGTGTCGGCCAGCTCCGGCCATACGCCGGTCATGAAGCGGTGCAGCACCGGTGCGGCCGCCTCCGGCGTCGTCTGGCGAAAGCTGGCGCGGCCGCCGAACAGGACGCGGGTGCCGTCCGGCGACAGTCGGAAATAATAGAGCACGTTCTTGCTGTCGGAGATCATGCGCCCCTTGGGCGACAGCTTCTTCCCCAGGCCCTCGGGCAACGCCTCGGTGGCGATGATGTAGCTGCCGACCGGGATCAGGCGGCGCCGCAGCCAGGGCGTCACCTTGCCGGTGTAGCCGTTGGTCGCCGCCATCACCTCGCGGGCCTGGATGTTGCCGCGCGTGGTCTTCACGACGAAGCCGCCCGCCTCGCGCACGATGCCATCGGCACGGGCGTGGGAGCAGAGGGTGGCCCCCGCCTCCGCCACCTTGGCGGCAAGGCCGCGGACATACTTGGCCGGGTGAAGCCCCCCCGTCCCCTCCACCACCATGCCGCCATAATAATAGTCCGAGCCGATCTCCTCGCGCTGGCGCTCGCGCGGCACCATCTCGACGGCCGCTCCGGTCGCCGCGCGCAGCAGGGGCGCGCGCTTGGCCATGCTCTCATAGTCGGCTGGCGTGTAGGCACCGGCGAAGCGGCCGCTGCGCACATAGTCGCAATCGATGCCTTCGCGGCGGATCAGCTCCTCGATATGGCCAAACGAGCTCCAGCCATCCTCGCGGATGCGGCGCGCCACGTCGGCGCCGTACCTGGCCTCGATCTTCGGGTCCGACACCTTCATGCCGCCCGACACCATGCCGCCGTTGCGGGAACTGGCCCCCCAGCCGATCTCGGCCGCATCGATGACGACGACGCGGGTGCCCGCCCGGGCCAGCGTCAGGGCGCAGTTCAGGCCGGCATAGCCGCCGCCGATGACGACGACATCGGCCTCGTCGGGCAAGGCTGCGTCGTAGCGGGCCGGCGTCGCCGCCTCCCACCAATAGGGGGTGTTCTTGAAGCCGTCGGCGAACAGCGGATGCGTAGCCATGGTTTGGCTCCCTGGAAGCGGCGGCAGTTTATGCGATGACCCGCGCATGGGCGAGAACGCGCGTCGAAGCTGGGCGCATGGTCGGCGGCGCGGGCGGACGGAATGGAGCTGGCTGGCGGTTGGCGGGTGCGGACGGCTATGGTCCACGGGTGATGGAACGACGCTATGCAATCTATTATGCGCCCCCCGCGGACAGCGCGCTGGCGCGCTTCGCTGCCACCTGGCTGGGTCGCTGCCCCGAAGAATACCCGATCGGAACCCGTCCGGAAATCGCCGGAATTTCCGACGCCCGGATCGCCGAACTGGTGGCCGAACCGGCGCGCTACGGTTTCCATGGGACCTTGAAGCCGCCGTTCCGGCTGGCCTCCGGACATGGCGAGGGCGCGCTCCTGGACGCCACTGCGGCTATGGCCCGGGACCTTGCGCCCTTCGCACTGCCGCCCTTGCGGCTGACCACCATCGGCGGGTTCATCGCCCTGGTCCCGAGCGCATTCAGCGACGCGCTACATGGCCTGGCCGACGCCTGCGTTACCCGCCTCGACCGCTTCCGCGCGCCCGCGACGGAGGCGGAGCTGTCGAGACGCCGCAGCGCCCGGCTATCGGCCCGGCAGGAGATGCTGTTGGCCCGATGGGGATATCCCTATGTGCTGGACGAGCTTCAGTTCCACCTGACCCTGACAGGGCGGCTGGAGGCGCCGGCGCGGGCACTGGCGCTGGCCGCCCTCTACCCCCTGGTCGAACCGTTCTGCCGCGAGCCGATCCCGGTCGCCGACATCGCCCTCTTCGTCGAGCCCGCCCCGGGCGCGCCCCTTTCGATCGAGGTGCGTTTTCCCCTGGGCAGCCCGGCGCCACGGCACCCCGTCAGGCAAGCGCGGGACGCCGCGCGGCCATCCAGTTGAACCCGAGCGGTATCATCGCCAGCACCACGCCGAGGATGGTGGCATTCACATTGGGCGAGATCATCAGCACGGCGGAGGTTGCCAGGACCAGTCGCGAGGCGATGCCGAGCTGCGCGCTGGCGTAGCCGGCAATCGCCATGCCGAGGAAGAATATCCCGGCAAGACAGCTTCCGGTGACGAACAGGAACTCGGTGAAGTCGAAGCCCGGCTTGGCGACGATCAGCATGACCGGGGAATAGACGAAGACGAACGGCACCAGCACCTTGGCGTTGCCCATCTGGAACGCCTTGATGCCGGTCCGGAAGGGATTGGAGCCGGCAATCCCGGCCGCCGCATAGGCGGCGACGCAGACGGGTGGCGTCAGGTCCGCGAGCACGCCGTAATAGAGCACGAACAGATGGGCCGCCAGCGGCGGCACCCCCATCAGGACGATGGCCGGGGCGGCGATCGCCGCCAGGATGATGTAGAGCGCGGTCGTCGGGATGCCGGTGCCCATGGCGATGCAGGCGAGCCCGATGAACACCAGCGTGATGAAGAGCGTCGTGTCCTTCAGCGTCACCGTGTCCGCCGGCAGGAAGCTGAACAGCGGCATCAGGTCCTCGGCCATCTGCAGCGCCGTCTGCGTCACCGCATAGGAGATCTTGAAGCCGAGGCCCGAGAGGGTGATGACGCCGACGAAGATGCCGACGGCCGCCGCCGCCGTGCCGACTGCGATCGAATAGCGCGCACCCTCCATCAGCGTATCGAGGATGTCGCGGAAGCCCATGCGGTTGCGCGGGTTCACGATGCCGACGACCAGGGCCGAGATGATGCCCCAGAAGGCCGCCATGTTGGGCGTGTAGCCCTGGAAGATGATCGTCACCAGGACGACCAGCGGGATGATCGTCGGCCAGCCGTCGCGCAGCACTCGGCCCAGACGCGGCATCTGTTCGTCGGTCAGGCCGCGCAGGCCGGTCCGCTTGGCCTCGAAATGGACGATCGTGAAGACGCCGACATAATGCATGAGGGCCGGTACTGCGGCCGCGATGCAGATGTCGAGATAGGGGATGGCCAGGAACTCCGCCATCACGAAGGCGGCCGCACCCATGATCGGGGGCGTGATCTGGCCGCCGGTGCTGGAAGCTGCCTCGACCGCGGCGGCGAAATGCGGCTGGTAGCCGACCTTCTTCATGGCCGGGATGGTCAGCGACCCGGTCGTCACCGTGTTCGCGACCGACGAGCCCGAGATGGTGCCCATCATGGCCGACGAGATGACGCTGACCTTGGCCGGCCCCCCCGGCGACTTGCCGGCGATGCAGTAGCCGATGTCGATGAAGAGTTGGCCCAGGCCCATCCGGGTCGAGATCACCCCGAACAGCACGAAATGGAAGACCAGGGTCGCCATGACCTGGATCGGAATGCCGAAGATGCCCTGGTCGAGCAGGTAGATGTTGCTGATCACGCCGCCCCAGGTGGAGCCGGGATGGGCCAGCAGGCCCGGCACGACGTAGCCGTAGACGGCGTAGAGCAGCGACACCAGGACGATGATGGTCAGGGGCCAGCCCATGGACCGCCGCGACGCCTCGATGACGAGGGCGATGAGGACGGTGCCCAGTACCATGTCGGCGTCGGTCGGGTTGCCGACCCGGAAGGTCAGGTCGTCGAGCGTCCAGGGAATGTAGATCGAGGCGACGACGGAGGCGACGGCGAGCGCCCAGTCATAGAGCGGCACGCCGCCCGGCCGCAACCAGCCGTTCACCGGCGCGGCCTCGTGGCCGCGCCTGGTCGCGCCATAGACCAGGAAGCAGATCGACAAGACGAAGGAAAGGTGGGTCGCCGCCAGCCAATGGGTCTGCGGCATGCCGGTGCCGGCGATATAGACATGCCACACCGACATGCTGAGCAGCATGATGCCGGCGATCAGCTTGGCGGGCTGCACGACCTGGCGGAAATGCATTTCCGGGTCGTACTTCGCCTCCAGCTCGGCCGTGCTCTTCAGATCAAGCTTCTCAGTTGCCATCGATGCCCGTCCCCGCCCGATTCCCTACCCTCGATGCAAAACGGGGCCGAGGGTCTCCGCCCGGCCCCGTACAAGCACCACTGCTTTGCGCCTACTTCAGCAGGCCGACTTCCCGGTAGTACTTCTCGGCACCCGGGTGGAAGGGGATGCTGATGCCCTTCACCGCGTTCTCGCGCACGATCGCCTTGCCCTTGGCGTGCCCGGTATCGAGCAGCCCGCGCGTGTTCTTGTTCCACAGCGCCTGGGTCACCTTGTAGACGAGGTCCTCGGACTGCTTGTTGTTGGTCACCCACCAGGCGCCGACCGCCACCGTCTCGATGTCCTTGTCGATGCCCTTGTAGGTGCCGGCGGGAATCGTCGCCTCGGACCAGAAGGGGATCGCCTTCAGCACCTTCTCGCGCATGGCGCCCTCGACCGGCAGCAGCGTCATGCCGACCGTGGACGAGAGCTCGACCAGCGCAGCCGTCGGATAGCCGGCAATCAGGAAGGCGGCGTCGAGTTGCCCATCCCGGATGCGGTCGGCGGCGGGCTGCGGGTTCAGGAACTCCGGCTCCAGGTCCACCTTCTCCTTCAGGCCGTAGGTCTCGAAGAAGAGCCGGGCACCGACCAGCGTACCGGATGCGGGCGGCCCATAATTCACCTTCTTGCCCTTGAGCTGCTCGACCGAACTGACGCCACCGGTGCCCTTGGTGAACACCTGGATATGCTCGGGAAAGAGGTTGGCGATGACACGCAGCGTCTCGACCTTGGGCCTTCCCTCGAACAGGCCGGTGCCGGTGAAGGCCCAGTGCGTGACGTCGGACTGGGCGATCCCGGATTCCATCTGGCCCGAATTGACGGCGTTGATGTTGCCGACCGAGCCATCCGACGACTGCACGATGGCGACCAGCCCGGGCACGCCGCAGGCGCCGCCCTTGTCGCAGGGGCGCGAGCCGGGCGGGTTGGAGATGCCCGTCGCGATGATGCCGCCGATCGGGAAATAAGTGCCACCGGCGCCGCCGGTGCCGATGCGGAAGAACTGCGGCGCCTGCGCCTCGGCCAGGCCGGGCGCCAGGATGGCCGCGCCCAGGGCCACGGCCGCCAGGGTTCCAGATACGCGCATGAAGTCGCCCCCTTTGTGAATCTTCGTTGAAGTTCCCTGCGCACAGGAATTGGAAACGGCCGCCCCTGTCAAGGATTGCACTCGCGCGCCACGATGGGTTGCATTCCCCGGAACGCCTAGATATATCGAACCATCATATTCTGGTCCGTAATATGACGGCTGCGGAAGATTCCATGGACGTACCCACCCTGTGCCTGGCGGCGCTCGCGCGCGGCCCCGCTTCCGGCTACGAGATCCGCAAGGCGTTCGAGGACGGCCCGTTCGCGCATTTCCATGAGGCGAGCTTCGGGTCGATCTATCCGGCCCTGCGGAA
>CAZQOA010000033.1:0-26742 GCA_964594715.1 uncultured Rhizobiaceae bacterium | reverse complement strand
AAGGCCGACCAGCTGCGCTCGGACGCGCTCGTCATCCTGTTCTTCGCCCATCTCATCCCCAGCGAGGGCGCGGTCGCGACCCTGGACGGCTACCTCGCCCGGCATCGCGACCTGCTGGCGAAAATGGATTGCGTCGAAGATGGCGGGAACTGCCGGACGCCCGGCGAACGTTTTGTCCATGGGTTCGGCGTCGCCATCTACGAGGCGGCGGTGCGCTACCTGGAGAACCATCGGGATGCCTTCGTCGACCAATTGACGAACGCCGGAGCGACAGTCGCGTAACGGAGCACCCACCTGATGCGAAGTTCCTATTGGATGGCCCTGGCCGTCGTGGTCGGTGCCACGGCCTGGGTCGCGTCCGGACAGTTCGCCGGCACCGGCGGCAAGGCGGAGCCGACCGCCAGGCCGCCGGCCCCCGTCGAGGCCCCCGTCCCCGCCGTCCGCGTCGCCGCCTCGGAGGCGGTGTCGCGGCAGCGCCACATCGTGCTGCGCGGCCGTACCGAGCCCAACCGGTCGGTCACCATCCGCTCCGAGACGATCGGCCGGGTCAGCGCCATCGACGCCGAGCGCGGTCGCCACGTCGCGGCTGGTGCGCGCATCGTCGAGATCGCCGACGATGACCGCCCTGCCCGGCTGGCCGAGGCGAAGGCCCTGCTCGCCCAACGGGAGGTGGAGTTCCGGGCCTCGCGGACCCTGGCCGACCGCGGCTTCCGCGCCGACAACCAGCATGCGGTCGCGCAGGCGCAGCTCGACGCGGCGCGCGCCATGGTGTCGCGGATGGAGGTGGAAATGCGCCGCACCTCGATCAAGGCGCCCTTCGCCGGCCATCTCGAAAGCCGCGCCGTGGAACTCGGCGATTATCTGAAGGAAGGCGACACCGTCGGCGTCGTCGTCGACCTCGACCCGCTCATCGTCGTCGGCCACCTGACCGAGACCGACCGCGCCCGGGTGCGGGTCGGCCAGACCGGCACCGCGCGCCTTGCCACCGGCGAGGAGGTGACGGCCCGCGTGCGCTATCTGTCAGCCAACGCCGACGGCCCGACCCGCACCTTCCGCGTCGAGCTGGAGGTCGCCAACCCCGAGCGCAAGCTGATCGGCGGCATCACCGCGGAAATCCTGGTCGCGGTCGACGACATCTCCGTCCATCGCATCACGCCGGCCCTGCTGGTGCTCGACGAGCGCGGCCAGGTGGGCGTGAAGACGGTCGACGCGGACGACCAGGCCCAGTTCCACGCCATCCGCATCGTCGATGACGGGCCCGAGGGCATGTGGGTGGCCGGCCTGCCGCAGTCGGTGCGGCTCATCACCGTCGGGCAGGAGTTCGTGCGCGACGGCCAGAAGGTCCGGCCGGTCGCCACCGAGGCCAAAGCCAAGCCATGAAGACCCTGATCGAGGCGGCGATCCAGCGCGGCCGGGTGACGGTCGCGATCCTCGTCCTCATCCTGCTGTTCGGCGCGATGGCCTGGCACAGCATCCCCAAGGAGGCCGAGCCGGACGTCAATATCCCGATCATCTACGTCGCCATGACGCTGGAGGGTGTGTCGCCGGAGGATTCCGAGCGCCTGTTGCTGCGTCCGATGGAAAAGGAACTGCGGTCGGTCGAGGGCGTGAAGGAGATGCGCTCCACCGCCTTCCTCGGCGGCGGCAACGTCATCCTGGAGTTCGAGGCCGGATTCAACGCGCAGAAGGCCCTGGCCGACGTCCGCGAGAGCGTCAACCGCGCCAAGTCGGAGCTGCCGTCCGACACCGACGAGCCGGTGGTGAAGGAGGTCAATGTCAGCCTCTTCCCGGTCCTCGTCATCACGCTCTCGGGCGAGGTGCCGGAGCGCACCCTGCTGCGCCTTGCACGCGACCTGCGCGACCGGATCGAGACCATCCCGGCCGTGCTCTCGGTGCGCATCGCCGGCGATCGCGAGGAACTGGTCGAGATCGTCATCGACCCGCTGCGGGTGGAGACCTATGGCCTGTCGGCCAGCGACCTCGCCGAATCCATCTCACGCAACAACCAGCTCATCGCCGCCGGCCAGATCGACACCGGCCAGGGCCGCTTCGCGGTGAAGGTGCCGGGCCTGTTCGAGAGCGTGGGGGAAATCCTCGACATGCCGCTGAAGGTCGATGGCGACGCCATCGTCCGCGTCCGCGACATCGCCGAGGTGCGGCGCACCTACAAGGACCGGGAATCCTATGCCCGGGTCGGCGGCAAGCCCGCCATCGCGCTCGAGGTCTCCAAGCGCATCGGCCAGAACATCATCGAGACCATCGACGAGGTGCGCCGCGCCACCGAAGAGGAGAAGGAGCGCTGGCCCGACAACGTCATCGTCGGCTTCACCCAGGACAAGTCCGACAACATCAAGATGATGCTGGCGGACCTGGAGAACAACCTGGCCATCGCCGTGCTGCTGGTCATGGTCATCGTGCTGGCATCGCTCGGCATGCGCTCGACGATCCTGGTCGGCGTCGCGGTCGTCGGCTCGTTCCTGACCGCCATCCTGCTGCTGGCCGGCATGGGCCTCACCATCAACATCGTCGTCCTGTTCGGCCTGATCTTCGCGGCCGGCAACGTGGTCGACGGCGCCATCGTCGTGACCGAGTATGCCGACCGCCGCATGGCCGAGGGCATGGCCCGGGCGGCAGCCTATTCGCTGGCCGCCAAGCGCATGGCCTGGCCGATCATCTCGGCCATCGCGACCCAGATCGCGGCCTTCCTGCCGCTCTTGTTCTGGCCGGGCGTGGTCGGCGAGTTCATGAAGTTCCTGCCGATAACCCAGCTCGTCGTGCTGTCGGCTTCGGTCCTGATGGCGCTGGTCTTCATCCCGGTGCTGGGGTCGTGGTTCGGGCGCCGCAACAACGAGGCGCGCGTCGTCGACGACGCGCCGCCGGACGATGCCGGGACGCGGGCGTACCTGCGGATGCTGGACTGGTCGCTGCACCGGCCGGTCACCATCCTGCTGGCGACGGTGGTGGCGCTGGTCGGCGTGCAATGGTGGTACGCCGACCACGGCAACGGCGTGGAGTTCTTCCCCAACGTCGAGCCCGACCTGGCCATCGTCAGCGTGGCGGCCCGCGGCAACCTGTCGACCGACGAGAAGGACCGCCTGGTCCGCGAGGTCGAGGACCGCATCCTGCGGCTGCATGCCGAGCGCCAGGAGTTCGCCACCATCTACAGCGCGACCCGCACCCGCGAGCTGGGCAAGGACACCGCCGAGGACGTGATCGGCCTGATCCAGCTCGAGTTCGCGGACTGGAAGACCCGGCGCAAGGCATCCGCGATCCTGGCCGACATCATGACCCGCACCCGCGACCTGGCCGGCATCGTGGTCGAGACCCGCAGCCAGGAATCCGGCCCCCCGATCGGCAAGCCGATCCAGGTGCAGTTGAGCGCCCGCGACCCCGCGATGCTGCCGGGTGCGGCCCAGCATGTCCGCGGCCTGCTGGAGCGCATCGAGGGCCTGAAGGACATCGAGGACAGCCGGTCCCTACCCGGGGTCGAATGGCAGATCCTGGTCGACCGTTCCCAGGCGGCGAAGTTCGGCGCCGACGTGGCGTCGGTCGGCAGCTCCATCCGGCTGGTCACCAACGGCCTCAAGTTCGGCGAGTATCGCCCCGACGATTCCGACGACGAGATCGACATCGTCGCCCGCTACCCGCGCGAGCAGCGCGGCATCTCGCAGCTCGGCCTGGTGCGCGTCCAGACACAAGCGGGCCTGGTGCCGATCGAGAACTTCGTCACCCGCAAGGCAGCCCCCAGCGTCAGCGAGATCCAGCGCGTCGACGGGCGCCGCGCCCTCACCGTGAAGGCCGACGTCCAGACCGGCGTGCTGGCCGACGACAAGGTGCGCGAGTTCCGCGCCATGATGGAGGCCCAGCCGCTGCCGCTCGGCGTCGCGGTGCGCTACAAGGGGCAGGACGAGGAGCAGCAGAAGGCCCAGGCCTTCCTGTCCAAGGCCTTCCTGGCGGCGATCTTCCTGATCTTCGTGATCCTGCTGGCGCAGTTCAACAGCCTCTACACCACCTTCGTCATCCTGACCGGGGTGGTGATGTCGACCATCGGCGTCTTCGTCGGCCTCCTGGTGACGGGGCAGCCCTTCGGCATCGTCATGACCGGCATCGGCGTGGTGGCATTGGCCGGCATCGTGGTGCAGAACAACATCGTGCTGATCGACACCTTCGACCAACTCGTGCGCAGCAGCCCGTCGGTGCGCGCGGCCCTGCTCCAGACCGGGCGCGAGCGCCTGCGGCCGGTGCTGCTGACCGCGTTCAACACGGTGCTGGGCCTGCTGCCGCTGATGATGGGCATCAACATCGACCTCTTCCAGCGCGAGATCACGATCGACGCCCCGGCGACGCAATGGTGGATCCAGCTATCGACCGCGATCTGCTTCGGCCTCGGCTTCTCGACCATCCTGACGCTGCTGGTCACGCCCTCAGCCCTGATGGTGCGGGGCAACGTCGCGGGCTGGCTGCGGCACCGGCGCGCCGCCCGCCTGCCGGCCCGGGCGATGCCCGCCGAATGACCCTGCATCCGCCGGCGATCATCGAGGGCCTGCGCCGCCTCGCCGACCAGGAGCCGCTGCTGGCCGAGCTGGTCCAGGCGGTGGGGCCGCCGCCGCCGCGCAACCGGCCGGCCGGCTTCGGGACCCTGCTCCAGATCATCACCGCCCAGCAGGTCTCGACCAGTGCCGCCGCGGCGATCTGGCAGCGGGTGGCGCTGTTGGCCGATCCGATGACCCCGGCCGCAGTGCTGGCCCTGCCCGACGACGCCTTGCGCACGGCCGGTCTCAGCCGGCCCAAGGTCGCCTATGCCCGCGACCTCGCGCGGAAGCTGGTCGACCGCACGGTCGACCTCGACCATCTCGACGACCTCGAGGACGAGGCCGCGATCAAGGCCCTGGTCAGCATCAAGGGCATCGGCCGCTGGACGGCGGAGATCTACCTGCTGTTCTCGCAAGGGCGGCCCGACATGTGGCCGGCCGACGACATCGCCATCCAGGCCGCCTACCAGCACCTCCGCGGCCTGCCCGCCCGGCCGACGGAAAAGGAGCTGCGCCTGCTGGGCGAGGCGTTCCGGCCATGGCGCAGTGCGGCCGCCCTGCTGCTCTGGCACTTCTACCGCCACCGCGTCCGCACCCAGACGGGCGACATCGTCCCCGGCTGACGGCCGCCTCGGCCTACGCCTTCCGCCCGCCGTCCGCCGTCCGCCGTCCGGGCCGACCTCGCCCACCTGCCGCCAGGCTCGCGCAGGAGTGGCGCCGTCCGACTATTCAGGGGTATCGCCGGCCGGACCCCTCGACAATCGCCGGAAGCAGGCCCGAAGCATGATTTGCCGTGTGTGGCAGCTGCACCATCTGCCCGAACAAGCGGTTCCCTCCCTCGCCCACGAGGAGATGACGATGCCCATCCAAAGGATCTCGGAAGTGATCGCCCGGGCGGTCGAAACGGACCAGGAGCAGTCGTGCGACGTTCCGACGGGCCTGATCGACGGCGAAATCGACCTGATCCGCATTATCGTGGCCGCCCAGAACCTGGACCTGGAAGTGTGGATGATCGGCGCCCCGCAAGTCCTGGCCCAGTACCATCTGATCGCCAACGGGGAGTTCTGCCATGCCCCGGTCTACGAGGGCAGCGCCGAGGAAGGCTGCCTGCGGTTCATGGTCCGACCGAAACCCAAGCTGCTGTCATAGGGCCCCCTCCTCGTCTGAAGAAGCACGAAGAGTCGCGACGCTGCCTCGTCCGATGGCGATTGACTTGGATGGGTCTTGGACTAAGCATGCACGGAGTTACCCATACTTAGCATTGCCATGCGGTCTATCGCCGGGCGATCTGCTTCGAGGCGCGCATGGCCACCATCACCTTGGACAACGACCCCAACACGTTGGGCGCCGACAGCAGCCCCGGCGATGACACGATCAATGCGCTGAATGGCGCGGACACGATCAGCGGCGGCAATGGCAGCGACCTCATCTATGGCGGCCAGGGCGACGACAGCCTGTTCGGCGATTCCGGCGACGGCAATCCGGGCAATGACACGATCCATGGCGAAAGCGGCAGCGACAGCATCTGGGGCAACCAGGGCGACGATCTCGCCTATGGCGGCCCCGATGGCGACCTGATCCTCGGCCAGGACAGCAACGACACCATCTTCGGCCAGGGCGGCGGCGACACCCTGGAAGGCGGCAACGGCATCGATGTCATCTTCGGCGGCGGCGTCGATGACCTGATCTATGGCAACAACGCCGACGACATGCTGTACGGCGATCGCGGCCTCGACACTGCCCATGGCGGCGCCGGCAACGACCTGATCTA
Source organism: uncultured Rhizobiaceae bacterium (assembly GCA_964594715.1). Taxonomy (GTDB): domain Bacteria; phylum Pseudomonadota; class Alphaproteobacteria; order ATCC43930; family Allostellaceae; genus Allostella. Next base: position 20,439 of record CAZQOA010000033.1, on the reverse strand, counting down.
TGCCGATGACGACGCCGACCTGGTGTATGGCGACGATGGCGGGGACACGATCTTCGGCGAGCACGGTGCCGACATCCTGCACGGCGGCGACGGCGACGACCTGCTGTCGGGCGGCAATGGCAAGGATCTGCTGGCGCTGGGCCTCGGCAGCGACACCGCCTTCGGTTCGCTCGCGGACCTGATGGACGACACGGTTACCGGCTTCGCTTCCGCCCTGGGCGGCGACCTCGACCGGATCGTGCTGGACACGGTGACGGGCAGCGACAGCCGCAACCTGTTTGCGGCCTCGGGCGACCTGCTCGACCTCGACGGCGATGGTGACGGCGATGTGTCGGTCGCCGCGACGGCTGGCCTGAACTGGCAACGCCAGGTCATCGATGGCCGCACCCACTTCTTCGTCGACCAACCTCTTTTCACCGAAGGTGACGACACCGTCGATCTGCGCACGCTCGACCTTGACGCGTCCTACAACGTCTCCGATGCGCTCGCCGGCGACGATCATGTCACCCTGACCGGTGGTTCCACCCGCGACGACACCTTCGCGGGCGGCCAGGGCAACGACCTGCTGCTCGGCAGCGCCGACGACGAGACGATCGGCGGCGGCAATGGCAACGACGCCATCGACGGCGCCGATGGCGACGATCTGATCGACGGCAGCGAGGGCAACGACACCCTCCATGGCGGCGATGGCCAGGACTCCATCACAACGGGCACCGGGACCGACCTCGTCCATGGCGGCGCCGGAGCCGACCGGATCGTCGGCCCTGCCGCAAATCATGATGGGGACACGGTCGCCGACTTCCAACCGGGCGCCCTGGCCGACTCCGACCTGATCGTCGTCGACGGCGACTATGCCGGACTGGATGGCGGCAAGCTGGCCGACGGGGTCCTCGACTTCCAGGACGGCAACCAGATGGCCCTGCTGTTCGGCGGCACGCCATTGGCCGGCACCGTGCGGACGGTCTTCCACGACGGCCAGACCACCATCTGGATCGAGGCGGGGGGCGCCGCCACCAACGGCACCGACGTCATCGTGGCAGACGGCAAGTCGAACTCGATCGACGGCAAGAACGGCGACGACGTGATCTTTGGTGCTGACGGCAAGGACACGCTGAAGGGCGGGAACGGCAACGACCAGTTGCAGGGCGGCGAAGAGCGGGATGCGCTCTGGGGCGGCAACGGCAACGACCGGCTGGTCGGCGATGCGGACTCCGACACCCTCTATGGCGAGAATGGCAGCGATCTCATCCTTGGCGGCCAGGGCAACGACCGGCTCGAAGGCGGCACCGGCAGCGACCTGCTGCATGGCGAGGCGGGCAGCGACACGATCATGGGCGGCGCCCACTCCGACACGCTGTTCGGCGGCGAGGGCTTCGACCGCCTCTTTGGCGACGCGGACGGTGATTTCATCGACCTGCTGGAAGCGGCAGAGGGCGGCGATTCGGTGGTCGGTTCGATCGCCAACCTGTCCGGGGACACGATTGCGAACTTCGCAGGCGGAACGACCTCCACCTCCGATGTGATCGCCATCACCGGGCTGGCATCCAAGTACGGCAAATACCTCGACAGCATCGCCATCGCCGATGGGGTATTGTCGTTGTCAAAACTCGGAGGTGGCGACATCACCTTCGACGATTTCGAAGGCACCCGCTACACCGACACCATGCTCGGCAGTGACGGCTCGATCCTGGTCTATGTGATATAGCCGCAGCCACCGGTAGCCGAATGGGGATCGGTCCCCAGTCGAGGCGACAACCTCACCTTGCCCGCCCGCGCGCAGGCCGGATGGCCAGCATCCGGCCCGATGCACGCAGAATGCGAATAATTTCCTATATTTCCATCCAGCAAGGACACGACGGCATCGCCAGGAATGCCGACCGAACGAAGCACCGACGGTCGCAAGGCGATGATCCCGACTAGTGTCTGATCCACGGTCTGCGGCACGGAAAGATGGAGGAGTGTGACCGCCTTGACGGGGTCCGGCTCAACGATGACGTACGCTGCAAGAGAGGGTTCTTTTCCCTCGATTTCCTTTGCAACCGTGACCAGCCAGCCGCTTTTCATCACCACCTCGCCCAAGTAGTGCAAGCAGGTGAAATACATCTGGCCTACTTCGGATTCAAGAATATTCCCCACACTTTGGAGGTACCACATGTGGCTAACCCAAAGGGGTACGACGCAAGCACGGGCTGCTCTCTTCCTTGGTGGGCAACCAATTCGTTCGCAAGGACTTTAGCGGAGGGTCCCAAAAATCCGCCGGAGGCATTCTCGTGGGTGTCAATCTGCACACCGTTCTCATCGAAGGAAATGGCCTCGCTCGCGCCGGCCTCGCTTCCCTGTTGGCCGGCTCCGAATTCGATCCCTGTTGCCGCTTCGCGACGTGCACCGAACTTCAGTTCGCGGACTGCCCCACCCTGAAGGCCATACGGGCGAACTGCGGCGGGCGCCTTCTCCTGATCGGGGATTTCGGCGCTCCGTCGCAGCGGGCGATCGAAGATATCCAAGGCGTGAAACGGCAATATCGAGCGAGCACGGTGCTCGTCCTGTCGGATCATTACGACCAGAGCTACATGCGCGCCGTGCTGTCGCATGGCGCGGATGGATACCTGTTGAAGACCATGCCTGCTGCCGCCCTCCTGGCGTCGCTGGAGTTGGCGGCAGCGGGCCACGGTGTGCTGCCCGCCAATGCGGTGATGGCGTTCGCGGAAGGGAGAGCCGCACCTTCGGCGGCCGCGGCACCTGCCCCGCAAGCGCGATGCCTGTCGGATCGGGAGGCCGAGATCGCCGGTTTCATTGCCCTGGGTGAGTCGAATAAGGCCATCGCGCGCCGGATCGGCATCACCGAATCCACCGTCAAGGTCCACGTCAAGGCCGTCCTCCGGAAGCTTCGCGTCCGCAACCGGACCCAGGCCGCGTTATGGGCCCTGGAGCATCTTCGGGATGACAGCGGCAAAGCACGAGGGGAGTTGGCGGACGACGCCGAATGAATCAAGCCGTGGCCGCCGCCAGCTGCATGGGAACGAAGCGGCGCGAACGCTCCGCGAAGCGCAGGATCAGCAGGACCGCGACCACCACCAGCCCCGTCACCAGCCCGATCCAGACACCGTTCCCGGCCCAGCCGAAGCGGAAGGCCAGAATCAGGCCCAGCGGGAAGCCGACGCCCCAATAGCCGGCGGCCGCGATCAGCATCGGCATGCGCGTGTCCTTGAGGCCGCGGAGCGCGCCGGCGGCGATCACCTGCGCCCCATCCGCCAGCTGGAACACCGCCGCGAAGAAAAGGAACCCGACGGCGAGGCTGACGGTGGTCGCGGCCTCCGGCGCGGCGCGATCCAGGAACAGGCCGATCAGCGGCCCGGCCAGGGCGAAGAACATCACTGCCATCGCGGCCATGAAGCCGCATCCGAGCGCCAGCGCCGTCCAGCCGGCCCGGGCCACGCCGGCGGCATCGCCGCGACCGGCGGCGAGCGCCACCCGGACCGTCGCCGCCTGCCCAATGCCAAGCGGGACCATGAAGCTGACCGAGGCGCATTGCAGCGCGATCTGATGGGCCGCGACCGCGTCCGGGCCGATCAGCCCGATGACCAGCGTGGCGCCGGAGAAGAGCGCGCATTCCAGCGTCAGCATCGCCCCGATCGGCACGCCGATCAGCAGCAGCTCGCGCAGGCGCTGCCAGTCCGGCCGCCACAGGCGCGAGAAGGCGCCGAACCGCGCGAGGCCACGGTCGAGGCCGAAGACGAGGCCCAGCGCGACGGCCATGAAAACGCTGGCCAGGGTCGATGCCAGGCCCGCCCCGAACAGGCCAAGCGCCGGGAACCCCAGCTTGCCGTGGATCAGCACCCAGTTGCCGAGCGCGTTGAACGCGATCGCCGCGAAGGTGACGATGACGGCCGGCCGGATTCGCTCCAGCGCCGCCAGGAAGGTGCGGAAGACCATGAACCAGAGCGACGGCAGGATGCTCCACATCAGGGGCGCCAGGTAGGATTCCGTGGCGGTCACCAGCGCCGGGTCCTGCCCCATCCAGCGCAGGCCGGGGCCGGCCAGCATGAGCAGCGCGATGCAGGGGATCGCCACCAGGGTCGCCGCCCACAGGCCCTGCTGCACCGTGCGCCGGAGGTCGGCCGCCACGCGGCGGCCGCGGCCGCGCGCCTGGGCCACCATCGGGGCCACCGCGGTCACCACGCCGACGCCGAACATCCACAGGATGAACACCAGCGCGCTGCCCAGCGCCGACGCCGCCAGCGCGTGCGGACCCAGGGTCCCGATCATGACCACGTCGGTCGTCATGATCGCGATCTGGCCGAGATTGGTCAGGATGAGGGGGGCCGCCAGCGCCAGGGTGGCGCGGATCTCGCTGGTCCCTGCGGCCGTTGCGCCGGTCGCGTTCGCGTTTCTTGCCATGGTCGTACCTTCTTCCGGCCAATCTGGCTTCCGGCCAATCCTGGCGCCGGGGTTCGCCCTGGCGTCGCCGGCTTCTCGCGTTCATTCGCGCAGCGTTGCCCCGCCGGGCGACGTGCTGTTAGGCTCTGCTGCAACGAATGCGGGCACGACCTCGATCAAGAGGCGGCCCCTACAGGAGGAACGCCGCCATGAACCGCAGATCGCTTCTCGCCCTTTTCGCGGGCGCCGCCATGGCCGCCGCCGGCAGCAGTGCGGCGGTCGCATGGCCGACGCGCCCGGTACAGCTCGTCGTCCCGTGGGGTGCCGGCGGCGGTACCGATGCCACCGCTCGCGTCATCGGCAGCCTGCTGGAGAAGGAACTCGGCCAGCCGATCAACGTCGTCAACCGCACCGGCGGCAGCGGCGTCGTCGGGCACACGGCGATCGCGACGGCCGCCCCCGATGGCTACACGCTCGGCATCATGACCGTCGAAATCAACATGATGCACTGGCAGGGGCTGACCCAGCTCACCCACAAATCCTATACGCCGGTCGCTGTCTACAACATCGACCCCGCGGGCGTCCAGGTGGCGACCGACGCCCCCTACAAGACGCTTCCCGACCTGCTCGCGGCGATCAAGGCCAATCCCGGCAAGCTGAAGGCATCCGGCACCGGCCAGGGTGGCATCTGGCACCTGGCGATCGCCGGGATGCTGCAGGCCGCCGGAATCGACCCCGCGGCGGCCCCCTGGGTCCCGAGCCAGGGTGCGGCATCCGGCCTGCAGGACATGGTGGCGGGCGGCGTGCAGATCGTCCCCTGCTCCATCCCCGAAGCCCGCGCCATGCTCGACGCCGGCAAGGTCCGCTCGTTGACGATCATGGACGCCAAGCGCAATCCGGTCTTCCCGGACGTGCCGACGATCAAGGAGGCGGCCGGCCTCGACTGGAGCATGGCCGCGTGGCGGGCGGTGGTCGGCCCCAAGGGCCTGCCCAAGGAGGTCATGGACAAGCTTCTGCCGGCCATGAAGAAGGTGCATGAGAGCAAGGAATTCCGCGAATTCATGGCCAAGCAGGGCTTCGGCGTGCATTGGGCGGACGGCGCCGATGCCGACGCCTTCCTGACCAAGTCCGACGCCGACCTGGGCGCCGTGATGAAGGCGGTCGGCCTTGCGAAGTCGAGCTGATCCCGACCTGATCCCGTGCGTTTCCATGATGCGCTGATAGGGCTGCTGCTCCTCATCGGAGCAGTGGCCCTGGTGCTCTATTCCCGCACCATTCCCGAGATGACCGGGCAGCAATATGGGCCCGGCGTCTTCCCCCTGCTGGTCGGGGTCGCCCTCGGACTGACGGCCTTGGTCCTGATGGTGCGCGCGCTCGCGGCCGGGCGCGGCCAGCCGCTGGTCGAGGTCGAGGAAGGGCTGGTCAGCCGGCGCGGGGCGACGACGGTCGCCGTCGTCATCGGCGGCATCGCCTTCTATCTGCTGGCGGCGGACTGGCTGGGATTCCTCGTCGTGGCCCCGCTGGTGCTGCTGGCGCTGTTCCGCACCCAGCGGGTCGGCTGGGTGATGGGGGTGACGGTCGCCGTCGGCACCAGCCTGGTCATGCATTTCGCCTTCTACCAGCTCCTGCGGGTGCCGCTGCCGTGGGGCCTCCTCACCCCCATCGCCTGGTAACCGCCCCATGGATGCGCTGCTGACCGCCTTCGGGCTGGTGTTCGATCCCTATGTGCTGCTGGTCATCGCCTGCTCCGCGGCGTTCGGCCTGTTCGTCGGGGCGGTGCCCGGCCTGACCGCGACGATGGCGACCGCACTCCTCGTCCCCGTCACCTTCTTCATGGAGCCGGTGCCGGCGATCGCGGCCATCGTTACCGCCACCGCCATGGCCATCTTCTCCGGCGATATCCCCGGCTGCCTCGTGCGGATTCCGGGCACCCCCGCCTCCGCAGCCTACACCGACGAAGCCTATGCCATGACCCGCAAGGGCCTGGCCGAACAGGCGCTCGGCGCGGGGCTCGTCTTCTCCGCGCTGGGCGGCATATTCGGGTCGATCGTGCTGGTCCTGGCGGCGCCGTCGCTGGCCGAAGTGGCGCTGAAATTCTCCAGCTTCGAGTATTTCTGGCTGGTCACGATGGGGCTCACCTGTGCGGTCTTCATCTCCACCGGCGATCCGCTGAAGGGCCTGATCTCGCTCTTCATCGGCCTCAGCGTCTCGCTGGTCGGGCTCGACAACCCGGCCGGCTTTCCCCGCCTGACCTTCGGGTCGGTCGAGCTGATGGGCGGCATCAGCTTCATCCCGGCCATGATCGGCATGTTCGCGGTGTCGGAGATCCTGCGCTGGGCAGCCACGCCCGACGCCCCGCCGTTCGAGGTCCAGAAGACGATCGGCAACGTCTTCAAGGGCATGGGCCGGATGACGGTGACCTATCGCATCCCGCTCCTGCGCGGCAGCGTCGTCGGCACGCTGATCGGCGCCCTGCCGGGTGCCGGCGCCGACATCGCGGCCTGGATCTCCTACGCGATGAGCAAGAAATTCTCGAAGACGCCCGAGAAGTTCGGCACCGGCTATCCCGAAGGCATCGTCGAAAGCGGCGCCTCCAACAACGGCGCGGTCAGCGGCGCCTGGATCCCGGCCCTCGTGTTCGGCATTCCGGGCGATTCGATCACCGCCATCGTGATCGGGGTGCTCTACATGAAGGGCATGAATCCCGGGCCGACCATCTTCATGAACAACGCGCCGCAGCTCTATGCGGTGTTCATCGTCTTCTTCCTCGCCAATTTGCTGATGATCCCGTTCGGCTGGGCCGCGATCAAGGCCGCCAAGCAGATCCTGCATGTGCCCCGCGGCATCCTCATGCCGATCATCCTGCTGTTCTGCATCGTCGGCGCCTTCTCCATCAACAACACCCCGTTCGGCGTGACCCTGGTCCTGGTCTTCGGCATCCTCGCCTACTTCATGGAAAGCAACGGCATCCCGGTGGCGCCGGCCATCCTCGGCATGGTGCTGGGGGCGCTGCTGGAAGAGACCTTCATCAGCTCGATGATCAAGGTCGACGGCGACCTGATGGCGTTCCTGTTCGGCCGGCCGATCGCGGCCACGCTCGGCGTCGCGACCATGCTGATGTGGTTCTCGCCGCTGTTGCTGCGGACCATGCGTCGGTGGCAGGGTTCGCCCGCCTAGCCGGGCCCGACTGGCTGGGACTCGATCGACCAAGGGGGTGCTGCCGATGCGTGCCGACGAAACCCTGCTCGCCCGGGCGCGCGAGCGGCTGTTCACCGCCGTGCTGTCCGACACGCTGGACGCGCTGGGGCACATGCACCAGGCGTTCCGACCCAACATCCGGCCGCTCGACGAGGCGCTGGTGATGATCGGGCGCGCCCGCACCGGCCTCTACTCCGAGGTCTATTCGGTCGAGGCCGGCGAGAACCCTTATGCGCTGGAGATCGCGCTGATCGACGACCTGGCGCCGGGCGAGATCCCGGTCCTCGCCTGCCAGGGCAGCCCGCGCATCGCACCCTGGGGCGAGCTGCTGACCACCGCGTCGATCGCCAGGGGTGCGGCCGGCTGCGTCACCGACGGGCTGGTGCGCGACATCCGGCAGATCCGCCAGCTTGGCTTCCCGGTCTTCCATGGCGGCATCGGCCCGCTCGATTCCAAGGGCCGCGGCAAGGTCATCGCCATCGACGTGCCGGTATCCTGCGGTGGCGTCCATGTGCGGTCGGGCGACCTGATAATGGGCGACGCCGACGGCATCGTGGTGATCCCGGTCGAGATCGAGCGCCAATGCCTGGAAAAGGCCCTGGAGAAGGTCGAGGGCGAAGACCGCTCGCGGGCCGAGCTGCAGGCCGGGAGCAAGCTGGCCGACGTCTTCGCGCGCCACGGCATCCTGTGACCATCGCCGACCCGGCTGCGGAGATCCGGCAGCGGCTGGCGCTCGGCCACCATGCCGAGGCCGGCGAGCTGGCGCGGGCGATGGCGGCGGCCGACCCGTCCGACCCGCTGTCCTGGAGGTTGCTCGCCAAGGCCCTGATCGGCCAGGGCAAGGCGCCGGAAACCCAGCAGGCGCTGGAACGCGCCGCCATCCTGGCGCCGTTGCCGCCGGATGCCAGGGGCGACCTGGCCGCGGCACACCTGCTGCGCGGCGAGCTGGACCAGGCGGGGCGGCTGATCGAGGAGGCGATTGCGGACGACCCGGACGACCCGGTCCTGTGGCGCCGCAAGGCCATCCTGGAAGAACGCCGCGGCAATGCCGGCCTGGCCGAATCCGCCTACGTCCAGGCCCTGCAACGGGCACCCGACGACGCGGCCCTGCACAACAATCACGGCATCTTCCTGCGCCGCCAGGGCCGCAACGAGGCTGCTGCCGCCGCCCTCCGCCAGGCGGTCGCCCTGGATCCCAAGCGCGCCGAGTACCGTGCCAACGTTGCCGCCACCCTGCGCATGGCGGGCCAGTTCGAGGCCGCGCTCCAGGCCTACCGCGAAACCATCGCGCTGGCGCCGGCGCGGGAGGACATGCGCCTCGCCCTGATCGCGACCTTGCGGATCGTGGGGCGGGTCGACGAGGCGCTGCAGGCCGCCCGGGACGCCGCCGCCGCACTGCCGGCCTCGACCCGGATCATGATCGCGCTGGCGGCCGTCCTGCTCGACACCGGCGACGCCGGCGCGGCCCTGGCGGCGGCAACGGCCGCGACGGAAACGCGGCCCGACGAGGCCGAAGCCTGGCTGCATGTCGGCAATGCGCTGCGCGCCCTGGACCGCCGCGAGGAGGCGGCGGCCGCCTATCGCAAGCTCCTGGCGCAGATGCCGGACGACGTCCAGGCCCTCACCAACCTCGGCCTGGTATCGATGGAGTCGGGCGACGTCGCGGCGGCCGCGGCACTGGCCGAACGCGCGGTGGCGCTGGCACCGGCCAATGCCGATGCACTGCACGTCGCCGGCACGATCGCCGAGGTGGCGGGCGACGCGGCGACGGCGGAGCGGCATTTCCGCGAGGCGCTGCGCCTGCGGCCACGCTTCGCCGAGGCCGAATTCAGCCTGGGCTGGCTGCTCCTGTCGCGCGGGCGGCTGCGCGAGGGCCAGCGCGGCTTCGACCAGCGCTGGCACCTGCCGCGCTTCGACAAATGGCGGCGCCCCTTCGAGCTGCCGATGTGGGACGGCGCGCCGCTGGCCGGCCGGCGGCTGCTGGTGTGGGGCGATCACGGGCCCGGCGACGAGATCATGTATGCCCGGCTGGTCGATCGCGTCGCCGCGGCCGGCGGCACCGTCATCCTGGAGTGCGAGCCCCGCCTGGCGCCGCTCTTCACCCGGGCCTTCCCGGCCGTCGCCGTCGTCCCGCGATCCGACCCGCCGCACCCCGCCACCCGCACCGCCGACCTGCAATGCCCGACGGGCAGCCTGGTCGGGCGCCTCCATGCCGATCCGTCTGCCCTGCCACAGAAGCCGCTCGCCCATCTCCGCGCCGACCCGGCGCGGGCGCGCGCCCTGCGCGAGAAGTATCAGGATGGGCGCCTGCTGGTCGGGGTCTCCTGGAACAGCCGGCACCCGACCATCGGCGGCGAGAAGAGCCTCGACCTGGAAGCCTGGCTGCCGATCCTGAAGGCCCCCGACTGCCGCTTCGTCAGCGTCCAGTATGGCGACCATGGCGGCGAGATCGACGCGTTGCGGCGACGCACCGGCATCTCGATCCTGGCCGACCCGGAGATCGACCCGCTGCTGGACCTGGATGGTGCGGCGGCCCAGATCGCCGCCCTCGATCTCGTCATCACCATCAGCAACACCGCCGCCCACCTGTCCGGCGCGCTGGGCGTCCCGACCTGGACCCTGGTGCCGAAGGGACGCGGCCTGTTCTGGTACTGGTTCCTCGACCGTGGCGACAGCCCCTGGTACCCGGCCATGCGCCTGCACCGGCAGACGGCCGACAAGGACTGGACCGGGCTGATCGCCACCGTGGCCCGCGACCTGGCGGCCCTGCGCCAGGGGTGACCCGCCGCTATTTCGGGATCGTGAACACCTGTCCCGGATAGATCAGGTTGGCGTTGCGGATGCTCTCGCGATTGGCGCGGTAGATGACGGTGTAGCGGACGCCGCGGCCGTACTCGTTGCGGGCGATGCGCCACAGGCTGTTGCCGGGCTGCACGACGACCGAGCCGTCCGCCAGTTCGGCGGCCGAGAGGGTGGTGCGCTGGAAGGGGATCGCCACGCGGCCGGCGACCTTGCCGTCGGGGGTAAGGCGGTCGACGCGCAGTTCATACTTGCCGGGCGCGATGTCGGCCGGCGGCGAATGCTGCCAATTGCGGTCGGGTCCGACCACCGCCTCGCCGAGCGGCTTGTTGTCGAGGTAGAGGCGCACCGTGGCGCCGGGCTCGGACTTGCCGCTGAAGCGCACCCGCCCCTGGTCGCCATAGTCGATCGCATCGACGCTGGGCGGTCCGCCGGGGGCTACCGGCGCGGTCGGGGCGGCGCTGGGCCGCGGCGACGCCAGGGCCACCTGGTGCGGCGCCGGCTCCACCTGCGCCGCACGCTGATCGGCGCCGGACGGTAGCTGGAGGGGGCGCGAAGCCGCCTCGCCGCCACGGCTGCTGAGGACCACCAGCGGCTCGCTGGCCGGGGCGGCACCCGGGCCACGCGACGGCCGCTCGACGGCGACGACCACCACCTGCTCGCCCCTGGTCCCCTCGCCGCCGCCGCCCTTGCCGACCGCGCTCGCCGACAGGCTGAGCGAGTGCGAGCCGGCGGCCAGCGGCGCCGACGGCAGGAAGACCCATTCACCGCGCGCATTGGCGGTCGCGGTCCCGAGCGGACGCCCGCCGTCGAGGATCGTCACCGTCGCACCCGGGGCCGCCCGCCCCGCCATCACGGCGGCGCCCTTGGGATCGACGCGGACGATATCGAAGGTGGGGGCCTCGGCGGCCGCGCGCGGCTGGGTGGCGCCATCCCGCACGGCCGGCCGCACCGGCGCATCCGGGACCAGATTGGGCAGCGCGGCCAGGGCGCCGGTCGCCGCCGCGGTGCCGCCCGATGGCTTGGTGCCCGATGGCTTGGTATCCGGCGACTCGGTGCCCGGCGACGCGATGCCCGACGACGCGATGCCCGGCGAACCGGTGGCCGATGGCGGGCGGGCCGATGACCCTTCGCCCTGCCTTGGCGGCGCCGCAGCCGCTTGCGGCCGGTCGGCCGACGGCGCCGCGGCCATGGCCGCGGCGGAGGAAGGCATCACGGGCTTCGGCGAAGCCGGCATGGCATCGTCCTGGGTCGCCATGATCGGCGCGGGCGGCGCCAGTTCCGGCCCGCTCGCCGGCGCAGGCGGCGCCACTGCCGGGCTCGCGGCGGCCACCGCCTCGGCGATGGGCGGGGTCGCGGACGGGGCGGCGGCGGTCGCCTGCTGCCCTGCCGGCGGCGTCGGTTTCCCGGGCCACCAGATGATACTGGCGGCGATGGTGGCCGGAATGACCACCGCGAGCAGAAGCTGGACGACCTTCGCAAGACCCATTTGCGACAAACGTAATACGCGCGCAGCCCTGGGAGCAACAATCGTGCGAAAAATCGGTCAGCGCGGCGGGTAGGTCACCAGGAGCCAGACCAGCCCGGCCACGACCGCGAACACCACCAATGCCAGCCATGGGCTGACGATGCGCACCGGCCGCCGCGTGGTGATCGGCAGCCGCTTGATGCCCGTCACCATCGGGCCGATCAGGTCGACCCGCTTCACCACCAGGTAATAGAGGACGGCCAGGATATGGATCGCCACCAGGACCTTCAGGGCCTGGAAGATCCAGCCATGCAGCCATGCCGCCTGCCGTCCGGTCTCGAACGAGACGAGATGAGCCAGCGGCCCGGATTCGATGGCGTCGGTGTCGACGCTGACCAGGCCGAGGAGGGCCTGGGCCAGCAACAGCCCCAGCAGGGCCACGACGCTGAGCGCGCCCAGCGGGTTGTGCCCGATCCACACCTCCCCGCGCGGCTGCAGGAAGCCCTTGGCATAGCCCAGGACCGCGGCCGGGCCGCGGACGAAGCGCGTGAAACGCGCGGTGTCGCTGCCGATGAAGCCCCAGGCGATGCGGAACAAGACCAGCGTCAGCATCGTGTAGCCGGACAGCAGGTGGATGTTCATCGGGCCATTGCGTGCCGTGTACCAGGACACGGCGAAGGCGACGACGATCGCCCAATGCACCAGGCGCACGGCGCCGTCCCATACCTTGACCCGGTCCCCGGGCGGTCTGCGAGCCATGATCTCTATGTCGTTCGTGAAGGGGAATTGGCGGGCGATGTTCGGTGGGGGACGGGGCGGCCCGGCAGGGGGGCCGCCCCAGCCCGCCTATTGCTTCTCGCGGAAGGGATTGTGGCAGCCGCCGCAGCTCTTGCCGACATCGCCATGGGCAGCCGCGATCGCCGCAGGATTGCCGGATTCGGCTGCGACGACGAGTTTCGCCGCCTCCTGGCCGAACTTGTCGGCGGCCGCCTTGAAGTCCGCCGGCTTCTCCCAGATCGCGGGCAGCGCCCGGGTCTTCGTCCCGGCCTCGGCCCCGGTTCCGGCCGGGAACCAGCTGCCGACGTGCTTGGAATGCTGCTCGACCTTGCGGGCGCGGGCGACGGCGTCGTCGCGGGTGATGGTACCGGCCTTGGCCGCGTCCCCGATCGCCTTCATTTCGGCGCCCAGCGACTTCATCGATTCCTGGCGGGCGGTGATCACCTCCGCCGGCGGGCGCTGCTGTGCGGAAGCCAGAACCCCCGCTCCCAGTACCACGGCGAAGGCCACCGCAAAGACCGAGCCTCGACCCAGAACGCTCATGCCTCATTCTCCCCTTGGCGTGGCGCCGGACAGGGTATCTTTCCGGACGCCGCGCGTGCGACATCAAGGGTAACGTATCCGATGAAAACTTCGATCACGAGTTCGTGACGGATGCCATGCCGGAAATCCGCTCGCTCTGCGTCTATTGCGGTGCCCATGTCGGGCACAACCCGAACCACCGGGCCGCGGCGGAGGAACTGGGCCGCGCGCTGGCCGGGCGGGGCATCGAGCTGGTCTTCGGCGGCGGCCGCGTCGGCATGATGGGCATCCTGGCCGACGCCTGCCTTGCGGCCGGCGGCCGCGTCGTCGGCATCATCCCCCGGCACCTGCACATCGCCGAGGTCGCCCATACCGGCGTCAGCGAGCTGGTGGTGGTCGAGAACATGCATGCCCGCAAGCGCCTGATGGCAGAGCGCTCCGACGCCTTCGCCGTGCTGCCGGGCGCGCTCGGCACGCTCGACGAGACGATGGAGATGGCGACCTGGCGGCAGATCGGGCTGCACGAGCTGCCGATCGCGCTGCTCGACGTCGACGGCTACTGGCAGCCGCTCCTGCGCCTGATCGACCATGCCATCGGCGAGGGCTACGGCACCGAGCGGCTGCACGGGTTTTTCCAGGTCGCATCGACGGTGGAGGCGCTGCTGGCGGGGCTCGCCGCCGCCCCTGCCCCCGGCTTCGCCTTCAAGGACCGTTGGGCCTGATCACCGAGGGACCGCCCCCGGCACGGCCCAACGCCATGCTTGCCTCACCCGGGCGAGGTGCTATCGTGCCGCCGCTGCCGCCCGCCCGCCTGCCGTGTGGCGGGCTCGCCCTCGTTTCGAGCCCGGAGACCCACCCCCGTGAAGAAGATCAAGGTCGCGAACCCCGTCGTCGAGATGGACGGCGACGAGATGACCCGCGTCATCTGGCAGATGATCAAGGACAAGCTGATCCTGCCCTATCTCGATATCGACCTGAAATACTACGATCTCAGCGTCCAGAAGCGCGACGAGACCAACGACCAGATCACCATCGATTCGGCCGAGGCGACCAAGAAGTACGGCGTCGCCGTGAAGTGCGCGACGATCACCCCGGACGAGGCGCGGGTCGAGGAGTTCGGCCTGAAGAAGATGTGGAAGTCGCCCAACGGCACGATCCGCAATATCCTCGACGGGTCGATCTTCCGCGAGCCGATCGTCTGCAAGAACGTGCCGCGCCTGGTCCCGACCTGGACGCAGCCGATCATCATCGGCCGCCATGCCTTCGGCGACCAGTACCGGGCGACCGACTTCGTCGTACCGGGCCGCGGCAAGCTGACCATCAAGTTCGAGCCGGAAGACGGCGGCAAGACGATCGAGCACGAGGTCTACAAGTTCCCCGGCGGCGGCGTCGCCCTGGCCATGTACAACCTCGACGATTCGATCGAGGCCTTCGCCCGGACCTGCTTCAACTATGGGCTGGAGCGGAAGTACCCGGTCTACCTGTCGACCAAGAACACCATCCTCAAGGCCTATGACGGGCGCTTCAAGGACATCTTCCAGGATGTGTTCGACCGCGAGTTCGCGGCCGAGTTCAAGTCGAAGAACCTGACCTACGAGCACCGCCTGATCGACGACATGGTGGCGAGCGCCCTGAAATGGTCGGGCGGCTTCGTGTGGGCGTGCAAGAACTATGACGGCGACGTCCAGAGCGACATCGTCGCCCAGGGCTACGGCTCGCTCGGCATGATGACGTCGGTGCTGCTGACGCCGGACGGCAAGACCGTCGAGGCCGAGGCCGCCCACGGCACGGTCACCCGCCATTACCGCGAGTTCCAGAAGGGCAAGGAGACCTCGACCAACCCGATCGCCTCGATCTTCGCCTGGACCCGCGGCCTCTATTACCGCGCCAAGTTCGACAACACCCCGGACGTGGCCAGGTTCGCCGAGACGCTGGAGAAGGTGTGCATCGACACCGTCGAGGCCGGCGCCATGACCAAGGACCTGGCGCTGCTGATCGGCCCGAACCAGCCCTGGCTCACCACCAACCAGTTCCTGGACAAGCTCGACCAGAACCTGAAGGCCGCGCTGGGCTGACGCCGGCGGTCACTGCGACGGACGAAAGGGGCGGCTTCGGCCGCCCCTTTTTTGTTCGCCGCCATGGATGGAAAGCCTGAGCGAGAACCGTCGGCGGCCGGCTCAGGCCGCTTCCGCCCGCCTCGCCAGGGCGCCCTCGATCGCGGACAGGGCCGCCTCCACCCGCTCGGGGTCGGGACCGCCGGCCTGGGCCATGTCGGGACGGCCGCCGCCGCCCTTGCCGCCCAGCGCCTCGGCGCCGACCCGCACCAGGTCGACGGCGCTGATCCGGGCGGTCAGGTCGTCGGTCACGCCCACCACCAGCGAGACCTTGCCCTCGTCGACGCCGGCCACGGCGACGACGCCGGAGCCGAGCTGGCGCTTCAGCTCGTCGGCCAGGCCCTTCAGCTCGCGGGCCGGCATGCCCTCGACCCGGCGGCCGGCATAGCGGATGCCGCCCACGTCCTTGGCCTCCTGGCCGGCACCGCCGCCGCCGGACGCCAGCTGGCGCCGGGCGTCGGCCAGCTCGCGCTCCAGCCGGCGGCGCTCCTCGACCAGGTTCGCGACGCGGGCCGGCAGCTCGGTCGGGGTCACCTTCAGGACCCCGGCCGCCTCGCGCAGCAGGGCCTCCTCGCGATCGAGATGGGCGAGCGCGGCCGCCCCCGTCACCGCCTCGATGCGGCGGACGCCGGCGGCAACCGCGCCCTCGCCGACGATCTTGAAGACGCCGATGTCGCCCGCGCGGCGGACATGGGTCCCGCCGCACAGTTCGACCGAGAAGCCCTCGCCGCCCATGCTGACGACCCGCACCTCGTCGCCGTACTTCTCGCCGAACAGCGCCAGCGCGCCGGCGGCGACGGCGTCGTCGGGTGCCATCAGCTTGGTGACGACATCGTCATTGTGGCGGATGCGGGCATTCACCTCGGCCTCGACGACGGCGATGTCTTCGGCCGACAGCGGCTTCTGGTGGCTGATGTCGAAGCGCAGCCGGTCCGGCGCGACCAGCGAGCCCTTCTGGGTGACGTGGTCGCCCAGGCGATGGCGCAGCGCCTTGTGCAGCAGGTGGGTGGCCGAATGGTTGGCGCGCAGGCGGGTGCGGCGATCGCCGTTCACCCGCATCTCGACGACGTCGCCGACCGCGACCCGGCCGCGCGCGACCCGGCCGACATGGACCCACAGCGCGCCCGCGCGCTTCACCGTGTCGCCGACCTCGATCTCCGCGCCGGCCGGCGTGAAGAGCGCGCCGCTATCGCCCATCTGCCCACCGGATTCGGCATAGAACGGGGTCTGGTTCACGACCACCGAGACCTCGGTCCCGGCCTCGGCGGATTCCACTTCCCGGCCGTCGACCAGCAGGGCCGCGACCTTGGCCTCCGCCGCCTCGGCGTCGTAGCCGAGAAACTCGGTGGCACCCAGCCGCTCCTTGAGGTCGAACCAGATCTGGCCCTCGGAGGCCTCGCCGGAGCCGGCCCAGGCCGCCCGCGCCTCGGCCCGCTGGCGGGCCATGGCGGTGTCGAAGCCCGCGGTCTCGACCGCGAGGCCGCGGCCGCGCAGCACGTCCTGGGTCAGGTCGAGGGGGAAGCCGAAGGTGTCGTAGAGCTTGAACGCCACCTCGCCCGGCAGGCCCTTGCCCGGCGGCAGCCGTGCGACCTCGTCGTCGAGCAGGCGCAGGCCGCGCTCGAGGGTCTGCTTGAAGCGGCTCTCCTCCAGGCGCAGCGTCTCGGTGACCAGGGGCTCGGCGCGGACCAGCTCGGGATAGGCCTGCCCCATCTGGCGGATGAGCGCGGGCACCAGCTTCCAGACCACCGGCTCCTTGGCGCCCAGGATATGGGCATGGCGCATCGCGCGCCGCATGATGCGGCGCAGGACATAGCCGCGGCCCTCGTTCGACGGCAGCACGCCGTCGGCGATGAGGAAGCTGGTGGAGCGCAGATGGTCGGCGATCACCCGGTGCGAGACCGCGTGAGGCCCGTCGGGCGGCGTGCCGGTCGCCTCGGCCGAGGCCACGATCAGCGCCCGCATCAGGTCGATGTCGTAATTGTCGTGCTTGCCCTGGAGCACGGCCGCGATGCGCTCCAGCCCCATGCCGGTGTCGATCGAGGGGCGCGGCAGCGGCACCCGGAGCGCGGGCGTCTGCTGCTCGTACTGCATGAAGACGAGGTTCCAGATCTCGATGAAGCGATCGCCGTCGCCGTCGGGGCTGCCGGGCGGGCCGCCCGGGATGTGCGGACCATGGTCGTAGAAGATTTCCGAGCACGGGCCACAGGGGCCGGTCTCGCCCATGGCCCAGAAATTGTCCGAGGTCGGGATGCGGATGATGCGCCGGTCGTCGAGGCCGGCGATGCGCCGCCACAGGCCGGCCGCCTCCTCGTCCTCGGAATAGACGGTGACCAGCAGCCGCTCCTGGTCCAGGCCGTATTCGCGGGTGATCAGGTTCCAGGCCAGCTCGATCGCCCGGTCCTTGAAATAATCGCCGAACGAGAAGTTGCCCAGCATCTCGAAGAAGGTGTGGTGGCGGGCGGTGTAGCCGACATTCTCGAGGTCGTTGTGCTTGCCGCCGGCGCGCACGCACTTCTGCGACGAGGCGGCGCGGACATAGTCGCGCTTCTCCGCGCCGGTGAAGACGTTCTTGAACTGCACCATGCCGGCATTGGTGAAGAGCAGCGTCGGGTCGTTGCGCGGCACCAGCGGGCTCGAGGGCACCACCGCATGCCCTTCGTCGGCGAAGTAGCTGAGGAACTGTGCGCGGATATCGTTCGCCGAAGTCATGAGGGGGCCTCTCGCTCCTGCTTGGGCGGGCTCGGACCCTGCGACCTGCTTTCCGACCCCGCTGCTCGTCGAACCGGTGCTTCTATAGCCTGCCCGGAAACCTGTCCAGGATGCCCCGAAACGGGAAAAGGCCGGGGCCGCCTCGGCGGTCCCGGCCCTTTCCGAAGGTTCGGAGAAGGCGGTGTCGGCCGCGGGCGGCTAGCCCTCCGCCTCCACTGCGCTGCCACCGCTCATCATGGCGTCGGCGACGAGGCCGGCATTCTGCCGGATCGCCTGCTCGATCGTCTGGGCGATGGTCGGGTTCTCGCGCAGGAAGGTCTTGGCGTTCTCCCGGCCCTGGCCGATGCGCTGGCCGTCATAGGAGAACCACGAGCCGGACTTGTCGACGACGCCGGCCTGCACGCCCAGATCGATCAGCTCGCCGGTCTTGGAGATGCCTTCGCCATACATGATGTCGAATTCCACCACCCGGAAGGGCGGCGCCATCTTGTTCTTCACGACCTTCACCCGGGTGGCGTTCCCGGTGACCTGGTCACGGTCCTTGATCGCGCCGATGCGGCGGATGTCGAGGCGGATCGAGGCATAGAACTTCAGGGCGTTGCCGCCGCTGGTCGTCTCCGGGCTGCCGAACATGACGCCGATCTTCAGGCGGATCTGGTTGATGAAGATGACGAGGCAGCCCGACTTGGAGATCGATCCCGTCAGCTTGCGCAGCGCCTGGCTCATCAGGCGGGCCTGCAGGCCGACATGGCTGTCGCCCATCTCGCCTTCCAGCTCGGCCTTCGGCACCAGGGCGGCGACGCTGTCGACCACCAGCACGTCGATGGCGCCGGAGCGGACCAGCGTGTCGACGATCTCCAGCGCCTGCTCGCCGGCATCCGGCTGGGAAATCAGCAGCTCGTCGATGTCGACGCCGAGCTTGCGGGCATAGCTGGGATCGAGCGCGTGCTCGGCATCGACGAAGGCGCAGGTGCCGCCGGCCTTCTGGGCCTCGGCCACGACATGCAGGGCCAGCGTCGTCTTGCCGGAGCTTTCGGGGCCGTAGACCTCCACCACCCGGCCGCGCGGCAGGCCGCCGATGCCGAGCGCGATGTCGAGGCCGAGCGACCCGCTCGACACGACCTCGGCCTCGGTCGCGGCCGACTTTGCGCCGAGCTTCATGATCGAGCCGCGCCCGAAGGCCCGTTCGATCTGGCCGAGAGCGGCCTCCAGGGCCTTGGTCTTGTCCACGGTTTCCTTGTCCACCAAACGCAGCGCGGCTTGCGACATTGTCCAGCCCCTCTTATTCCACGCCCGGTCGGGCGATGCAACGAAGGGCAGCGTACCTGATTTGTTCACCCTCGTCGAGGGCAGATGTTCGTTGTTCGTTCTCCGGCGGCATGGCCGGAATACGACACCCGTGCCGTCCTCAGTCGTCGCGGTGGGTGCGCTCCATCCGCTCGTGCCGCTCCTGGGCCTCCAGGCTGAGGGTGGCGATCGGGCGCGCCTCCAGGCGCTTCAGGCCGATCGGCTCACTGGTTTCCTCGCAATAGCCGTAGCTGCCGTCGTCGATCCGCTCCAGCGCCGCGTCGATCTTGGCGATCAGCTTGCGCTCGCGGTCGCGGGTCCGAAGCTCCAGCGAGCGGTCGGTCTCCAGCGATGCCCGGTCGGTCAGGTCGGGCTGCGACAGGGTATCTTCCTTGAGATGCAGCAGCGTCTCGGTCGACTCGCGGAGAAGTTCCGCTCGCCAGCGCAGCAGCTTCAGCCGGAAATACTCCTGCTGGAGCGGGTTCATGAACGCTTCGCGCTCGCTGGGCTGGTACCCGGGTGGAAGCTCCGGGCGCATATCCATCGCCGCTGCCTTCCGCTCTTCGTCGATGCTGCCGAACGAGGCTGCCCGGTAGCCCTCGCCGGCCTTTCCCGCCACCGCTGCCGACATGGAGACGAACCTCAAGTTGCTGGGATTTTCGCGATTGGAACTAGCCTTCACGGTCGCACCCTCCGCCCCCTACTTGTGAGTAGGTGGTTAGCGATAGTTCTAGGATTGCTCAAGCGCGATTGCGTTACGTCGCGCACCAAAAAGGGGCAAAAGCGGGGAAAGCAAAAGCAATGCCGCCACGCCCAGGCAGACGGCCGAGATCGGCCGCTCGACGAAGGTCCCGAAATCCCCCTGCGACAGCAGCAATGCCTTGCGCAGATTGTTCTCCAGCATCGGCCCCAGGACGAAGGCCAGGACCAGGGGAGCGGGCTCGTAGCCGAACTTGCGCATCAGATAGCCGATCACGCCGAAAGCGATCATCAGATACACGTCGAAGATGGCACCGGACGCCGTATAGACCCCGATGACGCAGAACAACAAGATCAATGGGAAGAGAATCCGGTACGGCACCTTCAGGAGCTGGACCCACATGCCGATCAGCGGCAGGTTGAGGACCAGCAGCATGATGTTGCCGATATACATGCTGGCGACGATCCCCCAGAAGATGTCCGGCTTCT
>CAZQOA010000032.1:0-46492 GCA_964594715.1 uncultured Rhizobiaceae bacterium | reverse complement strand
CAGCGCGGATCAAACTGGCAGAAAATCACCGCCAGCTCTTAATGGTTGCTGAGGAGAAGCTGGTGTTCTGGATTTAAAGAGAAGTGGTGCGCTGGCCCTCATGGTGAGCTTGACGAACCATGAGTTCGCCGGAGTTCCGGATTTTTACCGAATTCCGGCAACAGGCTTGCGACCACGTTTGCCATTGCGGTTATCTTGGCATCGCAATCCATCCCCAGCCCCTCCGGACGATCGGCGCGCGCAGCCCGCGACCGCTCCGGTCGGGCGATCCGCCGCCACCCCCTGCCATGAAGGCTCCCCCATGCCGCCTGCCAGCCGCAATGCCGCCAATCCGCGGATCGCCATCCTTGGCGTCCATCACGAGGGCAGCCGCTTCGCACCGCCCCTGACCGAGGCCGACACGCGGGAATGGCTGCGGCTGGACGGGGACGAGCTGTGGGCCGATGCCACCGCCGCCCGCCCGCGCTCCGTCGGTGGGCTCTGGGGGTTCGTGCGGGCGATGAACGTGACCGGCCCCTGGACGCCGGTGCCGATCACCTATCTCGACTGCGGCGCCGCCGGCGCCATCGACCATGACTGGTACGTCCGGGTGCGGGACGCGATGCGGGACGGCCTGCGCCAGGCGATGCCGCTGGACGGCGTCTATTTCCCCCAGCACGGCGCTTCGATCACCACCGGGGAGCTCGACCCGGACGGCGAGCTGTTCCAGATGGCCCGCGACATCGTCGGGCCGGACGTGCCGATCGTGGCGACGCTCGACCTCCATGCCAACGTCTCCAACCGCATGGTGTCGGCCGCCGACCTGCTGATCGCCTATCGCACCAACCCGCATACCGACCAGTCGGCGCGCGGGCGCGAGGCGGCGATGGCGATGCGCGAGCTGGTCGCCGGGCTGAAGACCGAGCACCACTTCATCCGCCTGCCGCTGATGGCGCCGCAGGTCTCGCAGCTGACCGCCGCCGGCCCCTATGCCGAGATCATCGCCTATGGCCAGACCAAGGTGGAGGAGACGGTGATGAACGTCTCCATCCTCGGCGGCTTCACCTATGGCGACACGCCGGACAACGGCATGGCCTTCATCGTCACCACCCGCGGCGACGCCGACCGCGCCCGCAACGTCTGCAAGGAGCTGGCGGAACGGGTGTGGAGCTATCGCGAGCGCTTCCTGCCGAAGCTGACCTCGCTCGACGATTGCGTGCGCCAGGCGACCGAGGTCGGGCGCGACCGGACGAAGCCGCCGATCTGCATCGCGGACGTTGCCGATAATCCCGGCGGCGGCGCGCGCGGCAATACTACCTGGCTCCTGGAGTCGCTGCACGCGGCGGGCGCCGAAGGCGTCATCCTCGGCGTCTTCACCGACGCACCGCTGGCGGCCGAGGCGCATCGGCTGGGCCGCGGCGCCAGCTTCGACGCCTTCTTCAACCGCGCCGAGACCGAGCCCAGGTCGCGGCCCTTCACCGCGCGGGCGACGGTGGTCGGGCTGTCCGACGGGGTGTTCCCGGGCGCCATCGACGGCAGCGCCGCCGGCACCATGGTCGATCTCGGCCCGACGGCGGCGCTCCAGGTCGGCGGCATCACCGTCGTCGTCATCACCCGGCGCCAGCAATGCCTGGACCCGGACTATTTCGAGCATATCGGCGTGCCGGTGGCGACCGCGCGCACCGTCGTCGTGAAGTCGCGCGGCCATTTCCGCGCCGGCTTCCTGCGGCACTTCCAGCCGGGCCAGGTGATCGAGGCCGATGTGCCCGGCCTGACCTCGCCCAAGCTCGAGAATTTCGACTTCCGCGGCGTCCAGCGGCCGATCTATCCGCTCGACCCGGACGCCACCTGGACGCCGCCCAACTGAGCGGCCCTGCCGCCCTTTATTCCTGCCCGACAGAAACCCCTACCAAAGGAACCGACATGGCCGCCCCCCGCATCGCCATCCTTGGCCTGCACCACGAAGGCAACCGCTGGGCCCCCGTCGTCCATCGCAGCGACCTGCGCATCACCGAGGGCGCAGCACTGCTGACCGACGCCCGGGCCCCCCACCCGCGCGTCACCGGCGGCACCGTCGGCTTCGTGCGCGAGATGGACGCGTCCGGCGCCTGGACGCCGTGCCCGATCGTGCTGGCCGATGCCGGCGCCGCCGGCCCCCTCGACCACCAGTTCTTCCTGGAACTGAAGGAGGAGATGCGGCGCGGGCTGGAGGCGGCGATGCCGCTGGACGGGGTCTATTTCGCCGAGCACGGCGCCTCGATCTCCACCGGCAGCCACGACCCGGACGGCGAGCTCTACCGGGTAGCGCGCGACATCGTCGGGCCGAAGGTGCCGATCGTCTCCATCCTCGACCTTCACGCCATGGTGTCGGACGAGATGGTGGAGATGACCGACTACATCTCCGCCTACCTCACCAACCCACATGTCGACCAGGTGGCGCGCGGCCAGGAATGCGCGCGCGCCATGCGCGACCTGCTGGCGGGGATGAAGACAACCAGCGCCTTCATCCGGCTGCCGATCATGGCCCCGCAGGTCACCCAGCTCACCGCGTCCGGGCCCTATGGCGACATCATCCAGTACGGCCAGACCAGGCTCGGCGGGACGGTGCTGAACGTCTCCATCCTCGGCGGCTTCACCTATGGCGACACGCCCTATAACGGCATGGCCTTCATCGTCACCACCCGCGACGACGAGGCCGGCGCGCGGCGCCTGTGCCGTGAGCTGGCCGAGCGGGTCTGGGCCGACCGCCACCGCTTCGTGCCGCGGCTGACCTCGCTCGACGACTGCGTGAAGGGGGCCTTGGCGCGGGCGGCCGACCCGTCCTTGCCGCCCGCCGTCATCGCCGATGTCGCCGACAATCCCGGCGGCGGCGGGCGCGGCAACACCACCTGGCTCTTGCGCGCGCTCTACGAGGCCAAGGCGAAGGGCGTCGTCATCGGCCACCTGTTCGACGCCCCGCTGGCGGCGGAGGCCCATGGCCTTGGCGTCGGCGCCAGCTTCGACGCCCACTTCAATCGCGCGGAGGCGGACGAGCGGTCGGAGCCCTTCACGGCGCCGGCCACCGTCATCGGCCTGTCCGACGGCGTGTTCGTGGGCCAGGAGGGCGGGTCGCGGGCCGGCATGACGGTCGATCTCGGCCCGTCCGCGGTGCTGCGCGTCGGCGACCTGACGGTCGCCGTCGTCACCAAGCGCCAGCAGACCATCGACCCCGGCTATTTCGAGAATCTGGGCGTGCCGGTGGTGGATGCCAGGACCGTGGTGGTGAAGTCGCGCGGCCACTTCCGCGCCGGCTTCTCCAAATATTTCCAGCCGGAGCAGATCATCGAGGCCGACGTGCCTGGCCTGACGTCGCCCAACCTCGGCAATTTCGACTTCCGCAACGTGGTGCGCCCGCTCTTCCCGCTCGACCGGGACGCGAACTGGACCCCGCCCGCCTGGTAGGCGGGAGCGGAGCCGGCCCCGCCGTGGTGCTCTAAAGAGCGTGGCGCTCTAGAAGCCGCGGCGGGTGACGGTCCCCGGCAGCGGGCCCAGCGGGTCGTTGAAGCCGCCGGTCTCGTTGCCGAGACCCAGGCCCATGCCCAGGCGGCGCTGCTGCGGCAGGGGTTCCGTCGGCAGCGGCGGCGGGCCGCGGGGCGCGTCGCGCGTCGCCGCCGGGTCGGGCAGCTCGACCGGTTCGGGCGCCGCCTCCCATTCGATGGCGGACCCGGTGGGCGCCAGGGCGGTGCCGGGTGTGGGGTACAATTCCTTGCCCGACGGCGCGGCACACGCCGCGATCGCCAGCGGCAGGAGAAGCGTAAGTAGGCGACGAATCATCGGCTTGGGCCCTGGGATGATGCACGGCAACAAAGGCGTATTTACCACGTCGCCGCGGCCCGGGCGACGCGCAATCGCCGCCCCGGCGTTCCGGCCCCGGCCCAAGCCTGATATCCTGCCATCCTGGCGTCATCCGGGAAGGGGTTTGCATCATGGGCTTTTCTCGTCGTCTCGCCGTGATGGCCCTGGGGCTGCTGGCGCTCCTGGGCTGGGTAGCGCCGGGTGCGGCCCAGCCGAAGGACCGGCTGGTGGTCGGCATGGCGCTGGAGCCGCCCCATCTCGATCCGACCGCGGGGGCGGCCGCCGCCATCGACGAGGTCACCTACGCCAACCTCTTCGAGGGGCTGGTGCGCATCGACCGGGCGGGCCAGGTGCAGCCGCAACTGGCGAAAAGCTGGACCGTCAGCGCCGACGGGCTGACCTACAGCTTCGAGCTGCACCCCAACGTCGCCTTCCATGACGGCACGCCGTTCACCTCGGCCGACGTGAAGTTCTCGTGGGACCGCGCCCGCGGCCCGGATTCGGTGAACGCCCAGAAGCGCTACTTCGCGGCCATCGACCGGGTGGAGACGCCGGGCCCGCTGAAGGTGGTGGCGGTCCTCAGCCGGCGCGACGGCTTCTTCCTCTTCAACATGGGGTCCGGCGACGCGGTCATCGTCCAGCCGAAGACCGCCGACGCGAACAAGACCACCCCGATCGGCACCGGCCCCTTCCGGTTCGAGCGCTGGGCCAAGGGCGACCGCGTCGTGCTCGTGCGCAACGAGGCGCACCGCGACGCGGCCGCGACCAGGCTGCGGCAGGTCACCTTCCGCTTCATCAGCGACCCCTCGGCCCAGGTCGCATCCCTGCTGGCCGGGGACGTCGACCTGTGGCCGGCGATCGGCGCGGCCGAGGCGCTGCCGCGCCTCGGCAATGACGGGCGCTTCACGGTCCAGGTCGGCCAGACCGAGGGCGAGGTCATCCTGGCCATCAACAACGGGCGCAAGCCCTTCGACGACATCCGGGTGCGGCGCGCCATCAGCCACGCCATCGACCGCAAGGCGATCATCGACGGCGCCATGCAGGGCTATGGCACGCCGATCGGCAGCCACTTCTCGCCCGCCCACCCGGGCTATGTCGACCTGACGGGGATGTACCCGCACGACATCGCCCGCGCCAAGGCCCTCTTGGCCGAGGCCGGCCACCCGAACGGCTTCGAGGCGACGCTGAAGCTGCCGCCGCCGGCCTATGCGCGGCGCAGCGGCGAGGTGGTGGCGGCCCAGCTGGCCCAGGTCGGCATCAAGGTCCGGATCGAGCCGATCGAGTGGGCGCAGTGGCTGTCGACGGCGTTCCGCGGCCGCGACTACGACCTCACCATCGTCGCCCATACCGAGCCCATGGACATCGATATCTATGGCCGCGACGACTATTATTTCGCCTACTCCAGCGACCGTTTCAAAGCGACGATGAAGGCGATCGACCTGGCCGCCGACGACGGCGCGCGCAACAAGCTGTTCGGCGACGCCCAGCGCATCCTGGCCGAGGATGCCGTCAACGGCTTCCTCTTCCAGCTGCCCAAGCTCGGCGTCTGGAACAAGAACCTGGTCGGCGTGTGGAACAACAGCCCGATCCAGGCCAACGACGTGACCGGGGTCTCGTGGCGGTAGCAGGTGGGCGGTAGCAGGTGGGCGGGAGGAAACGGCCTATCGCCGCCCCTCGCCGATCGGCGGGTGCTGGTCCCAGGGGAAGACGATCCAGGTCTCCTGGCCGACCTCGGCCACATAGGTGTCGACCAGCGGCCGCCCCTCCGGCTTGGCGAAGACGGTGGCGAAGTGCGCCTTCGGCAACAGCCCGCGCATGACCCGCGCGGTGACGCCGGTGTCGACCAGGTCGTCGATCACCAGCACGCCGTCGCCATCGCCGGCGCCGGCCGCCTTCAGCACCTGCGGCGCGCCGCGGCTGCGGTCGTGGTAGCTGGCGATGCACAGCGTGTCGACCACCCGGAGCTCCAGCTCGCGGGCGACGATCGCGGCCGGCACCAGCCCGCCGCGGGTGACCGCGACCAGCAGGTGCCACGACCCGAGATCCATCAACCGCCCGGCCAGCACGCGCGACAGCCGGTGGAACTCCTCCCACGAGACCGAGAGATTGTGGCGATAGGGGTCGGACATCCCGCCTGACTAGCCGAAGGCGGACCCGCCCGGCAATGGCGACCGGGTGGCTGGCCCTCGCTTCAGGTGACGCGGTCCTCCGAGCGGGTGAGGAAGCAGCCGGCGATGCGCCAGCTGCCGTCCGGCTGGCGCTCCATGACGTAGAGCGCCACCTCCGGCACACCATCGGGGCCGATCAGCAGGACCCGCTGCACCAGGGCGCCGTCGGCCTCGGCCAGCTCGCGGAACTCGACCGAGCGCGGCCGGTAGACGGGCGCGTAGCCCCGCCGCACCATGGCGATGAAGGTCTCGGGCGTGCCGAACATGGTCTGCAGCGAGGGCGCGGCGAAGGCGAAGGCGGCGGCCGCATCGTCGGCGCGGAAGGCCGCCATCTGGTCGCGGATCACCCGTTCGATGCCGGCGCGGTCGGCGGCCGCCACCGGCGCCTGGGCCAGGCCCGGGGCCAGCGGCACCAGAAGGAACAACAGGCCCGCGATCCAGCGCCGCATGGTCGACCTCCGGTATGATCCGCCAGGGATGTAGCGCTGCCGCGGCGAAAATCCACGCCCCGCCGGCCCCGCGATGGAACCTTCACCAACGGGCAAATCGAGCCTTGCAAGGCAGGAACGCTTTGCGTAGTGTCCCGGCCTCTCGCGTCGGGACAGGTTTCCGACCACAGCGCGCCCGTAGCTCAACTGGATAGAGCACCAGACTACGAATCTGGGGGTTAGGAGTTCGAATCTCTTCGGGCGCGCCATCTTTCTTTTCAAGCACTTAGGCGACGTTTTCTTCGTCGCGTTTCTCCCCGCCCGTCGACCTTGTCCGGGGCTTTGTCCGGGACTTTGCCCTCGGGCCGCATGGCGTCCACTTCCATCGCGACCGCGCTTTCGTTGAATTCGTCGATCGCCGTCCGGGTCGCCTCGTCGGCCACCAGGATGTAGCGCTCGGTCGTCTGGAAGCTCTTGTGCCGGCTCAATTGCTGGACGACCTTCGCCGGCGCCGTCGTGGCCAGCGCCGTGCTGAACGACGCCTTCAGGTCGTGGAAGCGGTGCTTGCCGGAGATGCCGGCCTTCTTCAGGGCCGTCTGGATCGCCGTCTTCGGGCTGGTGATCGGCCGCCACTGGCCCTTCTTGCCGCGGCGCCAGGTGATCAGGTGCTCGGCCCCGCGGGCTTGGGCCTGGGCGCTCAGCCGCAGCAGCACCTCCATTGCCCGGGCATTGGCTCGCATGAATTCGCCACGGTTCCCCTTCGTCTCCTCCGGCTGGAGCCATACCCCGCGGTTGTCGACGTCGATATGGTCGCGGGTCAGCCCGTAGGCCTCGGTGCGCCGCAGGCCCAGCAGCAGCGACAGCGTGATGGCTTCGGCGACGTGCGGGGCGGCGACCTGGAGCAGCTTGCGGATGTCGGCGGCCGGGATGGGCCGGGGGAGCGCCTTCGGCTCGGCCAAGTCCGGCACGGTCGGCGGGTCCTCCAGCAACCGACGCTTCAGCGCATCGCGGGCCTTGTGCGCGATGGCGATTGTTCTGCGCAGTGTCACGAGGTACCGGTTGATGGTGGAGTCGGATCGGGTCCGGTCGCTCTCCTTCCACAGCTTCGTCCGACGGCCATGCTCGCCGCGCTTCCGGGGGCCGCCGACATAGACGCGGATGTTCTGGGCCCGCGCCCAGGCGATGTACTCCCAGATCCGGGTCTCCGTGACGTCGGCCAGCGCCGTTTCGCCGCCGAAGTAGGCGAGCAGGTCGGCGATGTAGTCCTGCTGGTTGTCCCAATTGGCCGACTTCTTGTTCGCCTGGGCGACGTAGCCGGCGAAGGCCTGCGCCACGGTGTAGCCGACGGAGGGCATCGGGGCGGGGCTGCGCCGGGCGTTGCCGGCGGCCACCCGCACCTTCTCCTCCGCCAGCACCGCGGCACGACGAGAGGTGCAGGGGTCGCCGTTCTCCTCCAGGCAATACCCGTTGAACCGCTTGCCGCCGAGCTCGAAGTCGTAGACCCAGCGGTCCCGGCGCTGGCTGAACGAGACGCCCATCCTGGTGCTCCCCCTGCTGCCGCTGCCGCTCAGCCTATCCCGTGCTGCCGCAGGAAGGCCACGGCCTCGCGGTGCGCCGTGGTAGCCCTGCGGCGGGCTGGCCCGGCCGCCATGCTCTCGCCGCCCATCCTGCTGCGCTCCTGGTAGGCGCGGATGCTGTCGACGTAGACGCGGATGCTGCGGCTGCCGATCCGGTGGCCCTCGATCAGCCCGCGCGCCAGCAGCTTCCGCACCGTCGACGGATCGCAGTCGAGCATCACCGCCACCGTCTCCAGCTTGGCGGAGGCCCGGGGCGCGTCGTCAGGGCTGGCGGCCAGGCGCGCCACCATCAGTGCCGTCCCTCCGGGGAGGCGGCCGAGGCAATGTCAATCCGCTCCATCGTGCTAGGCTCGACCGCCTGGACGGGATGGAGCGGTCCGATGCCTCTCACGTTCGACCTTGTCGCGCCGATGTACATGCCGGACGTCGAAGGCCAGCCCGCGGTCAACTTTCGCGCCCATATCGTCGGCGTCGAACCCAGGGAGCTTGTCTCCTGTCGCATCCACAAGGAGGCGCTGGAACACGTCATGACCGACGTCGCCGACCGTGGCGTGAAGGATCGGCCAGATGATCTGTTGGAAGCCGCCGAACGGCTCAGTTCAATCATCCTCCGCCTCGCGAGCGCGAAATTCGATCGGGAGGAATGGGAACTCGACGGGGTCCGCAAGGTAGTGATGATCCGCCTCGCGGACATACCGTCGCCCTGACCACGCGCGCAGCCGCGCGGCCCGCCGGACGTCATCCGAGAGAACCGCGCGGCCATCGTGTCAGTGCAGCGGCTCAAGGACGCGCTTCAGCGCCTCGGCCTCTTCCCAGCAGGACACCGGTACGAACGCGATGTCGGTTTCCCGGGGGCGTTTCGTATCTACGATATCGTGCAGCAGGGCCGTTCCCCTTACGACCATGTGCTCCTTACCCAGGGTCGCGATAACGATGTCCTTGGCACGCAGGGTGTCGATCGTGATGGGGTGGTTCAGCGTGGCGGAGCGGGTCATGGCCGCGCCTCCTGGAATTCGGCGTCGACATCGGCCGGCCTGGGGAAACACATGCGGCCGAGACGGTACACGCCACCGAGCTTCCAGGTGATGGACGGCGTCACGACCGTGCCGTCGGGTTCTGTGTTTCCCAACACGTCCTGGCCAAGCGCTACCGCACACGAATCGCCGCCCTGGCTGTAGTAGCTGGCGCCTTCGAGAAATAGGACGCGTCGGCTCCCTCCCCATGCTCGGGGCATCTCGACGGCGATCTCCCTGAATAGGTTCTCGGGAGAGATCCGGTCCGTGATCCGAAAGACGCGGCCGGTGTATCCGAACGGTGCCCGCTTGTGGGCGAGGCCGTATCTGGTGACGGCGCCGAAGTAGATTAGGCTTCGGGCAAGGCGCCGATCAGCGATTGCCATCCGGGTTTTGCCGTTGGCCGACAGTGCCGGCAGGAGATCCCCTGACGCCCACCGCGAAAGGGGAAGCGGTCGCGTCTCGCCTCGTGGAATGGGGGCAGCCGGTCGGGCGCGCGGGCGGAGCGGGCGATCGTCCTCGGCGAACGCGATCATTGTCATTGCGGCACCTCGGGGCTTGCGATCCAGCGCGCATTTAGGCCGGGAGAGTCGGTGTGCGTGACGATGAGGCCCAACAGGTCGGCCATGGCCCGCTCCATCTGATTGTGCAGGAAGTTGACCGCATCGAGCGCGTCGCGGAGATCGCCCATGAACCGCCAGCCTGGGCGACCAGACGTGCCGTGGAGCAGCACCACCTCGACTAGGTCGCCGGGCCGTTTGTTGATCGCGATAGCGCCTGCCGCCGCCGCGTAGATGCGGGCGATCACGTCCGGCAGCTCGCGTGGCAACGCGTCGAAGGGCACGTCCGTGCCGGCGCATGCGCCGATCAGCGCGTTCGTGGGAGTGGCGTCGGCGTTGAAGGTGTCGAAAGCCTCCCGCCAACGACCCAGGTGCTGCTCGATCAAGGCCTCCATCGATGAGGCCATCGGCATCACCCCCAGGGCGTCCTGGTGAAGCTTCTCCAGATCGCTGCGGAACTCTTCATCGAAATTGTCCGCGACGAAGCTCGCGAACATCCCCAGCTTTCCAGCAATGTGCCCAGTCTCGACCGACGGGGTGGCGATGATGCGGCGGCGCAGCGCCTCGTGATCGCTACCGACCCGCGCACCTTCAATGTCTTCGGCGCGGATCTGGTCCTGGCTGGCGGACAGGATCGTGGTGATGACATTCCGCTGGCCGTCGTTGCCCCACCGCAGGCGGTAGAGCCTATGCCAGCCGTCCAGCATCCGGGTCAGGTGCTCGGCAGCGGTCTCTCCGTCACCGCGCGGCGCCGAGGCCATCTTGGCTTCGGCTTCGGCCGCGACGAGGGCTGCCTCGAACCGGCGCCACTCATCCGCGGCTTTCGTGCGCGTACGCGAGAACTCCCCTTTGGCGCTGACCGTCAGCTTCTCCTCGACGATCGCGGCGGGGGTGGCCTTCAGGACCTGCGTAGCGGGATCGATCCGGAGCGCAACGGTTTTTTGGCGGCCGGCGGACTTCGGTGGGCCGCCTGTTTTCGATCGATCAGACGGGGTGGGCTTGCGGGAGGAGATGGTCTGTTCACGTGTGAGCATGGGTGCCTCCGTCCGTTAGGGACGGAGGGATGTTAAGTTTACTTGATGATATCGTCAAGTTTCTTAGAGAGGCGGTTCCGAAGCTCTGGGTGCGCCAGAAACAGCCGATTCAGATCGAAGTTGAGATCGAGGCCCTTCGCCTCGTATTCGGCAAGCCGCGCTCGCAAGTCGCTCAGCTCGCGCTGGAGCTGATCGATCGAGGGTGTGGGCGCATCGGAAAGATATCGGCTGAGGGGTGGGATCCGATACTCAAGGCCGACAACGACGTGAATGTCACGTACGCGTGCACGAGGGATATCTACCGGAACCGGTACACCGGCAGGGTAGACGGTGCAATGGGCAACGCTCTCGGTCATTCTCCTCAGCTCGGCCGGCATGAGCACGTTATACCTATGCCAAAGAATAACCAGGCCGCCTTCAATGGGCTCAGCGTCGGGATCGACATTCAGCGTTTCTATGCCAACGAGCCTCGGCGCCATTCCAGCCCCAGGAAGCATATAGAGACCATATGCATTCTTTCGGTCGTGCAGGCTTGGCGGCCGGGCGATGTAGTCATCCGGGTCTGCATGCTCGAGTGCCAGGAGTGGTACCTTCTCAAACGCAGAGGCGTGGGTATCTGGAAGAGGCTGTCCGTCCGAGAAGAAATCATTCCAGGCGAGTTGCTCTAGAACGCCACCTGCGCGCACGACCACTTCCGCGTGCGGATACTGAGTAGCTACGTGTACAGGCATGCGTTCCGGATCGTAGACATCCACCGGTGCGAGCTTGGGAGGTAACGCCTTCTCGATAGATGCAAGCCAGAGCTCTTCACTTCGAGAGACGTCTTGTCGGCGATATTCGTCGAGGCTTTTGCGGATTGGCATTTCGCCAGGTCCTGGCACGCCCCTCAACAGCCATTCCGAGGCGACATCTAGCGTCGCAGCTATCTCCATCAAGAATCTTGGCCGACGCGTCTTTCCGGACTCGATCCATTGCATCGCCTGAGGCGTGATGCCAACCCGCCGGGCCAACTCCGCCTGCGACATGCCCAAACGGTTTCTAGCGGCGACGACGCGATCACCGAGGGTTTCGTTACTCATCCTAGCAGCCTATCAGCCCCTGCGATTTTTAAACATGTCGAGCTTTCTTGACGATAATCCAGTCATCAGTTATTTTTGATGAATGCAGAACAGAGCGCTTGCGCGCGCCATCCGGATAGTCGGAAGCCAAGCGGCCGTCGCGAGAGCCTGCGGCAAGGCGACCGGGCACGTTTGGTGGTGGCTCCACAAGTCGGGACGTGTGCCCGCGGAGCACGTCCTGGCAATCGAGGCGGCCACCGACGGCAAGGTGAAGCGCCACGAGCTTCGCCCAGATGTGTTCCCAGTTCCGGAACGACACAGGACACCAAGTCAGAGTGCGAATGTATGACCGCGCTTGCCTGCAACGGTTTAGCAGACCGCCGCCATCACTGCATCCGTCCCTCGCCCTTGCGGACGCCCTTCTTCCGCAGGTGCTCTGCGAGGCCGACCAGCGTGTCGGTCTCAACCGAGAAGCTGAGGGTTAGCAGCCCGCAGCCCATCGTGAGGACGCTCTCACCTGGTACGCGGCCCGGGCCGTATGAGAATTGCTGCGTCGGGATCGGTGCGATCAACGCAGGGAAATCTTCCTCCGGGTCGTCGATATTGGCCGTCTGCCCGAGCATGATCAGCAAGGCGACCAGTTGGAGAAGCTCCTGTCCCTCCAGCACGAGGTGCAGCTTCTCGTCGTCCTCCGTCACCAGCCGGATCCAGATCGCCCGCTCATCCTCCAGCACGTCGCCCATGGCGTTCGCCAAGCGGGAGCCGACGACGTTCTGGGTTTTCCAGCGGTCCCTCTTCCGTCGCTTCTTTCCCACTACCGCCCTCGCTCCCGCCAGGCGCGCTGAATTAGGCGCCAGCGGCGTTCGGCAATTTCATGACTGATCAATCCTCCGTCGCGCCCGGGTGCCTCGCCCCCTTGGAGCAGGTGCGACTTGGAGGGGCGCCGGGATCTCGGACCCCATTCGGGTCCCGGCGCCGTCCGCTTCCGTCCGGTGATCGCGCCAACGATCGCTCGGACCATGTCGTCGATGCCCATGGAGGTCGGCGTCTCGTTCGTCTGTCCCACGTCCGTCACCCCCCTTCCGATGCCCCGATCATCGACATTGGAAGAGGGAAACGACATGCCGAAGAATGGCATCAAGTTGCCTAGCGCAGACGCCATCACCACCGAGATGGGGCAGCGGGTCGCGGTATGGCTGCGCCGTGAGTACCCGCGCGATGGCGCGAAGTTGATTGCCCGCGATCTCGATGCGTCGCCTCACACGACGCGCCGATGGCTGACCGGAGCATTACCGGAGAACCGGCATATGGCGGTCATGGCGCGTAGGTGGGGCCGTCGCTTCCTTGCCTTCGTCTTCGAGCCCGCTACCGGCCCAATACCCGATCTCGCCCTTGATGAAGAACTCCGCGAGCTGCGGCAGCGGCTCGCCAGATTGGAGGACGACCATATTGGAGACGTCCACTCCCCGGAAACTCGCCGCTACCGCCACTCGCTGGTTCCAGCGCCTGCACACCCGGATGGGAGCGTGGCATGTGCGCCTGGCAGAGCGGTGGCAAGCGCGGCGTCGACGCCTGCTGGGGACGAACGATGAGAAATGACCACCCGGACGCCGGGATTGTCGTCCCTTTCCCCGGCCGCCCAGGTCGAGTGCCTGACGAGGTGCAGCGGGAGGCTTGGCAGGCCTTCCGCGATGCTTCCATCGCCCATGCGCAACGTCACACTCGGGAGACGGCCGCGCGAATGGCCCATGCCTTCGCCGACTTCACCAACCTCTTCGTCAACGACGACCCGTCCGACGGCGGGCCGGGGATGGTCGCATGACGGATGTCACTTCCCTCTATCCGAGCCCACGCGCCGCGCCCGGCTTCCTGGCGGACGAACGATTTCGGACGGCCGTCCATGAGGCCACCGAAGAGTGGGCAGGCGCCTGGATGGCATATCGGCGGCGACCGACCAAGAAGGGCCGTCACGCCGTGGATCTCGCCAACCGGCGGTTCGTCGCCACCTTCAACCTCCTGGAGGATGATGTCCCGGCGTATCGGGCATCGGCCTCGGTGACGAGGCTTCGGCTTCGCGCGCAGCAGCCGACGAACGATCCCCGCCAGGAGTTCCTGTTCGCCGCTTGCATCGGCCAGCCGCCGGCTCGGCAGAAGATGCTGCTCCTCATGGCTCGCGACCCCGCCGTCGGCCTGATCGACGACGCCACCGCCGAGATCATGATTAACGCCCTCGGTATCGAGGCAGCCTGAATGGCGAACGCCTCCTCGCGCTTTTTCTGGAACGACTGGCGGGATGATCCCGCCCTTCGAGTGCGCTGCATGACAGCACGCGGCCTATGGATGGAATCGCCGGAGCCGGCCTCCTTACCCCCAGTCTCTGACCTTGCTGCTCTCATACAGGGAGGTGCCAGACCATGACCAAGCCGACCTCGTCCTACGTCGAGCGGATGATGGCTCCCGTTCCGCAGAAGAACGTGCTGGCACTGGTTCAGCACCTCGCCGACACGCCGACCGAAGACCATTCCTTTGAGCGCGCCATCGTCGCGGTGATGCAGCTCTTCCCGGAGCGGCGCCACGACCGCATGCGGACGGCCCTCATCATGCGCATGACGGCGGTCGCACGACTGATTCAGGCCGGCGCGCTCAAGCCCTACATCCTGGGAGAGACACCCCAGGGCGCGACCCTGCTGGACGAGGACGTCCTGCGCATCACCGCCCGCCATCCGATGGTGATCCAAGGCAACGACCTCGTGTTCGAGGCCGAACCCTTCGCCGCGGTCGTACTCGCCCGGAAGAAGGCGCGGGGGCGGGCGTGATGGCCGTCCGTCGCCACCGCCGCAAGGACGCCGAGCGGCACCTCTTCGTCTCCTACTCGTCGAAGGACATGCTGACCGACTGCCAGGGCCTGACCGCCCAGGAAGAGCTGGCATACCGGCGACTGTGCGACCTCGTCTACACGACCGGCGACAACGTGATCGACGACGATGCCCTGGCCGAGTTTGCCCGCGTCGGCCCGGAATGGCCCTCCGTCCGGGCGTCGCTGCTGAAGAAGGAAAGACTCCAGCGGGTCCGCGGACGGCTCACCATCGAGCGCTGCCAGAAGGAGATCGCCGCGGCAACTGCGCGCAAACTGAGGGGCAAAAAGGGGGCAAACGCGCTCCATGGGAACACGGAAAATGGAGTCGGCAACCCACTGGAAGAAAAGGAGAATGTCACATCGAGCAGCGCCCAAGCAGGTGCTTGCGGGCTGCCAACGAATAACGAAGAACGAATAACGATTAGTAAGAACTCTTCTACTACCCAGAAAAACAAGATGGATGGCGGGCCGTCTCCGCGCTCCGCGCCGTCCGATCTGGCATTCGCCGGGAAGGTCATCCGCCTGACCTGGCGCGACTTCGCCCGATGGACCGAGGCATTCCGGCAGATCGACTTGCGTTCGGAGCTGACCAGCCGTGACGACTGGCTGGCGACCCTGCCGCTGGACGACCGGCGCCGGAAGGACTGGTTCATGGCCTCGTCGAACTGGCTCGTCCGCCGGAACACCGAGGCGATGCGGTACCGGCGCGACCTCGACGATGGGTACGACCCCAACGTGATCCACTGATGGCGGCGGCCGATGAACTCGCTCGTCACGGCATCAGGCTGCGGTCGTCCACACCGGGTTCGCACAAGGGCACCTGCCCCCGATGCAGCCATCTTCGGAAATCCGTTCACCAGCGCGACCCGTGTCTGTCGATCACCATCGGGCCAGCGCCGACGAAGCGCGGGACGATCGGCGCCGACGAGGCCGTCTGGCACTGCCACAACTGCGGTTGGAAGGGTCGAATAGGGGATGGGGCAGATCAGCCAGGCGGTCGAGAAATGGGCCGCCGACCGCGGCATCAGCCGGTCGACTTTGGATCGGCTCGGCGTCGGATCCGGTACCACACGGATGCCTAAGTCCCAGTCGTCGGAGGTGATCGCCTTCCCCTACCGGAAGGCCGGCAAGGTCGTGAACGTCAAGTACCGTTCCATCGCCGACAAGGATTTTCGGCAGCAGGAAGGTGGCGAGGTCCGGCTATGGAACCTGGACGAGGTTCTAAGGGCTCGGTCGGGTCGGATATTCATCTTCGAAGGCGAGATGGACGCATTGGCGGCGGTCGAGGCCGGCATCCCTGCCGAGGAGGTGGTGAGCGTACCGAACGGCGCACCGGTCCAGTCATCGAGCGACCCCGAACAGCTCGATCGTTACCGCTACGTCGACGAGGCGCTGAAGGAGGGGATGGCGACCTGCTCCAGGTTCGTGCTCGCGACCGACAACGACCCGCCGGGCCAGGCGCTCCGGCAGGATCTATCCCGGCTGATCGGTCCCGCCCGCTGCTACTTCGTCGAGTGGCCGGAGGACGTGAAGGACGCGAACGAGTTCCTGGTGCGGCATGGGCCCGAATCGCTCCGCGTCTTCCTGGACGAGGCGCAGCAGGAATGGCCGGTCGTAGGCCTCTACCGCCTGTCCGAATTGCCGGAGCCGCCGCCGCTCGAACTATGGCGCCCGGGCTTTCCGGAGTGGGGGTCGAAGCTGGCTTTCGCCCCAACGATGCTGAACGTCTTTACCGGCTTCCCCGGGCACGGGAAGACGCTGTTGGCGATGCAGATGAACTTTCAGATGTGCCGGGACTATGGGCTGAAGGCGGCGTTCGCCAGCTTCGAGACGCGGCCCAAGCCCCACCACCGGCGCAACATCCGGCAGTTCATGTACGGCCGGCGGGAAGGCGAACTATCCGACCAGCAGCGGCAGCACGCCGATCGCTGGATCGATGAGAACCTGTTCTGGATCACCCACCCGAACAGCCGGCCCACCCTGCGCTGGTATCTGGACATGGCCGAGGTGGCGATCGTGCGGCATGGCGTCCGCATCGTCCAGATCGACCCATGGAACAAGCTCGACAGCGACCGGCCGACCGGCATGCCCGAGACCGAATGGATCGGCCGATGCCTGGATGAGCTATTGGACTTCGCGGTGACGTTCCGCGTGCTGGTGCAGGTGCTTTGCCACCCGGCGAAGAACACGGACCCTATGTCGCGCAAGCGCGCCCCGACGCTGGACGACATTGCGGGCTCCGCCCACTGGCGAAACCGCGCGGATCTCGGCCTGTCGATCCATCGCCCGCAGACCTTCGCCGATGGCGTGCGGAAGACCGAGGCTGACCTCTACGTGCTGAAGGCGAAGTACGAGGAGCTGGGCCACGAGTGCAAGTTGCCGCTCGACTTCGGCCTGGACACCGGGAGGTACCGGCCGACCGACTACAAGATGCCGTACGAGTGAGAAGGTAGGAGCACCGGCATGACCAGTGAGATTCCCATCCGCACGAGCCTCGCCCGTTACCAGCCCGAGGCCGCAGCCGACGCCGACGACATCGAGAACGCCGCTCGCCTTGCTTGGCAGGCCCGGGGTTTCGTCTGCTTGCCTATCGACAGCATCCACGACGATTGGCTGAAGCGGCGGGTCGAAGTGGAGATGACGGAACGGTACGGCCAGCGGGGGCGGTGCTGATGGAGATGGCCCGCAGCGATGTCCACGCCGCGATGGCCGCATGGCTGGATGCGACCGAGCGGTATCACCGGCATATCGCCACCCAGTGGCGGAGGGATCTGCATTGACCCAGTCGACCTCGCTGCTGCTGGACAAGCGCCTCGTGGCCATGCTCCGGAAGGCGGATAAGCGGCCGGCGGTTGCGCGCGAGAAGCGGATCGGGGCGACGCCGGAGCGGTCTTCCAAGCCCGACATGGTGCCCGGCATCATCGCCCGCTACGCGAAGCGGAACGAGATCACGAAGGCGCAGGAGACGGCCGCCTACAGGCTGCGCCGCGACTACTGGATCGGCGAGGGCGGTCGCGTCCTGGGTCGACAGGTCAGCCGCTACGGCGAGCCGCGTGGTGGCGGCGGTGCCGGGTTCCATCCGCCGTACACGGCCGGCGAGAGCCGGGCGGCCTATGACCGGGCGATGCAGTTCGTCGGGCGGGACCTGTCCCCCATCCTGGAGCACGTCGTGATCAGCGACCAATCCGCGGCGAGCTGGGGAGGGGAAGGCCATCCGAATGCGGCGGTGGGCTCTGGCGGCCTTCCCATCCTGCGCACGGCGCTGACGGCTTTGGTCCGGCATTACCGCCTGATCAATCCACCCGTTGACGACTAGTCCGACTAGTGGTATCCAGATACCGTAGGCTTCGAACAGTAGCGCCCGCCCCGGAACCGACCGAGGCGGGCGCTTTCGTATCAGGGCACCAGGTCGTCCAGGTCCACCTTCAGCGCGGTGGCAATCGCCTTCAGGACGGTGACGGAGCCTTCCCGTTTCCCGGTTTCGAGCTGGCTGAGGAAGCCCTGGGACACCCCGACCGCCTCGGCAAGTTCGGTCGCCTTCATCCCGCGATGCTCCCGCCAGACCCGAATGCGGTTCTCGCCGGCGAGGATGCGGTCGACGATCTCGGAAGGGACAAGCTCCTCCTCACCCGCAGCCAGCTTCCGGCGGAACTCCGCGATGACCATGCGGTCGGCGTTGTCTTCGGCGGCATCCGCGATGGCGCGGAACTCCTCCTCCGGCAGCACGGCGAACCGCCCCGCCGGGGTCTCGATGTACTGAACGTGGCCCATCTTCATCACCCCTATTCGTATATCCCGCCGCGCGGCCCGATGGCGATGATCGCGAGGACTTCGCCATTGGCCGTCATCAGGACGCGCCAGTCGCCAACCCGGAGCCGGTAGTCGGCGATGTCGCCCTTCAGCGCCTTCACGTTGTTCGCCAGCGAGGCCGGGTCGGTGGCGTACTGGACGATCTTCGACCGGATCAGCGCTGCCGTGTTGGCCGGCATCCGGTCCAGGGCCTTCAGGGCGGCTTTGCTGTAAGCGATCTTCGTCATAGGAAGAATATAGCTAACCGCTACTGATATTGCAACTGCATTCTTAGCTCACAGCAATATTCTTTGGTGCGCGGCGAAGGCTGCCGGACCGGAAGGAGGGATCGTGATGCACCCGAACGCCAACGTCCCGAACCGCACCATCGACCGCCGCCCCGTCGCCGCGCCTCCGGTCGTCGCCATCGACGGTGCAGACACCATCGCCGCGACCTACACCGTCGACCCGGCGGACTCCGGTTCGGCGCGGGCGAAAGGCCGATCCGGCAGGGCGGCCGACACCATCGCCGGAGAGGCCTCGTAGGGGCCCGCCGGAGAGGCGGTGCGCATCAGCCTCCGCCCACCATGCCGGTCGCCGGACCGCCGCTCAGGCGCGCCGTGGACGGGACCGGCGACCCATCGAGACGCGACCCGAGGTCGGCCGGCCGGGCCCGCGATCGGAACCCGCGGGTCCTTCCCCGGCCAAAGGCAATACGGGTGGCAAGGCGGCCCGCGGTTTCTAGCGTCAGGGGCCGAAAAAGGGGTTGCTGATGCGGAAAGCGGCGCCAAAGGGCCTTAGCCGAGCCGAAATCGCGCGCAAATGCGGCGTCTCCGGCACCCTCGTTTCCGACTTGGCGCTGCGCGGAATCATCCCCGTCCTCAACAACGGCCGGATCGACCTGAAGACGGCCCAGTCCATCCTGAAGGAGCGCGAGGAGAAGCGGCAGCGGTCGCCGTCCGCCCCGGCGAAATCGAACGTCTCGCTGCTCGAGGCGCAGCGGCGCAAGGAAGTGGCGCTGGCCGAGATGCGGGAACTGGACCTGGAGGCGCGCGCGGGGCGTCTGGTGGATGCGGCGGTCGTTCACAAGCGGGTCTTCGAGCAAACGCGGATCGAACGCGACGCCTGGATGAACTGGCCGGCGCGGATCGGCCCGCTGCTGGCGGCGCAGTTCGGGGCCGAGGCGCACGCGATGACGACCGAGCTGGAGCGCCATGTCCGAGACCACCTCACCGAACGCGCAACGGCAAGAGCAGTGGACGCGGCAGGCCCTGTGGACGGTGGACGTGGCGTGGGCGGAGGGGTCGCGGCCGGATCCGCTCCTGACGGTGTCGGAATGGGCGGATGCGCACCGATACCTGAGTCCTAAGAGTGCCAGCGAGCCAGGGCGGTGGCGGACCAGCCGCACGCCCTACCTGAAGAAGATCATGGACGCCTTGTCGTCCACCTCGCCGATCCAGCGCATCATCTTCGCCAAGGGCAGCCAGCTCGGCGGCACCGAGTGCGGCATCAACTGGATCGGCTACGTCATCGACCAGGCGCCCGGTCCCATGCTGGCGGTGCAGCCGACCGGCGACATGGCGAAGCGGAACAGCAAGCAGCGCATCGCCCCCCTGATCCAGGAAAGCCCGGCGCTGCGCGGGAAGGTGCAGCCTTCACGGGAGAAGGACAGCGGCAACACCGTCGGCAGTAAGGAATTCCCCGGCGGCATCCTGGTCATGCCTGGCGCGAACAGCGCGGCCGGGCTGCGATCGATGCCGGCGCGGTATCTCTTCCTGGATGAGGTCGACGCCTACCCGGGCGACGTGGACGGAGAAGGCGACCCGATCGCGCTGGCGGAAGCGCGGACCCGCACATTCACCCGGCGAAAGGTGTTCCTGGTGTCGACCCCCACCATCGCCGGCCGGTCGCGGATCGAGCGCGAGATGGCGTCCGCCGAAACGAGGTGGACGTTCAAGGTCCCGTGCCCGCACTGCGACACGTTCCAGGAACTGAGGTTTCCGCAAATCAGGTGGGAAAATCGTGACCCCGCCACCGCGCGCTACCTCTGTGAGGCATGTGGCGTCCTGCTGGGCGACGAGCACAAGACGGAGATGCTGGCGCGCGGCGACTGGTTCACCGACGACCCGGTCGGCAACAAGTCCTGGGCCTTCCGGCTCCCGTCGCTCTATTCGCCGGTCGGCTGGATGTCCTGGGTCGAGATCGCCCAACGGTGGACCGAGGCGCAGGGCGACCAGGAGCTGCTGAAGACCTTCGTCAACACGATCCTCGGCGAGGTGTGGAAGCACAAGGCCGAGGCCCCGGACTGGCAGCGGCTCTACGACCGCCGCGAGGAATGGCCGATGAAGACGTGCCCGATGGGCGTGCTCTTCCTGACGGCCGGAATCGACGTCCAGGGCGACCGCATCGAGGTTTCCGTCTGGGGGTGGGGGCGCGGCAAGCAGTCCTGGCTGATCGAGCATCGGGTGATCCCGGGCGACCCCGCCCAGAAGGCCGTCTGGCAGGCGCTGATCGCCATGCTCGGGGAGTCCTGGCAGCACGAAGGCGGCGCCGACCTCCGGCTGGTCCGGAGCTGCATCGATAGCGGCCACGCCACGACGCAGGTCTACGACTTCGTCCGCGGCCGGCCGGCGGTGCTGGCGGTTGATGGCCGCGACGCGATGCAGACGCTGGTCGGGATACCGACGAAGCGGGAAACCGATCGGCACGGCAACCCGATCAAGGGCGGCCCGATGTTGTGGCCGGTCGGCGGCGGCGTCGCGAAGTCCGAATTGTACGGCTGGCTGCGGCTGGAGAAGCCCACGGCCGAGAGTGGCGATCCCTACCCGCCCGGCTACGTCCATATCTCGACCTGGGCGGGCGAGGAGCACTGCAAGCAGCTCGTCGCCGAGATCCTGGTGACGAAGAAGGTCAAGGGCTTCAGCCGGTACGAGTGGCAGAAGATGCGGGAGCGCAACGAGGTGCTGGACTGCCGCACCTATGCCCGCGCGGCCGCTGCCGTCGTCGGCATCGACCGGTTCACCGAGCAGACATGGCGCGCCTACGAAGACAGCCTGGGCATCTTTCGCCCGGAAGACGCGGTGAACGCGCCGGAGCCGGCCCCAGTGCGCCGGGAAGATCCACGACAGGAAACGCTCATAGCGACGCAGCCGCCCCCGAAGCGGCAAGGCGGCTGGATGGGCGAGAGGGGTGGGCGATGGATGGATCGATGAACGTCGCAGTCGACCTGCCGACGAAGGTCCCGGCCATCGGCCCGGATGGGAAGCTGAACAGCATCCGGCTCCGCAGCCCGGCCCATGGCAACGTCGTGCGCAACGTGCTGGCCTGCGCGGCCCGGAAGCTGCCGATGATCGAGGCCGGCGCGCATGAGGGGTGCATCGCCGTCGTCGTCGGCACCGGGCCGTCGCTCGATCGCCGCGAGAACCGCCGCGCCGTGAAGCGCCTGGCCGACCGCGGCGCCATCGTCTACGCGCTGAAGAGCGCGGCCGTGGTGCTGCAACGGTATGGCATCCCGGTCCACTACGTCCTGAACTGCGACGCCCAGGCGAACCAGGTCGACAAGATGCCCAGCTTCGCGGGGCCGACCTACCTGCTGGGCTCCGGCTGCGATCCGGCCCTCTTCGACCACGTCCTGGCCGCCGGCTGCGACGTCCAGGTCTTCCATTCCGCGACCGGCGCCCGCGTCACCGACCACGGGTCCGAGGTCGACCTATACGAGGCGCATTTCCCCCATGCCTGGGTCGCCATGGGCGGCATGACGGTAGCGAACCGCGCGATCGCCTGCGCCTACTTTCATGGCTGCCGCAAGGCGGTGGCGGCTGGGGTTGATTTCGGGGCGCGGGACCGCGGCCATTACTACGCCAACGGCGCCAGTGGCCGCATGGGGCCGGGTGTCCTCTGGGTCAACGACGGCGGCAAGATCGACGGCCGCACCTGGTACACGCAACCGAGCCTGGTGGTGTCGGCCGTCTCCGCGGCGCGCCTGGTGCTGGCCGGCTTCGTCGAAGTCATCGGCGACAGCCTGATCACGGCACTGGCGAAGAACCCGCAGCACATGGCCGACGCCGTGCGCGGGGTCGCCTGATGGCATTCACCCAGGCCGACATCGATGCCCTGGACCGAGCCATCAAGAGCGGCGCGCTCCGGGTCGAGTACGCCGACAAGGTCGTCTGGTATCGCTCGCTCGACGAGATCCTGCGCCTCCGCGCGATGATGACGGCCGACGTCGACCAGACCAACGGCGTCGCCGAGACACCCCGTTACTCGTTCGCCGGCTACAGGCCCGGGTGACCGGCGATGAACTTCCTTGACCGCACCATCTCGTGGATCGCGCCCGAGATGGGCTTGCGCCGCGCCAAGGCGCGCGCGATGGCGGGCATCGTCTCGCGCGCCTATGACGGCGCAAAGATGGGTCGGCGAACGGACGGATGGACGGCCGCTGGCGGATCGGCGAACGCGGAGATCGGGCCGGCCCTGTCGCGGCTGATGAACCGGGCCCGCGACCTGGACCGCAACAACGCGCATGCCCGCCGGGCGGCGGACGTCTGGGTCGGCAATCTGATCGGGACAGGCATCCAGCCGACCGCTCAGGGCCGCTCGTCGAAGCGCACCATGAAGGCATTCCGGGCCTGGTCGAAGGTCTGCGACGTCGATGGCCGCCACGATTTCACCGGGCTCCAGACGCTGGCGGCCCGGACCATGGTCGTGTCGGGCGCCGCGATCATCCGGCGCTATTCCCGCCGGTCGGGAGAGATGCCGGGCCAGGTGCCGCTACAGCTCCAGGTG
This sequence comes from uncultured Rhizobiaceae bacterium, assembly GCA_964594715.1. GTDB lineage: Bacteria > Pseudomonadota > Alphaproteobacteria > ATCC43930 > Allostellaceae > Allostella. The sequence goes on along the minus strand of CAZQOA010000032.1, from coordinate 23,410 downwards.
CTGGAGCCCGACTACATCGATATCGCCCGCACCGAATCCGGCCGCGATGGCGGGTGGATCACCCAGGGGGTCGAGTTCAACGCCCGCGGCCAGCGCGTCGCCTACTGGCTGTTCGGATCGCATCCCGGCGAGGTCAACGTCTCCTTCACCCGGAACAGCCTGATCAGCCAGCGCGTGCCGGCCGAGGATGTCGTCCACCTCTACCGCGTCGACCGGCCTGGCCAGATCCATGGCGTGCCTTGGGTGGCACCCGTGATGATGCCGCTGCGGGATATCGCGGACTACGGCGAGGCCGAGCGCGTCCGCAAGAAGATCGAGGCCTGCAACACCGCCTTCGTCATGGGCTCGGCCGGCGAGGCCCCGCCGATCGCGCCCGCCACGACGGACCCCAACGGCAATCAGGTCGAGACCTTCGAGCCCGGCATGATCCTGCGACTGAAGCCTGGCGAGGACATCAAGTTCAACACCCCGGCCGCCAGCGGCGGCTATGGCGAGTATATGCGCACCGAGCATCGCGCCGTCGCGACCGGCCTCGGGCTCATGTACGAGCACCTGACCGGCGACCTGTCGGGCGTCAACTATTCGAGCTATCGCGCCGGCGACCTGGTGTCGCGCACCTTGATCGAGACGCTGCGCTGGCAGGCGGTCATTCCGGTGGCCTGCGATCCGCTGTGGAGCTGGTTCACCGATGCGGCATGGCTCGCCGGCGCAATCCCCGACCAGGATGTCCCGGTCGTCTGGACGCCACCCAAGTTCGAGAGCATCGACCGCGAGAAGGACGCCAACGGCGACCTGATCGAGATACGGATGGGCACGAAGACGTGGCCGCAGGCGGTGGCCGAGCGTGGTTACGACCCGGACCAGCAGATCGAAGAAATCGTCACGACCCAGAAGAAGCTCGACGAGGCCGGCGTCGTCCTCGACATCGACGCGCGGAAGCTGTCGCGCAACGGCAACCGGGATTCCAAGCCGGCCGCCGCCGAACCCGCCACCCCGTAGGAGATCCCGCGATGCCGCAGGGCAAGATGCAGGACCTGCCGATGCAGGTCCGGGAGGCGGCGTTTGTGCCGGCCACTCTCGACGCTGAGAAGCGCACCATCGAGCTGGTGTGGTCGACCGGCGCCACGGTCCGCCGCTTCGACTGGTGGAATGGCCGGCCCTATGACGAGGAGCTGGTCGTCAGCGACAACGCGGTCGACCTGACGCGGCTCGCCAGCGGCGCACCGCTGCTCGACACCCATGGCCGCTACACCGTCGAAAACGTCATCGGCGTGGTCGAGCGGGCATGGATCGAGGGCGGCGAAGGCAAGGCCTCCGTCCGTTTCTCCGATCGGGATGGCGTCGCCGACATCTGGCGCGACGTTCAGGCCGGCATCATCCGCAACGTCTCGGTCGGTTACCAGGTCCGGAAGTTCGAGATCACCGAGGAAGAGGGCAAGCCGCCGCTTTACCGGGCGGTGGACTGGCAACCCTACGAAATCAGCCTCGTGCCAGTGGGCGCCGATGCGGGCGCAGGGACCCGCGCCGGCGAGCAGAAGAGCACCCCCTGCGAATTCGTGCATAGGGCAACCGCCCACTCCCAGGAGAACCCCATGACTGATAAGACCCCGGCGGGTGGCGGGTCGCCCGCCAACGACCAAGAGACGACCGACACCAACGAGCGCACCGCGCCGGCCACCCCGCCCGCGGCCCCGCCGGCCACGACTCCGCTCGACGCGGACGCCATTCGCGCCGCGGAGCGCGCCCGCGTAGTGGAAATCCGCAAGATCGGCAACGTCGCCGGCATGGATGCCACCACCATCGACAAGATGGTCGAGGACGGCGTCTCCGCCGACCAGGCGCGCGCCCGGGCCATCGAAGCCATGGCGGCGCGTTCGGACGCAACGCCGACCCGCTCCGGCGTCCAGGTGCTGGGCGACGAGACGGACAAGGTCCGCGAGCTCGTCGCCAACGCCCTGCTGCACCGCTACGACGGCGCCATCAAGCTGGAGGACGGCGCCCGCCAGTATCGCGGCATGTCCCTGATGGAGATCGGTGACGACCTCCTGAAGCGGAGCGGGATTTCCGCCAAGGGCATGAGCCGCGGCGAGCGTGCCGACATGATCCTCGGCAACGTCCGGTCGGGCGGGCTCCACACCACCAGCGATTTCCCCTTCATCCTGGCCAACGTCGCCGGCAAGTCCCTGCGTCGGGCCTACGAGGCGGCGCCGCAGACGTTCAAGCCGTTCTCCCGGCGGACGACGCTGCCCGACTTCAAGGATGTCAGCCGCGTGCAGCTCGGCGACGCGCCGCGCCTGCTGCCGGTCAACGAGCACGGGGAATTCACCCGCGGCACGATGGCGGAGGGTCGCGAACAGTGGCGGCTCGGCACCTTCGGGCGCGTCTTCGGCGTCACCCGGCAGGTGCTGATCAACGACGATCTCGACGCCTTCACGCGGATCCCCTCGCTGTGGGGCCGGGCCGCCGCGGACCTGGAGAGCGATACCGTCTGGGCGATCATCACCGACAATGCGGCGATGGCCGACACGATCGCGCTGTTCCACGCCGATCATGCGAACCTGGCCGCGGTGTCGACGGCACCGGCCGAGGCCTCTCTCGGCGCCGCCCGCGCTGCGATGCGCAAGCAGACCAGCCTGAGCGGCAACCTGATCAACGTCGAGGGCCGCTTCATCCTCGTCCCGCCCGAGCTCGAGACGGTGGCGCAGAAGCAGGTGGCGGCCGTGACGCCGAACAGCGCCGCGGACGTCAACCCCTTCTCCAACACCTACAAGGTCATCGCGGAGCCGCGCCTGTCGGCCAACTCGGTGACGGCTTGGTACCTGGCGGCGGACCCGGCCCAGATCGACACGATCGAGTTTGGGTATTTGCAGGGCCAGGAGGGCGTCTACCTCGAAAGCCGCATTGGCTTCGACGTCGACGGCGTCGAGTTCAAGGCCCGGCTGGACTTCGGGGCCAAGGCCATCGACTGGCGCGGCCTCTTCAAGAACGCCGGCTGATCGGCCGACGGCATCTGAAAGCACGGCAGCGGGCCGGGGGGAACCTCGGCCCGCCCTCTTTCCCGAGGAGACATCACCATGGCTACCAATTTCGTTCAGCCGGGCAAGATCGTCCCGGTGCTGGCGCCGCGCACCACCGTTGCCGGCAAGGTTCTGAAGGTCGGCGACATCCTCGGCGTCGCTATGACCACCCCCACCTCCGGCCAGGAGGTCGAGGTCGCCCTCGGCGGCGTCTGGCGGCTCGACAAGAACCCCAACCTCGCCATCACGGCGGGTGCCGCCCTGTACTGGAACAACACCTCGTTCCAGGTCGAGTCCACGGCGACCACGATCTACACCTATCTCGGCGTCGCCCTGGAAGCCGCCACCACCACGGCCACGGAAGTGGTGGCGATCCTGGGCTACCGCCCTGCGCGGGCCTTCACGGCCTGATAGGGAGAGGGTGTCGCTTCAACCGACACCCCACCCGCCATGTTCGCCGCCATGATCGATGCGCTGTTCGAGAGCCCGCTGGCTGTCGACGCGATCTATACCGCTCCGGCCTCCGGGGCGGTGGCGGTCGCCGTCCGCGCGATGCGCCGGGTGGAATCGTCCGATATCCCGCTCGGGATGCCGGGCGTCGTCGGATCGGCCAACGCCTATGACGTGCGCGTCTCCGAGGTAGCGATCGTCGAAGAGGGCGCCATCCTGGAAATCGTGGATGGCGCCAGCTTCGTGGTTCGCAGCCGCACCCCCGACGAGGAACACCTCGTCTGGCAAATGGACCTGGACCCGACATGATCCATTCCCGAGCCCGGATTTCCAAGCTGGCGGCGGTCGACGACGACGTCTCGATCGGCCGCGGCACCATCATCCATCCCTTCGTTACGATCTTCCCGGGCGCCCGCATCGGCGAGGATTGCGAGATCTTCCCCGGCGCGGTGATCGGCCGGCCGCCGCGGGCAACCGACGCCATCGCCCGGCAGCCGGTCCCCGGCACCCGCAGCGTCATCGGCGACGGCTGCGCGATCGGTGCCAACGCGGTGATCTACGGCAACGTCGAGATCGGCACCAAGACGCTGGTCGGCGACGGCGCCGAGATCCGCGAGCAGGTCCGCATCGGTGCCCGCTGCATCATCGGCGCCGGCGTCACCATCCAGTACGAGGTCGAGATCGCGGACGAGGTCCGCATCATGAACACCACCCACATCACCGGGCGGTCGCGCATCGCCCGGGGCGCCTTCATCGGCCTGCATGTCGCGACCTCGAACGATGGCAAGCTGGCAGACCGCCTCGCCCGCACCGGCGAGGGCGGCGGCTACGTCTATGACCCGGCCATCGTCCGCGGCGTCGATATCGGCGAGATGGCCTTCATCGGCTCCGGCGCGAGCCTGCTGCCGGGCATCGCCATCGGCGCCCGGGCGATCGTCGGCGCGCATGCGCTGGTCACCCGCGACGTCGCACCCGGCGTCACCGTGATGGGCGTTCCCGCTCAACTGGTCCTGGGTGATGCGGCCGACCCGGCCACGGTCGAAGCTGCCGCGGCCCCGCCGGTCGAGGCCCCCCACCGCCGGCGCGCCGGAAAGGCATGACCTCGCCGCTCGTCGTCTCGGTCTTCATGGATCGGGACGACCATCAGCCGCAGACGGTCGATTGGCGCCGGATGCTGGCCCTGCTCGACGCCTCGGCTCGCAAGTTCGGCTGCCGCCACGTTGCCTTGACCGACCCGGCGACCGCGGCATCCCTGCCCTGCGATACCTATGCCTTGGAGGGGCTGCCGCACTCGCTGATGCCGGCGATCATCCGCGCGCAGCGGGCGTTCCTGGCGAGCGCCGAGTTTGACGCCGACGCCATCCTGGTCGGGGCCGACTGCCTGGTGAACCGGGATCCCCGGCTCGCCTTCGAGGAAGCCGCCGACATCATCGTCACCAGCCGGCCCGGCGCCGGCGTCAGCGCCATCAACAACGGCGCCGTCTACTGCCGGCTCGATGCCCGCGCGCATGCCGTAGCCCTCTACGACCGCGCCATAGCGGCCTGTCGGGACCATTGGGGCGGCGACCAGGAGGCGGTGACCGCCGCCGTCGCTCCGGTCCCCGCCGCCCATACGATCGAGGACCGTCACGGCGCCCGTATCGGCTTCCGGTCGCTGACCACCCACAACCATTCGCCCGATCGCCTGGCCTCCCCATCCGAGGCGTACATCGTCCACTTCAAGGGTGGCCGGAAGCGCTGGATGGTCGAGTGGGCGCGCCAGCACCTCCAGGTCGAGGCCTGAGCGATGCCGACCCCCGTCCGCGAGCAGGCGCTGGCCGCCATCAAGTCGGCGCTGACCACCCAGCTCACCGGCGTCGCGGTCTACCGCAATCGGTCGGCCAAGATTGTCTCGATCCCGGCGGTGAACCTCATCGACGGCGGCATGCGCCCCGACGATCAGACCTTGGGCTTCACCCGCTACGAGATGGACTTCGCCATCCAGGGGCTCGTCGAAGCCAGCACCGATGACGAGCTCGGACCAGCCCTCAGCGACCTCCAGGCGCGCGTTGTAGCCGTGCTGCTCGGCAACGTGACCCTGAACGGCACCGTCATCGACATCCATGAGGGCGGCAGCAGCGTCGAGATCGACCGCGGCGAGGGCCGCGGGCCCAACGGCATGATCGAGACGGAATTCGTCTGCGAATTCTTCACCCGCGAGGGTGATCCCTACACCGGCGGCCCCTGATCCGCCTGGCGTTCCCGGCCCGACGCGAGCCGCTTTTCGCGCCAACCACCTGACCGACGGAGATTAGATTATGGCGGTCCTTCGTTCGCGCCGGGGCGCAGTCCTGGCCAAAATCGAGACTACCGAGGGCGTCGACGCCGCCCCCACCACGACCAACGCGATGCTGGTCGAGAACCCGCGCATCAGCTTCGACGCCAGCATGGTCACGACCAACGAGATGACCGGCTCGCTCGACCCCCGCGCGCCGATCCCGGGCGGCATCAAGATGTCGATGCAGTACGACATGTACCTGAAGGGGTCCGGCACCCCCGGCGTCGCGCCGGAATTCGGCGACCTCTTCAAGGCCTGCGGCTGGGAAGAGGTCGTCACGGCAGTGGCGATCGGCACCGAGCCGGCCGCCACCGGCTCCACGACCAGCGTCACGCTCGGAACCTCGGGCGCGGCCACCGCGCAGGCCTATCGCGGGATGCCGATCACGCTGTCTGGGAACCCGGTGACGCCCAGCAATACCTTCATCACGGACTATTCCGCCGCGAAGGTCGCGACCCTGGCGAACCTGTTCGGCACGCCGCTGAACAGCTCGACCGAGTACACGATCCCCGCGAACGTCCTCTACCGGCCGACCAGCGACGAGACCGTGATCAAGTCGCTGACGCAGTACTGCTACATGGACGGCGTCCTCTACAAGATGCTGGGCGCGCGCGGCACCTTCGCCTTGACGATGGTGGCCGGCCAGCCGGGCAAGCTCAGCTTCCAGTGGTCCGGAATCTATGGCGGCAAGACCGATGCGGCCGTCCCCGTCATCTCCAGCTTCGACACCACCCGGCCGCCGATCTGGCGGAACCCGAACGGCGACGGCGCGGGGCACTTCTCGATCGAGCGCGCGCAGGCGGCACTCCGCCAGTTGGTGCTGACCAACGGCGCCAACCTGGTGAACCCGGACGACCCGAACGCCCAGGAGGGTTTCCAGACGGCCGTCATCCCGTCGCGCCGCATGGTCGGCACGATGGACCCTCTGGCGACGCTGGTGGCGACCCGGAACCTGATGGACGACTTCCGCAACGGCGTCCCGCGCATCCTCCACTCCCGCATCGGGACGGCGGCCGGCAATCGCTGCGGCATCGTCATCCCGGCCGCTTTCCAGGAGCAGAACGCGCCCGGCGACCGCGATGGCCTGGGCACCGAAGAGGTCTCGTTCTTCTGCGAAGGCGAGGATGCCGGCGCCTTCATGTGCTTCTGGTAAGCGGCCGCCGGCCCATCCCGAGATCCTGCCCGAACCAGGTTTCGCGCGCGAACGGAGGGCGGCGGTTCGGGTCGCCGCCCTCCACCAGCCATCCCCCGAAAGGATGACCCCAATGCCCACCATCGAAACGCCCTACGGCATCGGCGACCAGGTCCGCATCAAGAGCAGCGGCGAGGCCGGGACAGTCCGCGGCATCAGCGTCTATGCGGGCGTCGAGGAGCCCAGCATCTCGATCCACTACAAGGCCGCCGACGGCCGTGCGGTCGAGGCCTGGTTCTCGGCCGACCTGGTCGAGCCCGCCCGCAAGCCTGCGGCGCGCAAGCGATAGCACCGGGTGCCGGCGCGGAGGGTCGATCCCGCCCGCGCCGGCCCGCTCCATCTCCTCCCGAAAGGACCATTCCGAATGAGCGACCTACCGATTTCCCGACACCAGACGGTGCGCTTCGTGCCTGTCGCCTACGGTGACGCCGCGCGCGAGGCCGCGGAGCGTGCCGGGAGCGACCTTCGTCCCTTCGAGACGCCGCGGGCCTATATCCTGGCTGTGCCCGGCCTGATGGAGCGCGCAGCTTGGCGTCGAGATCTGAATGCAGCAGGCGCCCGCTACTATGACGACCAGGCTCTCCTGCGCGCCCTGCAGAAGCAGATTGCCGTCGCGCTCGATGAAGATGATCCGGAGCGGGAGCGCCTGGTCGGCCTGATCGAAGACTTCATCGCGGCGCCGGCCGGCACGGCGCCGGAGGAAATGCGTGCGGAGATTGACCAGGTCGAGCTGGTGATCCGCGGCGCCTCCGTCGAATATGCTTCGATGCTGGCCGCCCGTGCGCATTGGCTGGACGTGGCACCAATCATGGCCTGTCGGCATTTTCTGCGAGCGCAGGAGAACCCTGACAAGGTGTTCCGGCGGCGCCACGGCCTGATCGATGACGCGGAGCTGGTGGCGATCCCGGAGGCCGAGATGCTGGAGGTCGGATTCCGCATCATCGGCCTGATGACGCCGAGCAAGGCTCAGGAAAAAAACTCCGCACCGCCGTCGTTGTCGCCCGCCGCCCCGACGACTTCTCCGGCGGAGAACGAGCCCCCGACGGCAGCGGGTGGGACATCCTCGGCGACTACTACGAGCGAAACCCCCGCCTCACCCTGACGGACGACGACTGGGAGATGGTCCGGCTCTGGAGCCTCTATCGCGGCTCCGGGATGGGTGCCGGCCATCTACCCGATGCGGGCGGCACCGGTGACCAGCCGGCGATCATGATGGACGCGTTCGGTCTGATGACCGGGGTCGCCGCCAAGTTGGACGAAGAGGACAAGGAGCGGCGACGGCGACGGCGATAGGGTCGGGCTACCAGTGCGGACCGGTCCATTTCGGCGGCCGGGCACGCTGCTGTTCCATCTGCGCGGCGACCTCGCCGAGCCGGTCCGCCACGGATCGATCCTTCTCCGCGCGCTGCTCTGCGGGCAAGGCCAGGTACACGGCGTTGTCGTCCCCGGCCTTCCGAAGATCCATGAGCCGTTGGGCAATCTCGTCGAGCAGCGCGATGCCCTTTCCAATGGCGATCAGCACCAAGCATCCGAGCAGGCTGGAAGCGAGCATCGGGATGGTCAGCAGGTTCACCATCTTGGTGGCGATGGCCAGGACTGCCCCGATGCCCGTGACGGCCAGTCCGGCGCTCCCGAAAAAGTAGAACCAGTGATGTAGCGAAGTCCGAACGCGCATCCCGGCTCCGTGTGCAAGCGCACGTTGAGCCTATCGCCCTCGCCCGCCTGTCGCAACGTCGCTGCTCGGAGGTCGCCCATGCGCATCGGTGTGGTGGTCGAGGGCGACCTGCGGGCGGCCTTCCGGGAGTCGATCGACGCGATGTCGGTCGTCGTCTCCACCTCAGTGAACAAGGCTTCCATCGGCCTCCGGGATGAACTGCGGGCGCAGGTGCGGGCCGTGTTTCGGAACGACGCCGGCGGCTTGCAGAAGGCATGGCAGGCCCGCCTCTATCCCTCCCGCAGGCCGTCCATGGGGGCGGCCGGCTGGGTCTTCAGCAAGTCGCGCCGCATCCATGCCGCCTTCGCGCAGCCCCGAACGATCGTCGCCCGCGGTCGTCGCTGGCAGGTGCTGCCGATGGAGGGCGCGATCCGTCGCGGTTGGGACCGGGAGGGTGGAGAGGGCGGGTTCGGTAAGCCCCGCAAATGGTCCGCGTTCGATCGGGTGCTGAAGCTGAAGGGCGTGGTCTGGATGCCGCGCCCGAACGGCAACGTCATCGTCGGCCTTCGGGCGGGCCAAGGGCGCGCCGTGGAGCGGCTGTTTCTGCTTACCAAGAGCGTTCGCCTGAAGGGCGGGCTCGACCTCGACGGGCCGGCACAGCGCTGGCTCGACCGTCTCTATGCGGATCTCGCGAAGTCGATCGGAGGATAGCCCGTGGTTGATCGCTCGCTTGCCGTCCGATTCTCCGTCACCGACCCCGAGCGAGTCCGCGCTGCGCTGAAGCAGATCGGCCTGGATGCGGAGGAAGTCGGCGGCCGCTTCGTCAAGGCGATCGAGCCGGCGAACGCCAAGCTGGAGGCGATGAAGGCCCGCCTGATCGAAGGTGGCCGCGGCATGCAGGCCTTCGCGAAGGACGTGCAGCGGGCCGATGGGTTCCTGTCCGCGGGAAAGGTGACGATCGAGCAGCATTCGGCGCTGCTGGAACTGTCGGCGCAGAAGTACGTCAAGAATGGGGCAGCGGCGGTCGCGGCGGCGGCACAAGAACGGCAGTACACGGAGGCCGTCGGCCGGGTCGATGCAGCGCTGCGACAGGTGCAGCAGGCCGAACAGCGGCATATCGATGATCTGTGGAAGGTGGCCGCGGCGAACAAGGCCGTGTTCCAGGCCGAGCAGCAGCGCGCGCAGGCGATGGCTGCCCAGGGACAGTTCAACCGTGTCCTGGGCGTCGATCGCGAGACGGCGCGGTCCGCGCAGGATGCGGCCAACGCATTCGAGGCGGCGGCTCGGGCGGGGCAACGGTATCGCGACGCGCTCAGCCCGACGCTGCCCATCCTGCGGGACTATCGGGCCGAACTGGGCCGCATAAACCAGGCGTCCCGCCTGGGTGAGCTGACCGACGATCAGCGGGCCGCCTCCATCCGACGGGTGCGGGCTGAATACAGCGCCCAGATCGAGAAGGTGAAGGCCGCCCGGGTCGCGACGGACGCCCATACCGGCGCGGTGAAGTTGCAGGGCTATCAGGTGGCGAACCTGGGGCAGCAGTTTCAGGACCTCTTCGTCTCCCTCGGCTCGGGGCAGAATCCCTTCATCGTGCTGCTGCAGCAGGGGCCGCAGGCGACGTCCGCGGTCGGCGGCGTGTCGAACGCCATTGCCCTGCTGCGGCAGCACGTCAACCTGGGCTATGTGGCGGCTGCCGCGTTCGCGGGCGGCCTGGCCGTGCTGAGCGCGCGCGCGCTGGCGAACGAGTCGGCCCAGCGAGCGGTGGGCGTGGCTTTCACGGCAACGGGACGCGCAGGCGCGTTGTCGCGCCAGGAGATCGACCGCCTCGTCGACACGATGGCGCAATTGCCGAACGTCACGCGGTCCGCCGCGCGTGAATTCGCGGGCCTCTTCGCGGCCAACCCGAACATCGGGCCGGCGCGTTTCCGCGACCTCGCGGTGTCCGTATCCGACTTCGCGACGGCAATGCGGGTCGATGTCGCGACCGCCGCGAAGATGCTGGACCAGGCGATGACGTCGCCGTCGGACAAGCTGGCGGAACTGGACAAGACCCTCGGGCTTCGCCTCTCTCCATCGTTGCTTGCCACCGCTCGCCACATGGAGGCGATGGGCAATAAGGCAGGCGCGCAGGCCATCCTGATCGAGGCGTTGCGCGGTCGGATCGACGGGTTGGCGGAGGCGGCTCAGGGGCCGATCGGCGAGCGCATGGATGCCCTGGCCAAGGGTTGGGATGGGTTCATGGACTCTCTGTCCAGGTCCCCCATCATCAATGCGGCGGTCGCGGCATTGACGGCGCTGCTGAATGTCAGCAAGGGCCTCCAGGACGTCATCGGGACGGGCAAGAGCGTGGCGGCGCTCGCCAATCCGCTGGTTGCCATCCCTGGCCTGATCAAGTCGGCCGGCGGTTCCCAGGGGGATCCCCAGCTCGCATCCCTGACGGCGGCTTTGGATGTGGCCCGGAAGCGCGTGGCCGATCTCAAGCAGGAGATGGCGCGCGCGGCCGATGACCCCGCCTACGAAGGGCGGATGGAGTCCGTCAACAAGGAGCTGGAAGCGCAGGCGCAGGTCATCATCGACCTGACCGAGCGCATCAGGGATCTGACCGCCGCGCGATCGACCGACGCCGCCGCAGGGGAAACGCAGGCCACCGTCCTCCAGCCGATCGCGGTCGAGGGGCCGAAATTCACGGCGGACCAGATCAACGCCGCCGTCAATGCCATGGACGCCTATGGCGCCCAGATGCTGGACCTGAAGGAGAAGGAGGCCGCACTGCGCGCCGGGCTGGCGCAGCTCAAGCCGACGATCGATGCCGGTGGGGATGCGGCGAAAAGGGCGCAGCCGAACTACGACCGGATGACGCGCGCGCTCGGGATCGCGACCGAGCAGCAGCGCTCTCTCATGACCGCGTCGCAGATGGCGGTCGAGCAGGCACGGTCGCAGCAGCGGATCGACCGGGCCGCCCTTGGCGATCGGGAGCGCGTCCGGGCCGTCGAGCAGGCCCGTCTGGCAACGCTGGGGATGCTGGATACGGCGGAGGGGAAGCGGATCGCGCAGAGCGCGATGGTCGCAGCCTCCATCTCGACGCTGAAGGCGGCGGCCGAGGACGAGTTGACCGTCATGCGCAACGAGGTCGTAGGCGCGCTGGAGATCGCCGAGGCCTGGAACGACGGCGCGGCCGCGGCCAACAAGGCCACCCTGGCGGCCCAGGCGCGTGCCCGGGTGCTGCAGGCCGGCTACAAGGACGAGAAGGCCCTGCTGGACCTGCTGTTGCAGCAGGCGGCCGCCCAGGGCCTGGGGACGGCCAACAAGGCTGTGGCGGAACTCGACATCCAGATCGCCGCGCAGCAGCGTCTGCTTGCGGTGGCGGGCCAAAGTAAGGAAGCGCGCGACGAGGCGATCCGGCAGAACACCCTGGCCGCCTTCCGGGAGACGGCGCTTGCGACCGCCACGGACGAGACGCGCACGGCGGTCCTGGCCTCCATCGATGCGTTCGATAAGAAGACGAAAACCGTCCAGTCCCTGAAGACGGCCGAAGAGAACCTCGTCGCCGTCCAGAAGGCCCAGGCGGAGGCGACGCTGGCGCAGTCGCGCGCGCAGGCGGCCGGCATCGCCGACCCGGCACAGCGGCGCGCGGCCGAGCTGCTCATCGAGCGCCAGGAGCGGATCAACGAACTGCTGAAGGAGCACGCGACGCTGGCCGACGGCGCCGGCAAGGCCATGCTCGACGCCTTCGACAGCACCCAGCTTTCGAAGGAACAGGAACGCTACTTCAACGACGTCCGCCAGAAGGCAGAGGGGATGGCGGACGACGTGTCCGGCTTCCTGGTCGACATGTGGGTGAACCCGCGAAAGGCGGGCGAATCCATGTTCGACGACGTGCTGGACAGCGCGTGGGCGGGCGTCAAGCGGCTGATCGCCAACATGGTGGCCGAGTTCCTGAAGCAGAAGTTCATCTTGCCGATCACGACCCAGATCGTCGGCGGTATGTCGGACCTGTTCGGGATCGTCAGCCCGCAGTCCGCCTTGGGATCGTCCACCAGCCCGGCGGGTGGCGGCCTGAATATCCCGGGCTTCGGCGGCACCAACCTGTTCGGGAACAACACGATCTCGAACATCATGAACACGCCGATCTTCGGCAGCCCGATCACCGGGACCGGGGCGGCCAACTCGGCCGGCTTCATCGGGGTCGGCGGGACGCTGGGCGACGAGTTCGGCGGCATGGCCGGGGGGTTGCCGTCGGCCGCGGCAACGACCCAGGGGTTGGGCGGCCTGACGATCGGTGGTGCCGCCGGCTTGGCCGGTGCCGGCCTGTCGATCTACGGCGCGACCCAGAATCCCAACATCGGGACGATCAGCGGTGCCGCGTTCAGCACCGCCGGCGCGGTCGTGTCCGCCTTCCCGGCCATGTTCGGCGCGCTGTCGGCGCTCGGCCCCTACGGCATGATCGCCGGCGCCATCCTGTCTATCCTCGGCAACACGCTGTTCAAGCAGAAGCCGAGCAATCTGGGCGCCGAGACCAGCTTCTCGATGGACCAGTTCGAGGCCGGCGCCGAGCTCGACTTCGCCAACCTGTTTCGTGGCGACAAGCACGCCGGCAGCCTGAAGACGACCGACACCATCTCGACCGCGCTCCAGGACACCATGTCGGAGCTGGCCGAGCAGTACAGCGATGTCCGCTTTGGCGGCACCTTCGGTGCGAACTACGGCCGCAAGGAAGGCACCTCGATCTTCTACGGCGCGCCGGACATCACGGACCCGTCGCAGCGCACCACCATCAAGTTCGACCCGGAAGACGAGGAAGAGACCGCGAAGGCTTTCCAGGATCTGACCCTGGCCGCCCTGCGCAGTGCCGACTGGAGCAAGCTCGGCCAGAACGTGGCGACCGCCGTCGTCAACAGCGCGTCCACCAACCTCGAAGGATTCCTGAAGGACGTCGACTTCGCCAAGGGCTTCGCGACCACGGTCGAGTTCCTGAACAAGGGCTGGGACCCGGCGACGTCGCAAATGGCGCAGCTGAAGACCGCATCCGAGGAAAGCGGCAAGGCCTTCAGCAAGACGGTCACCGATTTCCTGGACAAGACGGCGGAGCTCTGGCCCGGCGTGACCCGTTCGTTCGACGAGGCAGGCCAGGAGATCGTCGCCAGCACCGAAACGACGATGCAGGCGCTCCGCATCAGCTACGGCCAGTCGAATACCGAGGCTGGGGAAGCCGGGGCGTCGCTGTCGGATGCGGCCGGGAATTACTACACCTTCACCGGAGCGATCGGCGACGCGACGCTGGAGCTGACCAGCGCGTCCGGCGAGACGATGACGGCGACGCTCGATGCCGCCACCGGTGTCTATGAGCTGGCAACCAGCGTCGAGACGTTGAGCGGATCGGTGGCCAGCACCACGACCGTCCTCAGCGATCAGCAGGTGCTGGCGGCGACCGCCACCAAGAACTTCTCGCTGGGTGTGCTCGGCCTCACGGACTCGTTCAGGTTCGTGAACGAAAACGGCGTCGACGTCCTCAAGGAAGGTGCGTTCGAGGCGGTGCGGCCGCTGACCGGACTTGCCCTGGCGCTCGAAGAGAACCGGCTGAAGACCGAGAGCTATCGCGAGGGCATGATCGATGCCGGCATCAGTATCGATGACACCAACCGGCTGATCGCGGCCTCGATCACCCGGAACGCCGACATCATCACGGCGCAGTTCGCCCGCATCGATGCCGCCGCTGCCGCCAGCATCCAGGCCTCGATCAACCAGGCCATCAACCCGGCCTGGCAGCCGAGCGCCCGCGACGTGCTGATCGGCCAGGGCCTCGACCCGCAGCTCTATGGCCGCCTGCTCGGCCTGGTGTCCGGTGCCGCCACCGGCGACGCCGGCGCCCTGCAGCAGGTTGGTGAGCGGCTGACCTACAACATGAACGACCAGGCGCTGCGCGACGCCGGCCTGGCGCTGACGCAGGCCCAGGTCACCGCCATCCTCGGCTATGCCACGTCGGCCTATACGCGCGCGGTGCAGCCACAGCCCGGCGGCTACCAGCCGGCCAACGACAATGGCTCGATCACGTCGTCGGGGGGCGGCGACGGCGGTGGCGATGGCGGTCGCGGCGCGATCCAGGACACCATTGATGCCCGGCGGGACGAGCAGCGCACGATCGAGCAGTCGATCTCGGCGCAGGAGCGGTTGCGCGACAGCTACCTCGACCTGGCCGAGCGCACGGCGAAGTTCCGCCAGTCGCTGCTGCTGACCACCGGGCTGACCCCGCTCACGCCCTTGCAGCAGCTGGAGGAGGCGCGGCGCCAGTACGCGGTGACGCTGGCCAAGGCGGAGGGCGGAAACCAGGACGCCATCCAGGACCTTGAAGGGGTGTCCCGCACCCTCCTGGAGAAGTCGGCCGGCTACTGGGCGTCGTCGTCGGGGCAGCTCACCAAGTCGGTCCGCTACCAGGAAGATTTCAGCCGCGTGCAGGCCGACCTGTTGCGGGTCGAAGGCAAAGCCCGCGACTACCAGGCCGAGGCGGTGACCCAGCTGGTCGCCCTCAACGCCACGTTGACGACCGTGAAGGGCGCCATCGAGCAGCTGAATATCGACCTGGATGCCCTGGGCAATAACAGCTCGTCGCCCGGCGGCGTCACGCCAGGCGGTGGCGGTACGCCGGGCACGCCGACCACGCCGGCGTCCGGGTTCTATCTCAACAATGCCGGCGTCCTGACCGCCATCAAATTCGGCATGGAGTCGCTGGGTCGCGGCGTGAACGAGAGCATCAGCTCGTTCATGCCGAAGAACTTCAAGAGCTACACCGGCGCGCTGACCGAGGACGCGGCCTATGCCTGGATGCAGCAGGCGCACCCCTCCGGCCTGACCGGCCTGTCCCGGCTGGAATACTTCGCCGCGGCCCGCCGGGCCGGATATCCGACCAATCTCGCCTTCGGCGGGACCGACCACACCAATTGGCTGAACGCACGCACCGACGGGCAGCGCTGGCGCGACTTCATCGATCGGTTGCGGGAATATACCGCCAAGCCGACCGACGTACCGGTCGGCTTCTGGGCCTCGTTCGGCGGCCCCACGGACTATCGCCGCGGCGGCGTCTTCGACGGCGGCAACGTGGTGCCGTTCCCCGGCGTCTGGCAGGGCGTGGTCGACAGCCCGACCCACTTCGACGTCGGCCGCATGGGCGAGGCCGGCCCCGAGGTGGTGATGCCCCTGGTGCGCACCGGCAGCGGGTTCGGGGTGCGGGCGGAAGGGGGCGGATCGGATCCCGCACTGTGGCGCGGCTTCGAGATGATCCGCCAGGAGCTGGCCGGCGTCCGCCGCGAGCTGCAGGAGGACAAGGTCCAGCGTGCGGCCGCCACCCGCGCGCTTGTCGGCGCGGAGAAGGCGACGGCCGACGCGGTGAAGCGCAACCGGATGCCGCTGCTCGACCCGGGCAGCAACAAGCGGATGACCGGCTGATGGCCGCCCGTCGCTACTTCCTGGCCGAGATCGAGGGCTGGAACCCGTCCACCTCGGCCGTCACGACGCTGTACTTCACCGATGGTCGCGGGCTGGCGACCGGTTCCGCCGACACCCCGGCCGACGAGTGGTACGTGCCCGGCCTGCTGGTACCGGAGGAAATCCTCTACGGCCGCAACCTGTTCGCGGACGGCCGCACCGGCGGCGCCAGCCAGATCGAGATTTCCGACGGCATCGCCATCCTCAACGCCGACGGGGCCTGGGACCATCTCCAGGGCTGGGGCTGGGATGGCCGGTCGTTCCGGCTCTATTTGATCGAGGAGGGGCAGGGGCGCAGCGACGCCATCCTGGTGCTGTCCGCCGTGATGGAGCAGCTCCTGCCCGTCTACCAGGTCGCGGCCGGCCAGGCGGAGAGCAAACTGGTGGTGCGGCTCAAGGACCCGTTGAGCCGCTTCGACGTGCCGATCCAGCCCGTCAAGTACGCCGGGACCAATGTCGGCCCGACCGGGTTGGAGGGGACGGAAGACGATCTCAAGGGCCTGCCGAAGCCCATCGCCTACGGCGTCGCCCGCGAGGTGCCGGCGCGGCCGGTGAACACGTCCTTGCTGATCTACCAGGTGGCCGACGCCGCCATCGCCGAGGTCACCGCCGTCTACGACAATGGCGTGGCGCTGGCGCTCGACGCCGACTATGCGACCCCGGCCCTGCTGGCGGCGGCGTCGCCGGCCTCGGGCGAGTTCGCGACCTGCCTCGCCGCCGGGCTCTTCATGTTGGGCGCCAGCCCGGCCGGGACGATTACGGCCGACATCATCGCGACCGAGGCGCCGCCGGCCGGTGCCCAGGCGGTCGATTTCAACGGCATCGCCCACTATTTCTTCCGGAGCCCGGTCGCGGGTGCGCCCGCATCGAAACGGGGCCTGTTCAACGCCTGGGTGCGGATCGACGGTGGCGACGGCACGCCGCGCGTGCTGTTCTGGGCCCGGTCTGCCGCGCTGGCGGAGACGCTCTCGATCAGCGTCAACGTCAACAACAAGATCGGCGCCCAGTGGAACATGGCGAGCTACGTCCTATCGACGTCGACATTCGCGGCCGGCGCGAGCTGGCATCACATCCTTCTGGCCTGGGACTTCGACGCATCGCCCCGCGTCCGCCTCTACATCGACGGCGTCGACGAGACGAACTACACGCACGTCGCCGGTGACCCCGTCGACATCGCATTCAGTGCCCGGATAGGCCGGATCGGCACAGCTACCCGACAGTGGAATGGCTGCATCGCCGAGTTCTGGTACGGGCACGGGCAGTGGCTGGATCTGAGCGTCGCAGCCAATCGCGAGAAATTCCGCAGCGTAGCCGGCTACCCGGAGCCCCTGGGGGCGACGGGCGCAGCCCCGACCGGAGCCAGCCCGACCTCCTACCAGTTCGGCGGCCCCGACGACTTCGGAACCAACCGCGGGACCGGCGGCGACTTCACTTCCGGCAGCACGCTGCCGGGGGTCGCCAGCTCCACCCCCTACGCCCCGGCGCCGTCCGTCCCCAGCCTGGTCACCGCGCCCGGCATCATCCGCGCGATCGGCGAGGGCCGCGTCGGGCTGACCGCCGACGGCATCGATGTCGCCACCTTCGACGTGGCCCAACTCGCCGCCGCCGAGGATGTCGGCTGCTGGATCGGCGACGAGCGCTCGGTCCGCGACGTGCTGGACGAGATCGCCAACTCCGCGGCCGTCGCCTACTGGTTCCGCGCCGACGGGCGCCTCGCGGTCGGGCGCTTCGCCCTGCCGGGCGGCGTGCCGATCGCGACCTGGACGTTCGCCGATCTGATCGAGCTGGAGCGGCAGCCGGTGACCGACACCGGCTTTGGCCTGCCGGCCTATTCCATCGTGGTCGAGCACAGCCGCATCTATCAACTGGCCGACGGCAACGGGCTGGCGGGTTCAGTCGACGCCGCCCGGCGCGCCTATCTGGAGCGCGAGTACCGCCAGGCCGCGGCCGCCGACAACACGGTGCGGGCCAAGCACCTGCTGGCGCCGGAGTTCAGCTTCCGCACCCTGATCACCGACCCCGACGACGCCGCCGCCTTCGCCGCCGACCGGCTGGCGCTCTATTCCAAACAGCGCAGCCGCTGGCGTGCCCGCGTCGCGCTCGATGCTGCGACGGCGGCGATCGACCTGTTCGACGTCGTCGCCATCCAGGTGCCGCGCTTCGCGCTGGATGGCGGCCGCCTCTTCCGCGTCATCGGCATCCGCTCCGACTTCCGCTCGGCCCTGATCGACTTCGACCTGTGGGGCGGAGCGGTGGCACTCGCCGGCGCCGAGGGCTTCCGCGGCTGGTTCTTCTCCACCGGCCGGGTGGGCGGCCTGCGCGGGGCGGCCTTCCAGGGCTGGAACTTCGCCAACGGCCGGATCGGCAACATCACCGGGCCGGCGATCGTCGGTTGGAGCTTCCCGGCCGGGTCCGTCACCGTCGCCGACCTGCGCATCACCGAGGCCGGCGACATCCGCATCACCGAGGCGGGCGACGCCCGCGAGATCGAAGGAGCCTGACCATGTCCAGCGGGTGGTATCCCAAGGGCGCCGAGGCGGTGCTGAACGGCGACGTCGACTTCGACACCGACACCCTGAAGGTGGCGCTGCTGTCGTCGGCCTACAGCTACAGCGCGGCGCACGATTTCTACAACGACATTAGCGCCAATGTCGTCGGCACGCCGGAGACGCTGGCCGGCGTCACCAAGACCAACGGCTCGCTGGATGCGACCGATGCCCTCTTCGCCGCACTGGCTGGCGGCGAGGTCGGGGCCTTCGCGATCTACAAGGACAGCGGTGTCGCCGGCACTTCGCCCCTACTGATCTTCATCGACGATTACGCGGGCCTGCCCTTCACGCCGGACGGCAGCGACCTGCCGATCGTCTGGCCGGCGGCCGGCATCATGACCGCGCTGCTGGCGAGCTGACCGATGGCCAACGTCAAGATCCCCGACCTCCCGGCCTCGTCCGGGCTGGCCGATGTCGATCTCTTCGAGACGGTCGACGATCCCGCCGGCACGCCCGTCTCGCAGAAGGCGACGGCGCTCCAGATCGCGACCTACACGCTGGCGAAGGTCTCGGATCAGACTGAGGCCACCTCAATGGACGAGGCGACCGACTTCCTGGGGGCCAGGGTCGGCGGCGCCACGCGCAAGGTGTCGCCCGCGACGATCCTGGCGTCGCTGATCGGTCTGACCAACGTCGACACCAGCGCCGGGATCGACGGGGCGAACCTCGTCATCATCGCAACCGGGGGGCTTCCCCGGCGCGTCGTCTATTCCGACTTCTTCCGCGGCATCGTCAATCTGAGCGAGGAAACCACCTCGCTGGCCCTCACCAGCGTGCTGCCCCTGGCGCGTGCCGCGTCGACGCCGCGCAAGGTCACTGTCGAAACGCTGCTGAAGGCGCTCGATCTGCTCACCGCCTTCGCCGGCACGATCGACGGCGCGGCCGACAAGCTGCTCTACTGGGACGCCGATGCCGGCGCGATCCGCTCCATCACCCCCGACGTGCTGTTCAGCGGTCGGCAAACGGTGGCGGTTCCAGCGGGGGCCTGGAGGTCGCGCACCACCAACGGCCCCGCCGATGGAGCGGTCGAGCTCGGCACCAACAAGATCATGGTGGTGTCGAAGGATTTCGACGCGTCGACCCAGGAATATTGCCAGCTCTATTGCTGGTTCCCGAAGTCCTGGGACCTGTCGAACCTCGCCTTCCGGGTGGCGTGGACGACCGCTACCGGGTCGGGCGGTGTCGCCTGGTCCCTGGCCGGCCGCGCCTATGCCGACGATGACGCGCTCGACCAGGCGATGGGCACCGCCACCATCGTCACCGACACGCGCCTGGCCGACAACGACAACCACATCTCGGCCGAGAGCGGCAGTGTCGCCGTGGCCGGCGGCGTCACCGAGATGGACTTCTGCATCCTGGAGTTTTCGCGGGCCGTCGCGAACGCCGGCGACACCAAGACGGGCGACGCCAAGATGATGGCCGTCCACCTCTACTACAACACCCGCTTCCGGTCGGACGCATGAGCAACCGCCTGCTGGTGCCCCGCTCGCAGCGCCTGGCCGCCCCGGCGCTGATCGTCCCGCGCCAGGTCCTCTATTACCGTGGCCGGTGGAACGGGCCGGCCGATTTCGCCGGAAGCTGGCTGGTCGAGGGCCGCGCCGGCGTCCACTCCTGGGTCGACATCCAGGCGCTGCTGGAGGGTGAGTGGGACGGCCAGGCGGCGACGGCGGCGCTGGCGTTGACCCAGCTCGTCGGGTTCGGCGTCATCGGCCGCACCACGATCGACGCCATCCCGGGCTCGCAGACCTGGACCGCTGATGGCTCGCACGTCGTGTCCGATTACAACCGCTTGGAGCTGGCCGTCTGGGGCGGTGGCGGCGGTGGTGGTGGTGGTTCCTCCACCCCGGGAGACGGCGGCGATGCCGCACCTTCGATCTATGCCTCGGCGGTCAACGTGGTGGGCGGCGGCGGCGAGGGTGGCGACCGCAACATCGGCGGCGGCGGCGGCGGTCTGGGCGGCCCTGGCGGCGTAGCGACCGGCGGCGATGTGAATACCACCGGTGAGGTCGGCGAAGACGTGGGGACGCTCGGCGTCGGCTTCCCCGGCGGCGGCGGTGATGGTGCCTCCGGGACAGGCACTTTGCTCGGCACGCTGACAGGCGGTGCCGGCGCGGTAGCGACGAACGCGAACGGGGCCGGCACCGCCGGTGATGCCCCTGGCGGCGGCGGCGAGGGCGCCGACAACGGCAACAACCTCAACAACTGCTCGTCGGGCGGCGGCGGCGGCGGTCTGGCGGTCAAGCTTTGGACGACTGGGGCCGGGCCGGCATTCGGAGCGAGTGTGACGGTGACCGTTTCGACCGGCGGGGCTGCCGGCGCGGGCGCCGTGCAGGGCGGCGTCGGCGGCCGCGGCGAAGTCCGCGCGCAGTGGGATTGAGGAGCACCAACATGGATGAGCGGATCGAATACGGCTGGGTCGAGCCCGACCCGGCGACTGGCGAGATGGTCATTGTCAAGACGGCCCATATCGGCCGCCTGCGCGTCCGGCCGGTCGAGGCGGCCCCGGCGGAGACGCGGACCTACGAGACGGCGTGGAGTGAGGACGGCCGCACGGGGGTGATCGTCGGCAAGCTGTTCGTCGACCCCTTCGTGCTGCCGGCCGAGATCAAGACCGGCGCCGACGGCCGGCCGACCGTGCGCCCGATCGAGACGGCGGCCCAGCCGCAGGTCGGCCCGGGCCAGCGCCTGGTCGGCCCGCTCTATCGGATCGGCCCGGAGGCGATCGCCCGCTGGTGGGAGGTCGAGGACCGGCCGCTCGACGAGCTGCGCGCGGAGCGGGTGGCCGAGGTCAAGGGCGAGATGGTCGAGCGCATCAATGATCGCCTCTTGGAAGCCGACGACGCCACGGACATTCGGGCCGCTGGCCGCGCGGCGCTGGCCCGCCTGGCCGAAGCGGTGACCGCGCAGGAGATCCTGGCGGTGACGGTCGACTGGACCGCGCCGGCCGAGGCATAGGCCATGGCGAACCTGCTGTTGGGCACGCGGAACTGGATCACCGGCGCCACCCTGTCGGGCGGGTCATGGTCGGTCGCCTGGCCGCTCGCCAACCTCCAGGACATCCGGCTTTTCCGCGTCGCGCGGTCCGCCGATGCGGTCGCGACCTCGACCGTCGTCATCGTCGACCTCGGCGTGGCGCGGCCCATCCGCATCCTCGGCTTCGTCAACCACAGCCTGTCGTCCGCGGCGACCCAGCGCTGGCGCGGCGCCACCAGCCAGGGAAATCTGACCGCCGCGGCCGGCTATGATTCGACGGTGGTGCCGGTGTGGCGCGGGACCGACACGGCGGAGGGCAACGCCGACGAGGAGGGCCAGCCGATCCACATGCCGGTCGGCCTGGTGGTGCCGCCGGCCGACGAATCGTGGCGCTGGTGGCGGCTGGACATCGCCGACACGGCCAACGCGGCCGGTCATATCGAGCTCGGCTACCTGATGCTGTGGAGCGTCTGGCAGCCGACGCGCAATTTTTCCTACGGGAAGTCCCTCGGGCTGGAGACCGGCACCATCCGCCAGGAATCGGTCGGCCTGGTCGAGGATTTCGATCGCCGGCGGTCCCGCCGCACGGAGCGTTTCGCGGTGGAGAACCTGCCGCCGGCCGATGCCAAGATCGCGCTCAGGCTTAGCCGTGATCGCGATCTCGACCGGCCGACATTCTGGATGCCCGACCCGGGCGACCCCGACCAGTGGCTGGACCGCGCCTTCCTGGCCCGCCTGTCGGTGCTGGGCTCGCTGGATAATCCCAGCCTGCGGCGAGAGCGGACCGTGTGGGACATCCGCGAAGTCGTGGGAGGGTGAGGATGGCCCACACCAACGGCAACGGAGGCGCGCCCGGGGCGCCGGCCGGCATCCACAAATGGTCGTGGCTGATCGCGCTGGTGGTCGGGCTGCTCCTGCAGACCGGCGTCCTGATCGCCGTCGTCAGCGGCTGGCGGGCGGCGACCGACGAGCGGATGGGAGAGCTGACCCGGCGCACGCTCGATCTGGAGCGGCTGGAGCGCGAGGCGAGCAACGTGCCGGGGAGGCTCGACCAGCACCAGGAGCGCATCACGAAACTCGAGGCCCGCGACGAGGAGGCTCGGCGCCTTGATCGCACCACGACGACGGCCCTCGCCACGCTCAACAGCGAG
This sequence comes from uncultured Rhizobiaceae bacterium, assembly GCA_964594715.1. Classification (GTDB taxonomy): domain Bacteria; phylum Pseudomonadota; class Alphaproteobacteria; order ATCC43930; family Allostellaceae; genus Allostella. The sequence goes on along the minus strand of CAZQOA010000032.1, from coordinate 628 downwards.
GTCCGGAACGTCGCCGAGCAGGTCAAGCAGGTGGCGCAGGACGTCCGCGAACTGCGCAACGAGCGACGGCAGACGGGCCAGTACAGCATGCCGCCGGCGCCACCGCCGTCGTCGCCGGCCTCCCAGCGGCCGGGTGACCGGCTGCCGGGGTTTCGGCCGTAGCACCCGCTGCCGCGGGCGGGTGATCCGCGGCGCCACCCACCATCCCGCGCCTTCCCGCCCTGCCCGGCATCCCGCTGGCGGGCGATGGCGCCTGCCGCCATGGAGATCCACATGCCGCAACTGCCGCGGGGCATCCGCAACCACAATCCCGGCAACATCCGGAAGTCGAAGGACCCCTGGCAGGGGCTGGCATCGCAGCAGCCGGACAAGGAGTTCCTGTCGTTCGAGGCTCCCAAATGGGGCATTCGGGCGGTCGCACGCACCCTCATCACCTACCAGGACCGGCACGACCGGAACACGATCGAGCAAATCATCGGCCGGTGGGCGCCGCCGACCGAGAACAATACCCGCGCCTATGTCGAGGCGGTCGCCGGGGCAGTGGGTGTCACCCCGACTGCGGTCGTGGATCTCCAGCGCTATGAGGTGATGGAGCCGCTGGTGAAGGCGATCATCAAGCACGAGAACG
>CAZQOA010000031.1:45859-47133 GCA_964594715.1 uncultured Rhizobiaceae bacterium | reverse complement strand
ACCGCTTCCCTGCGGTGCCGCGGCAACAAAACCGCCGTCGAGGGCGGGACGCAGGGCAACTGCGAGTTGCTTCATGGCCTGCGAATCATTATGGAATCCGCTCGATCCACGGGCGGGCGGCCCGTGGGGTGGTGTGGCAGCGGGGGGCGTCTACCGTCTTAGGGGACGACGCCATGGTTGGGTTCTCCGTGCCGGATCGCCGGCTGCGGCCGGGTGATCCGGCGCCCTGGTTCGCGGCGCCGACGCACAGCAATCCGCGCTTCAATTTCGATACCGTCGCCGGCCGATTCGTCATCGTCAGCTTCTTCGGCAGTGCATCGTCGCCGGCGGGCGAGGCGGTGCTGGCGTTTTTGCGCGCGCATGGCGGGCGTTTCGACGATCTCAACGTCGCCTTCTTCGGGGTGACGGGCGACCCCCTCGACCTGGCGCAGGGCCGGCTGGTGGAGCGGGTGCCGGGGATACGCTGGTTCCAGGATTTCGACGGCAGCATATCCCGCGCCTTCCAGGCTGACCGCGGCGGCGACCCGACCCGGGTGGTGCCGCAGACCATCATCCTCGACCCCGCACTCCGCGTCCTGATGTGGATTTCGCTGGCCGATGGTGCTGCGCATGCCGCGTCGCTGGGCCAGGTGGTGGATCGGCTGCCGCCGGTCGAGGATGATCGCTGGTCCGCGGCCGGGGCCCCGGTCCTGGTCGTGCCGCGGGTATTCGAGCGCAGCTTCTGCCGGGCGCTGATCGACCACTATGACGCCAAGGGCGGCTCCGCGTCGGGGCACATGACCTCCGACGGCAACCGCTCCGTCGGCGTGCTGGACCGTTCGCGCAAGCGCCGCAGCGACTGCCTGATCGAGGACGAGGATATCCGCAAGGGCATCCAGCGCCGCCTGCACCGGCGCCTCGTCCCGATGATCCACCGCGCCTTCCAGTTCCACGCGACGCGGATCGAGCGCTACATCGTCGCCCGCTATGACGGTGCCGACCGCGGCTTCTTCTTCCCGCACCGCGACAACACCTCGCCCGCGACCAAGCATCGCCGCTTCGCGGTCACCATCAACCTCAATGCCGAGGAGTACGAGGGCGGCGACCTGCGCTTTCCCGAATTCGGGCGCCGCACCTACCGGGCACCCACCGGCGGGGCGGTGGTTTTCTCCTGCTCGCTGGTCCACGAGGCGCTGCCGGTGACCTCGGGCGTGCGCTACGCCACGCTGCCGTTCCTCTATGACGATGCGGCGGCCAGGATCCGCGACGAGACGCGGCATCTGGTGGTCCCGGTG